>JBIQHE010000036.1:0-33776 GCA_044508875.1 Sphingomonadales bacterium | reverse complement strand
AAAGAGACCGCGAAAGGTGTCCGCAATTAGACGACCTATGTGTCCGGGCTGGACACGCGGGAAAATGGGGCGACCGATGGGACTTGAACCCACGACCCCCGGTACCACAAACCGGTGCTCTAACCAACTGAGCTACGATCGCCACAAGGCCGGGCGGACATGCCGCCGACAGCGCGCGGGCGATAGGCGGCACGCCCCATTTCGTCAAGCATTGTTCGCAACCACGCGGCCGCCTAGAAGCATGGGATGGCCGAAACCCGACCCGTCGACATGGCAATGTCGCGCGCCGACCAGACGGCAAGACGGCTTTCCGCGGCGCCGGGGATCCGGCGCGCGCCTACGGCAAAGCTTGAACAATTCATCCTGCCCGGCTTTCTCGATGCACGAAGCTGCGCCGATTTGGTCGAGCGGATCGACCGCAACGTGCGTCCGTCGACGATCGCCGACCCGAATGGCGACGAAGCCTTCCGCACCAGCGCGACCTGCGACCTTGACCACCGCGATCCGCTCGTACGCGCCGTCAATGCCAAACTGCACGATCTTACCGGCATTCCTCTCGAATTCGGGGAGCCGCTCCAGGGCCAGCGCTATGACGTCGGACAGGAATTCAAGGCCCATACCGACTTTTTCGACCCCCATGGGGCCGACTGGGAAACCTATTGCACCATCCCGGGCCAGCGCAGCTGGACGCTGATGGTTTATCTCAATGAGCCCGCGGCCGGCGGCGCGACGCGGTTCCTCGCGACCGGCAAGATTCACCGACCCGAAACCGGCAAGCTGCTCGCCTGGAACAATATCAGCCCCGGCGGCGAGCCCAATTCCGACACGCTCCACCACGGGATGAAGGTCAGGAAGGGGCGCAAATATATCATCACGAAATGGTTTCGCGAACGCCCCTGGCCGTGGGCGGAGGGCGAACTTCAAGATTAACGTCTCGCGGGAGGGGGACAAAGCCGCGCGGCGCCATAAAAGAGGCGCCATAAAGGAAAGGCCCCGGCTTTCGCCGGGACCAATTCAATTTACCGCACCAGCCGATATTGGAAACTCAGCGTCAGCGTGTTGCCGACCTGGCCAGGCTCGACCGGTGTAGACTTAGCGGCCTCCATGGCCTGGAGTCGCACCACCGGAACCGGGGGCTGCGGACCACCGAAACTTCCTTCGCTGATCGAGACAAGCTCGGCGCCGCCGAAGCCCGCGAGCTTTGCGTAATCCCTGGCTTTTGCCTCGGCAGCCTTGATGGCCGCACCGCGCGCGCCGACCAGCATCGCGTCCGGGTCCTTCATCGCGAACCAGGGCCCATCGACATTGGTGCCGCCTGCCGCGACGAGCGCGTCGAGCAAGGGGCCGATATCGTCGATATTGTTTGTGGTCGCGCGAACACTGTTCGACACCTGATAGCCCAGGAAGCGCGGCGGCTGGCCCTCGCCCCGGTTGTTATAATCATATTGCGGCGACAGGTTGATGCCGCTGGTCTGGATATTCTCGGCCTTGATGCCCTTTGCCTTGGCCGCCGCGATGAGCTTGTCCATCGCCGCGGCATTGGCCTGCATCGCCGCCACGGCGGTCGGCGCAGTCGTCGTGACCCCGGCCCCGATGGTCGCCTGGTCCGGACGCGCACGCACCTCCTCGCTCACCGTGAAACTGAGGATCGGGCCCTCCTGCGTCGCTGTCGTCACCGTTGTTCCTCCTTGCTGCGCAAGCGCGGGCGCGGCGGCCAACAGCGCGAGCCCGCCGGCCATAGCGGTGAACATGGACTTCGTCATTTCAATCTCCTGTGCAGCGGACTCCCGGTCCCTGTTGATCTCCACCCCGTAACGCTGACGGAGCGGACCCGTTCCGCCCTTGCGCGGAGGCGGCTTGCATCAGGCTGAACGCATCGGTAGCGAGCCGTTCATCATGGCAGCCCCTATTCTCTCATATGAAGGCCTCGGCCTGGTCCAGGGCAGCGGCTGGCTGTTCCAGGACCTTGACATCTACATCGGCGCGCGCGACCGGCTTGCGCTGATCGGCCGCAACGGAGCGGGCAAGACGACCTTGCTGAAGCTGCTCGCCGGCCGCATTGAGGCCGACAAGGGCAAGCGCACGATCGTCCCCGGAACGCACGTGGTGCTTCTCGAACAGGAACCCGACTTCACCGGCTTCGCCACGCTGATGGACTATGCGACCGGCGGCGACCATGCTCCCGTCGAGCATGAGGTCGCCGCAATCGCCGACCAGCTCGGAATCGACATGACACGCGAGGCCGCCAGCGCGTCGGGCGGTGAGCGCCGCCGCGCCGCGATCGCCCGCGCGCTTGCGCAGAATCCCGATGTGCTCCTGCTCGACGAGCCGACAAACCATCTCGACCTTGCTGCGATCGACTGGCTCGAGGGGTGGCTCTCGCGCTTTGCCGGCGCCTTCGTCGTCATCAGCCACGACCGCACCTTCCTCACGCGGCTGACCCGGCAGACGCTGTGGCTCGACCGCGGAAGTATCCGGCGCAAGGAGATCGGCTTTGGTGGCTTCGATGCCTGGACCGAGGCGGTCTATGCCGAGGAAGCGCGGGCCGCCGAAAAGCTCGACGCCAAACTCCGCCTCGAGGCGCACTGGCTCGAACGCGGCGTCACCGCGCGCCGCCGCCGTAACCAGGGCAGGCTCGAAAAGCTGATGGAAATGCGCGCGGCGCGCGCCGCAATGATCGGCGGGCCCGGGGTTGCGAAACTCGGTCTCGCCAACGACGATGTTCGGTCGAAATCGGTGATCGTCGCCGACCATATTACCAAGCGCTTTGGCGATCGGGTCATCATCAAGGACTTCACCTTTCGCATTCAGCGCGGCGACCGCATCGGCATCGTTGGCGCCAACGGTGCGGGAAAGTCGACCCTGCTCAAGCTGCTGACCGGCGAGATTGCCCCGGACGAAGGGAGCGTCACTCTCGCGCCGACGCTCGACGGCATCGTTATCGACCAGCAGCGAAGCCTTCTCTCGCCCGAGAAAAAGGTCCGGGACATCCTTGCCGACGGCGGCGACTGGGTCGAGGTTCGCGGCGTCAAGAAGCATGTTCAGGGCTATTTGAAGGATTTCCTTTTCGACCCCGCCATCGCCGAGGCGAGCGTCGGGGCGCTGTCGGGGGGCGAGCGTTCCCGACTGCTGCTCGCGCGCGAATTCGCCCGGGAATCGAACCTTCTCGTTCTCGACGAGCCGACCAACGATTTGGACCTGGAAACGCTGGATCTCTTGCAGGAGGTCATCGCCGACTACGACGGTACGGTGCTGCTCGTCAGTCACGATCGCGATTTTCTCGACCGCACCGTCACCGTGACATTGGGTCTCGACGGCTCGGGCAAGGTCGATGTCGTCGCCGGTGGTTACGCCGATTGGGAAGCGAAGCGCACAAAGCCCGTCGCGGTGAAGGCGAAGGCGCAGGCCGCCTCCGCGCCCCCTCCACCGCCGCAGGCCCGCAAGAAGCTGAGCTACAAGGACCAGCGCGACTATGATCTCCTCCCCGCCCGGATCGAGGCGATCGAGGACGAAGTGGCGGCGATCGAAAGCGAGCTTTCCGACGGCAGCCTCTTTACCCGCGATCACGCCCGCTTCACCGCGCTGTCGCAGAAGCTCGAGACCCTGCGCGAGGAAAAGGCGGCCGCCGAAGACCGCTGGCTCGCACTTGCCGAGGAAGTCGAGGGATTGGGCTGAGCCGAGTATTTCTGAAGCGCTGCCCCTCCCCTCCTCAATGCCGTGGGGGGTGAGGTCCACGAAGTGGCCCCGGGTCTCGGTGCGCAAGGGTCGTGCCCGGGCGCGGGAGGTATGACCCGGCTTTCGCGCTTGCCTGCGCGCTGCGAACGGTTAAGGGACAGGCCAGTTTTTATGGGCAACCCATCTGGGGTCCCGGCTTTTGGGAGTTCATTATGACGATCAATTTTGACGGACGCGTGGCCATAGTGACCGGCGCCGGCGGCGGACTCGGCCGCGCCTATGCGCTCGAACTCGCACGGCGCGGGGCGAAAGTGGTGGTCAATGACCTCGGGGGCGCGCGCGATGGCACCGGCCATTCGGACGCCGCGCTGCAGGTCGTCGAGGAAATCCGGGCGGCGGGAGGCACCGCCATGTCGAACGGCGGCAGCGTTACCGAATATGAGCAGATGACCGAAATGGTCGCGAAGGCGAAGGAAGAATGGGGCGGCGTCCACATTCTTATCAACAACGCGGGCATCCTGCGCGACAAGAGCTTCGCGAAGATGACGATGGAGGATTTCGACCTGGTGGTGAAGGTTCACCTCCTCGGCAGCGCCAACGTCACCAAGGCGTGCTGGGACCTGATGCGCGAACAGGCTTATGGTCGCATCCTGATGACCGCCTCCTCGACCGGGCTCTACGGCAATTTTGGCCAGGCAAATTACGGTGCGGCGAAGCTCGGCCTCGCGGGGCTGACGAAGACGCTCCACCTCGAGGGCGCGAAATATAATATTCGCTGCAACACGATCGCGCCGGTCGCGGGGACGCGCATGACCGAGGATATTTTCCCGCCCGAACTGTTCGAAAAGTTCACGCCGGAAAATGTCGTGCCCGCGGCGCTCTTCCTCGTGAGCGAAGATGCCCCCACGAACATGATCGTCGGCGCAGGTGCGGGTGCCTATCACGCAGCCTATGTCACAGCGACGCCTGGCGTTGCCCTCCCCGAGGACGAGCGCACCCCCGAAGGTATCGCCGCGGCCTGGGAAAAGATCATCGACCGCAGCGGTGAAGTCGTCCCGCAGTCGGGCAGCGAGCAATCGATGATCGTGATGAAGGCGCTGCAGGCGCTCGGCTGAGATACAGCTTTTTCGAACAGGGACGCCAAGGCGGCGTTCCTGTTCGAGGCGGGGTCAAATCGGCAGGAATGGATTGGAAAGCCGTACCGATCCGCTGCAGCAGCGCTCCTATCTCGGCGCGGCTTATCGTGTTGCAACACTAATACACTGTTGCTATAACCGGCATGGGGCAAGGGGAACGGTCTAGAAGGACGACCCCGATGTATAGTGAAAGCGACCTGCAAGCTGCGGTCGATGCAAGAGTGTTGACGCCGGAGGCCGCCGCGGCATTCCGGTCGCACATCGCGTCGGTTCGCGCCGCTCCCGGTGCCGATGAGGAGCATTTCCGCCTCATCACCGGCTTTAACGATATTTTCGTCAGCATCGCCGCAGTGATCCTCCTCGTCGCGGTGGCGTGGATCGGAGAGGCGATCCACACGGCGCTCGCGGGCGCCTTCGTTGCGGCCTCGGCGTGGTTCCTTGCAGAATATTTTACCCGCAAGCGGCGCATGGCGCTGCCCAGCATCGTTCTGATGCTAGCCTTTGCCGGCGGAGTCGCGGCGACGATGATCGGCTTCCTCGTGGAACATGGCGAAGCGCTGTTCGGCCGCAGCCCGAGCGATACGGTCGGCGCGCTGCTCGCTGGCGGGATCGCGCTTGTCACCGCGGCCGCGACCTGGCTTCACTGGAGGCGCTTCATGGTGCCGATCACTGTCGCGGCGGGAACCGCAGCGCTCGCCGCGACCGCAGTTGCCCTGATCCTCTCGCTCACCGGGGTTCCGCAGAACTCGCCGACGCTTGTGATGATGCTGGTGCTCGTCGCCGGCCTCGGCGTCTTCGCGCTCGCCATGTGGTGGGACCGGAGCGACCGCGTGCGCCAGACCCGCCGCAGCGACGTCGCCTTCTGGCTTCACCTGCTCGCCGCGCCGATGATCGCGCATCCGATCTTCCATCTGCTCGGCGTGACGCAGGGCGACAATATCTCGAGCGGCGCGGCCACGATGGTGGTTGTCATCTATATCGTGTTCGGGCTGATTGCGCTCGCGATCGATCGGCGCGCGCTACTCGTCTCGGCGCTCGCCTATGTGCTGTTCGCGCTGACCCAGCTCTTCCAGACCTTCGGCGCCGTTGAGCTCAATGTCGCGCTGACCGCCTTCGTGATCGGTTCGGCGCTTCTGCTGCTCTCGGCCTTCTGGCAAAATGCCCGCGCGGCGGTGGTGGGGATGCTGCCCGTCCACCTGGCGAGCCAGCTGCCGGCGACGATCAGCTCCCAACCAGCTTCATAAGCTTGCGTTCGACGGGGGCGAGCACATTGGAAAGCTCGTCCCCCCGCTTCAGGATCGCCCCGCCTTCGGAGACCAGGGACCACATGCCTTGGCGGCTTCGCAAGGCGGGGCGCTTTTCGATCCGATACTCGGGGCGCTCCGCGGTGCGGCGAAAGGCGGAGAAAATCGCCACGTCCCGCTGGAAATCCATCGCATAGTCGCGCCACTTTCCCGCCGCGACCATGCGGCCATAAAGGTCGAGAATACGCGTGAGTTCGTGCCGGTCGAAGCCCGTCTGAAGCGGCGCCGCGCGGATCGTGTGCGGCAGAGGTGTAACAGTCCCCATCAGGCGCGCGTCCGGCTCCCCTTGCGCCGCGAGGTGTCAGCAGCTTCGGCATCGCGCTCGGCAATCAGCTCCGCGAGCTGCTTTTGCAATTGCTCAAGCTGACACTGAAGGATCTCGATCTTCTGCGTCGCGGGATCGAAGGTTTCGCTGCACGGGGTGCCATAAGGCACGAATTCGCGCGCATATTCTGCGGCGTCCACGAGCGTGGAGCGCGCAGGAATGCCGACCATCACCGCGCCTTCGGGCACGTCTTTCGTCACCACCGCATTGGCGCCGATGCGCGCGCGCGCGTGGACCGTGACGGGCCCCAGGATCTGCGCGCCTGAGCCGACGATCACATCGTCGGAGAGCGTCGGGTGGCGCTTGCCCCCGATGCCGTTCGCAGGGTCGGTGCCGCCGAGCGTCACGTCCTGGTAGATGGAAACATTATCGCCAATCTCCGCGGTTTCGCCGATGACGACACCAAAGCCATGGTCGATGAAGAGGTGGCGGCCGATTTTCGCGCCCGGATGGATGTCGATCCCGGTGAGCCAACGCGCAAGGTGGTTGACGAAGCGCGCGAGGAAGAAGAGGTCCGCCTCGAAGAGCCAATGTGCGATGCGGTGCATGCCGACCGCGAGCAGCCCCGGGTAGAGGAGGATTTCCCAGCGTGACCGAGGCGCAGGGTCGCGCGCCTTGATCGAATCGAGATAGGCGACCAGCCCGTTGAACATAGAATGTCCCCTGCGACCCTGTGTTTCGCCGCAAGATAGAGGTTGGCGAGCCCTATTTCCAGCCCCGGCGCATATTATTCGATCAGCGCCCGATGAGCCCGATGCGCAGCAATATTAAAGCTTCGCGGCGCCAATGGCGCTCCCCGGCGCTCTTCGCGATCACCCCCGCCCAGCGATCGAGCATCAGCAAGGCGCGCGCTCCGGCAAAGGCATGGCGAGGCAGGGCAGGCTCCGCACGGGCCGCAGCCAGAAGGTCGCGTGCGCTGATTTCATCGTCCTGCATGGCGGCGCCCCAGACGAGACCCCAGCGGTTGCCAGCGGCTGGCATACCGCCCGAAAGGCCAAAGAGCGCAGCGCCGAAACCCCGTGCGGCATCCCCCCGTCCAGCGCTGCTATCGGCGAGAAGCGCGGCCTCGGCCGTATCGACAAGCGCGCCGAGCCCGCCCTCCCCCGCCCAGTTCGCCTGCAACTCCGCGAGGAGCGGTTCACCCTTCGGAAGCGCGGCAGGATCGCTTCCCAGCGTCGCCATCATGTCGCGCCACCAGGCAAGCTTGATCTGCCTGATCATCGGTTCGCGCGCATCGCGAAGGAGCCTGGTGAGCCGCTCGGCAAGCGCCCACAGCGCCGCCAGCGCCGCGCGACGATCGCGCGGCACCGCGACCGTCACGCGCGGATCACGAAGGTCGGGATAAGCGCTTTGAAGAGGTTCGGCTTCGGCTGTCATGTCCGCGTGCGTTAGAACGAAACGCGCTCAATAAAAACCGCTCGCTCCGAGATTGCCGAGAGGGCCATTCTTCCGTGCAAGACAGGAAGAGCGCTCCGACAGGCACGGCGCGAGCGGTTTCTGAATGCGGCCGCGAGGCTCAGCGGTGGCACACGGCCTTCACTGCCGCGATGACGCGCGGCGTGTCGACGAGCGCTGCCTTCTCGAGATTGGCAGCGTAAGGCAGCGGCACGTCCTCGTTGCATACGCGCGTGACCGGGGCGTCGAGGTCGTCAAAGCCCTGCTCCATCGCGACCATCGCGAGTTCGCTCGCGATCGAGCAAACCGGCCAGCCCTCCTCGACGATGACAAGTCGGTTCGTCTTCCTAAGGCTTGCAAGCACGGTCGCGGTGTCGAGCGGGCGCAGGGTGCGAAGGTCTATGACCTCGGCCTCGATGCCCTCGCCCGCCAGCGTGTCGGCGGCCTCGAGCGCGAGCCCGACGCCGATCGAATAGCTGACGATGGTGACGTCGCTGCCCTCACGCATGATCCGCGCCTTGCCGATGGGCAACACGAAATCCTCGACCTCGGGGACGTCGAAGCTGCGGCCGTAGAGAAGCTCATTCTCGAGAAAGACGACGGGATCTTCGCTGCGGATCGCGGCCTTGAGCAAGCCTTTTGCATCGGCCGCATCATAAGGCGAGATCACGATGAGACCGGGAACGCTCGCGTACCAGGGCGCATAATTCTGGCTGTGCTGCGCGGCGACCCGGCTCGCCGCGCCATTGGGGCCGCGGAACACGATCGGACAGCGCATCTGGCCGCCCGACATATAGTTGGTCTTCGCCGCCGAGTTGATGATGTGGTCAATCGCCTGCATCGCGAAATTGAAGGTCATGAACTCGATGATCGGCCGAAGCCCGCCCATCGCGGCGCCGGTACCGAGACCTGCAAAGCCATATTCGGTGATCGGCGTGTCGACGACACGCTTGTCGCCGAATTCGTCGAGCAGACCCTGTGTGACCTTATAGGCGCCCTGATATTCGGCGACCTCCTCGCCCATTACGAAGATACGCTCATCCTTGCGCATTTCCTCCGCCATGGCATCGCGCAGCGCTTCGCGCACGGTCAGGCGCTGCATCGCGGTGCCTTCGGGGATTGCAGGATCAGACGCCCGTTCAGCGGCGGCAGGTTTCACAGCCTCAGGAGCGGAAGCCGCTGCGCGTGCAGGCTCAGCCGCCCTTGCGTCCTCAGCGGGGGCGGGCGCCGGCGCTTCGGCGGGCGCCGCGGCATCCTCGCCCTCGCCCGCGATCGTCGCGATCACGGTGCCGACCTTGACGTTGTCCGTGCCCTCGGGAACCAGGATCGACGCGATCGTCCCCTCGTCGATGGCTTCGAATTCCATTGTCGCCTTGTCGGTTTCGATCTCGGCGAGAATGTCGCCCGACTTTACCGTGTCGCCTTCCTCTACGAGCCACTTGGCGAGAGTGCCTTCTTCCATCGTCGGCGACAGCGCCGGCATCTTCAGTTCGATCGCCATCTCAATATTGCTCCACCAGCACGTCGGTATAGAGTTCGGAAAGGTCGGGTTCGGGCGCACTTTCGGCAAAATCGGCCGCGTCGCTCACGATCTGGCGGATCTCCTTGTCGATCGCCTTGAACTTGTCCTCGCCGATGCCGGCGTCCTGCATCAGCTTCTTCAGATGTTCGATAGCGTCGCTCTTGTCGCGCACCGCCTGCACTTCCTCGCGACTGCGGTATTTGGCGGGGTCCGACATCGAGTGTCCGCGATAGCGATAGGTCTTGAGCTCGAGGAGGATCGGGCCCTTGCCCGCGCGCACCCATTCGAGCGCCGCTTCCGCCGCACCGCGCACCGCGAGCACATCCATGCCGTCGACCTGCATGCCCGGAATGCGGAAACTCTCACCGCGGCGATAGAGCTGGTCTTCGGCCGAGGAGCGGTTGACCGAGGTGCCCATCGCATATTGGTTGTTCTCGATCACGAAGATGATCGGCAGCTTCCAGAGCTCGGCCATGTTGAAGCTCTCGTAAACCTGGCCCTGGTTCGCCGCGCCGTCGCCGAAATAGGCCATGGCGACGCCGCCGTCGCCGCGATATTTGTGGGCGAAGGCAAGGCCGGTGCCGAGCGAGACCTGCGCGCCGACGATGCCGTGGCCGCCATAGAATTTATGCTCGACGCTGAACATGTGCATCGAGCCGCCCTTGCCTTTCGAGATACCGGCCTGACGCCCGGTGAGTTCAGCCATGATGACCTTGGGATCGATGCCATAGGCGAGCATGTGGCCGTGATCGCGGTAGCCGGTGATCACGCTGTCCTTGTCGCCGTCGAGCGCCGACTGCAGACCCACGGCAACGGCCTCCTGCCCGATGTAGAGGTGGCAGAAGCCGCCAATCAGGCCGAGACCATAAAGCTGGCCCGCCTTCTCTTCGAAGCGGCGGATCAGCAGCATCTCGCGATAGAATTTCTCGAGTTCCTCAGGCGTCGCCTCATAGGGCGCTGGGTCCCGGGGCTTCTCGCGGTTCGGCGTGGGAGCTGGGGTGGAAGCGGATTTTTTTGGCGCGGGGGATTTGCGCGCGGGTGCTTTGGCCAAGGCGATTTCCTTTGCTTTTAGCCGTTACGGCAAGGCCCCCTATAGGGGGCCCCCGCCCTGTTTGGCAACTTTCGGCGGGGCGGCCGAAGGGCTGCGCGCTACGTATGCAATTTATGCAATCGCCAACGCCAGATTCGCCCCATTCGTCCCGCTGGGCGATTGCGTTTCCTGCAATCGATGGGTTTCCCGATCGCGAGCCGGTCTCCCAAGGCTGACGCTGCGAATCTTCGTAACGTCCGGCCACCCGCGGCCGAATGCACGGCGAGCACGGGACCTGAGGGAGCCCGCATCGCGCGAGCCAGCCCGGCTCAGGGCTTCTCGGCCCCGTCCATCGGAATGGCGATTTCGTCAGGGTGCATCACGCCGAGCTTCTCGCGCACATATTCATCGGCCAGATCCGGGTCGACACGCCGGCGATCGAGCAGATTGACCCGGTTCTGCAGCTCGTTCTGCTTCTTGGTAAGCTCGCTCAGCACGACGCGCTTCTTCTCGACCGACTGACTATAGTCGCCCCATGCATAGAGGCCGGTTGGACCGCAAATAATATATCCGATCATCGCCGCCACCGCGATCACCGCAATGGTCGGACCAATGGCCCGGCTCACCGATTTTCGCACTTTGTGGCGCTGCGTCATTGGAGCCTTGAATCAGAGTTGATTCGCGGCGTCAAGCGGGATGCGGCGAGTTCAGAGCATTGGACCCGCAACTGCCGCGGCCACTGCTTGAAAGGGCGATGAAGCGAAAGCGAAGACCTCCACGAGGTGCAGCGCCACCATAGCACCGCCGACCAGCACATAGATGCCATGCGGGCGCCCGTATCGCCGCGCGTCGGCGAGCATTGCGATCAGGATCAACGAGTCCGCGAGGAGCACCGAGTAGAGGAAGAGCGGATTGCCGACCTGCGGGAAATAATGACGGAAGCGAAACCAGGCGGGGCCGAGTGAACCGATAAATGCAAGCAGCATGAGCCGCTTGTGAAAATCAGGGCGGCGGCGAAAATGGATCGCAGCCCCAACAAGTGCCGCGAAGACGGCCATCTCGAGCTGGACCACCAACAATTCGCCCTGCGCGGCACCCAGATCACCAGCCGCCGCCGTCCGCCGCGCCGCCAGCGTCGCGACGGCAATGGTCGAGGCGAAGACCCCTGCGGCGATGGGCGCTCCCATCCAGCCCAGTCGCCGGTGCCGGTCCAGCCTCCGCCGATGAATGTGCCAAGTCTGGGTCAAGAAAAAGGCAACCCAGCCGAACAAGAAAGCGGCATGCGCATAAACCAGGGGATGCGCCCGGAAACTTCCAGTGAACAGCGGATGAAAGAAGGTCTTGGCGAACCCGAGCAAGGCTGCCGCTGCCCCGACCCATGCGAGGCTCAAGAAGAGCCGCGACCGCACGGCCGCCGGTGCGCCTTCCTTCATCAGCAAACCCCCGTTCGCTTATCGAGGGCTCAGACGTAGCGATCGCGGGGGCGTTCGCAACCCCCGCGACCCTTTTGGTGATCAGCCGAAAATCGCAAGCCCCGGGTAACGCGCCATGTCGCCCAATTCCTCCTCGATCCGGATGAGCTGGTTATATTTCGCAAGCCGGTCGGAACGAGCGAGGCTCCCGGTCTTGATCTGGCCGCAGTTGGTCGCGACCGCGAGGTCGGCGATCGTTGAATCCTCGGTCTCGCCCGAACGGTGCGACATCACCGCCGTGTAGCGGGCGCGGTGCGCCATATCGACCGCGTCGAGGGTTTCGCTGAGGGTGCCGATCTGGTTGACCTTGACGAGCAGCGAGTTCGCAAGTCCGGTCTTGATACCTTCCTCCAGCCGCGCCGGGTTGGTAACAAAGAGATCATCGCCAACGAGCTGGCACTTGTCGCCGATGAGGTCGGTGAGCGCCTTCCAGCCCGCGAAATCATCCTCGCTCATTCCGTCCTCGATCGACTTGATCGGATAGTCGTTGACGAGGGCAGCAAGATATTCGGCCATTTGCTCTGGCGTCAGCGACAGCTTCTCGCCGCTGATTTCATATTTGCCATCGCGGAAGAATTCGGTTGCAGCGCAGTCGAGGGCGAGGACCACGTCGCTGCCGAGCTTGAAGCCGGCCTGGTCGATCGATGCGGCGATGAAATCGAGCGCGTCGCGGGTCGAGGCGAGGTTCGGCGCGAAACCGCCCTCATCGCCGACCGCGGTAGCGAGCCCCTTTGCCGACAGGCCTTTCTTGAGCGTATGAAAGATCTCGCTTCCCCAGCGCACCGCTTCCGCGATGCTGCCGGCACCCACTGGCATGATCATGAACTCCTGGACGTCGATCGGATTGTCGGCATGTTCGCCGCCATTGATGATGTTCATCATCGGCACGGGAAGCGTGCGCGCCGAGACGCCGCCGACATAACGATAGAGCGGCAGCCCTCGCGCATCGGCCGCAGCCTTCGCGGCGGCAAGGCTCACGCCGAGGATCGCATTGGCGCCGAGGCGGCCCTTGTTCGGCGTGCCGTCGAGGTCGATCATCGCCATGTCGATCTCGCGCTGGTCCTCGGCGTCGAGGCCGATCAGCGCGTCGGCGATCTCGCTGTTCACCGCATCGACCGCCTTGGTCACCCCCTTGCCGAGATAGCGCGCCTTGTCGCCGTCGCGCAGTTCGACTGCCTCATGCGCACCGGTCGAGGCGCCCGAGGGAACCGCGGCGCGGCCAAAGCTGCCGTCCTCGAGCAATACATCGACTTCGACGGTGGGGTTGCCGCGGCTGTCGAGAATTTCGCGGCCGTGAATGTCGATGATGGCGGTCATGGAAAAAGGTCCTGCTGAAGGGCCGCGAACGGGCCGGATGAAAGGGCGCGTGCCTGTTATCGGCGGCGGCCTGAGAGCGCAAGACGGATAGGAATTTTGCGGCCCTATGGAACCATTGGGCGCGCCTTGCTATATATTCGGACAGGACCAAAAAGGGATGCGCACGACCGGCAGGCGTGACGCCCGGAACGAGAAGAGGACAAGATGATGGCAAAGGCCGCAACCCCCGCCCCGAAGAAAGCCGCCGCACCCCGTGCCAAGTCGCCCGCGAAGGTTGGCGCGACGAAGGCGGCTCCCGCGGTCAAGCCGGCGAGCGTGAGCGCCGAGAAGGAGCGCCCGATCCGCGATCAACTCGCCGCGACGCGCCAGACCATCAAGTCCGAAGCGTCGAAGAAGGCTGCCTCCTTGAAGGACGAAGCATCGACGCTCGCAAACCAGGCGTCTGCAAAGGCGCGTGATGCGGCGTCGCGCGGCAAGGACAAGGCCGCCGAGGCCGTCGGAAGCCTCGCCAAGATGCTTGAGGACAGCGCCGGCACCGTCGACACCAAGTTCGGCAAGCAATATGGTGACTATGCCCGCTCGGCCGCCTCGACCGTGGCAGGCCTTGCCTCGACGCTCGACCAGAAAGATCTCGATGAACTCGCCGCCTCGACGCGCGACTTTGTCAAGAAAAGCCCGGCGGTCGCCGTCGGTGCTGCCGCGGTGCTCGGTTTCGTGCTCGCGCGCATGCTGAAGGGCGGATCGAACAACGGTTGATCCCTTGTCGTCCCCCGCACCCGACACCCCGCCGCCTCCCGAGCATGGCTTCGATGGCGTGAGTCACGGCTATGCGCCGGGCGGGCGCCCCGTTACTCCGCCCCCGGTCCCGCTCGACAAGATCGTCGGCGACGTCGTCGATGATCTGCGCGCGGCCGCGGAAGCCGAAGTGGCGCTCTTCAAGGCGCGCGGCGCGCTTGCCTATCATGGGACCGTCTGGTCCTCGGCATGGGGCTTCGTCGGTGCCTGCGCGCTCCTCGTTTCAATGCTCGCGCTCGCGTTCGGCGCGATTCTGGTCCTCGCGCAGCATGTCGGCCCGCTTCTCGCGACACTGATCGTGGTGGCGGCGTTGCTGCTTCTCGCGGGCTTCGCTGCCTGGCGCGCGCGTATGCGTTTCGATGACGTCAAGGCGGCGTTCCGGGACGATTTGCTCGCGCGGGGAGACGATTGATGCAGCCATCCCGAACCCGCCTCATCAACGCAGCGCGCCGGTCGATGATCCAGCGCGCCGAACTCAGGCGCAAGCTCCACGTCGCCGGCGACGCGCTGAAGCCGAAGTCGCTGCTCGATCGCGGCAAATATCGGGTCGGCGAAAAGGTGGACGATGCGGCGCATACGGTGCGCGAGCAGTTTCGCGAGAACCGCCTGCCGATCGCCCTTGCGGCTGCGGCGGGCCTCGCCTGGCTGTTCCGCGAGCCGATCAAGGAGCATGTTCCGCGCCTCGGCCGCAAACTTCGCGACCTTGCCGATGGCGCCCTTGCTCATCTGCACCCGTCGCAATCAGGCGAAGAAACGGCCGATGAAGCCGAAACCCCCTTGGAGGAAGTGAATGAAGCCCCTCAGTGAAACCGCGCGCGAGACGCGCGTCAAGGCGACCGAATTTGCGGAGAAGACCGCTGACAGCGCCAAGGCAACCGCCGAGGCGGCGCGCGCGCGGCTGCACGAAGGTTATGACCGCGCCCGCGAGGCGACCAGCGAGCTGGCGGCGAAGGGCCGCGAGCAGGCTGACGCTGCCCGCGAGGCGGCGGGTCATGCCTATGAAAAGGGAAAAGCGCAGGCGAAGCGCGCGCGCGGGAAGCTCAAGGACGTCGCTGAGAAGCAGCCGATGACACTCGTCGCCGGGGCCGCCGCGATTGGCGCGCTCCTCGGTGCGCTACTGCCCAAGTCGAACGGCAAGGAAGATTGATCTGCTTGCCGCAAAGGCGCAGCGCTGTTAGGGGGCGCCGCATTCCTCCCCCGCGCACTGCGCCAAGGACAGCATCATGAGCAAATTGCACCTCGTTTTCGGCGGACGCGTCAGCGATCCGCAGGGCCTCGATTTCGTCGATCTCAGCGCGCTCGACGTCGTCGGGCTATTCCCTGATTATAAATCCGCGGAAAAGGCCTGGCGCGCTGCCGCGCAGCGCACCGTCGACGACGCCGAAATGAAATATGTCGTCGTCCACCTGCACAAGCTGCTGCAGCCCGACGCCGACGTCTGATCGCCTAGCGGAAATTGTCGGCGTAGGCCTGGATCTTCAATGTCCGGGCGGGGGTCGGCACGACCTCGGCCTCTATCCCGTTGCGCTCCGCATAAGCGAGCGCCGCCTCGCGGGTCGCAAAACCGAGGCGGATCTGCCGGCGCGTGTCGCCGCTCCCTGCCCAGCCCATCAGCGGGTCGGGTCTGCGAGGCTCGGCCGGCGCGAATTCCAGGATCCAGCGCTGCGTTCCGGCGCGGCCGGATTGCATGGCATTCTTGGGTTTCTGGAAAATCCGCGCTTTCATCGCTCGTCCTCGTAAGTGCTGCCTCTGCCGCCGCCTTAGCCGCTCAAAGTCGGTGCGGAAAGGGGCTATTGCGCGTCGCGGCGGGCCTGCGCGGCCTTGGTGAGCAGGGTCGGCCGCGCGGTCGCAGGATCCTCGGGCCAGCTATGCTTCGGATAGCGGCCGCGCATCTCGCGCGCCACATCGTGCCAGCTGCCGCGCCAGAAGCCCTCGATGTCGCGCGTCGTCTGGATCGGGCGATGGGCGGGTGAGGTCAGCGCGAGAACGAGCGGCATCGGCGGCTCGCCGACGCTCGGGTGGCGCGCGAGACCAAATAGCTCCTGCACCCGCACGCTCACTGTCGGACCGCCCTCGGCGCCATAGTCGATGGGATGGCGGCTACCTGCCGGGGTCGCATAGTCAGCGGGTGCGCGCTTTTCGAGCAATTGGCGCGCGGGCCAGTCGAGAAGACCCATGAGCGCTTCGACCAATTTGCGGTCGGGAAGATCGCGCAGTCCCCGGCTTTCGGAAAGCAGCGGGGCGAGCCAGAGGTCAAGGCTGTCGGCGAGCGCCCCGGGAGACAGTATATCGAGCCCCGCGAAGGATGCACGCTGGCGCAGCGCCTGCGACGCCGGTCCCCAGCCGATCAGACCGAGCCCCTTGTCGCGTACGGCGGCGAGGCGCACCGCGACGTCATCCTCGACCCCCTCGCCGCGCCCCGACTTGCCGCTCGCCAATGCGATCGCGCCGAGCCGTCGTTCGCGGCGATGGTCCACGCGGTCGCTCGCCGCATCGTAACGGCTAGCGGCGTGGACGATGATCCGGTCGGAAAACAGCGCTTCGACCTCGCTCGCGCCGACGGGCGCAGCGGCAAGAATGCGTACCCCCGCTGCATGCCCCTGTGCATCGGCGATGGCGAGCCATTCGCTGTTCGCAAGCGGATCGGCGGGGTCAAGCCGATAGGCGCGCCCGCCGACGCTCAGATATCCCCCGCGCTGTCCCGAACGCGCGCGGGCAACGCGGTCGGGCCAGGCAGTGGCGATCCAGCCTCCAATCGAGCGCGCGGGGCGCTGATCGCCGCTCGCCGCGAGGCGTTCGCCAAGGCTCGCAAGTCGCCGTGCGAGCCGCCACGCACCTTCGCTGCGCTCGCCCTTTGCGCTGCGCCAGCGCTGCAGGCGCGCCTCGACATCGACCCCGCGCCCCCCCAGCCCCGGCTCCGTCAGGAGCACCGCGAGCCGGGCTGCAAGCTCGCCCTCGCCCGCGGCGGCGGCATCGAGCAGCATGTGCGCGAGCGGCACGGGCAGCGGCACCGCGGCGAGCGCCTTGCCGTGCGCGGTGATCCGCCCATCCTCGCCGAGCACGCCGATCGCGATCAGTCGTGCCTTCGCCTCGCTGATCGCGGCAGGCGACGGCGGATCGAGCCACCCGAGCTGGCGCGGATCGACGATCCCCCAGCTCGCGCAGTCGAGGACGACGGGCATCAGGTCATTCTCGTGGATCTCGGGCGGGTCGAAGGGCGGCATGCCCGCGGTCGCAGGCGCTTCCCACAGGCGATAGGCAACCCCCGGACCCTGCCGCGCCGCGCGGCCCGCACGCTGGGTCGCCGACGCCTGACTCGCCCGCTCGGTAACGAGCCGCGCGATCCCGGCCGCCTTGTCGAAGCGCGGACGGCGGGAGAGGCCAGCGTCGATGACGATACGCACCCCGTCGATGGTGAGGCTGGTTTCAGCAATGCTCGTCGCAAGAATCAGCTTGCGCCGGTCTTCGGGGTCGCGAACGAGCGCCTTGCGCTGCACCGCGGGATCGATCTCTCCGTGGAGGCGGTGGACGACGAGGGGCAGCCGCGCGTTCTCGACCGCCGTCGCCGCGCGCTCAATATCGGCGGCGCCAGGCAGGAAAGCGAGCATGTCGCCCTCGGCTTCGTCGGCGAGCACCTGGCGCACCGCGGCGAGAAGGCTCGCCTCGAGCCGGTCCTCGGGTCGGCGGCCGATGTGACGCAGGTCGAGCGGCCAGCTTTTGCCCTCGCTCTTGACGAGGGGCGCATCGCCGAGAAGTGCCCCGAAGCGCGCGCCGTCGAGCGTTGCCGACATGGCAATGAGGCGAAGGTCATCGCGCAGTCCCTGCTGCGCGTCGATCGCGAGCGCGAGCGCGAAATCACCGTCGAGGCTTCGCTCGTGGACCTCATCGAAAAGGACGGCGCTCACCCCGTCAAGCTCGGGGTCGGCCAGAATACGGGTGCGAAACAGCCCCGGCGTCATCACGAGGAGGCGCGTTGCCGGCGACTGTTTGCTGTCGAGCCGCGTCGCATAGCCGACGAGCCCTCCCACTTCCTCGCCCAATTCCTCGGCGATGCGTTCAGCCGCCGCGCGCGCCGCGAGGCGACGCGGCGAGAGCAGCCACACCGCGCCCATGCACCATGGCTGGTCGAGGATCGCCGGCGCGACGCGTGTGGTCTTGCCCGCGCCCGGAGGCGCAACGACGACGACATTGGGCTTCAGCGTCAGCGCCGCGAGAATATCGGGCAGGACGGTGTCGATAGGAAGCGGCTGGCGCGCGGCGACCATCGCTTCCTCAATAGGCGCGGGCGACCGCGAAGGCGACGGCTTCGGTCAACGCCGCCTTGGCCTGGCTCGCGCGGAAGCCGCCGATCGCGTCGACCGCGCGCTGGCCGTAGTGGCGCGCCCGCGCGAGTGTGTCGGCGATTGCATCATGCTTGAGCAGCAGCGCTTTTGCCTCGCCAAGGTCCACGTCAGAGGCGCGGTGACCAATGATCGCCTGCTTCCAGAATTCGCGTTCCTCCGCGCTCCCGCGCGCATAGGCGAGGATGACCGGCAGTGTTACCTTGCCATCGCGGAAATCATCACCGACGCCCTTACCCATCGTCTCGGCGTCGGACACATAGTCGATCGCATCGTCGACCAGCTGGAATGCGATGCCGAGGTTGCGGCCATAGGCGTCGAGTGCCGCCTCGGTGGCCTCGTCGCGCTCGGCGACCACGGCCGCGATCTTGCACGCCGCGGCGAAGAGCTCCGCGGTCTTGGCGTTGATGATCGCAAGATACTGGTCTTCGCTCGTCTCGATCCGGCGCTGAGCCGAGAGCTGGTTGACCTCGCCTTCGGCAATCACGGCCGAGGCGCGCGAGAGGATCTTGAGCACCTTCAGCGATCCGTCCTCGACCATTACCTCGAAGGCGCGGCTGAAGAGAAAGTCGCCGACGAGCACCGAGGCACTGTTGCCCCAGATCATGTTCGCGGTCTGCCGCCCACGGCGCAGGCCCGATTTGTCGACGACATCGTCGTGGAGCAGCGTCGCGGTATGGATGAATTCGACCGCGGCGGCGAGCTTGCAGTGCCGGTGTCCCGGATAGTCGAGCAATTGCCCGCACGCCAGCGTCAGCATCGGACGCATCCGTTTGCCTCCGCCTGCTATGAGATGCCCTGCGAGCTCGGGGATCAGCGGGACCTCGGACTGCATGCGGTCGAGAATGACCGCATTCACCTCGTTCATGTCGGCGGCGACAAGCGCCATCATCGGGTCGAGCGAGGGCGAGCGATCCCCGTGGAGCTGATGGATTTCCGCAGTCATGGCGAGCGATCCCTTGGCCGCGTGAGGGGCAATTTGCAACGACTTTCGGCTTGCCAGCGCCCCCTTTGCAGTGCCAAGCGTGCCGCGAACGAGAGGAGCCGCCCGCCCGATGGACGACCAGTTGAGCCGTTACCGCCAGAGCATCGACAATATCGACGCCGCGCTCGTCTATATGCTCGCCGAACGCTTCAAAGTGACGAAGGCGGTCGGTGAGCTAAAGGCGACGATGGACCTGCCCCCCGCGGACCCCGACCGCGAGGCGCGGCAGATCGAACGCCTGCGCCGCCTCGCGCGCGATGCGGACCTCGACCCCGAGTTCAGCGAGAAATTCCTGCGCTTCATCATTGACGAGGTGATCCGGCATCACGAGCAGGTGAAGCGGGAAAAAGATGCATGACGCATCCCGTTTTCGGGCGCTGGCCGGCCGAGCATCCTGATCGTCTCCAGCTCTTTTCAGCGCCAACTCCCAATGGCGTGAAAGTCGGCATCATGCTCGAGGAGACGGGCCTCGCCTATGAGCCGCACCGCATCGACATAATGGCAAATGAAAGCCATGACCCCGCTTTCCTCGCGCTCAATCCCAATGGCAAGATCCCCGCGATCTTCGACCCCGACGGGCCGAATGGCACACCGCTCGCGCTCTTCGAATCGGGTGCGATCCTGATTTATCTTGCCGACAAGACGGGACAATTTATCGCCGCCGATCCCAACGCGCGTTACGAGACAATCCAGTGGCTGATGTGGCAGATGGGCGGCGTCGGACCGATGTTCGGGCAGCTCGGCTTCTTCAACAAATTCGCCGGCAAGGATTATGAGGACAAGCGCCCCCGTGACCGCTATGCGGCCGAATCCGCGCGCCTGCTAGGGGTGCTCGACGCAAGGCTGGCCGAACGGACGTGGGTGATGGGAGATGATTACAGCATCGCCGACATCTCGCTGCTCGGGTGGGTCCGCAATCTGATCGGCTTTTATGAAGCGCGCGAGATTGTCGGTTTCGACCGTTTCAGCCACGTCCAGCGGTGGCTCGGCGCTGGTCTCGCCCGGCCCGGGGTGCAACGCGGGCTCGCCGTGACGTCGGCCTGAGGTCCGACATCATCTGGCAAACGGTCGGAACCGCTCCAATAGTCGCCTTCCCGGGGCGCGCGCTCGCCTGATCCTGTTGGTGACGGCAAAAATCTTCCCCATCGGCCATGAAAGAGTGGCCGCCCTGCAAGCCTGATGCCCGGCATGCGATGGGAGCGAGCTGATTAGCCGCGCTGCGAGAGGCGCCGGCGCAGATCGGTCTTCAGCACCTTTCCCGAAATGTTTCGCGGCAAGGCATCGACGACAATGAGTTCCTCTGGTGTCTTCTGGCGCGCGACGCCCATCCTCTCGAACGTCCGTGCGATGAGGGCGATGTCGATGTCCTGCTGCCCAGAAGGTACGACAAAGGCGCAGACGCGTTCGCCGAGGCGCGCATCGGGCGCCCCTACAACCGCGGCCTCGGCGACGCCTTCAACGAGGAGCAACAAGTCCTCGATCTCGCGCGAGGCGAGATTCTCGCCCCCGCGAATGATAATGTCCTTCTTCCGGTCGGTAATCGTGAGATAACCCTCAGCGTCGAGGACACCGATATCGCCGGTGAGGAACCAGCCACCGTCGAGAAACGCACCTTCATTATCCTCCTCGCGAAGGTAGCGCACGAAGCGGTCAGGGCCGCGCACTGCCACCTCCCCCGGAGTACCGGCGGGCAGGTCGCGGCCGTTATCGTCGACGATGCGCGCCTCGGCGCCCGGTGCAAGTCGGCCGTCGGTTCCCAGTCTCTTCTCGAGACTATCCTGGGGCTCGCACTGGCTGACGGTCGGCATCTCGGTAGAGCCATAACAGCGGCAGCACCGGATTCCTGCCTTTTCGGCAAGTTCGACGAGGGAGGGCGGGACCACGGTGGCACCGACGACATATTGCTCAAGGCTTGCCAGCGAACGTTCGTCGCGCGCTGCCGCTTCGAGCAGGCCCGAGAGATGAAAAGGGGTGCCCGAGGTCTGGGTGATCGCATATCGCTCGATGAGCTCCGCTGCGACCGCCGCGTTCCAGCTTTCCATCACAAGCGTGTGGCGCCCGAGAAGCGCATGGACCAGCAGGCTCAATGTGCCCGCGATATGGCCCGCCGGCCAGGGACCGAGCACCGATCCGCCTTCTGCGCGGAGTGAGGCCTGCGCTGAAATCTCGCCGTGGATGGTGCGGCTGCTGTGGCAGACACCCTTGGGACGACCCGTGGTCCCTGACGTGTAGAGAAGCAGTGCTGTCGCGTCGGGTGAAATCTCGCGCGGGGTCATCTCGGCCTCGGGAAGATCGCGCCAGAGCAGCGCACCCGGGGCCGCGGTCTCGCCGACGACAATATGGATGAGGTCCTCCGGACGGGGGTCGATCTTCGCTGCCCGATCCAGGAAATCGATCGCCTTCCAGCGGTCGGGCGTGAAAAATATCCGCGCCCCGCTGTCGCTGAGGATGAAAGCAAGCTCGGCCGGACCCAGGATGTGGACGATCGGCAGGATCGCGCATCCAAGCGCTGCTGCGGCTTGCAGGATGATCGCATTTTCCGCGCAATTGGGCATTTGCATCGCGATGACGTCGCCCTGACGGACCCCGAGGCTTTCCATCGTCCCGGCAAGCTTCAACCCGGCGCGGTGAATGTCGGCGAGCGAGCTCGACGACGGGTTGGTTTCCGAGACGATTTCAAGCGGCACCGCGCCGTAATCGGCCGCGGCCGCGGCCATGATCGCGGCAAGCGACCTGTCCTCGCCATAGCCCTGGTCCCGCCAGCGCGAACGCAGCTGTTCGGGGATCTGCCACGGGCCGGTGAGGGTCTCGAGCATCGACTATCCTTTCCTTGTCATGATCCCTGCTGCCAGCAAAACGAACGTGCCTGACGCTTATCGCAGCGGGGCAAAGCTTTCGCCGCGCGCGAGGCGATCGATACATTGCTGGCGCAGCGCAGACCGCCGGACTTTGCCGGCATCGTCGCGCAGCGGCCCCGGCGCGATCTCGTAGCTGTAGGGCAGCTTGTAGCGTGCGAGCAGTCCCGAGGCGAAACGGACGAGGTCAGCGGCGTCGATCGATTGCGCGCCGCCGCGCGGTTCGATGATTGCGTGGATGCGGTGACCAAGGTCCTCGTCGGGCAGCCCGACCACGACGCTCGAGGCCACCTCGCGATGCTGATCGAGCGCAGCCTCGACCTCTGCTGGATAGACGTTGGCACCGCCGGTGACGATCATGTCGGTCCGCCGGTCGGCGAGATAGAGATAGCCGTCACTGTCGAGCCAGCCCATGTCCCCATAGCTTTCCCAGTCGCCGACCGCCTTCGCGCTGGCGCCAATATAGCGGTAGGTGCTCCCCTGCCCGGCGAGCGGACGGAAGAAAATTTCACCGACCTCGCCCGCCGCACAATCCTGCCCCGCTTCGTCGAGAATCCGGGCGGTCTCGGGCGTGATCTTCCCGACGGACCCCTTGTGCTCAAGCCACTCGCGCCCCGAGATGGTGGTTCCACCGATGACCTCGGTACCGGCATAGAGTTCAAAGATGCGGTCGGGGCCAAGCCAGTCGATCCATTTCTCCTTGAGCCAAACCGGACAGGCGGCCGCCATGTGCAGGACCATCTCCACCGATGAGAGGTCGAAGCCAAGTCGCTTCTCATCGGGCAGCGCCGCGATCCGGCTCATCATGGTCGGTACGAGATAGACCCATTTGATGCGGTGCTTCTCGATCAGCGCCAGCGCTTCGGCGGCGTCAAACTTCTCCATCTCGACGACATGCGCGCCCCAGCAGAGCGCCATGTGGGTGTAGCCGAAAGGTGCATTGTGGTAGAGCGGCGCCGGGTTGAGAATGATGTCGTCAATCTCCATGCCCAGCCGCGGCAATTCAGGATCGAAGACGGAGGGCTGACGGTCGACGATGACCTTCGGACGCCCAGTGCTGCCGCCACTGGTAATCGCCTTCCAGTGCGGCGAAATCACCTCGGGAAGCGGTGCATCCGAAAGAGAGACATCGGGGACGAACCCTTCGCGCAGGATGGCACGGCCGGGCAGTCGCTCCTCGTTGAAGCCGATGACGAGTTTCGGCTGGACGAGGTCGACGATTGCGCGGAGTTCAGCGTCCGGAAGCTTGTGCGGGACGGGCGCTGGGATCGCGCCCAGTTTCCAGATTGCGAAGGCCGTCTCGTGATACTCGGGGCCGTTGGCCAGTCCGATCGTGACATAGTCCCCCGCCCCCACGCCGAGTGCGGCCAGCGCGCGCGCGCGCCGGTTGGCGCGCGCATCGAGTTCGGCCCGCGTTATCGTCACGCCCTTGAATGTGAGCGCGGGTGCATCGGGATCGCGCTCGGCCTGGTAGGTGAGTAATGCTCCCATCGGCCGCGGCTCGGGCGCCTTGGCAGGAAGGGCGCCAAAGGAGAGAGTACGAAGCTTTGTCATGACGTGGTCATCCTCGCCGCCTGCGTTTGGCCTTGTTCATGTCTGGGCGCGCATTTCGGCAACGGCGGCCCGCATCGGCTTCATGCCGAACCAGAAAAGAATCGCGGCAAGCGGCATGAAGATGGCATTGGTGAGCGCGAGCGACCAGATGACCATCTTATCGTCGCGGAACAGGTTGTCGGTGAAGAGCGCAATCACCGACGGGCCTGCGGTTCCGCCAAGGGTCGCAGCGATTGTTCCCATGATGGCAGCCATGCGACCGCGCATCGCGCTGGGGGTGATAACCTGGACGGTAGCGGCCTGGACCCCGCCGAAATTCATCGCGAATTTCAACGGGATGATAATCAGGAGATAGATGTAGGGCGTCGCGGCGAGCGGGGCGAGCACTCCGCAAAGTGCAGCGACGAGCGAGGCGCCGACATAATAGCGAAGATGGGCGTCATCCCAGCCGCGCCCGAACAAGCGGTCGACGATCATGCCATTGCCGATCTGGCCGGGCAGACCGATCGCGACGGTGAAGATGGCCAGCGTGGCGCCGACCTGGACCACCGACCAGCCGTAGCTGCGCTGGATCACGGTCGGCAGCCACGCGAGGCTCGCCCAGGTCGCTGCCTGCAGCGAGGCAAAGCCGAGGATATAGCAGGAAAGAAAGCGGGCGTGCCGGCGCATATAGGTGAAGAGCTCGCCCCACGAGACATTGGCGCGAGCGCTCGCGGCGTCGCGCTTGCGTTGCGGCTCGGGGACAAGAAAAACGAGCAGCGCGATGAAAACGCCGGGCAGACCGGTCACGACGAAGGCAACCTGCCATGGCGCGAGATGACCTAGAACCGGGAGGTCGAGCCCCTGCCCGGCCCAGTGGATGACCGCCCCTCCGATCGCAAGCGCCGCGCCGCTGCCGAGCAGCGATCCTGCCGTGAAGATCGACATGACCGTTGCGAGGCGATGGCGCGGAAAACTGTCGCCGAGTAGCGAGAGTGCCGCCGGTGCGAGCGCCGCCTCGCCGATCCCGACCCCGACGCGTGCAGCAAGCAATGTGGAGAAGCTGCCGACGAGCCCGCTGGCCATGGCCGCGAGTGACCAGAAGACCATGCCGACGAAAATCACCCACCGCCGCGAGAAACGGTCCGAGGCATAGCCGAAGGGAATGGCGAAAAGCGGATAGGCAAGTCCGAAGGCCGCTCCCTGCAGGAGGCCGATCTGGCTGTCGCTTATCCCGAGATCGGCCTTGATGAGCCCGACCATGAGCGAAATGATCTGGCGATCGAGAAAGGCGACAAGACTGATGAGCAGGAGGATGGCCAGTCCCACCCAGGCCCGCAGGGGCACGTCGTGCGACTGGCCTTCAGACGTCGGTTGATCGTGCATCGCCGATTATCCGGTCAGCGCCAGGCGAGCGCCGCACATCAATATTCGAACCCGATGCGGAAACCATAGGTCCGTGGCGGCGCGTAGCGCTCGAATGTCGCCGGCGACCCGATGAGAAGCGCGCCAGTGGCAGAATTGCGGACCGGGGCGCTGGCGATGATATTGGTGATCGCGAGCTTGTTGGTCAGGTTGTGACCATAGGCTTCGATGAACCATTTATCTTTCGTCTCGTAACGGAGCGAAGCACCGAGCAGCCAATAGGGGTCGCCTGAATAGTAATCATTCTTGAAGACGGTGTAATAGACGCGGTCACGATAGGCCGCATTGGCGCGCAGGCGTATGTCGCCATCGGCCAGCGGAATAGTGTAGTCCGCATTGAGATTGACCGACCATTTTGGCGCGCGCGTGAGCGGGTTGCCCTTGACGTTGACGAAGGGCCGGTCCGCGGGATTGGTCGCGGTGCAGGAACCGACCAGCGGATCGCAGAAGCTCGTCGATCCGAACTCGGTGTTCAGCCACGAAACGGCAGCCCCGAAGGTGAAATTGTCAGTGACCTTGAGATCGGCATCGACGTCGATGCCCCACACCTTGGCCGAAGCGCCGTTGGTGATGTTCTGCACCAGCGTTGCGACCGGCGGCGTGCCCTGCAGAATGGTGATATATTGGAGCACCTGGATGTCGGAATAATCATAATAGAAGCCCGAGGCTGCGAGGCGAAGACGATTGTCCCACAGACGTGTCTTGACGCCCCCTTCATAGGACCAGACCTTCTCGGGGTTGAAGTCGTTGCCCGGGATGGTCGGATTGAAGCCGCCGCTCTTGAAGCCGCTGGTCGCTGTGGCGAAGACCAGGGTCCCCGGCGAAGGACGCCATTCGATGCCGAAGCGCGGATTGGTACTTTCAAAGGACTTGCGATTGCTCGCGGTGCTTGTGACCGCCTCGGTGACGACGTTCAACGTGTCGCGCGTGTAGCTCTTCGTTTCCTTCGAATAGCGCACGCCCGCGACAAGTCGGAACTGGTCCGAGATGTCGAATGTCGCGTCGGTGTAGGCGGACCAGGCATTCACCTTCGAAAAGGCGTTGGACTTGGTGATGGTGGCACGATCGAGCGCATATTCCTTGTCGTGGAAATAATTGCCGCCGACGATCAGGTTGAACGGACCCTCGAAGTCAGTCGCAAGATAGGTGTCGTGGTAATAGGAATCGGACCCCTGGAGCGATCCCAGAGTATTGATCTTGGCGTTGAAGGCGATCGAGAGCGTCGGCACCTGGTCGCTGTCGGCAAAAATCGGGCCAGCGTCGAAATTGCGGCGGCTCGTCACCGAGGTCAGCTGGCCGATCGGCGTTTGCCAGCGCAAGGTCGCCGAGTAGCCGCGATCCTTGGCCGGATTGCGCGGGTCGACGTCATAATAGACTTCGCGGGGGTTGGGTGAGAAGAACATCGGACCGGGTGTCTGGTCTGCGATGGTGTTCGGGGGCGTGTAGTAATAGGACGCGGTCCGGGGGAAAAGCTTGTAGACATCACTTGCAACCGAATAGGTATAATCGGCGCGCAGCACGACCTCGAGATTGTCAGTGAGGACCGCCCGCAACGCGCCGCGAATGGCGCGCGCCCGCTCGTAGTTGATATCAGCGCCCGTGAAGAGGTTCTTCACATATCCGTCGCGCGAGCGGACCTGCCCGGCGAGATTGAGCGCGAGACGGTCAGATACGATCGGTATGTTCACGCGCGCCTGCGCCGAAATCGCGTCATAATTGCCGTAGGAGAGGGTCGCGGCACCCCCATATTCGAACTTGGGATCGCTCGACACGACGATGATCGCGCCGCCTGTGGCATTGCGGCCGTAGAGCGTCGCCTGCGGGCCTTTCAGAACTTCGACCCGCTCGATGTCCGTGAACTGCTGTGCGCTCTGGATACTGTTGGGAATATAGACTCCGTCGACATAGGTGGCGACGCTGTTTCCCGTCGCAATCCCCTGGAGATTGCTGCCGATACCGCGAATGTAGATCTGGGTCTGGAGCCCGAGGTCCTGCGAAATGGTCACACCCGGAGTTGCGAACTGCAGGCTCATGCTGGAATTGGTGCCGGTGGCCTCGAGCGCGTCGGCGCTCAAGACGCTGATCGTGGCCGCAGTGTCCTGGACGGTCGAAGCCCTGCGCTGCCCGGTGACAATTATCTCACCGATGCCGGCCCCATCTTCGCGCGCTGCTGGTGCGGATGGCGTATCGACATCCTGTGCTGCGGCTGCCTGCGCCTGCAGGGCAACCAGGCTGGAAATGATTGCGAACGCGGAAACTCCCTTCGTCTTCATCGACATAGCTGGCCCCTCTCCATCTATTATGACCTAGTTAACGTAGGTATATATGTTCGAGAGACTAAGGGCACAATCCCGAAAGCGCCGCGCAATGAAAATCGCGTTTGGAGACAGCGAGCGGACGCGCGGTCTCTCGCCATAGAAAGCTGGAATAGCGGCGCAGATTCGCCGTTACCGGGTTGGAAGCGGGTTACGGCCGACAACCGCCTTCCCCCGAGCAAGCAGCGAGATGATGGATGAGGGGAACCGAAGCAGTTCCGCTCAGAGGGCGGCGCATCCTCGGAGGCTCGTGCGCAGGACGGCGGGCGCACCGGTGAGCGATGCTTCGCCTTCGTCCCGCCCGTTGATCCGCAGCATCACGGTCCCGCGCTGCTGCATGAGCAGCGGAATGAGCTGGGTTCCCGCGACGCCGCCGATCCACTGCAAGCCCTGAGAATTGGCGCGGCGTACCGGAACATGGACGAGCCGGCCCGAAAAATTCCAGGACATGGTCATCGTATTGCCCGAAAGCGGCTTGGTCAGCAGCAAGGCCATGAACGGCTTCCCGCCCTCGCAATAAAGTCCGAGCGATTCGATCGTCGGTGAGGCGGCAGCGCTCACATAGGCGAGCGGGGCGCGCCCCGCGACCGGTACCACTTCCCAGGGTGTACCGGGCAAGGGTACGGCCGTCTCCGGCGGACTATTGTCGAGCATGGTTCTGACTGCAGGCGGGAGGGGCAATCGTCCTGCCCTCGCGGGCGAATAGACCGTAAGCTTACCCCTTTCCCAAAGCCCCACTTCGACCGCCCGGCGGGAGGGATCGATAAGCACATAGGCCTGCTCCACCCCGCCCTTGTGCTGGGCATTGCCGGTCAGATAATAGATATTGCCGGCGCGCCCGAGCGGCGCCACGACCGAAAGATTGGTCTGAAGGACCGACATTTTGGCACCCATCAGCGCTTTCAGCGCCGCTGCAACCGCTCCCCGATCGAAGATATCGATATTGTCCTTGGCATAGCTTCCGGGGAATTTCCCGACGAGGCCAGCAAGATTGGTCCATTCCGCCGCTACGCCCTCAACCTTGGCCGCGGAAGCCGGTTGTGCCGGAAAGGGAGCCTTGGCAGGGGCGCTGCCCTTGCAGAGCGTGAAGAGACCGCCATTTGTAAAGGCGGCGTGAAACGGCTCTGCCGCCTTTCCGCGTGGCAGGTCAGCCTCGAACCGGATAACGCCGCGCCGCTCGTCATCGTTCACATACATCAGGACGCGCCCCAAATCGCTGTCGCTCAGCGGGAATGGGTAGAAGACGGCCATGATACCGTCATAATATTGTCCCCAGAAGCTCACGGCATAATCGACACGAGGTGGCCGTCGTTCCTGCCCGAGGGCGCGGAATGTCATGCCGTTTTCGTCGATGGTGACATTGGGCTGCTTCGCGCAGTCCCCGCCCGGGGCATAGCTGCCAAAGAGATGGTCGACGCCCTGGTCCTTGAAGCTGGTGAGCGGAACGGCGCCGGCCGAAGTGGGCATCGCGCCAGCGAGCCCCAAGAGGGCAGCCCCCGGTATCAAGCGTCCAAGGCGAGATCCGGCATCTCGAACTATTTTGGTGATCACCATCATGCCCCTCCATGTCGTAACCAGGACATAGAACCAGACGCAGCAGCAAACATCAAGACGCGCCAAATATGGCCTCCCGCGCCGCGAAAATGTCCGAACGCGCCCTTGCGATCGCATGTTCAAATCCGGCAAGCAGGTTGGACCCGCTCTTCATGGAGTAGAAGGTCACCGACCCTAAAGTCGGGCAACTCCGCGAAAATCGTAGCCATTTTCGGGCATCATCGCCGCGCTCGGCGCCGAGGATTCGCCGATGGTGCGACATGATGACCAGCTGCTGCGTAGCGAGTTTCCGCCCGATCCGATCGCTGTTTTCGGCGTCGATCCGTAAATCTGCGCATCGCCTCCCCGGCCGAAATCAGCTCGCCAGTAAAGACTGCAAGCGAGCTTCTTGCAGCCCGCGCCATGATGCAAGGGGCGTGCGAGTAGCGGGGCGTCCTTAACATCGTCGGTGAGCGGGACGCCCTTCGGCGGGGCGATCGCCCCGCACATCCAGGCCGGTGAACAGGCCGAGGCGGCAATTTCCGGTGATGCAGCCAGACGGATTCAGACATGAAAAAGCCCCGCCAGGTCACGGACCGGCGGGGCTTGTTTCTTTCGTCAGCGTGGACGCGAGGTACTTATTCCTCGCCTTCACCCTCGGGGCGCTCATCGACCATTACGTCGTCGGTCGTGAAGTCCTCGCCCTGCACCGCGCCAAGCGGGTCATCACCCATCGCGGCTTCGGGGCCCTGTGCCAGTTCCGCCTCATGCTCCTCGGCCGCGGTCTGCGGCGCGATCAGATGCTCCTGGTTCGCGGCGCGCATGGCGGCGCGAAGCGCGGCATCCTTCGACGAGGCGGTGACACGGACGCGGTTCATGGCAGCGCCGGTGCCCGCCGGGATGAGGCGGCCGACGATGACATTCTCCTTGAGCCCCATCAGCGAGTCGACCTTGCCCTGCACCGACGCTTCGGTGAGAACGCGGGTCGTTTCCTGGAAGGACGCGGCCGAGACGAAGCTGCGCGTCTGCAGGCTTGCCTTGGTGATACCGAGGAGAACCGGCCGCCCTTCAGCGGGCTTGGCGTTCTTCGGCAGCTTTGCGTTATATTCCATCATCTCCAGGTAATCGAGCTGTTCGCCCGGCAGCAGCGTGGTGTCGCCACCGTCGGTGATCTCGACCTTCTGCAGCATCTGGCGAACGATCACCTCGATGTGCTTGTCGTTGATCTTCACGCCCTGGAGTCGATAGACTTCCTGGATTTCCGCGACGAGATATTCGGCAAGCGCCTCGACGCCCATGACGTCGAGAATGTCGTGCGGGTTCGGCGAGCCCGAGATCAGCGCATCGCCGCGCTTCACATAGTCGCCTTCCTGCACTTCGAGGACCTTCGACTTGGGGATCAGATACTCGATCGGATCACCTTCCTCGGGAACGATCGCGATCTTGCGCTTCGCCTTGTAATCCTTGACGAATTCAATGCGGCCGCTGATTTTCGCGATAACGCTATTGTCCTTCGGAATACGCGCTTCGAAGAGCTCGGCAACGCGCGGCAGACCGCCGGTGATGTCGCGCGTCTTCGACGCTTCGCGGGTCACACGGGCGAGGACGTCGCCCGCCTGCACTTCCTGGCCGTCTTCGACCGACAGCATGGTGCCGACCGCGAGCAGATAGCGGGCAGCTTCACCCGAAGCGTCGTCGAGCAGGGTCAGGCGCGGCTGAAGGTCTTCCTTCTTGCCGCGGCCAGCGGCGCGATACTCGATCACGACACGCTGCGCGATACCGGTCGCTTCGTCGACCTGCTCGATCAGCGTCTTCGAATCGATCAGGTCCTGATATTTCACGACACCGTTCTTTTCGGTGATCAGCGGCATGGTGAACGGATCCCATTCGGCAATCCGGTCGCCCTTCTTCACCTTCTCGCCGTCCTTGTGCATGATCTGTGCACCATAGGGCAGCTTGTGGGTCGCACGTTCGCGTCCCTCGCTGTCGATGACCGCGATCTCACCCGAACGTGACAGCGCCAGGCGGCGGCCGCGCTGGTCGACGATTGTCGCCATGTCGCGATATTCGATCGTGCCGTCGGAGATGGCCTCGAGGTTCGACTGCTCGTTGACCTGCGCCGCGCCGCCGATGTGGAAGGTCCGCATCGTCAGCTGCGTGCCGGGCTCACCGATCGACTGGGCGGCAATAACGCCCACGGCCTCGCCGATGTTCACCGGCGTACCGCGCGCGAGGTCGCGGCCATAGCATTTGGCGCAGACGCCCATGGTCGCTTCGCAGACCAGCGGGCTGCGGATCTTGACCGCCTGCACTTCGGCTTCCTCGATCTTCGCGACCATCGCTTCGTCGAGCAGCGTGCCCACCGGAGCGATGACATTGCGGTCCTTGTCGGCGACGTCCTCGAGGGTGGTACGGCCAAGGATACGCTCGCCGAGCGAGGCGATCGTCGAGCCGCCCTGCACGATCGCGCGCATTTCCATGCCGCGCTCGGTGCCGCAATCATCCTCGATCACGACGCAGTCCTGCGACACGTCGACGAGACGGCGGGTGAGGTAACCCGAGTTCGCCGTCTTGAGCGCCGTATCGGCGAGGCCCTTACGCGCACCGTGGGTCGAGTTGAAATACTCGAGAACGGTCAGGCCTTCCTTGAAGTTCGAGATGATCGGCGTCTCGATGATCTCGCCCGACGGCTTGGCCATCAGGCCGCGCATGCCGGCAAGCTGCTTCATCTGGGCCTGCGAACCACGAGCACCCGAGTGCGCCATCATGTAGATGGAGTTGATCGGGGCGAGACGGCCGTCGTCGAGCTTCGGCGTCGCGCGGATTTCTTCCATCATCGCGTTCGCGACCTTGTCGCCGCACTGCGACCAGGCGTCGATCGCCTTGTTGTACTTTTCCTGCTGCGTGATCAGGCCATCCTGATACTGCTGCTCGAAGTCCTTCACCAGCGCGCGGGTTTCGTCGACCAGCTTTTCCTTCGACGCGGGGATGATCATGTCATCCTTGCCGAATGAAATGCCCGCCTTGAACGCGTGCCGGAAGCCCAGCGCCATGATGGCGTCCGCGAACAGGACCGTCTCTTTCTGACCGGTGTGGCGATAGACCTGGTCGATCACGTCGCCGATTTCCTTCTTGGTGAGAAGGCGGTTGACGACGTCGAAGGGCACGGTGTGTGACTTCGGCAGGCATTCGCCGATCAGCATGCGGCCGGGCGTCGTCTCGAACCGCTTCAGATACTCGTTGCCATCCTCGTCGGTCTGCGGAACGCGGCTGATGACCTTTGAGTGCAGCGTAACCGCCCCCGTGTAGAGCGCCTGGTGCACCTCGGCCATGTCGGCAAGCAGCATGCCCTCGCCCGGCTCGCCTTCGCGTTCCAGCGAAAGATAGTAAAGACCGAGCACCATGTCCTGCGAGGGCACAATGATCGGCTTTCCGTTCGCCGGGCTGAGGATGTTGTTGGTCGACATCATCAGCACGCGCGCTTCAAGCTGGGCCTCGAGGCTCAGCGGCACGTGGACCGCCATCTGGTCGCCGTCGAAGTCGGCGTTGAACGCGGCGCAAACGAGCGGGTGAAGCTGGATCGCCTTGCCCTCGATCAGCACCGGCTCGAACGCCTGGATGCCGAGGCGGTGGAGAGTCGGGGCACGGTTCAGGAGGACGGGGTGCTCGCGGATCACCTCGTCGAGGATGTCCCAGACTTCCTTGCGTTCCTTTTCGACCCACTTTTTCGCCTGCTTGAGGGTCATCGAGAGACCCTTGGCGTCAAGGCGCGCGTAGATGAACGGCTTGAAGAGCTCGAGCGCCATCTTCTTGGGCAGGCCGCACTGGTGCAGCTTGAGCTCGGGACCGGTCACGATCACCGAGCGGCCCGAATAGTCGACGCGCTTGCCGAGCAGATTCTGACGGAAGCGACCCTGCTTGCCCTTCAGCATGTCCGAGAGGCTCTTCAGCGGGCGCTTGTTGGCACCCGTGATCGTGCGGCCGCGGCGACCGTTGTCGAAGAGCGCATCGACCGCTTCCTGCAGCATGCGCTTCTCGTTGCGGACGATGATGTCCGGCGCGCGCAGTTCCATGAGCCGCTTCAGGCGGTTGTTACGGTTGATGACGCGGCGATAGAGGTCGTTGAGGTCGGACGTCGCGAAGCGGCCGCCATCAAGCGGCACCAGCGGGCGCAGCTCGGGTGGGATCACGGGAACGACTTCGAGGATCATCCACTCGGGGCGGTTGCCCGATTCGATGAAGCTCTCGACAACCTTCAGGCGCTTGATGATCTTCTTGGGCTTGAGCTCCGACTTGGTCGTGGCGAGCTCTTCCATGAGGTCGACGCGTTCCTGTTCGAGATCGAGATTCTCGAGAAGCACGCGGATCGCCTCGGCGCCGATACCGGCCGAGAAGGCATCTTCGCCATATTCGTCCTGCGCGTCGAGGAGTTCGTCCTCGGTCAGGAGCTGGAACTTCTCAAGCGGGGTCAGGCCCGGCTCAAGAACGATATAGGCTTCGAAATAGAGGACGCGCTCAAGCTGCTTCAGCTGCATGTCGAGCAGGAGGCCGATGCGCGAGGGCAGCGACTTTAAAAACCAGATGTGCGCGACGGGCGCGGCGAGCTCGATATGGCCCATGCGCTCGCGGCGGACCTTGGTGACGGTGACTTCGACACCGCATTTTTCGCAGACGATGCCCTTGTATTTCATGCGCTTGTACTTGCCGCACAGGCACTCATAATCCTTGATCGGGCCAAAGATGCGCGCACAGAACAGGCCGTCGCGCTCGGGCTTGAACGTGCGGTAGTTGATCGTCTCGGGCTTCTTGATCTCGCCGA
>JBIQHE010000035.1:0-34602 GCA_044508875.1 Sphingomonadales bacterium | reverse complement strand
GTAGCTCAGCCTGGTAGAGCACTGTCTTCGGGAGGCAGGGGCCGGAGGTTCGAATCCTCTCTCCCCGACCAGTTTTCTTTTGCAATCACTGCTCTTGTAACCTGCGCGCGGAACACCTAGATTGGTGTCACGCCGTTATGGTTTACCCCCTTTCCATCACGGCGAGTGCCCCGTCGCATGACGCGGGTGCGTCCTCCCTGGACCCTGGCCACCTCGTACCTTGGTACGAGGTGGTTTTTTATTCCGCGGCGAGCGGGAGCACATTGTCGCCCGGCTGCGCCACCCGCGCAACCAGGTTGGCGAACCAGTCCGCGAGCCGCGCGGCAGCGGCTCGGTCCGGCGTCCGGTCGGATGCCAGGTACAAGCTCCGGTCGATTTCGATCTGAACAGCCTGGATTCCGCGCTCAGGTTTGCCATGCGTCCGCACGATATGGCCGCCGGCATAAGGCTGGTTGCGTGCTACTGGCACCCCGAGTCCCCTCGCCGCCTCCATCACGAGATCAACCAGAGCGCCGTCGGCGGTTGTTCCGAACCTGTCGCCAACGACGATCTGCGCGCCATGCCCGGCTTGTCCCTCCGGGATCGGGGGCATGCTATGAAGGTCGATGAGGACAGCGCGGCCGAATCGATGACGCGCGGCGGCCAGCTCGTCGGCTAGTGCGGCGTGATAGGGCCGATGGAAGCTCTCCAGCCGCCAGTGCAGCGCTGCGCGGTCGATCGGGCGACGCCAAAGCGGACCGCAACCGATCAGCCGTGTCGGTACGACGCCAAGCCCGGCGCGCTCTTTTCGCCCGGGCGCCGAAAACTGCGCGTGCAGCGATGCGTCGACCTCGCCCGGGGCCATCTGTCCCTCGCCGCGGTTGCAGTCGGCAACGGCGCGCGCCCACAAGGCTTCGACAACAACAGCTCCGGCGTCGCAGGCGCGCGCGGCGATGGCATCGCACCAACTATCCTCGAGCCGCTCCAGCTGTTCACGCCGCACCCGCGCCGCGGTCAGAATTTCAGGCGGATAGATACGCCCCGCGTGCGGAACCGACACGATCACGCTTCCATTTGCCGCGGGGCGGTTGACAGCAATGGCAGGGGGCGGGATGGAAAGGCGCGGCATGGACCGACGCGTGCCAAAAAAGCCCGCGCGAATCCAGCCGGGCGGGTCAATTTGTTAAATCTCTCGCGCTACAGGGGCCTTCACTAGGCTTCGCCCCAAAGGCGGCAGCACGGGACCAGGGGCATGAAGTTCACATGATTCGCATCTTGCTGGCCGAGGATGATGACGTAATGCGCGAATATCTCGCGCGCGCGCTGACCAGTGCGGGATATCACGTCACCGCGGTCGACCGCGGCACCGAGGCGGTGCCTTACATCGATTCGGGAACGTTCGACCTGCTGCTGTCCGACATTGTCATGCCCGAGATGGATGGCATCGAACTTGCGCAGCACACGGCAAAAGTCGCCCCGCAGACGCAGGTGATGTTTATTACCGGTTTCGCCGCGGTTTCGCTGCGCGCCGAGGAAAATGTACCCCAGGCCAAGCTGCTGTCGAAGCCATTCCACCTTAAGGACCTGGTGCGTGAGGTCGACAATCTCTTCGGCCGGGCCGACCGGTCGAACCAACAATAACGCCGTCATCACGCGCGAAGGGCTTGCCAAGCCGCGCCGAGGCGATTAGGGGGCGCGTCACCCCAAGGGATGGGCGTGTAGCTCAGTGGTAGAGCACTGTGTTGACATCGCAGGGGTCGCAAGTTCAATCCTTGCCACGCCCACCATTCAAAACGCCGCCGACCCCCTACCGGGTTGGCGGCGTTTTTGCGTTTCTCATCGCCGCGCAGCGCGATCAGGCCATGCCGCGCGCGAGGTCGCCGCGCGACGCGTCGCCGACCTGGCTGCCGCCGTCGCAGTCGAGGATCGTCCCGGTGATGTAACCGGCGGCAGGCGAGCAGAGGAACACGGCCGATTCGGCGACTTCCTCAATCCGGCCCCAGCGCTTCATCGCGATCCGCTCGTAATGCGCCTCGCGCGTGGCGGCGTCCGGGGCAAGGCGCTTCATCCCCTCGGTATCCGCGATCGGGCCCGGTGAAATGCCGTTTATGCGCACGTCAGGACCCCATTCGAGTGCCAGGACGCGGATAAGCTGGTTGATTCCCGCCTTGGCGGCGCAGGCGTGCGCCTGGAGCGCCGAGGCATTGACCGCCTGTCCCGCCGTGATCGCGATGAGCGATGCGCCCGGGCGATTCAGCAGATCATGACAGCCGCGGAAAACGTTGAATGTACCGTTCAAGTCGATGTCGACAACGGTGCGGAAGGCGTTCGCCGACATGCCGAGGACGGGGGCGAGGAAATTGCCAGCCGCGCCGGAGATCACGAAATCCATCGCGCCGAGCTTGTCGGCCACCGTCTCCATCGCGCCCCGGATGGCGGCATAGTCGCGCACGTCGGCCGAGAGGCCGATCGCATCATGACCGATTTCGGCGGCGGCGCGCTGCGCCTTGTCGGGGTCGCGGCCGGCGACAGCGACCTTCGCTCCCAACCCGGCAAAACGCTTGGCGATGCCAAGATTGATCCCGCTCGTCCCGCCGGCGACGAACGCCGTCTTGCCCTCGAACAGATTATCGCGAAAACTGGTCATGTTGCTATCTCCCCTGAAGCGCACGATCCGGGGTTGACGGATCGGATTCGGTCGCCTTTTGAAACCCAACCAGACAGCAAGGACGAACCGATGGCAAGAGGCCCAACCTCCAACAGCTTCATTTCGCAGCGACTGAAGCTGCACTATGTCGACTGGGGGAATGAAGGCGCCCCGCCGTTGCTGCTCGTGCACGGCGGACGCGACCATTGCCGAAGCTGGGACTGGGTCGCCGAGAAGCTCGCCGACCGCTATCATATCATCGCGCCCGACCTTCGAGGCCACGGCGACAGTGCCTGGTCGCCCGACGCCAACTATGACATGGATGCCTTCGTCTACGACCTCGCGCAGCTGATCCACCAGCTCGATCTCGCCCCGGTGACCATTGTCGCGCACTCGATGGGCGGCAATATCGCGCTGCGCTACACCGGTCTCTACCCCGAGCATGTCCGCAAGATTGTCGCGATCGAAGGTCTCGGTCCCTCGCCCAAGGAGCGCGCCGAGCGCGCTGCAATTCCCGCCGCGGACCGCTTCCGCAAGTGGATCGAAGACAAGCGCGCGGCGGCGGGCCGGATTCCCAAGCGTTATACGACGCTCGACGACGCCCTCGCCCGGATGATGGCAGAAAACGCTTATCTTACACCCGAACAGGCGCGCCATCTCACCGTCCAGGGAATCAACCGCAACGAGGACGGCAGCTGGAGCTGGAAGTTCGACAATTACCTCAACGTCTGGTCGGTCTTTGACATGCCGCAGGCCGACATCGAGGCACTCTGGTCCGCGATCACCTGTCCCACATTGCTTCTTTATGGCGCCGACAGCTGGGCCTCGAACCCTGAGAAGGACGGCCGGCTCCGCCATTTTCGCAACGCGAAGGTGATCGAGTTCGAAGATGCCGGCCACTGGCTACATCACGACCAGTTCGACCGGTTCATGTCCACGCTAGATGAATTTCTGTAGATTTCATCCATGGCCGCTCGGGCGCCCAGGATGGATAAATGAGTTACAGCGCGAGGATATCGGCCCGGCAACGCGGCATCGCGGCGAGCAGCGTCTTACTCATCGTCGCAGCCGTGGGATGGGCTCTCATTACCGGGCTCGACCTCACGGTCGTGAGAAACGCAAATTCTTCAATCAGTGCGATCGCTATCCCGGCGCCGGCACCGCGCGAGGAGCCGCCGCCTGCGCCGCGCTTCGACGAGAAGGCGAGCGGCGAGGCGGGAGCTGCAAATAAAAAGTCGAAGGCGGCTCCGATTTCGGCCCCAACGCCCAAGCTCCCGATCAAGCCAAGCATCCCCGCCACGCCAACAGCCGGCATCGGCGCCGCCCCCTCGGCGGGCGCCGCCCCCAACCCCGGCGCGGGATCCGGTGCAGGAGGACAGGGCGCGGGAGACGGCGGCGGCGGAGCGGGTAACGGCACTGGCGGCGGGACGCGTCCTCGATGGATCAGCGGCACGATCCGCGATTCCGATTATCCAAGGCCCGCCGCTCGCGCCAAGGTGGGCGGCGACGTCGAGGTGCGCTTCACAATCGAAACCACGGGACGCGTCTCAGCGTGCCGCGTTTCCCGGTCGAGCGGCGATCCCTCGCTCGACGCGGCGACGTGCCGTCTGATTGAAGAGCGCTTTCGCTTCAAACCCGCGACCGACGGCCGCGGAACCCCCATCGCGAGCCAATATGGCTGGCGCCAGAGCTGGTGGCTCGAACCTCGCCGCTGACCCCCATATTTCATATCGCGAACGATTCGCAATTTCATTGACTCTGCGATCAATTCGCAATAGCGGCGGCGTGCATAGGAAATGAACCTGGGGAAAAAGGAAAATTGATGTCGATCTTGCGTTTGCGCGAAACGATCTCGGCGGCGGGCCCCGCCTATCTGGCGCTCAGCTGCTTCGGGTTCGCGGCCACTCCCGCAGCCGCACAGGATAGCGGAGCGCAGGAAAGGCAGCCGGTGCTGGGCGGCGTTACCGTCGTCGACACCGCGATCGGAGAGGATAGCTACAAGGTCGACAAGCCCTCCTCCCCCAAATTCACCCAGCCGCTCCGCGATACGCCGCAGAGCATTCAGATTATCGACAAGCAATTATTTACCGAGCAGGGCGCGACGACGCTGGCCGAGGTCCTGCGCAACAGCCCCGGCGTCGGCACCTTCTATGCGGGAGAAAACGGCAACACGACGAGCGGAGATGCCATCCGCATGCGGGGCTTCGATACGTCTAGCAGCATCTTTGTCGACGGCATTCGCGACCTTGGTTCCATCTCGCGCGATGTCTTCAATACCGAGGCCGTCGAGGTGGCAAAGGGACCCGCGGGCACCGACAATGGCCGCACCGCGCCAACGGGGGCCATCAACATGGTGACCAAGCGCGCCTCGCTGGAAAGCGCGCGTTCGGGCACGCTGTCGATAGGGACCGACGGGCAGAAACGGGTGACCGCAGACGTCAACCAGACGCTCGGCGCCCTCAGCAGCAGCGCACTCAGGCTCAACCTGCTCTGGGAAGACAGCGATGTTCCTGGGCGCGACCATGTCGCAAATCAGCGCGCGGGCCTTGCTGCCTCGCTCGGCCTCGGGCTCGACACGTCCACCCGCGCCTGGCTCAACCTTCTTTACGTCGACCAGGACAATATTCCCGACGGCTATGTCCCCACGATTGCCCTTCCCGGCTGGCAGCCACAGGCCGGACTTGAGCCGCTCGCCGGACATCCGGTCGCCCCTGAGAATTTCTACGGCACGCGCAATGACCATGACGATGTGAAGGCGCGAATGGCGACCCTCATCATCGAGCACGATTTTTCCGATAGCGTTCGGCTGACCAACGTCGCTCGTGCCGGCGAGACCAGGCAGGACTATCTCCTCACCGCCTTCACCTCGACGGGAGCCAATATCACGGGCGATCCCGCCAATCCTGGCGATCTCTCCGCCTATCGGATCACGCGCGGCAATCCAACCATCCGCGACGCCAGGAACCGGATCCTCACCAACCAGCTGAACCTCAGGGCCGATTTTGCGACCGGGGCGGCCGAGCATAATCTGAGCATCGGCGCGGAGATCACGGGCGAGACGCAGGTCCTCCATAATCACAGTTCCACCGGCACTATGCCCCTCGCCAGTCTGTATGATCCGGACTGGAACGATACGGGCGACTACGCCCATTCGCGCAACGGGACGGCGGCCCGCGGCAAGACGAACACCATCGCCTTCTATGCCTTCGACACCGCGAAGTTTCTGAGCGGACTGTTGCTGGTCACCGGCGGCGTGCGCGTCGACCACTATAAAACAGTGTTTTTCAGTAATGCGGTCTGCAACAACGGGACCGGTCGCGGCGCCGTGCCGTGCGGCACGCTGCCCCTCGGATCGATCGTCACGACCGCCGATCTGAAATCGAAGGACACGCTGTTCAACTGGAAACTCGGCGCGGTCGTCAAACCCTCCGAGCCGATGAGCCTCTATGTGAACTATGCGCTCTCGCAGCAGCCTCCGGGCGGCGAGACCTTCACCCTCGCGACCGGCGACAACGCCAATAATCCCGCCTTCGCCCCGCAAAAGGCAAAGACCCTCGAGGCAGGTTTGAAGTGGGACCTTCTCGACGGCGCGCTGGCGCTCAGCGCGGCCGTCTTCCAGACAAGGGTGCTTAACGAAATCAACGCCGCCGACCCGTCCGATATTCAAAGCGGCTCGAAGCGCGTGCGCGGGGTCGAATTGTCGGTGGTCGGCAATATCACGGACGCCTGGTCGATCTCGGCCGGCTACGCGCATCAGAAATCCAGGGTCACCAACGGCGATGCCGTCGCGGTCGACGGCAGCAGCGGCCTTGCCTATGCCCCCGATGACAGCTTTTCGTCCTGGACGAGCTACCGGGCGCCCTTCGGCCTGGAGGTTGCTGGCGGCGTACGATACACGAGCGGAATGCGGCGAGGAATTGATGGTGCGCTCGGGACGCCCGCGCGCACCGAGGGCTACACGGTCGTCGATGCGATGCTCGGCTTCGCAGTCAACGACACCATCAAGCTACGCGCAAACGCCTATAATCTGTTCGACAAGACCTATGTCAACGCGATCAACAAGAGCGGCTACCGCTACGTGCCCGGGCAACCGCGAACCTTCCTGATCAGTGCCGACCTCCGCTTTTGAGCCGCGGCGGCGCCGTGACCTGGCGAAGGGGGGCTCGCCTCCCGCCTTCACCGTTTTGAAAATATTGGAGCTCGCATGCTGCTGCATATCCCGAAAGTGCTGACGCCCGAGGAAGCCGCGGAGTTTCGCCGCCGCCTCGAAGGCGCGGACTGGACTGATGGGCGCGAAACGGTGGGGGCGCAGGGCGCGAGGGTGAAGCGCAACGAACAATTGCCCGATACATCCCCGCTCAAGGCCGAACTCGGCGCCGCGGTGCTCGCCGCATTGAAGCGCAATCCCACATTTTTTGCCGCCGCGCTTCCGCGCAAGATCCTGCCTCCGCGCTTCAACCGCTATGCGGGGGGCGGTGAATATGGCTTTCACGTCGATGGCGCCGTCATGCACTTGGCGAACGGCGAGCATCTGCGCTCGGATCTGTCCTGCACGCTCTTTCTTTGCGACCCCGACGATTATGATGGCGGCCGGCTGATTATCAGCGGGGGATCGGGCGGGGGCGGGATCGCCCTGCCCGCCGGCGACGCCATCCTGTATCCCGCCGACAGCCTCCACCGCGTCGAACCGGTCACCCGCGGCACCCGGCTCGCTTCCTTCTTCTGGATCCAAAGCCTGGTGCGGGGCAATGACCAGCGGCGGATGCTGTTCGAAATGGATAGCGCGATCCAGAAACTCACGCTCGACGGAGCCGACGAAGATGCTGTCCTCCAACTCACTTGCGTATACCACAACCTCCTCCGGCACTGGTCCGAGACCTGAGGAGGCCGAAGCCCCCCGCGGCAGCGGGACCGGGCCGGCGGCGTACGCCCTCGCGGGCGCGTCCTTAGCACCCAGCCGCTACGGCGCGGATCGCAAGCCTGATCTGCCCGCGGCTGCACTGACCCTGATGTTCTCGGCGATATTGATCGCGGCGCTGATCCAGACGAACGATCCCCGCCCGCAGTCCGAGGCGGCAAGGCTCGCGGTGGTCAGCCTGTCAGCCGCCCTGCCTCCGCCCCCGCCCGCCCCGCCGGAAGACGTCGCGCAGAACGTGACCCAGCAGCCACCTCAATCGCCGGTAGCCGCGGCCCCTCCGCTTGCCCCGGCCCCAAGCGATCCTCCCCCCTTGCTGGCTTCGCCTGCCCCGTCTCCGGCCCCGCCCGCGCCGGTTGCCCCTTCGCCCGCTTCGCCGGCGCCTCCGGCGCCAGCCCCTGCGGTGCAAGCGGACGACCTGGCGACCCGTATCCTTTCGGGAGCCCCGCCGATCTATCCTCGGGAGAGCCGGCGCCGGCGCGAGGAGGGCATTGTGGTTCTCGCACTGACCCTCGATCCCGACGGCTCGGTCGCGGCCATTTCGGTAGCCGAGAGCAGCGGCTTTGACCGCCTCGACGAGGCCGCCCTGCGCGCGGTCCGCAAGTGGCGCTGGGCGCCCACGATAAGGGGCGGGCAAGCAGTGAAGGTAAAGGGACTGGTTGAAATCCCCTTCATCCTGCGCGGCAGGAACCCCTAGGCGAGCATCGCACGCCACGCGTGCGAGATATGCTCCGCCCCGCGCGCCAGCACACAGGCCGCGAGCCCCTGCTCATCGGCGAGCGCCATTGCGGCCTCGGGGCCGAGCACGGTGAGGGCTGTCGCCCACCCATCCGCCATCATGCAGCTGCGGTGGATCACCGTCGCCGAGCGCACGCCGTTGATGATCGGCCGGCCAGTCTGCGGATCAAAACTGTGCGAATAACGCTGACCATCGACTTCAAGGCCCCGGCGATAGTCGTCCGACGTCGCGACCGAGAGATCGTGCAGCGCGATCCGCCAGCCCCTGCCGGCCCAGGCGGGCGGCATCTCGACGTCGACCCACCAGGGCTGACCGTCGGGTCTTATGCCCTCGCCGCGCAGTTCGCCCCCGATTTCGACAAGAAAATGGCGCGTTCCCCCGCTGAGCAGCCATCCGGCCACGGCATCCACCCCGTAGCCCTTCGCGATACCCGAGAGGTCGAGGAGCGCGTCTTCACTCCGCCGCGCCCTCTTTCGTTCTGCGTCGAGCTCGATCCGGCCAGCCGCGTGCGTTTTGGCCGGGAGCTGGTCGATCGGGCCCGCGCTCCCAAATCCCCATTGCTCGGTTATCTTCCCCAGCGCGGGCTCGAATGCGCCTCCGCTCAATTGTCCGATAGCGAGCGCCGATCCAATGACATGGGCAAGCTCCGGCGGCACCTCGCGCCAGATGTTCGGTGCCGCGCGGTTAAAGCGCGAGAGGTCGGAGCCGGCCTCCCACTGGCTCATCTGCGCGACGACCCGGTCGAGTACGGCCTCGATGCCCCGCCTCACGCCAGGAGGAGGTGACACCGCGTGCAGCGACCAGCATGTCCCCATCGTCTCGCCAGAAAAAGTCTCGACGCGTGCGCTGTCGTCGCGGGCAGCAAACGCTGCCGGCGTCAGGGCGCGCGGGACCAGGATCCGGTCGGTCAGGGCGCCATCACTTCAAGAGTCGTGACATAGCTCGCACGCCGCACCGGAGCCGCGGGCGCCCCGTCGCCCTCGTCGTCACCGGCGCGCGGTGTCGTGACGTTGAGCCAGTAGAGGCCGGCATGGGGCCAGGTTATCTCGACCTTGCCCTCGGCGTCAGTTGCGAGGTCGATCTGGCCGAGCTGGTCGCGGTAACGGATGCCGCCCGGGATCACCGTTACCGGCAGCCCCGGCGCCGGCTTCCCGTCGAGCAGGATCTGGAACGTCGCGGTCTCACCCTCGAAGAGGTCATTGGGATGCGTGGCAGGCACCAGTTCGATGCCCTTGCCGGTCGGGGTGAACAGGTCCGTCGTCGGCTCGCCGACGGTCACGAAAATCTCGTTGCGGCTGTTCACGTCCACCGTCTTCACATTGGTCGCGCCCGCTGGAAGCCGCTCGGCGAGATTTTCACGCGTCGTGCCGCGCGGCAGGCGTTCGGTCTTTCCGCCAAGGTCATAGCTGCCCGCGAGCCCATCGGAGACGGAGGCGATCCGCCACGTTCCCCTTTGCGTCAGATGCACATCGAAGGTGCTGCGATAACGCCCGGTCGCGGCGTTTTCGATCGGCGCCTCGGTGCCATCGGGCGCCCAGGCCTTCACCGAATTGAGCCGCAGCGGCTGGTGTTCAAAATAAAAAAGATCATTCGACACCGCGGCGTCGACCGTCACCCAGACATCGTCGCCCGACACGATTGTCGACGAGGGCAGGAGCCATTGCCGGTGCGCACTGGCGGGCGCCGCTGCGACGACCGCCATTGCGGCAGCCGCCGCGAAACAGAGGGAATGCTTCTTCATCGCTTCGGTCCTCTCAGCTCAGCGGAAGGAAATGGAGACAGCGCCCAGTTCGGACTTGCCCTGCGCACGGCCGCCGGGGGATGGCTTGCCAGGCCAGCTGAAGGGGATGCGCAGCAGTTCGCGCCCCCCGACCTCGCGCGCGGCCTCGATCGCCAGGACATATTGGCCAGGCGCCAGCGCGCCGAGCTGAGCGCGCGAGAAGGAGATCTTGTGCGTCCCCGGCGCGCGCGTCGCCCCCGTGATGCCGTCGGCGGGGAAACGGAGCGAACGGCCCGACACACGCCACCATTGGCGCACGTCACGGAGCCATTTCGTCCCCTCATTATTCTTCATGTCATAATCATACCAGACGGCGAGGGTCCTTGCCGGAGCGCCCGCCTTCTCGACCCAGACCGCAACATAGGGACGGTGGTACTCGGCGACCTTGAGCCGCGGAATGCTTATGGTGACATCCATCGTCGCGGGCTCGGCCGCGAGCGCCGGCGCGGCAAGCGTGCTGCTCAATCCCAGCGTGAGACCGGTAAGGGCGGTGCGAGAGAGGGGCTGCATGCGAAACTCCTAGTGGATGAAAAGGATGGCGAGCGCGGCGGGTATGGCGAAGCCCGAGGCGACAAGCGGCCAGGTGCTCTTGCGCTTCGCCGCGTGAAGCTGGAGGAGCAGGAGGCCCGTTAGCGCGAAGATCAGACAGGCCCCTGCGAAGAGATCAATGAACAGGCTCCACGCGGCGCCCGAATTGCGGCCCTTGTGAAGATCGTTAAGGTAGGAGACCCAGCCGCGGTCGGTGATCTCGGCGGTTACCGCGCCGCTCGCGCGGTCAATCGCAACCCACGCATCACCCCCGGGACGGGGCGCGGGCAGATAGACTTCGCCTGCCGACCATTCGGCGTCTGCCGACGCCTGCACGGGGAGGACCTCTTCGACCCACGCCGCAACGGGCCGGGGCAGCCGCGCCTTGCCCTCGAGGGGGCCCGATGCGACCGCATGGAGAAGGGGCGCGGGAAGCTGCGCCGATCGCTCGGCGACAACGGGCTCGCCCTCGATATCGGCAGCGTGGTTAAGGGTGAACCCCGTGATCGCAAAGAGCAGGAGACCGACCAGGCTCACGGCCGAGCTCATCCAGTGCCACATGTGCAGCTGTTTCAGCCAGAAGGCCTTCCGGATCTTTTTTTGTGCCGGTCGCGAGGGGTTGGGTGCATGCATCGGATGGTCTGGGAGAGAATGGAACCACCCGCCACTATCGCGAACGATTATCAATTACAATATCATATGTTGCGCGCTTCCGGCGAAAGATGCGCCGGGCGTCCCTCAGAATGAAAGACGGCGCGCCAGGGCAAATCACCCTGGCGCGCCGCGGTCAGGGACGGCGCAGCCCGAAGAAGGGAGGATCGCGGCGCCGGCCTGTTTTCGGTCAGGCCGGTTCGTACGCCACGGCCTTTTCCTGTCGCACGGTCCGGCTCCGCCTGCCATCGATCGCGGTCGGCACCTCGCCGTGGATCGTGGCTCTGCGCAGCGTCCGGCGTTGGAGTCCGAAATCGGCCGTCGCCCGGTGCTGGGTCGCCTGGTTGTCCCAGATCGCAACGTCGCCAGCCCGCCAGCGCCAGCGCACGACATTCTCCGGCTTGGTGACATGATCCTGCAGGATCTGGAACAGCCGCGCTGAATCGGCTGCATTCAGTCCGACGAACTGTTTCACGAAATGACCGAGGAGAAGGCTGCGCTGCCCGCTCACCGGATGAACGCGCACCACCGGGTGCTCGGTCTCATAGACGGTCGAGGCGAAAACATTGCGGTGCTGCGCGATCCGCTCGCGCGCCGTTTCGCCGTCGGGCGCTGACTGGAGGATCGCTGCATAATCATAAAGATTGGTGTGCGTTGCCCAGAGATTGTTGACGAGCTGGCGCAGTACCTCTGGCAATCCCTCATAGGCGGTCTCGCCATTGGCCCATTGCGTATCGCCGCCGGCCTCGGGAATCGTGATCGCGCGCAGGATCGATGCCTTGGGATAAGCATCAACGAAGGTGACGTCGGTGTGCCAGCTCGACGCGGCATAGCCTTCCTTGCTGTCGAGCTCGAGCAGGTAGCGCGATCCCTCGGCGACGGGAACGGTCGGATGCGCGACGGGATCGCCAAGCAATGCCGCGAAATCCTCATGCTCCTGGTCAGTGAGGTGATGCTGGTCGCGAAAGAACAGCACCTTGTGCCGTACCAGCGCCGCCTCGATCGCCTGCACCACCGGCGCGGGCAGGTCCCCTGAAAGCTCCACGCCTTCGACGATCGCACCGATCGTCCCGGTGACCGGGGTGATGTCGAGGGGAATATTCCTGTCACGCGCATTCGCGTAGCCGTTGTGCAAACTGGTCATGTCAATCTCCTTTGGGACTTGGGTGGCGGGGTTATTCAGCGAAGGCATAATCCGGGGGTGCGGTATCGAGCCGTCGGCGAATTTCTGCGTGCGCCGCCTCGTCGAGCGGAAAGCGCGCGATGAGGGCAGCGGACAATGCGTGGGCGATGGCGGGGCCCGCCGCGAAGACGAAGAGCAGGCCATCAAGGGCGCCAGGGGTGTTTGCGATCTTGGGATCAAAGCCGAGCCAGCTGACAAGAGGCAGCGCGATGCCGACCGCGACCGCGGTCGCCGTCTTCCCGGCAAGGCTGAACACCGAAAAATAAAGGCCGGTGCGGTCTTCACCGCTATCAGCGCGGTGCTTGTCGGCCACGTCGGCGACGATCGCGCGCAGCATCAGGTTGCCCGATCCCTGCGCGAGCCCCTGCGCCAGCGTCAGCGCAAGAAGCAGCGGAAAATTTTGAGGCGTGACAAGCAGCAGCGCGAGATTGATCGCGACCTGCAGCAATTCTCCTGCGACGGCGGTGCGATGCTTTCCGTAGCGCCGCCCGATCCTCAGCCAAATGGGTCCTGCAAAAACACCGAAGACGAACTGGAACAGGAACAGCCCGCCCGCCCACTCGGGCCGGCCCATGTAGAAGGTCACGAAAAAGACGATCAGGGCGGCCCGGATATTCTGCGCCAGGGTGACCGCGAAGTCGGAGGCGAGAACGCGAAGCAGCAACGGCTCCCCGATGATTGCGCGGAGGATGACGCCGAGGTCCGCCTTCCTTGCACGCTGCGCGGGCAGCGGCGGCTCTTCAAGCGCAGTGAGGGACAGGAAGAGCGCCGGGCCGATCGTCACCAGTACGAGGCCGCCCATCAGGCCGAGCTGCAATCGACCGTCGCCAGGGCGAAGCTGGTCAGCGATGGTGGGCAGGACCAGCGTCAGCAGCAGCGCGCCGGAAGCAACGACCTGGTGATAGGTCGCGATGCGCGTCCGCTCGTGATAATCTCCCGAAACCTCGCCCGACCAGGCCTGGAAGGGGATCTGCACTGCAGTCCAGCCAAGGTAGAGGAAAAAGAGAATGATGCCGAGCGACAATGGCGTCACCCCAAATGGCGGAAAGAAGAGAAAGGCCGCCGACACCGCGAACATGAGACCGCCCGCCGCAATCCATGGCTTTCGCCGTCCATAGCGGCTCCGGGTCGCGTCGCTGAGCGCGCCTATCAGGGGATCTGCGAGCGCATCCCACAGCCTTCCGAGGAGGAAGATCACGCCGATCGCCGTCAGCGACAGCCCATAATCGCGCGCATAAATGGCGGGAAGATAAACGCCAAGCGGCAGACCGGCGGCGGCGAGCGGGACGGCCAACGCCGAGAAACGAACGAGCTGGCCCCCGGTGGGCGGCGCGGCGCTCACAGCTTCGTCCTCAGCGTGACGCCAAGGGTGCGCGGCTCGCCGATCAACGCGGTGACGAGACCCGTCTGACCGGGAGACAAGGTCTGGAAATAATCCTTATCGAAGAGGTTTCGCGCCCAAACAGAGAGGTCGAGAAGTCCGTCCTCGGTGCGCAGCCCGATCCGGGCGTTGGCGATGCCGAAGGCGGGAACGTTTGCGTAGGCGCTGTTGCTCGAAGAGGTGTTGAAGGTCGAGCGATGCGAATAATCGGCATGTCCATAGAGTGCGAGGTCGCGCCCGCCCAGGCGCCCCAGCGCCGCCGAAACGTCGCCGCCCAGTGTGTAGGTGAATTTCGGGACCCCCGGCAGCCTCTGGCCCGTGAGGTCCTGGAGCCCGCCTTCGTTCGCGCGCTCGGGCGCCTGGGGAGCGTTGGGATAGCTCAGATATTGCGTATCGGCGTAGGCGAGCGAGGCATAGAAGCTCGCCCGTTCCGCCGGCGCGACCGTGAGGTCGGCTTCAAAGCCCCGCGAGCGGACACCTGGAATGTTCGCGATATATTGACGTGATATCGAATCCGAGACCCGCTCGAAGATGGCGGTCTGATAATCCCTGATCCTTGTCCAATAGGCGGCGCCGGTCAGTGTTACCGCCCGGCCGAAAAGCTGCGTCTTGAGCCCGAGCTCGTAATTATCGACGGTCTCGGGCGCGACGTCGAGCCGGACCTCGGGGGGCAGATTGGTGAGGTTGAGGCCCCCCGACTTGTTGCCGCGCGCATAGCTTCCATAGATCAGCGCCGTCTCGCTGAGCTTCCACGAGAGGGTCGCGAGGCCCGACAGGCTGTTGTCGGTAAAGCTGGTCGAACGAGAGGTGACCGGGTTGAAATTGCCGCGGATCGCGATCACCGCGTCGGCAAGGGCGGGCGGCAGGGTCGAAGGGTCGCTCCCGGCGACCCAGAACTGGTGGAACGAACCCGCCTTCTTTTCTCGCGTGTAGCGAAGGCCCGCGGTCAGCGTGATGCGGTCGCCGAGCCTCCAGTCGAACTGGCCGAAAAAGGCGAGACTCTTCGTCGAAGGATCGGAGGTCGAATCCGCCTCGAAACCGACAAGCGCGGCCTCGGCTGCCGCCGCGGGAACGGCGGGAATGAACCATGCGGGCGCCGCGCTGCCGTAGCCGGTTTTCCCGTAGCCGCGAATGATCTGCCAGAAATAATAGGCGCCGACGACATAGTCGACCGGACCGCCGGTGTCTGACGCAAGTCGGAATTCCTGGCTGAACTGGCGCTGCCGGTTCGCTTGCTCGGAGAGCGTGACCACGGGAAGCGCGGTGGAATCGCCGTCGTTGGCGGGGTTCCAGTTCCAGCCGCGATAGGCGGTGAGCGACGTCAGCTTGGCAGGGCCGACGTCCCAGTCAAGCTCGGCCGACACGCCATAGCCGTCCATGTTGGACTGGTAGTGACCGTCGGCCTCCCCTCTCCGCGCGAAGGGGTCTATCGCGGGGAAATTATACCCTGCAAATCGTGCGGCGCGGTCGGCGAAATTGTTGGGGATGACCGCGCCATTCTCATAAGTGCCGAAATAGTCGGCAAAGATGTTGAGGACGTGATTCTGCTTCTGGCGTGAGAAATCCCCGATGATCCGGACCTCGAAGTCTGCCGCAGGCGTAATCAGCAACTGCCCCCGCACGCTCCAGTTCGAATAATCCTGCGCGCGCGCGTTCTGGACGATATTGCAGAGGAAACCGCGGCGTTCCGTAACGGCGCCGCTCAGGCGCACGGCGACGAGATCGTCTACCAGCCCCGCCGACGCCGAACCGCGCAGCTGAAAATAACCATAATCGCCAACACTCGCCTCGCCCGAAAATTCCGGGTCGAAACTCGGCCGCCTGGAGCTAATGTTGATCGCCCCCGATGTCGTGTTCTTGCCGAAAAGCGTCCCCTGCGGTCCCCGCAGAACCTCGATTTGGGCAAGGTCGACAAGGTCGAACTGCGTTTGCCCGACGCGGCCATAGTAAACACCGTCGACATAGAAGCCGACGCCATTTTCCAGGCCGTCGTTCGTCAGCGACACATTGCTTCCGAGGCCGCGGATGTTGATATTGGTATTGCGCGGATTGAAGCTGAACACCTGCAGGCTCGGCACGATCTGCTGGACTTGTGCGAGGGTGTAATTGCCGGTGGCCTCGAGCGTTTCCGAACCGACGACCGACAATGCGATTGGCACGCCCTGGGCGCTTTCGTCGCGGCGACGCGCCGATACGATTATTTCGGCCTCGTCATGCATTGAGGCGGCCGCCTCTGCTGCCGCATCCTCGGCCGAGGCGGGCGCGGCCGGAACCGAGAGCGCGGCCCCCAGCGCGAGCTTTAAGCGATGTTTGGGAGAGAATCTGGACATTATGACAATTCCCCGGGCGGGAAGCCCGCCCCTTTTTGTGTGATGAGTTGCGGCGCTGCGCGCCGGTTCGGAGCGCGCGGCCGCCAGCCTTGCCTCCCCGAGAGCGCCCGGGCGGCGCTGCGCAGGGACGCAGGGCAAGCGGTCCGGGTCCGACACGTCGGATCGGGTCAGCGAGGGCATGGTTGACCTGCGCCGACGCGCAAAAGCGCCGGGCATGAAGCCGCGGGGATCTCGCGTGAGGAGGCGCGGCTGGATAGCGGGATTGGCCGACAAGGGGCGCCGGATGCGGTGGGTCCGCTACCCGGCGCCGATTGTCACCGGCGCTGGATTATGAACTGCTGCTACACATACGCATCGCAATACCCCTATTGGGGGAACGCAATGCCTGGCGCTGTCGCCCGAGCATCACGCGCTTTAGCCGTTGGTAACGCGGAGCAAGCTGCTTCCCGGTCAAAAGCCGCGGGTCGAGGAGGAGAGCCTGTCACCGATATCGACCAACCTCGATGACAATCTCAACCTAAATGATAGATATAATCACGTCAACCGGCACTGAGACTCGAGGGGCCAAGAAAATCTTTCTCGCCATGAATTGCGGCTACTTCCCGCGGTGTGACCGCTCCATTTTCCGCCGCCTACGCATAGATCGCCCGATCGAAAGTGACAGTCAGCCGCCGCAATGCTAACGGCCGCCCATGGCAAGGAAGGCGGAAACAAAGCAGCGCGATCCCGCGGGCGCGCGGACCAATGTCGTGCATTATGGGTTGTCGCCCGACCAACGCCGGGCCCTCCCACCCTTCGCCGCGCTCAAGGCCTTCGAGGCGATCGGAACGTGCGGGGGAATAAGGCGTGCTGCCGAGGCGCTTTCGATTGACCATGCCGCGATCAGCCGGCATCTGCGCGCACTTGAAGAGTGGGCGGGCACACCCTTGTTCGATCGTGCCTCGGGCTCCAATGGCCAGCTGACCGACGCCGGTGCGCGGTTCCACCGGGCGATCGCGCAAAGCCTCACGGAGATTGCCTCCGCCGCGATGGAGTTCATCCCGCAGATCGACGACAAGCATTTCGTGCTCTGGTGCGCGCCCGGGCTCGCCTCTGAGTGGCTGACGGGACGGATCGGCGAATTCTCTGCCGCCTTCCCCGACATCCAGATCGAGCTGCAGCCGATCGAAATCCTGCCCGAGGCGGTCGACATTAATGTCGATGCGCATATCCACTATGTCGTCGATGCTACCGGCTATGAGGAAGGCCCCGCCTTTCGCTCGGTCGAACTTTTGCGCCCGCCGATCCTCGCCGTGGCCAGTCCCACCTTTCTTGCCAGCGTGCCGCCCTTCACCGAGCCCGCCGATCTCCTCGGTGCGCCCCTGCTGCACGAAGCCAGCTTTGATCAATGGCGGCGCTGGCTCGAGCAGCATGGGGTGGACAGTGCGGGCCAGCTTGAGGGGCCACGTTTCTGGCAGGGCCACCTGACGCTCGCCGCGGCGCGTCGGGGCCAGGGCATCGCTCTCGCCAACGCGCTGCTCGTCGGTGACAGCCTGCGCGAAGGGGAGCTTGTCGAGGTCGGCGCCTTTCCGCCGGTCTATCTTGGCTCTTATGTTCTCACGACCCGGCGGACGCGCGGCTTCCGCTGGGCCGCGAGATCCGCGTCACCGGGCGTTTCGGTCTTCAGCAAAATGGCCACGCAGGGCTTTTCTTCCGCTTGGATGGCGCCGGGCAATCCTGATCTGGAATGGGACCACCGGCCGACCAGCCGAGGGGCTGTGCCCAAATAGTTCTCTCCCCCTGGCGGGGGCAGCACCGCTCGGTGCTGCCCCCGCCCTTTTTTACGCCGGCGCCCTCAGCGCATCGTGGGGATGACGAAGCTCTGGTCGATGACCTCGCCGCCCGAGGGCCAGCGCTTCGTGACCTTCTTGCTCCGGGTGTAGAAGCGGATGCTGTCGGTTCCATATTGGTCGAGGTCGCCAAAACCCGAACGTTTCCAGCCACCGAAGCTGTGGTAAGCGACCGGCACCGGGATCGGGACGTTGATGCCCACCATGCCCACCTCGACCTCTGACGCGAAACGCTGCGCACAGTCGCCATTGCGCGTGAAGATGGCAACGCCGTTCCCATATTGATGACGCGAGGGATATCCGATGGCTTCTTCGAGGGTTTCGGCTCGCAGGATCTGCAGCACCGGGCCGAATATCTCGTCCTGATAGGAGCGCATGTCAGGCGTGACATGGTCGATGAGGGTCGGCGAGAGATAATAGCCTTCTTCGTGACCCTGCAAAGCAAAGCCGCGACCATCGACGACGATTTCCGCGCCCTCCTCGGCCGCCATGGCGATATAAGCCTCGATCCGCGCCTTGTGCTCGGCGCTCACCACGGGGCCATAATGCGCGTCCGGATCGGTCGCGGTGCCGACCCTCAAGCGGGCGATTTCGGCGACCAGCTTCTCACGAAGCGCCACTGCGGTCGCCTCGCCCACCGGCGTCACGACCGGGAGCGCCATGCAGCGTTCGCCCGCAGAGCCGTACGCCGCGCCAATGATATCCGCGACAGCCTGATCGAGGTCGGCGTCGGGAAGAACGATACCGTGGTTCTTCGCGCCGCCCATGCACTGCACGCGCTTACCCGCGGTAGCGCCGCGTCCGTACACATAATTTGCAATGTCCGACGAGCCGACAAAACTCACCGCCTTGATGTCGGGGTGATCGAGGATTGCGTCGACCATCTCCTTGTCGCCGTGAACCACGTTCAGGATGCCGGCGGGCAATCCCGCCTCGATTGCGAGCTCGGCGAGACGGACCGGAACCGAGGGATCACGCTCCGACGGCTTCAGGATGAAAGCATTGCCGCAGGCAATGGCGGGCGCGATCATCCAGAGCGGGATCATCGCGGGGAAGTTGAAGGGGGTAATTCCGGCCACAATGCCGAGCGGTTGGCGCATCGAATAGACGTCGATGCCGGGACCAGCGCCCTCGGTATATTCGCCCTTCAGCAGGTGCGGGATGCCGCAGGCGAATTCGAGAACGTCAAGCCCGCGCTGAATATCCCCGCGCGAGTCCGCGATGACCTTGCCGTGCTCGCTCGAAAGCATGTGAGCAAGCTCGTCGATATCGCGTTCGATGAGGGCCTTGAGCTCGAAAAGGACGCGAGCACGCCGCTGCGGATTGACCGCCGCCCATGCAGGCTGCGCGGCCCGCGCGTCGGCTACCGCGCGCGCGAGCAGGTCGGTCCCTCCAAGCGGCACCATGGCCTGAACCTGGCCGATCGAAGGGTTGTAAACTGGCGAACTACGCTCGCCCCCGGGGACCGATTGCCCGTTAATGAAATGATGGATCCTACGCATAATTCCTCCTTCGTGCGAGGATTCCGCGTTACATCGCCGCGCTTTGCGCTAAAAATGCCAATGACAGCTAAACCGGTGTGCAGGAATCCATGTGCTGAATTCAGACCAGATAAACGCTTTTCTCGCGGTAATCCGCGAGGGCAATTGCGTGGCTGCAGCGCGGCGTCTTCGCCTCGACCATTCGACGGTCTCGCGGCGCCTCTCGAGCCTCGAGGCGCAGCTTGCGACGCGCCTTTTCGACCGCTCGCCCCGGGGGCTTGCGCCAACGGAGGCCGCGACGGCATTCCTCGAGCACGCCGAGCGCATCGAGCGGGACCTGATCGTCGCCGCAGATGCCGTGTCGCAGCGTGACGTGCCGATTGCAGGGACGGTGCGGGTCGCGACGCCCGAGATATTCGGATCGGACTTTCTTGCCCCGCTGATACCCGAACTTTCCGCTCGGCATCCCGACCTTGTCATCGAACTGGTGCCGGAATCGCGGGCGACGAGCCTGTCGAAGCGCGAAGCGGATATTGCAATCGCTGTCCGGCGTCCGGCGGATGGCCGACTCTTCTCGCGAAAGCTTACCGACTACCGCCTCGGCCTATATGCCGCCCCTTCCTATCTCGCGGCGCATGGCACACCCGCCTCGGTCGACGCGCTGGCGGATCACCGCTTCATCGCCTATGTTGACGATCTCGTCGAAGTTCCCGAACTGCTCGTTCTTGGCCGTATGGACATGAAAGGCCAGGTCGTGTTTCGCGCCAGCACCAGCGCCGCCCAGATAGCGGCGGCGGCGGCCGGGGCGGGCCTTGCCATGCTTCACCATATCGCGGTCCGCGATGATCACCGGCTCGTGCGCATCCTGCCAGGCGAGATCGAGGCGATCCGCAGCTACTGGCTGGTGATCCACGCCGACCTACGCCAGCTCCCCCGTATCCGGGCGGTCGCGGACTTTCTCGCTGACGCTGTCGCGCGCGAGCGGGCGCGGTTCTGACAAGATCGGTCCCAAGCATTCGCGCAGTTCGCCAGGATGAACCGATCCCCATCCAGCGCGGGCCCCCAGGAGGTGTCGCCCCGGCCCGCGAAGCTCGGTCAGCGCGAGGCCGCACGTAACTGCGATGGATCTTGGAGAAGGACCTAGGCGGCGGTGACAGTCGCCGCGCCAAGCCCCACGGCGAGCACGCCCAAGGGGCCAGCCATCGCGCCGAGGCCCGGCGGGCCAAGGCGATCTTCGAGCTGCTCGGCATAAGTGGAAAGCGACCCATAGGAGGCAATGCTCAAAGCGAGCGCCGCGCGCAGCTTGGGAAACAGCCCTGGGCGCGATGCTATCACCCCGCCGCCGATCGAAATACGCTGCGGCGCCGCGATGACGACCAGGTTATGCAAGAGTGCGGCAAGGTCGTGGACGAAGAGGTCCCACTCGGCCCCCTCTTCCGGAAGCTGTTGCCCCGGGCGGCCGAAGCGCCGCGCAAGCGCCGGCCCCGAAATCAGCCCTTCGGCGCAATCGCCGTGGAACCGGCACGAACCTTCAAAATCATCGCCGGGCGCGCGAGGTATCCGCATATGCCCCGCCTCGCCATGTGCCGCCCCTTGTACCGGCATGCCGCCCGCGATCAGTCCCACGCCCACACCCGTACCGATGGTGATATAGCAATGGCTCGAAAGCCCATGCGCTGCGCCCCAGCGCTCCTCGGCAAGGGCAGCGCCGACGACGTCGGTCTGTACAGCGAGCGGCCGGTCGTAGCGGGCAGCAAGGCGCCGCGCGAGGTCGACTCCCGTCCACCCGAGCTTGGTGGTCGCGCGGATCGATCCGTAGTCGGCGCTCAGCGGATCAAGCTCGAGCGGACCAAAGGATGCGATGCCGAGGGCATCAAAATGCCAGCCATCAAGAATCTCTTCGAGCGCGGCAAGCGTCGCTCCGGGGTCGGTTGTGGGCACGGTTTCCTGGGCGCGGACGTCGCCAGGTCCACGTCCCAGAATAGCGATGCACTTGGTCCCGCCCAATTCGAGCCCGGCGATCAGTGGAGCATGGGTCATTTGCGATCGCGCCTCCGGATCATGAAACTCCTGGGCCAAGTGATGACTGCCGCAGCCTCCAAAGCTCCGGGGTCCAGGGCCGAGGCGAAGGCGTATGGCCCAGCTAAGGATCGGGAACTCACAACATAGATCAAGTTTCTGTCCTAATGCGTAGCGCGCCGCCGGGTTTCGGCGCGGCGGGCCGGAACCCACAGCCTTTGTCCGCGTCTCGTCTAACGTAAATTCTTCCGAACTCGTGCGCAGGCGGGACCGCCGCGCGAAATAGCCGGGAGCGGCGGGGAGGTTGATGGCCTCACCCCCTTCATTCTCAAGGAGACGAAAATGGTAAACCTCTCATCGCAGGCCCTGAAGCATCCTGCGTCAATTGCCGGAGCAGTCGCGACCGGCTTTGTCGTCGGTCTCGCGGCCAATCTTGGCCGCAAGGCGATCGTACAGGGTGTGTCCGCCGTGCAAGGCGAATGGGATGAGGAACTGAAGGCGGAGCATCGCGCCACGCTGAAATTGTTTGATGCAATCGAGGCGACGACGGAGAAGCACGGCGTCCGGCGCAAGATGCTCCTGGTTCAACTGAAGCACGCACTGAGCAAGCATGCCTTCGAAGAAGAGAATGTCATCTATCCCGCGATGCGGGATCATGGCCAGGTGAAAGAAGCGGACGCGCTTGTTCACGACCACGGCTATGTGAAGCAATATCTCTTCGACCTTTCCGAACTTTCATCCGACGATCCGGCGTGGATAGCGAAAGTCCGGGAGTTTCGGGCGGACATCGAGAAGCATATTCGGTCGGAGGAAGAAGAGCTCTTTCCCCGATTGCGCGCGGCGCTCGGCGAGGAAGGCAATAAGCATGTCACCCATGTCATGAACAAGGCCGGTTTCGCGGCGGCCTGACGCCCCTCGATCCATCAAGAGCAAATGTCGCGGTCGCTGGCCTCCTCGCCGGCGGCCGCGCTATTTTTCGGCACATTGACTCGAATCCCCGAAGCAGCGTGCGGCGCGCCAAAGCGGAAAGTTTCTAACCTCGAGCAAGAACAGGAACGCGCCCTGCGGGGTGCGCGCTTTGCCTGTCGAAGGAGAAGCTGCCATGTTCATGCATAACAAACGCCTGCAATATACCGTTCGAGTTTCCGAACCCAATCCCGCCCTTGCATCGCTCTTGCTCGAACAATTTGGCGGTCCGGATGGAGAACTTGCGGCCGCGATGCGCTATTTCACGCAAGGCCTCGCTGAAGAAGACCCGGGGCGCAAGGACATGCTTCTCGACATTGCGACCGAGGAACTCAGCCATCTCGAGGTCATCGGCTCGATCGTCGCCATGCTCAACAAGGGCGTCAAATCCGAGCTTTCAGAGGCAGCACTCGAGGAAGCCGATCTCTACATGTCGCTGACCGCTGGCGGGAACAGCCACACCCAGTCGCTCCTCTATGGTGGGGGGCCCTCGCTCACCAATAGCTCGGGCGTGCCATGGACCGCGGCCTATGTCGACAGCCGGGGCGATCCGACATGCGACCTTCGTTCGAACATCGCAGCAGAAAGCCGCGCCAAGATCATTTACGAGCGGCTGATCAATATCACCGACGATCCAGGCATCAAGGACGCGCTCGGCTTCCTGATGACGCGCGAGGTCGCGCACCAGAAGAGCTTCGAAAAGGCGCTCTATTCGATCGCGGACAATTTCCCGTCGGGCAAGCTGCCGGGGCTTGAACCCTATGCCAATCTCTACGTCAACACCTCGCAGGGCGAGGGCGACACGACCGGGCCGTGGAACGAGGGTGAGCAATGGGAGAGGCTCGACGATATCGAAGGCAGCCTGCCGCTCGACGGCGGCGACGGTCTGGCGTCGGTGGATGTCCCCAAGAAACAAATGAGCGCGGTCGAGGCCATGATGACCCGCCTCCAGTCCGTTCCCGACGCCAATCCGACGACCGGCGCCGATCTGGGGGCCGGCCCGGGTGCGGGCAAACTCACCGAGGAGGATATGGGCGGGGCGGCCGACATGGACGAAGCGAAATCGATGGCGGACGGCAAGGCGCCCAAATGAGGGGCGGGTACCGCTGCCACCCCAGGGCGAGGCACGCGCACCCATGATCGCAAACTCGGTCGTGCTAACCGGCTTTGTCGCCAGCCTGCTTGCCGGGCTGGCGACCGTGCTGGGCGCGCTTCCCATTCTCGCAATCGGCCGTCCCACCGAGCAGCAGCAGAATCTCATGCTCGGCTTTGCGGCCGGCGTGATGCTCGCGGCTTCCTTCTTCTCGCTCATCATCCCCGGGATCGAGCAGGCGGAAGCGCAGGGTGCCAACCGCGCAATGGCCTCGGCGATGGTAGTTGTCGCGATCCTCATTGGCGGGACTTGCCTCGCGCAGCTCAATGCGCTCGTTCCGCCGCTTGACCGATGGGGCCTTGGTCCGGAGGGCATCGCTGACGCGCGCTTCAGGAAAATCTGGTTCTTCGTCGCCGCGATTACGCTCCATAATTTCCCCGAGGGCCTCGCCGTGGGCGTCAGCTTTGGCGGCGGCGACCACGCGACCGGGGTCGCAACCGCCATCGGAATCGGGCTTCAGAATATCCCCGAAGGCCTCGCCGTTGCCGCTTCACTTGCGAGCCTTGGCTATTCGGCGCGCGCGTCGATCGGGGCGGCGCTGGCGTCGGGCCTTGTCGAACCCGTAGCGGGACTTTTCGGGGCAGCGCTCGTCTCCCTGGCGCAGCCACTCCTGCCCTGGGGGCTCGGCTTTGCCGCGGGTGCGATGATCTGGGTGGTCGCATCCGAGATCATTCCCGACACCCACAGTCGTCTCAATGGGCGCAAGGCAACCGCCGGGTTGATGATTGGCCTCGGCGCGATGCTATTCCTGGATACCACATTGGGCTGACCACCCTCCGCTAGCGCTGGCAGCTTTCGGCTGATCATCAGGCAAAATAAGAAACTTAGGTTATCGCCTGAAACACGCGTTGATGCGAGACTGGAACCGGGGGCACAGGAGAACCAAATGCCCTTCCCCTCCGCTCCCTTCCTCGACTTCCCCTCCGACGCCGCCGCGACCGTGCATTTCCGCAGCCGCAGCTTCCTTGCGCATCGCGGGGAGCGACCAAGCGCGCTCTGGTTGATCGAGGAAGGATGGGCCTCGGGCTACAAGCTGCTTCGCGACGGGCGGCGCCACATCTCGCGCTTTTACATGCCGGGGGATCTGTGCGACCCAAGCTGGCTCGCCGCTGACGGGGTCAACCAGCTGGTGGTGTCGATCACGCCCATCAAGGCCATACCGCTTGACCGCATGCGGATCGAGGCACGCCTCCACTCCGACCCGGCCTTTTCGGGCCGACTGGCCCTCGAGGGTTTCGCGCGGCTGCGGGCCCAATCCGAATGGCTTGTCACCTTGGGATGCAAATCGGCGACCGAACGCCTCAGCCAGCTGATCTGCGAACTTTTTTGCCGTCTTGCTGCCAATGGCCGGGTCGAGGACGATCGGTGCGACTTTCCCTTGTCGCAGCAGGACATGGCGGATTTCACCGGAATGACGCCGGTGCATGTCTGCCGCACCTTGAAGGAGCTCAAAGAGCACCAGCTGATCGAGCTGCGGCGTCGCCGGCTACGCATCCTGGATTTCGATCGCCTGGCCAAGCTTTGCGGGTTCGAGCACGCCTATCTCGCCGGTGAAACCTGTCAATCGCCGCCCCTCGCCGCCGCAGCTTAGCTCTATCACAATGCGCACCTTCCCGGACGCGGCAGGAACGCCGGCGCCTAACAAGCGTGCTTGGTATAAGCGCGCGCGTCCGCGCTGCGAATTCGGGAGGCACGCATGGATAATGACCGCGTCTATGACTGTTTGATCGTCGGCGGGGGGCCCGCCGGACTGACCGCCGCCATCTACCTTGCGCGCTTCCTGCTCGACATCATCGTCCTCGACGCTGGCGACAGCCGCGCCGCCCTCATCCCTTGCACCCGCAATCATGCAGGTTTTCCGGAAGGAATTAGCGGCGTCGACCTGCTGGCGAGAATGCGCGCGCAGGCCGAGCATTACGGGGCCGAGATCCTGCCCGCAAAGGCGACGGCGCTGCGGAAGCGGGGCGCAGGTTTCGAGGTCGAATGCCCGCGCGGTCTGCTGCGCGCCCAAACGGTCCTCCTGGCCACCGGCGTCGTCAACCGCCCACCCCCCATGCTCGGACCGGAGGAGCAGAACAAGGCGCTCGCCGCCGGGCTGCTTCGCTATTGCCCGATCTGCGATGCTTATGAAGTCACCGACAAGGCGATCGCGGTTCTTGGAAGCGGCGAGCGGGGGCTGAAGGAAGCGCTTTTTCTGCGCGGCTATTCGGCGAACGTCACTCTCGCCGCACCCGATGGCGCGGCCTCGCTGTCGGCTGCGCACCGAACCGAGACCGAGCGCGCGGGAATCCGTTTTCTCGAAGGCTGCAATAGCGTCCGTATAGGTGAGGGGGCGATAGAATTGGGCTTTGGAAGCGGCACCGAGACGTTCGATACGCTTTACCCAGCGCTCGGCTCTGACGTCCGCTCCGAGCTTGCGGCGGACGTGAAGGCGGCGCGGAGCGAAGACGGCTGCCTCCTCGTCGATGCGCACCAGCGAACCGATGTCGAAGGACTTTATGCCGCCGGCGACGTCGTGCTTGGCCTTGACCAGATCAGTCATGCGATGGGCGAAGGGGGCGTCGCAGCGACGACGATCCGAAACGATCTTGCTGCCAGGTGCCCTCTGCTGCGACCCTCGCTATAGCTTTAAGCAAAAAAATGCCGGCGGCCATCCGGCGCCGGCAGAGGAGTCGAGCTGTGGTTATTGTCTAGGGTACTCGGCGTCCGCCGCGGCCGAAGACCAGCCCGAGCACGACGAGCGCAACAGCCACGATCAGAAGGATTTTGGCAAATTCAGCCGACAGGCCCGCGATGCCACCAAACCCAAGGAGCGCGGCGATAAGCGCGATAACCGCGAAGATTATGGCCCAACGAAGCATGACTATTCTCCCTTTCAAAGGGCGCGCTCCAGCCGCTCCCGCGAACGCCGTGCGAGAGCGACGAGAAGGCCCGCCGGATCATCTTGTTCAGATGGAGAAGAAACGCCGGGTTTTGGCGAAAGTTCCTGCCTCATCCTTTGCCATCCTCGCGCAGCGCTGTCGTAGCGGCCGCCCGCTACCCAGCGGGGACGGCTCCCTCTTCCGGCCAGCGGCTATCCCCCACTCGTTTAAGCTCCATATGGAAGAAGAGTGTGGGAGCGTGGGCACCCACCACGCGTTCGCCGATCTCGGTCCAGACACCGTTTTTGTACGTCGCGGTGTAGCGGATCGTCGCGGGTCCTGCAGCGATCTCCCAGCTGTAGCCAGACCCGGTGGGAACGAGAGCGAAGCTTCCGTAGCGGCCCTCGGCATGACTTGTCAGCCGATAGGATTTGGTATCGGGGTCGAAGCTCAGCATTGCGAGGGCGTGAAATCCGGTTGAGCCATCGCTCCGGTAGCTACGCCCCTCGATCAGGCGCACCGAACCATCAAGCGTAGCCCCCACGCGTTCGGTGTGAGTGACGCGATGCTCTGGCTGCATTTCGCGCGCCCGAGCCGTTTACGCCTCTTTTTGCGGGAATATTGGGCGCGGCCCTGACTACCTGGGTGACGTTCGTCCCGTGTTTCCTTTGGATCTTTGCGCTTGCGCCTTGGATGGAGCGACTTGAACACGCGCAGCGGCTGAAGGGCGGGCTCGCAGCTGTAACCGCTGCAGTCGTCGGGGTCATCGCCAACCTGTCGGTTTGGTTTGCCCTGCACGTGCTGTTCTCACGGGTTGTCGACCAGGATCTGGGCAGCCTCACCATTTCGGTTCCGCAGATTGCCAGTTTCGACTGGCGAGCCGGAGTGTTGGCGGCTCTCGCTGCGATCCTCATTTTCCGTCTGAAGTGGAACGTCCTTCGCGTTCTGGGCCTTACCGCTCTGGGCGGGCTGATACTCAGTCAATTCGCTTGAAAAGGAGATGTACCATGAGTGATATTTCTCGTCGCGACGCAATTGGCGCTAGGTCGCTCAATGTTGCTGCCGCAGCTTCTCCTCCGACAACTTCGGCACAGACCTCTGCGGCGCCTTCGGCCACAAGCGGTGCGATGCCTGCCTTTGCAGGCGACCACTTCGCGGACGTTTATCCTATCAGAGTCTAAACTTCCTTCACGTTGCCAAACCATCGATGATCGGACAATCTGGACGGTTGTCACCGTGGCACTGGCGGGCGAGATCCAGGAGGGTGCGCCGCATGCTTTCGAGCGCCTTTGCCTTGCGCCCCAATTCGTCCGCCTGGGCGAGTGCCAAGGCCTTGACCTCGCTGCTGGCCCGCTCACGATCAGACCATAGGGCAAGCAAAGTCGTGATCTCCTCCGTGCCGAACCCGAGATCGCGGGCATTGGCAATGAAGCGCAGGCGATGAACATCGGCATCGGAATAATCGCGATACCCACTCCCGCGGCGCGGTGGCGCGGGGATCAGGCCGATCTTTTCATAGTGCCGGATCATCCGCTGCGAGACGCCGCTTGCCTGCGAGGCTGCACCAATGTTCACAGCTTCACCCGATTGAGACGCAGTGCGTTGGCGACAACGCTGACCGAGGACAAGGCCATCGCCGCCGCAGCGATCATAGGCGAAAGCAGGATGCCGAAGAACGGATAGAGCAGCCCTGCCGCGACCGGAACGCCGGCCGCATTATAAATGAAAGCGAAAAACAGATTCTGGCGGATGTTGGACATCGTCGCCTCGCTGAGCTGGCGGGCGCGAACGATGCCGACAAGATCGCCCTTCAGCAGCGTCATCCCCGCGCTTTCCATGGCGACATCGGTGCCGTGCCCCATTGCTATGCCGACGTCCGCCGCCGCAAGCGCGGGCGCATCGTTCACCCCATCGCCGGCCATGGCGACGACGCGGCCTTCCTGCTTCAGCCGCGCGACGACATCGGCTTTCTGATCGGGCAGGACGTCGGCTTCAACGGCATCGATCCCGAGCCGGCGCGCGACGGCGGTGGCTGTCGTGCGGTTGTCACCGGTCAACATCACCACGCGAATGCCATCTGCGCGCAAGGCAGCCAGTGCTTCCGGCGTTGTTGGCTTGATCGGATCGGCAATGGCGAATACGCCTGCCACCTGCTGGTCCAGCCCCATGAAGATGGCCGTTGCACCATCCTCGCGAAGCGCATCGGCTTCGGCAGCAAGAGGCGCGGTATCGATCCCCGATTCCGTCAGGAAGCGCGCGTTGCCTAACGTGATGCGCTTGTTCTCAACCACACCAACGGCGCCCTTGCCGGTTGGGGAATCAAAACCGCTGACGGGAGGGATTTCGATGGACCGGCTGATCGCCGCATCGACGATCGCCAACGCCAGCGGGTGTTCCGACGCCCGCTCCACGCCGGCCGCCAGCCGCAGCAATTCCGCTTCCTCAAGCCCTGCCGCTGCGATGATCCGGGTGACGGCGGGCTTGCCTTCGGTCAGCGTGCCGGTCTTGTCGACCACCAGCGTGTCGACCTTTTCCATATGCTCCAGCGCCTCGGCATTCTTGATCAGCACGCCAAGTCCCGCGCCGCGCCCAACGCCCACCATGATCGACATCGGCGTGGCAAGGCCCAGCGCGCAGGGGCAGGCGATGATCAGCACGGATACCGCCGCAATCAGCCCGTGGGCAAAGCGCGGCTCCGGCCCCCATATGCCCCAGAGCGCGAAGGCAAGAATGGCAATGCCGATAACCAGCGGCACGAACCAGCCGGAAACCCGATCCGCCATGCGCTGGATCGGCGCGCGTGAACGTTGCGCTTCAGCAACCATCTGCACGATGCGGGACAGCATGGTGTCCCGTCCGACCTTGTCTGCGCGGATTATCAGGGCACCACTCTGGTTCATGGTGCCGCCGATCACCGTGTCGTCAACCGACTTCGTAACCGGCATGGATTCGCCCGTGACCATGGATTCGTCGATCGCCGAACGGCCTTCTTCGACTACGCCGTCAACCGGAACCTTTTCACCCGGCCGCACCCGCAGCCGATCACCCACTGCGACCTCTTCCAGCGGAATTTCCGCCTCGCTACCGTCAACAGCGATGCGCCGCGCAGTTTTCGGCGCCAGATTGAGCAACGCCTTGATCGCGCCCGAAGTGCGTTCGCGGGCGCGCAATTCCAGCACCTGGCCCAACAGTACCAGCACGGTGATGACCGCTGCTGCCTCGAAATAGACCGCGACCGTTCCATCTGCAGCGCGGAAGGCATCAGGAAAGATACCCGGCGCCACTGCCGCGACCACACTGTAGAGCCAGGCCACGCCGGTTCCCATGGCGATCAGCGTGAACATGTTGAGATTGCGCGTTTTGAGCGAGGCCCAGCCACGCTGAAAAAAGGGCCATCCCGCCCACAAGACAACTGGTGTGGCCAGCGCAAACTGGATCCATATCGACGCCTTCATCGGTATCAGATGATGCAACGCCGGGAACAGATGCCCGCCCATTTCCAGAACGAGCACAGGCAGGGAGAGCGCAAGACCGATCCAGAAGCGCCGGGCCATGTCGATCAGTTCGGCGCTTGGCCCTTCATCGGCCGTAACCATCGCCGGTTCGAGCGCCATGCCACAGATCGGGCACGCCCCCGGGTGATCCTGCCGGACTTCCGGATGCATCGGGCAAGTCCAGATCGTGCCCGGCTGATCTTGTGCGATCGGGGCGGCAGCCTTGTTCAGATAACGCTGCGGGTCGGCGACGAATTTCTCGCGGCACCCGGCGCTGCAGAAATGGTAGTCGCTGCCGGCGTGCGATGCGTGATGCGCGGTCTTTTGTGGATCTACATACATGCCGCAAACCGGGTCGATAACCTGTCCGACGAAATGGTCGCCGTGATCGCCGCAACAACCATGGCTTCCCGCACGCGTGCTATGTTTCGACTCGGCCATCACGGTCTCCTTCCATTGGAGATCCATGGTGCACCCTGACACTATGTCAGAGTCAATAAGCACTTGACCCTGACATAGTGTCAAGTGCGATAGTAGCGACGACTCGAAGGATACGAACCAGAGTGAACCTGAGACCAATCAACGTCCGGCCAAACAAATCTGCCCTCCACGAGGAGAGCGGGCGGGCGGTGCGATTGATCCTTGCTCTGCTCGTTATCCTAGCCTTGTCCGTCATGCCCGTCTCGATGGCGGACCGGACGACGGCTGCCCATGCGGCCACTGCCACACCGATGGCCATGGATGATTGCACCGGCCATCACGAGACGGCACCCGACAAGCATCACAGCGGCACGCAAGACTGCGCGATGGCCTGCGCGGTGGTTGAGCCAGTGGCGCCTCAGCTGGCAGTGGAGACAAATCCGGTTCGATCTGCCCTGTCACCTCAGCCATCCCCTCGTCTGAACGGGATAGCGCCAGAGGCCACTAGTCCGCCTCCACGTCTGTTTCCGGAAATTTGAAAGCTTTTCAAATCTTCTGGAGAATGAACGATGATCACACTTTTGAGCGCAGTCGCAATGGCGGCTGCAGCACCTGTGGCAGCGCAGCCCACAACGCCTGACCATGCCGGCCACAATGCTCCTCAGACCGAGCAGAGGGGCAAGGGATGCCGTTGCTGCAAGGACAAGACGGGCGGCGATACGCAGGCCAACGGGAAAAAGATGGAGTGCTGCGAGAACAAGCAGCACGATGCGGCTCCGGCAGAGCATTCGCAGCACAACCATTAGGAACCAACCGGGCGGATGGCATCTCGCTGTCCGCCCGGATTCCAGTTTATTTTTTTGGGTTTCTTCCAGACAGGAAAACCCCGGGACATATGGATATGACAGCACTTATAGAACGCCGCTCGTTCCTGCGCGCCGGCGCTGCGGGCCTTGTCGGCTTCGGCATGAGCGGGCTTTTTCCCGCCTGGGCGCAAACCGGTTCGGCGGGCCTCGCACCCAGCTCCCCCACGCTCGCCGGCGACGATATTCACCTCAGGATCGCCAACAGCACCTTCACGGTTGGCGGGCGCACCGGTCATGCCGTCACCATGAACGGCGTCCTGCCCGCACCGCTTATCCGGCTGCGCGAAGGGCAAAATGTCCGCCTCCACGTTGAAAACACGCTGGATGAGGACAGCTCGATCCACTGGCACGGGCTGATCGTCCCGTTTCAGATGGACGGAGTTCCTGGTGTGAGCTTCCCCGGCATCAAGCCGCGCACCATGTTCACCTATGAATTTCCGATCGTCCAGAGTGGCACCTACTGGTACCACAGCCACTCAGGGCTGCAGGAGCAGCAGGGGCATTATGGGCCGATCGTTATCGATCCGGCTGAGCCCGATCCGGTTGCCTATGACCGAGAGCATGTCATCGTGCTCAGTGACTGGACATTCCTCCATCCGCACCACCTCGTCACCAAGCTCAAGGCGGAGGGCGGCTACTTCAATCGCCAGAAGCAGACCCTGCTGGGCATGATCGAGGGCGGGCCGGAGGAGAAAATGTCGGCCTCCGACAGGGCCATGTGGGGCCGGATGCGAATGGACCCGACCGACATCGCCGATGTGACGGCTGCCACCTACACCTATCTCGTCAACGGCCACGGACCGCGGGAGAACTGGACCGGTCTGTTCCGGCCCGGCGAGCGGGTGCGGCTGCGCTTCATTAACGCGGCGACCATGACGATCTTCAACATCCGCATTCCCGGCCTGCCGATGACAGTGGTCAGCGCCGACGGACTGAATGTCCGGCCCGTGACGGTGGACGAGTTCCAGATCGGCAATGCCGAGACCTATGACGTCATTATCCAGCCAGCCGAGGACAAAGCGTTCACGCTCGTTGCGGAATCGATCGACCGTTCCGGCATGGCGCGCGCCACGTTCGCGCCGCGCTTGGGCATGGAAGCACCCGTTCCACCGCTTCGCCCGCGCCCCACGCTCACCATGAAGGATATGGGCATGGGCGGCATGGACCATGGTTCAATGGCGGGAATGGACCATGGCGCCATGGCCGCCGGGGCCAGCGCGGCAGCAGCAGATCACGGCAGTTCCCATTCGATGGGCGGCATGAACATGCGCGACAAATCGAAGGTGCCTGACAGCGTCAAGGTCGGCGTCGGCGTGGACGCCATCGCCATGTCTCCGGTCGACCGCACCGGTGACCCGGGCGTCGGGCTGGAAGACGTCGGCCACAAGGTGCTGACCTACCGAGACCTGATGTCGCTCACGCCCAATCCAGACACGCGCCCGCCGCAGCGCACGATCGAGGTTCACCTTACCGGCAACATGGAGCGCTTCATGTGGTCGTTCGACGGCGAAAAGTTCAGCGAAGGCGTCGAGCCGATCCGTTTCGAACGCAACGAACGCGCGCGTGTGGTGCTCATCAACGATACGATGATGACTCACCCCATCCATCTGCACGGCCATTTCTTCGAGGTGGTGAACGGCCATACCGGCAGTTATCCGCGCAAACACACTGTCAATGTCCTGCCAGGCGGCAAGGTCAGCTTCGACCTGACGGCGGATGCGCCCGGTGACTGGGCGTTTCACTGCCATCTGCTGCTCCACATGCACGCGGGGATGTTCCGTGTCGTCACCGTCCGTCCGCTCGAGGGAGAAGCGGCATGAAGTCTCTTTTGGGCATCGTCCTTGTCACGATCGCAACGCCTGCTCTGGCGCAGCATGTTCATGACGCCACTGAGCAGCAGGCCCCGACCGATCCGCACGCGCAGCATCAGACGGATGAGCCATCGGCTGGTCCCCATGCCGGGCACGCCATGCCGCCGAAGGCTTCGGAGCCAAAAGATCCGCACGCCGGCCACCAGATGCCCTCATCCGCGCCGATAGATGCGCACCAGGCGCATGTCGGGCATGAACCCGGCATTCCCGATCCGCCAGTCAAAGGTCCTTCCGCGGCAGCATTGGTTGGCCCCGCTCACGCTGCGGATGACGTTTTCGGCGTTTCGGCAATGGCTCCGGCGCGCAATATCGTCCGCAAGGAACATGGCGACATCAAAAGCGGCATGATCCTGATCGATCAGCTGGAAGCAACCATCGGCGAGGGCAAAGACGGTTTCGCCTGGAAGGCTGAGGGCTGGTACGGCGGTGATATCAATCGGATCTGGGTCAAAACCGAGGGCGAAAGCCGCTTCGGCGAGAACCCGGAACACGTCGAGGTCCAGGCACTCTGGAACCGCGCGCTTGATCCGTGGTGGAATCTCCAGGCGGGCCTCCGGCAGGACTTCGGTACCGGTCCGGACCGCACCTATGCTGTTTTGGGCGTGAAGGGTCTGACGCCTTACTGGTTCGAAATCGACGGTGCGCTGTTTGTGTCAAACAAGGGCGATGTCACCGCGCGGATCGAAGCAGAATATGATCAGCGCCTAACCCGGAGGCTCGTCCTCCAGCCCCGAGCCGAACTCAACTTTGCTGCGCAGGATGTGGCCGAACTCGGGATAGGCTCTGGTCTTTCCACCGCCGAACTTGGTCTTCGCCTGCGCTATCAGTTCGTGCCCGAGCTCGCTCCCTACGTCGGCGTCGAGTATGAACGAGCTTTAGGCGGCACTGCGGATTTTCGGCGTTCCCGGGATGAGGGCGCAGGAGGATGGCGATTCCTGATTGGCGTTCGCTCCTGGTTCTGACGATTGATCGCAGACGCAGGCGGACTCTGATCAGATCCATAATGGGGCATGGTCGAATACCGGATAGCCATCACGACGGTGGACGTGCGCGGTGGCTATTCTTCCTCAGCCAGTTTCCGAAAGAATCCGATATCTTCGTCCGGCTCATCCCACCCTTCTGCAATCCTGGCCCAGCGATCGACCCTCTCGCGGAAATCGGGATCGTCGATGGAAACATGGAAGGTGTAAAGCCGGTTCACGATCTCGCGCATCTGGTCACGCATCTGATCGTTATCGAGATGGGAAACGTCGTTCCAGGCAATCTCACGGCCGTCGGCATCGATGACGTGAACATCGGAATAGTCACCGGCATGGGTCACAGGGACGATGCCAGCATGAAGGGTTTCAAGGCCGGTGTTGCGGACGCACATCATCGCCAACGTTTTCGCCATCATGGCGGCAATGCGCTTTTCATCCTCGCGATCCATAAGAACAGGGTGCCATAATGGACAGTGTCAACGGCGGAGTAAAAGCCGGCCACGGGGCGGAGCAAAAGTCGGCCACTATG
>JBIQHE010000061.1:0-4236 GCA_044508875.1 Sphingomonadales bacterium | reverse complement strand
AAAGTGGCCTGCTTTTGCGCCGCCCCGTGGCCGGTTTTTGCTCCGCCGTTGACAACCGAGCCGCCTGTTCCTGGCATCGCGTTCAGCCACATCATATTTCTTGCCGATTGCCGCCATGATGGTCGGATCTATCAATGGTGGTTCATTCTGATGCGTCGGCGGAGGCCCAATCCACAGAGAAGGCACTTCACGAACATGGCTGCCTTCGTCAGGTTGAGCCTTTGGTTCAAGCCAATCGGGTCGTTGATCAAGCCAGCGCAACACTCCATCTGCCAACGCATTCTGATAATGCTTGGCTGGCTTAAGGCCTGTAACCCATGGCTGACCGAAGCCAATCATGATCGCGCTGATGTTCTGGTGCTTGCGCTCGATCGATTTGATGTTTCGCGGGATTCGTTCGACAAGGCTGCGATAGCGCGCGAGCTTTACAAAAGGACGACCCGCAAGCTCGTCGCCAAGCATTCCGAAGTAGTCGGCGACAACCGCGTCAATTTCGGATTCGGTCCAATCTTCAGCCACCTTATCTCAGCTAACCGATATCGCAGGGCCTGACCAGGACGCGAGTGGCCAGATCTTATTGACCATATGCCGAGCCTCCCAACGAAGGTGCCTCATCCACGCCTCCGCTTACTTCTGGCACACCTTCCTGCCCGGCGTGCGCCTTTACTTCGGTTGCCCGCTCTTCGATTTCCTTTGCGAAGACCTTCAGCATCGACGAACCTGCTGGCATAGCTGCCACGTCCTCGACCGCTGCGGGCAGTTCGCGCAGCAACCGTGCCGTCACCTGTTCCACCCGCTGCACCGTCCCCCGCGCTGCCAGTCCTGCGGCTTCGGCCATGCGCCGCCAGTGGCGACCGTAGATGTGCCGACCGCGGCGCTGCCCTCCGATCGCCTGCGCGTGGTTCTGGGTGATGTTGGTCCAGGCGAGGCCCGACATCAGATCGTAGAGCGGGGCAAGTTGCGGGGCACCGGGGCCGAGCAGGATCGAGTAGTTTTTCGCGTGGGAGTCCACGTTGCCGATGGCGATATTGAAGATCACGGCGTCCAGCAGCCGGGTGATGTCGCGCGCCGTCATATGCTGGCGGACAACCGCGAACATGTCGCCGATCGATGGGCCGCGCGTTCCGGTACCGTTGAACTCGTACTTGGCGGCAGGCTGGCGGCCGAGGGCCTGACAGAAATCCTCCTGATGGAGGCGGCGCACGTTGTTGCCGGTGCCCGTCCGGTCATAGCGCTCGATCAGCAGGTAGCATCGTTGCCCTGCAACGCCTGTGGTGACCGGCGCGACATTGAGGCCGATCCTGCGAGCGAGAACCATGCACAGCGCCTCATTCTGGACGCTGCCGGGCAGGCGTGGATTGTCGGGCTTGAGGATGTGGGTGGAGGGTGCGCCGTTGATCGGCACGGCGATCTGACCGTCGATGATCGCCACCGGCAGCTTCTCCTGCGCGCCGGCGAGGCTCATCGAGACGCCGTCCTCGCCGACCAGGAATGGCCGCGCTGGCAGTTCCTCGATGATCCGCTCCAGTGCACCGGCATCCGGGATCGGACGATAGCCGGGCTCGCCGCGCGGTTGCTGGGGCGCGATGCTGAGCGCGCCTGCCAGATCGTTGCCGGTCTGGGCTATCAGGCCGAGCGCGTCCTCCGGCGCTGCACCGAGCGCCCGCGTCATGGCGCGCAGCGGTTCGCCCTCGGGCAGGAGGTTCATCAGCCAGGGGAGAACCTGTTCTCCCTCATACGGCTCTGGCCGTATCCGCATGGCCAGCGAGATCGGGAAGCTGTCAGCGGATGAACCCCAGGCATCCGCATAGGCAAGGCGGGTGGCCTGCGCGTCGGCGCTGATCGTGGCGACCAGGCGGTCTTCGTAGTGAACCGGAAGGTCCGCCATCAGGCCTGCGAAATGCCGGTTGCGGTGAGCCGCAGGCCGACTGCCTTGGCTGCGGCGAGTGCCTTGCCGAGCTGCGCGGTGGGCTTTCCAGCTTCCAGATCGACGATGAAGCGTTCGCCGCTATTGATCGCGAGCGCCAGCTCCCGCTGGGTAAGGCCAAGGGACTTGCGGGCCGAGGCGACGGCTGCGCCGAATTGGGTTGCGTTATCGATCATGTCATTCTTACCGAGCGGTAAGCTCTCACATGTGCTGCAGAGTTTCAAGAGCATTTCTTCCCGATCGGGAAGGAATCCCCTTGATGTTGAGGCCCATCCGGAAATTCTTACCGCTCGGTAAGTTGATTGGTGGCCTGGGCTGACGTTCCGTGATATCGAGAGCACGTCGAAGTCAGTGGATTTGTCCATGTCGATCGCCAGCGCTCAATACGACGATGACGAAATACTGGCCATGACGCGGGCGGCCGCTGCATTGGTCGCGCGCTGGGGCGTTCAAGATGAAGCAGCCGAGCGGCTTCTCAACGGCGAAGGGCGGGCGGCAGCGCTGCTCGGCATCCATTACGCATTGCGATGCATATTCGCTGACAGCGATAGAGCCGCGCGGTGGATACGTGCACCTAACGAGGCCTTTGATGGAGCCAGCGCGCTTGATCTCATGTTGGCAGATGGTCTTGCAGGTATGCGGCGCGCCAAGGCCTACCTTGATGCGGAAATCGCTAGCTGAGCAGATAGGCGACCAGCTCCTGAGCGATACAGCAGGATCAACCAAGGCCCGCGCTCGAGGCAGCAGGCGGCTTGCGGAAGCGGCCTTGCAGGACCTTTGCGCCGGAACGCAACTGGTCAAGATAGTCAGCCCAGCTCTGCATCATCCTGATCCGCTCTTCCCAGTGCTCGCCGCGCGCGTAGGCGCGACGGACGTCATCGGTCTCGGCATGGCCAAGCTGGCGCTCGATTGCGTCGGGATTCCAGCGGCCCTGTTCGTTCAGCAGCGTGCTGGCCATGGCGCGGAAGCCGTGGGCGGTCATCGTGGTGCCATCGAACCCCATCCGCCGCAGCGCGAGGTTGATCGTGTTCTCACACATCGGCCGGTCGCGCTTGCCTTGGGCGGGGAAAAGGTAGCGGCGGTTGCCGCTGATCTCGCGCAGTTCCTCCAGGATGGCGAGCACTTGGCGGCTGAGCGGCACGCGGTGCGCGACACGCATCTTGGTCTTGTCGGCGGCGATGGTCCAGATGTTGCGGGTGAAGTCGAACTCGCTCCATTCGGCCTGCCGCAATTCGCCAGGGCGCACGAAGACATAGGGAGCCAGCCGCAGCGCTGCGTGAGTGACCGGATAGCCTGAATAGGCGTCGATCGCGCGCAGCAGTTCGCCCGCTTCCTTCGGTGTGGTGATGGCGGCGCGGTGCGTCACCTTGGGCACGATCAGTGCGCCGCGCAGGTCTGCAGAAACGTCCCGGTCTGCGCGGCCGGTGGCGATGGCATAGCGGAAGACCTGCCCGCAGGTGCTGCGCAGCCTTCGCGCAGTTTCGTAATGCCCGCGCTTTTAAACCGAGCGCAACACTGCCAGCAGTTCGGGAGCCTTGATCTCGCCGACCTTGCGGTCTCCGATGATGGGGTAGGCGAAGGCGAAGCCCTGTCTGCGGTTTCGCTTGGCGGGGATGTTGGCGAAGCCTCCTTGTGCCGTGATTTGCGCGCGAATGGCGTCGCTGTCATAGGCCTTGTCGGCGAGGAAGGTGCTGCCTTCCGGCACGGCGCCGAGCAGCGGATCGGCCTCTCTGCAATCGCTCGCCTGCCCTTCGGACAAGTGCAGCTGGATCGGCAGACCCCGTCCATCGACCAGAGCGTGGATCTTGCTCGTCAAGCCGCCGCGGGAACGTCCCATGCAGCGATTTGGGTCCCCCTTTTTAGGGTCGCACCATGCTGATGGACCCGGATGGAGGAACTGTCGATCATCACCAGTTCGCCGTCGAAAGCCTGCGAGACCGCCGCCAAAAGCCGATCCCACACACCCGCTTTGCGCCAGCGGACGAAGCGGTTGTAGCAGGTGGTGTGCGGACCATAGCGCTCGGGAATGTCAGCCCAGGGGCTGCCTGTGCGGAACCGCCACAATATCCCGTTGATCACCCGGCGATCATCCACCCGCGGTACGCCGCGTGGCTTGTTGGGAAGCAGCGGCTCGATCACCGACCACTCGAAATCGGTCAGCTCAAAACGACGACGCATCTGCAAGGCTCCTTTCCCGAGCCTTGAATCAATCAACCTCGCTTTACGCAACACCGTTTATGAGTTTACCGCCTAATACTACAGTTGTTGTTTTGATCGTCGGCGATAATGAGCTTCGGCGGCGCAGAGCT
>JBIQHE010000060.1:0-4295 GCA_044508875.1 Sphingomonadales bacterium | reverse complement strand
CCTCACTCTTACATAAGTGTGAGGAACTGTCCGGTCATTTTGGGGGCCGCTTCATGATCACCCACCGATCCGTCGCGAAACGGCCGAGAGCATCCTGTTTTCATCGGGACGCCCCGTCCTGATCGTTCCGGGCGAGTACAAGGCACGAGCGATCGAACATATCGCGATCGGTTGGAACGCCACTCGGGAAGCGACGCATGCCCTGCGCGACGCGACGGCATTTGCTTCCCCAGGGGCCAAGATCGACATCCTCGTTCTCGACGCGAAACCAACGGTGAAGGGTCACGGATCGGAGCCAGGCGCCGACATCGCCCGTCATCTCGCCCGGCATCGCTTTGTCTCGAGAGTGGTGCCGGTCCGCGGCGGCCTTGAGGCAGAGGGCGACGCGCTCGTGACGGCCGCCCGCCACGGTGGCGCGGCCATGCTTGCGCTTGGCGCCTACGGACATTCGCGTCTACGGGAAATGATCCTTGGCGGCGTCACCCGCGACCTGCTTGGTGGCGCACCGCTCCCCCTGCTATTTTCACACTAGGAGCGGCGCTCCACTTTCGCAGTTCCGGGAGGCGCCCTTGCTATGGCCGCGGCACTGGGATGAATCATGCTAATCCTGATCGCAAACCGGCACCTGTGACACTTTACCAGCTGGTAAAGTGTCACAGCCGACAAATGTTACTTGGGGTCAATGGAGGGATTCACTTTTCGTTCTACCTGTGCATGATTCTCGCATGCTCCAGACCCGCCTCACATCTGATCGTGATGCCAGGCCGCTCGATATGCCCGGTCTCGTCGAACTGCTTTCGAAAAGCTCCTCGCGGCCTCGCTACGCCTACATGATCCTTGATCTGATTGCGAAGATCGCTGGGCCCAATGGCAGCGCCGGCCCGCTTGTCATCGACGGTGGGAGCGCCATCCCCATCCGGGAGTGGTTGTGTGACGCCCTCGTCCCGATGGGCAGCAGCTACCCGCGCAGGATGGCTCTGGCCAATCGTGTTCGCCAGGAGATGGAGGCGGCGGGAACCCTACCCCAGAACCCCGCAGACGCCGAACGCGAAATCGATGCGGAAGTTCGGACGCGGGTTCGCGCATCCGGCAAGACGAACGTGAGCCGCGCGGTATCCGACCTCGTGCGTGCAGGAATCCTGCACAGGCATTATCAGGGCTACCGCGTCGATCACCACAATCGAGGCGGTCAACGCCAAGCGGTCTACACGCTTTCGCCGACCGCTCGAAAACTTCTCCGGGCAGGTGAGGTCCGGCCATCTCCTCCGCAGCAACGGCAAGGCTCGCTCGCCTTCGGCTGAACAGGGCAGTGGCCGGGCCGGCTTAGGGGTTGAGTTTGTCTTTCAGGGCCTTCGCGGCCGAAAAGCCAAGCTTCCGCGATGCCTTGATGGTCATGGGCTCGCCAGTGGCCGGGTTCCGGCCTTCCCGTGCGGGGCTGTCCTTGACCTTGAACTTGCCGAACCCGTTGAGCGCAATCTCCTCGCCCTTGGCCGCAGCCTCGCCAATCCCTGCGAACACCGCATCGACGATCTTGCGCGCGTCAGCCTTGGTGATCCCCTGTTCGGCGGCGATCTTTTCGGCAAGATCAGTGTTGTTCATGGACTTGGCCTTCCTGTGTTGAAATGCGGTCGTAGTTATGGTCGCTCCTAGCGGGCCCGGCATCGCGCGTCATCCGCGCAAATCCCATGCCGACCCAATTCGCATCCAGAAGCATCCCGTGGGGCCCGTTCGCGACGCAGCTAGCCGATTCCTGGGCTGCTTTGACATCAAGCCCGGTAGCCTTCGCGATCAGGCGCGTCATCAAACGGCCACCATGCGCCTGCAAACGGAGGATTGCCAGACGGCGGTTCATGAGGGGTTGCATAGCCTTTGCGGACGATACGCACTTGTCTAATCCAAACTTACTTATCGGCCGAGGACGGTGACGGCGCTACGGATATAACCGGATTGCGAACCACCCGGCCCCTCCAGCTAGGTGACCCCGATTGTGGATCGAACTGGAGGGCATCGGAGCGCAGCTCAGGAACATAAAGAAGCGACGTCAGAACCGTGCTTCCCTGTGCCCAATTCCCATAGCCTGAACCTATCTGAAGGAAGCTTGATGTCGGCGCCCGTCGATTTGGAAGAAATGCGCTGGCATGCGTTACCGAGCAATGAGATCGCCAGGATCCTCGACGTGGAACTGGCCGGCCTCTCAGCTCAGGACGTCAACCGGCAAGCTGCCCGTTTCGGTCCCAATACGCTGCCCAAGGCATCCCGGCGCAATCCGCTGCTGCGCTTTCTGGCCCAGTTCAACAATACCCTGATCTACGTCCTGCTCGCCGGCGCGCTCGCAGCCGCGCTGCTCGACCATATGATCGATGCCGCGGTCATCGTGGCCGTCGTCATCGTGAATGCGATCATCGGTTATATTCAGGAAGGGAAGGCCGAACAGGCGCTCGAAGCGATCCAGCAGATGATCGCGCCGAAAGCGAGTGTCATCCGGGAAGGCGTCCGGCAGACCATCCCGGTTTCCGACATCGTCCCGGGCGACCTTGTTCTCATCGAAGCGGGCGACCGTGTCCCGGCCGATCTCAGGCTTCTCCACGCCCGCCGCCTCCTGATCGACGAGGCTCTGCTGACCGGGGAGTCGGTCGCGGCCGAAAAGCATGATGCGGTGCTGCCCGAGGAAACGGTTCTTGCAGACCGGCAGAATATGGCGTTCTCCGGCACTCTGGTCGCCGCCGGGCAAGCGAACGGCATCGTCGTGGCGACAGGCGTGCATACGCAGATCGGACGGATCAGCACGCTGATCCAGTCGGTCGAGGTGATGGCGACGCCCCTCCTGACGCAGATCGACCAGTTTGCCCGCCGCTTCACCTGGTTCGTGCTGGCAGGGGGGGTGGCGCTGTTCGCTTTCGCTGTCCTCGTGCGGAGCTACGACTGGATCGATGCCCTCATCGCCATTGTCGCCCTGGCCGTGGGCATCGTGCCGGAAGGCCTGCCCGCGGTCATCACCATCACGCTTGCCATCGGGGTGCGTCGGATGGCGGCCCGCAATGCCGTCATCCGCAAGCTCCCCGCGGTGGAAACGCTCGGCGCCACTTCGGTGATCTGCTCGGACAAGACCGGCACGCTGACGCGTAACGAGATGACGGCCCGTCGGATCATCTCGCGGCGATACACCATGCTCGCCAGCGGCTCGGGCTACGTCCCGGAGGGCCATATCCAGATTGCGGGCGCCGGCGACCAGGCCGAGGCCATGGCCGCTTCCCTGCCGCTGATCCGCTGCGGCCTCCTGTGCAACGATGCGTCGCTGCGGAAAGTCGGGGGGGAATGGCGCGTCGAAGGCGATCCCATGGAAGGTGCGCTGTTTGCCCTGGCGATGAAGGCGGCGGTCGATCCGGAACTGGAGCGCTCGGAATGGGAGCGGCTCGACGAGATTCCATTCGATGCCGCGCACCGCTTCATGGCGACGCTCTGCCGCGGACCTGACGGAACGATGATCCTCTTCGTCAAGGGCGCGCCCGAAGCCCTCTTCGCAATGACCTTGCCCGAAGACATCGGCTATTGGGAGAATACCATCTCTGACGCTGGAAACGAGGGCGAGCGCGTCCTCGCATTTGGCGCGAAGGAGATGCCATCGGATACAGTGCGGATCTCGTTCGACGACGTCATGGCGGGCGTCCAGCTGCTCGGACTTGTCGGCTTCATCGATCCACCGCGCCTTGAAGCGAAAGAGGCGATCGCCGAGTGCCGCTCCGCCGGGATCGACGTCAAGATGATCACCGGCGACCATGCCGCAACCGCACTCGCCATCGCGCGCCAGCTCGATCTCGCCGACGATCCGCAGGTGATGACCGGCCTGGATGTCGAGAAGCTTTCGGATGGGGACCTCGAAGGGGTCGTCAACCGCGTCTCGGTCTTCGCCCGGACCAGCCCAGAGCACAAGCTTCGCATCGTTCGCGCTCTGCAGGCGCAAGGCCAGATTGTCGCCATGACCGGCGACGGCGTCAACGATGCGCCGTCGCTCAAGCAGGCCGATGTCGGCGTAGCCATGGGCATCAAGGGGACCGAGGCGTCGAAGGAAGCCGCCTCCATGGTGCTCCTCGACGACAATTTCGCATCGATCGTCAGCGCCGTGCGCGAGGGCCGGACCGTCTACGATAACATCAGAAAGGTCATTTCCTGGGAAATCCCCACGAACGGCGGTGAGACGCTGGCGGTCGTCCTGGCGATCCTGCTGGGCTTCGCCCTGCCGATGTCGGCAACCCAGATCCTGTGGGTCAATCTCATCCTCGCCGCGACCCTTGGCC
>JBIQHE010000034.1:0-36209 GCA_044508875.1 Sphingomonadales bacterium | reverse complement strand
ACCTCCAGAAACTCCTCACTCAAGACCCCGCGTTAACCTGAAGCGATTCCCCTGATTATCGAGGCCTTCGCCCTTGCCCTCGGCTCCCCGTCTGCTATAGCGCCGCCCGGCCCGCACGGGCGTGCGCGGCAGCGCGTGGCTTCGTGCACCCGGCTGACAGCTTTCACGCGGGCGTGGCGGAATTGGTAGACGCGCTGGTTTTAGGTACCAGTATCGCAAGATGTGGGGGTTCGAGTCCCTTCGCCCGCACCAGTTCTGCAAACGCCAGGCCGGGAAACATACGAGTTTTTGAGCAAGGACAAGACCAAGGCAATGAAGACCGTCGAAACGCTGAACGAAGGCCTGAAGCGCGAATATCGCCTGACCATCACCGCGAAGGATATCGACGCGCGCGTCGATGACGAAGTGAAGAGCATTGCCCCCACGGTGCGCATGCCCGGCTTCCGTCCCGGCAAGGTGCCGCCGAACCTCATCCGCAAGATGCACGGCGAGGCGCTGTCGGCGGACGCGCTCAACAAGGCGATCGACCAGGGCGTGCGCGACCTGATGGCGAACGAGAAACTTCGCCCGGCTCTGCAGCCCGCCGTGACCCTCGCCGACGGCTATGAGCGCGGCAAGGACGCTGAAATCACCGTGGCGCTCGAAGTGCTGCCCGAGATCGAGGCACCTTCGATCGACGGGCTGAAGCTCGAGCGGCTGACCGTCCCCGCCGACGACCAGGCCGTGATGGCAAAGATCGAGGAATTCGCCGCGCAGATGAAGCGCTTCGAGGATGCGCCGAAGTCGAAGAAGGCTGCGAGCGGCGACCAGGTCATCATCGACTTTGCCGGCAGCGTCGATGGCGTCGCCTTCGACGGCGGCACGGGCGAGGACATGGCCGTCGAGATCGGCTCGGGCCAGCTCATTCCCGGCTTCGAAGACCAACTCGTCGGCGTGAAGAGCGGCGACGAGAAGACCGTCAAGGTGAGCTTTGCCGAGGATTACCCGGTCGACACGCTGAAGGGAAAGGCGGCCGAGTTCGCGGTCACCGTGAAGCAGGTCAAGGTTCCAGCCGACAGCAAGATTGACGACGAATTCGCAAAGTCGCTTGGCCTTGAAAGCCTCGACAAGCTCAAGGAGCTGATGAAGGACCAGGTCGAGCAGGAGCTGAACGGTCTGACGCGCACCTATATGAAGCGCAAGCTCCTCGATCAGCTCGCTGCGAGCCACGACTTCGAGGTGCCCCCGACGATGGTCGAGGCCGAGTTCAACCAGATCTGGCAACAGCTCGAGCATGAAGCGAGCCACGAGGAGGACCCCGAGGCGGCGAAGGCCGAGCTCGAGAAGGATCGTGACGAGTATCGTGCGATCGCGGTCCGCCGCGTCCGTCTCGGCCTGCTCCTCTCGGAAATCGGCCAGGCGCACGGCGTACAGGTGTCGAACCAGGAAATGCAGCGGCTGATCATGCAGGCGGCGCAGCAGTATCGTCCCGAGGATCGCCAGCGCTTCGTCGAATATGTCCAGCAGGACGCGCTCGCCGCCGCGCAGCTTCGCGCTCCGCTCTACGAGGACAAGGTGGTCGATTTCCTCTTCGAGAAGGCCGAGATCACCGACCGCGAAGTGACTCGCGAGGAAATCGAAGCGGCGATCGAGGCGGACGACGATCACGTCCACGGCCCCGGCTGCGGTCACGACCATGACCATGACCACAAACCCGCCAAGAAGGCCGCTGCGAAGAAGCCCGCGGCCAAGAAGGAAGTGGTAAAGGAAGAAGCGAAGGCCGAGAAAGCCCCCGCCAAGAAGGCTCCGGCGAAAAAGGCCTCAGAGCCCAAGACTGAAAAGGCCGCTGCCGAAGAAAAGCCGGCTGCCAAGAAGGCTCCGGCGAAGAAGGCTGCCGCCAAGAAATAAGCTCTGGGCTTGTGCAAATGACGAAGGCCGGGGGGGAGCGATCCTCCCGGCCTTTTTCTTGGGCTGCAGGTGGAGCACGCCTTCCAGCATTTATCTTAACCTGCGAAACTCTGCTCGTGCGCGCCATGTCGGTGAGGGCCGTGAGCGGCGCGCTCCGGCGAAGCTGCAGCCTCAGAGGCTCCGCGTCCAATATTGGAGCTGGTGGGCCTCTTCCGCCGCCCCGTCTACCGTTTTCCAGTCGAAGCGGGCGGTCACTCCGCCGAGCGGCGCATAGCCGCGCTTGCGCCAGAAACCGTCGAGCGGACGGTAAGCATCGGGGCGGGCAGGGTGATCGGGCGCGCGGATAACGCTGCAGAAGGCGGTGGTCGCGGCGCCCCACGCGCGCGCCTGCGCTTCGCGGTGGTCGAAAAAGGCGTGGCCGACCCCGTGCCCCCGATAGTCTTCCAGCAGTACCGATTCGCCGAAATAAAAGATGCGCTCGATGTCCAAGCCTGCACCGGCAAGCGGCGCCTGCCAGGCGGCGTCCTGGGCTGCAAGCGGCGCCGCGGTCGCCGCGCCAACGATTTCGAGGCCGTCGCGGGCGACAACCACCACGGCACCTTCGGCTGCGGCAAAGTCCGCGAGATAATCCGCCTCATAAGCCACATCGCCATCGTAGAGATAGGGAAAGTCCCTGAATACCGCGATACGCAGCCTCGCAAGGTCGGGGATGACCCCGGCTAAACCCTCGCCCGTGACTGGCGCCACGGTGAGGGTCATGCCCCGACCTGCCGCAGCCAGTCGGCCAGGTTATAATAGGTGGTAATGCGGTCGATCAGCCCATCATCATTTACCGACAAGAACGCTCCGGCGGGGAGACGATACGCCTGGCCGGTGGCCTCTGGCAGACCCTCATCGGTCGCGAGATAGGTGCCGTTGACGATGAATTCGGCGGCAGCGCGATTGCCTTCGGCAAAGATCACCAGGCCGGTGAGCTCCTCGCGGTAGCAGTGCGCCATGTGCGTGTTGAATTCGGCGAACCGCGCCTTGCCGTGGCGCGGCGTGCCCTGGTTGACGTCGTGGCGAAGATCCTCGGCGACGAGCGCGAGCATTGCGTCCGTATCGCCCGCGTTGAAGGCGGCGTAATAGGCAGTGACGATGTCGCGGGTGGCGGTCATGCGAATCTCCGGATGCGGGTATCGACCTTTATCAGATCACTGCCATATTGTAGCAGTGCCAGCTGAAGATCGCAGCCGCGCCGCGGTGGGGCCGCCAAGGTTCGGCAAGCGTGCGCACCGCCTTTTCGCTCGGGCGTTCGCCGAGTTGCAGGATGCGGCCTACGGCTTCTTGCACGGCAAGGTCGCCTGCAGGCCAGATATCGGGGCGGCCCTCGGCAAACAGCAGGTAGATCTCGGCCGACCAGCGGCCGATACCCTTGACCTTGGTGAGTAGCGCGATGGCCTCTTCGTCGTCAGCCGGGAGGGCGGCGACATCGAGTTCCCCGTCGAGGATCAGCTGCGCGAGGCTCTTCGCATAGCTCTGCTTTTGGGCCGAGAGGCCGCAGGCGCGTAGCGCATCAAATTCGGCCGCCGCCATGACCTCGGCGGGACATCCGGCACCGAAAGCGGCCTCGAGCTTGTTCCAGATCGAATTGGCGGCCGCGACGCTGACCTGCTGTCCGACGATGGTCCGGAGCAGGGTCGTATAGCCGGGCTCGCGAATGCGCGGCTCGGGATAGCCGGCATGGCCGAGTGCACGGGCAAAATGGGGCTCGATCACGGCCAGCGCATCGATTCCGGCGTTCAGCTGTTCCTGGCTCAATCCCATCCGATATTCCCTTTTTGTTCCTTCCGTTGCTCTTAGCAACGCTTGATTTGACGTGCAACGCGGGACATAGCCCATGCGAATCGAACGATATGGGGACGAGCATGGCCAAGCTGATTGTGGTGACGCGCGACGGGACCGAGCATGAGATCGAAGGCGACACCAGCCTGACCGTGATGGAGAATATCCGCGATGCGGGCTTTGATGAGCTGCTGGCGCTGTGCGGCGGCTGCTGTTCGTGCGCAACCTGCCACGTTCACGTCGAGGCTGGGAACAAGGATGCGCTGCCTGCGATGAGCGAGGACGAGAATGATCTCCTCGATTCGACGAGCGATCGCGATGAGAATTCTCGCCTGTCGTGCCAGATTCCGTTCACCGACGCGCTCGACGGTCTCAGGGTCCGGATCGCCGAGGAGGACTGACCCTCCTCGCCATCCCGGCGAGGACCGGGATTTGACCATTGTACAGGAATAGCCGCTCCCGGCCTTGGCCGGGAGCGCGCTTATGTCCCCGCCGTGGCTACCGCATAGAGCGCGATCGCGGCAGCATTGGAAATATTGAGGCTTTCCATCCGGGGCGAAATCGGTAGCCGCGCAAGGACGTCGCAATGCTCCATGACATTGTGGCGCATGCCGTCGCCCTCCGAGCCGAGAACGAGCGCGACCTTGCTGCCGTCGAGCGTCTCGCCCAGCGTCGTCTCGGTGTCGCCGGCGAGCCCGATGCGCCAATATTGCGCCTCGGCGATTTCCTCGAGCGCGCGCGAGAGATTGACGACGCGCACCCACGGCACCGATTCGAGCGCGCCCGACGCCGCGCGCGCGATGACGCCGCTTTCTGGCGGACTATGCCGGTCTTGCGTGACAATCGCCGCGGCGTCGAAGGCCGCTGCCGACCGCAGCACCGCGCCGATATTATGGGGGTCAGTGACCTGATCGAGTACAACCAGCGGACGCCGGCTTCCCGCGTCGCTTTCTGCCTGCAAAATATCGCCGAGGTAGGGGCTCTCGAGCGGGTCAACTTCGATCACAAGGCCCTGGTGCGGCGCATCGCGCGCGACAAGACGTGCAAGGTCCGTGACGTCAGCATAGCTGACGGGCAGGGCCGAGGGCAGGTCGAGGTGGCCGATTGCCTCGCGCGTGCCCCAGATGCGCTTGACGCGCCGCTCCGGGTTGTCGAGCGCGGCGAGAACGGCGTGTCTGCCCCAAAAACGAATGCCTTGCCCCTTGGGCGACTGGCCGCCGGGGCGGCGGTGACGGGAAAATTGTCTCATACGGCGCGCCTTTCACATGACTGCCATTGACAGGCAAGCGTCGTTTCGCCATTGGACCGCTTCCCCGCAGGGGCCCCACGGACAGGTGGCCGAGTGGTTAAAGGCAGCAGACTGTAAATCTGCCCGGGTTTCCGTACGCTGGTTCGAATCCAGCCCTGTCCACCATTGTCAATCCTATACTCCAGCATTTTAGCGGCTTTCCGGGTTGGGTTTGGCGAACTTCTTGGACAAGTTCGCCATTGCTTCGTCTGCCATCGCGGCTTTATTCGCCCTCGCGGCGTAGCGCGTAAACTCCCTGTCGGTCTTGTGTCCGGTGATCGCCCGGCCCTGCTGGTTGGTTGACCCCGACTCGGCCAGACGGCGCGACATTGCCTTGCGCAATCCGTGGGGAGAGCAGCCTAATGGGAGCCCTGCCGCCCTCACTTTCCGGCGAAACCAGTTGCCAAACCCGTCCGCTGAGTAGGGCTTGCCGAATTGCGTTTGCAGGTATGTCCCGGTCGTGCCCTCGAAGGGCGCTAGGGCCTCTTCCAGTTCGGGCGTGATCGGGATGGACGTGTCGCTGTCGTTCTTGGTGTGGTCGAGGTTCAGCCGGTTGCCCATGCGGTTTGCTGGGCCGATCTTGATCATGTCCGAGCGGCGCACGGCGGTGTAGAGCAGAAGCGCGAAGGCGAGGCGCTCGCGCGTCCCCACCGGCCACCGCTTTTCATAGGCGGCGATCTCTTCCTCGGTCCATGTGTGGAAGCCTTCTCCCTCCATCTTGTAGGCGTCGGTTGCCTCCACCGGGTTGTGCTTCATAAGGCCCATCTTGATGGCCTGTCGAAATATGCGGGCGAGGGCCTTGCGGTAGTTGTTCGCCGCGGCGGGCGTCTCGGACATTTCGCCCAGCTTCTTGTCGATGATGGCGGTGGTGATCGAGGTAATCTTGCGATGCCCGTTGCGGGCGCGGAACTTCTCAATGATGCCCTGATAGGTGCGGCGGCTGGACGGCTTCATCTTGCGCCAGCGCGGAGTGTTGTAGAGCGCGGCAACCACCGCATCGACCGTGCCAGCCTCATAGCGCGGTTCAGGCGCGGGCTTCTCTGCCGACTTGGCGCGCAGATACTCTTCCATGAACTCGGGCGTTCCTGGCTGGTTGCGAAAGTGATAGGCGGGCAGTCCAGCCTTGCGGAAGCGGTATCGCTTGCCGCCGTGCCGATCGGTATATTCGGTCACGTTGTCCGGCAGCCATTTGCGGCGCTTGGTCACAGGTCGAAATCTTCCTCTTCATCATTGGCGGGTGGCGCCTTGCCGCAAATGATCTCTATTTCGCCGTTGGGGCGCAAGATGACGCGCGGCGCCAGCTCGCCCTCCTTCTTGGCAGCACGGATGGCCTTGCGCACATCGTCCTGCTTGAACCTAGCCCGCGCTGTCATTTCCAGCACTCCTTGCTGTTGAACATCGTGCCCCGGCCTCTTGCGCGGCGCGGATCGCACGCTTGATTGCGGACGTGGTGAAATGCGCCGTCATACCTTCCCCCTCAACCTCGCCAGCCACCCACGCCGCTCCATCGGAAGGATCGCCCCGCGCATCCTCCGCGCTTGCATCACGCCGCCTCCGCCATCGCATCGACGACTATCGCCGCGGGCTCGGCCTTCGGTTTCGCCTCCTCGATCGCATCGAGCCGCTCAAGCACCGCGCGCAATTTCCCGCTCATCGCCAGCAATCCAACGTCGAGCCGGGCGCTGTGCTCTTTCATCAGGCTGTCGGCTATGTCTTTGAGGGCGGCTTTCAGAGCCTCCTCTTCGGTCGAGAACAGCTTTCCGGCGTGCTCAAATGCTGTGACTTTGGTGATGCACATGGGTTTAGCCTTTCGTTTGGTGGGCCTTGAGGGCGGCTGCGACGAGTGCCATCGGTGTGGGGTCAATGCCCTGCCTGCGCTCAACAATGCGAGCCGAGACAGAAACTTCCTCATCGGGTTCGCATCCACGTCCTACCGTGAAGCTATCGGCCAGAGTTACCGCCGAGACGAATTCCCCATCGCTGTTGAAATAGCGGCGGATTTCGACGATCCACCCCTCGGGAACCAGCGTCATCGCCGCGTCGATGGAGGCGGTGTAGCGGGGTGCGCTATCATGGAGGCCTTGCCCAGCCGGGTAGCCACCCTCGCGGCTCTTGTTGCCCCAACTGTCAGCCCCGCAATCGAGGCAGTCGAAGCCGGTGTCGCTCTGCGCTCCGGTGCGCTTCTTGTTCAAGTGCCGGCAGAAGCCGAGCAGGTCGTGATAGATCGCGTGGTCAATCTCCCGATCCGGCCCGCTCGCCGCTTCGATCCGCTCGATAAGTTCGGATAGGTCAGTCACCGCGCATCTCCTTCGGGGGCGTGGCGGCGCTTATGCCCTAACGTCACGCGGGCCTCGGCGATCGAGGGGCGTATGACGTAGACCGCCATCGCGAAGCAGCATCCTTGGCACCACCTGAACCGCATGAGATGGCCATCGTAGACCTCGGTGCGGACGCGGTTGCGCGTGTTGGGTTCGCATGGCCCCGCGCACATGTGGCAGGTGCCGCCCCCACGCGTCGTGACCATCTTGTCGGACAGAACGCCGTCGCCGATGCCTGATCCGCCAAAGTCACCGGCGAACGGGTCGTCAGCCATGCACTCAGCCTCCCATCGGAAGGGCTTAATTTTCTGCGCACTCACCGCGCATCTCCTTCGGGGGCGAGGGCGGCGCGGATCAATGGCAGCGTGTCGTGTGCGGAATCGGGCGTCGAAGGCTCGGGCATCTGGATATAGCCCATCTCGATGCCGTTCACGATGAACTGCTCGGCCGCGCGCAAGGCACGAATGCGCAGTCGCTCGGTTTCATCAACCTGTGCGGTCGAGAGGGCCGCTTTCAGAGCCTCCTCTTCGGTCGAGAACAGCTTTCCGGCGTGCTCAAATGCTGTGACTTTGGTGATGCACATGGGTTTAGCCTTTCGTTTGGTGGGCTTTGAGGGCGGCGGCGACGAGCGCGTTGACGTCATCAGGGAGCGCGAAAAAGCCGAGCTGGCCGCGACAGGGGATCAGCGGCAGCGGCATGGCATCGCGCAGGACGAAGCCGTATCGGCCGAAGAACCAGTCGCTATCCATTTCGGTGACACAATCGACGATGCGGGCGACACCTACGACCCCGCCGCGGGGCAGATTGTATTGGCTGGGCGCGCATTCCGATTTACTGACGCCCGCGTGGACGATGAACCAGCCCCGGCCCTTGGTCGGCCAGTCGCGGTTTTCGACGTCCTTCCCATCGTGGAAAATGTGATGGGGATAGGGCTGCTTGATCGACAGCGCCTTGACCCTACCCGCTTCGATCCGCTCGATAAGTTCGGATAGGTCAGGATGCGTCACAGTGTCGGTCATTGCCCCGCCTCTTGAGCCTGGCGCTTTTTCCAGACCCATCCCGGCGACCAATCACCGGTGTCCCAATCGATGCGATCGCCCGCCGACATGAGATATTCACCGGTCGGGCGCTCAAGGCCCCGCTTGCGGATTTCCTGCTCAATCTCGCGGGCTCGGGGCATGATGGCCGTCGCAAGGCCCCATTCCTTTCCGCTATCATCGGCGTGGTGGAAACTGATTTGGCTGGCGCACGAATGCCATGCCGAGACTAGTTTGGCGTCGGTGGCGGTGTCGATGGGCAGCGCCTTGGCTTCGAGGTAAGTCATCCGTTCCATCACGCATCCCCCCGCTTCCGCCGCTTATACTCTGCATCGCGTGCGAGCTTGCGACGCCACTTCTCTGCGTCGGGGCGGATCTCGCGCAGTTCCTGTGCGAACGTGGTGGCGATCTGCTTCCATTCGTCGATCTCAACCGCCTGCTGTGCGAGGTCTTTGGCTGCCAGCTTGAACCTGGCTTCCCAATCCTTCGCCGCTTTCACGCGCATAAGACCGAGCGCGGAGAGTGTCTTGTCGAGTAGGGTCATCGGTAACTACCGGGGCAGTTATTAGCCGCCCCGGCTCCCTCCTTGTGGTGGAAACTATGCTGCCCGGTCCATCGGTTCGGACCAGCGCACCCCGTGGGCAGCGCCGTGGGCGTAAATAAGCTCTATGAGAGCAGCGAATTGGGACTTGGATAGCTGCGATGAGCGGTGGCCAACGGGGAAGAACCCCGCGCCGTCCAGCTTCTGCAGGTACCGCATTTCAGCCCCGAGCGCGTCCATGAAGCGGAGTTTGATGTCCTCGCCGTCCATCCCGCGCATGTCGGGAATGTCCCGCTGGCAGTCAGCGATCATTGCCCACAGCTTGGCATTCTGGTCGAGCGTCCGCGTCGGCTCCGATATGGTAACGACATAATCAGCGGGTGCGCGCAGGATCAGCTTCTGTGCGCGCTGGCGCTGCTCGGGGCCGACCAGCTTGATCGTTACCTTGTCAGCCATGTTCGCGTTCCCTTTGTGCCTGGCGGATCTCGGCAGCCTTCGGAGAGGCGCGGCAGAAGGCGTCAATCAGCGCCTCAATGTCCTTACCCTTCCAGAAGGTCGCTTCGCCCACTTCGTGCTGGCGGCGGTGGCAATCGCGGCACAAGCTGACGGCGCGGAAGTCGTCGGGCTTCTGACCCATGCCCGCCCCGCTTCCGAGGCGGACGTGCGCTACCTCGATCCCTGCTGTATCGCCGCATATCGAACAGACGCGGCTGCGGATGAAATTGCAGTGCGCTTGCGACTTCCAGCGGCTGGCGCGCTTCGGCTTCTTGGGGATGGCGCGGGGCAGCATCACGCAACACCCCTGCGCTTGCGCTCGCGGCGCTCCCAATTGTCCTTGAGCTTCGTCAGCCGCCAGATAGGATCGCTGCGGTAAAGCTCGCGGCGGCGCTCGGCCCGCGCCATGTTGCAGATGCGCCGGTAGAGCCGTTCGGTATCGCGTTCGGCCTGTGTCATGCTGCGGCCCTCAGGTAGCGGGCTTCCAGATCGGCAACGGTCGTCGCCACTTCGGCCAGGAACTCCGCGACCGCCGCTTCCATCTCGGCGATCATCTCGTCATTGCGGGCAACCCGCTGGACGTGCAGTTGCATAGCGTCCGGCAAGCGAGGGTCGAAGCTGGCAAAGTCGCACCACTTGCGACCGGTGCAGGCCATCTGCCACTGCATCTGCTTGATGTATTTGTCGGGGATCGGCTCGCCGCGAAGGGTGGCGATGTGGGTGGCGCTGTTGGGGCATTTGATCTCTACCAGCCCATCATTGCCAACCAGCCCGTCAGGAGACGCGCCAGACATGGCAACGGTTGGGTGATCGAAGAAGCCGACCTCTATAACGGTCACGCCCTTCTCAAGCTCATACATGGCCCGTGCTTGGGGCTCGGTGTCCGTTCCCCACTGCATCGCGGCATTGGTAAAGCCTTCCTCCCGCGTGCCGGTGAGGCGTTCCGTGACCAGTTGGGCCATGTAGTTGGCGCGGGATGCCGACCAGCCGCTTTTGGTGCGGGCCATCACGTCTGCGATCTTGCTGGCAGTCACCTTGCCCAAGCGGGCGGAGAACCAACCGTTGGAGCGCTGTTCGATTGCTTCGGTCATGCTGCTACCTTCTCCATTTCGCTGGCGATGCCCTCCAGGCGCTTCTTGAGCGCGGGGTATGACTTGGCTGGGAGCATGGCGACGGCTTCGATCTTGTAGCCCTTGCAGACCGTCTCGGGCGTCGTGCCGCTGCGATCCATGAGGGCGGTCAATTCCTCGAATTGCTCTTGTGTGATGGTGTCGGCCTTGGGGCCGCGGCCCATGACTTCATGCGTCGTCGCGTCGGCGTCGTTATCGCCCTCGGTCGGGATTGCGAACGCCATGAAAGCGGCGTATTTGTAAGCCGCAGACATGGCCTTGTTCGTGGCCTTGTCGCCGCTGTCCATCGCCTCGCCATAGGTGCGAACGGTGTGCGTCGAACCATCTTCGACCGCGACGAAATCGAACTCCGCCGTGACCGTCACATAGAAGAGGACGCTTTCACGGGCGGGGCCGCCGTTATATCCCGGCTTCATCGATACCCGTTCAGAGCGGGCGCAATCGACCATGCGAGGCAGGACGCATAGGCCATGCTTTGCGAGTAGCGGAGACAGGGCCGAATAGACTTGGTCGATACCACGGAAGCGATATTTCTGCTGTTCGTTCACGCCATCCTTGGAGATGCCGACCTTCGACAATTCTTCCTGAATGGCGGCGATAGCTTTATAAACGGCTGTCATAGCGTATTTGCTCCAATCACTGTAAGAATGACGACCAGGACAAAGCCGATCGGGATGACGGCCCAGCAATGGCTTCCGGTGATTTCGACGGGCTGGATCGACTCGGCGGGGGCGAGCTCCGGCGTTGGCGGGCCGAACGAAGCTCGGTTGAAGCGCTCAAGCTCGTGTGCGTAAGTCACAGAGAAGCCCCCTTCTTCGCCGCGCGGTACGAGGCGGACCAAATAGCATCGCAGGCCCGACACCGGCGCTGATATGCGGTGAGCATCAGGTTATCCCCGGTTAGAGGGTGTCCATTTTTGCAGTGGCTTTTCTGCGCGTGAAAACGCGCTGGGCTGATGGAATTCTCGCAAGCGTTCTGGCGTAGCGTCGCGACGCGCAAGTGGGCCGGATTAACGCATGCCCGGTTGCGGCAAATATGATCGATGACGTGGCCAGCGGGCGCGATGATCCCGTGCAGAAAGGCCGAGACGCGATGGCCGAGCACCGACTTTCCGCCGATGCTGAGAGTCGCGTATCCGCTGTTCGCGATATATCCGGTCCAGAGCCAGCATCCGTCAGGACTGGAAGTTTTGTCGACGTTCAGCCAGAACCGCGCCTCGCGTTCCTTTGAGATGCTAAAGACATTCGAAGGAAACAGCTTTTTGCGCCGCGCCAGCTGCTCGGGCGTGGGCGCCTTGGGGGCGACGGGTTTGCGGCCCAACCGAGCCTGCTTTCCTATGCCTCTGTTCCTGCACAGCACGGAACAATATATGCCGCCCCCCCGCTTCACGTAAGCGAGCCGGGTGGTGAAGCTATCTCCGCAAAACTTGCAGGCGCGTTCACCAATCGCAAGGGCGTCACGGTAGGTGCTCACGATTTCATCTCCCGCGAATTGCGCTCGGCGCGGCGCCGCTCTAAAATCCGGTCGCACTCGGCGACAAAGGCGTCGCTTGCTTCCAGTGTGGCGTGGAAACGATCCGCTGCCGGCGCGTCAGCCGGGAGGCTCTGGAGGACGCGCATCATTTGGGAAAAGCCGCCTGTCATCGCGCCTCTCCCGTCCCGTCGCACTCGACGCACTCGACGCGCTCGCGATCCCAATAAGGTCCATTGCCAGCGGGCGGGACAGTGCCGCGCCCCTCACAGTAGGGGCAGGGCTCATCTTCGAGAGCGCGGGCTATCGCCAGCCGGTTGGCGGCGAAGGCTCGCTGTAGGTCTGGATCGTGAATCGCCATCTGGCTTTCCTCCATCTGCCCCGTGGGGCTGTCTGATGGAGGTGGTATACCGATACGGTATTATGCTGTCAAACGGAAAATACCAGTTCGGTATTTATGTACTGAGGACGACCCTCTCGCACAACAGGGACGACAGCTGAATTGCGCTAATATCCGCGACTTTCAAGTCTGGCAAAACGGTTTCTGTTTGGGTGAAGAACCCCGGCTTTAGGGTGCCTTTAAAATATTGGATCGCCCCTTTTTCAAACGGGCCGTCCTTCGATTTTCGGACGTTCATGAAGGACCAGCACTTCACCAACTGACCGCTGGTCAAATTGCCGATCTGAAATTTTGCCCTCACGCCGCTGCCCACTTGCTCCAGCGCGACTATGGAGACGGTCACAGCGATGGTCCCATCACTGAGATAATTGAACCCATCTGCGTTCGGTGTAAGCACGGCAACCTGATCGCCGCTCATGCTATCGACGCGCTGTTTCAAATTGTCGTGCGCCATCCGAAGGGTGTCTAGGCGGCTTTCTAGACTGGCCATCTTCCAGTCATTCGAGTCCGCGCTCTTTTCAGAGCATGCCGTTAGGATGAGCGCTATTCCGGTCGCACAGAGGAGACTACAACGGCGGCGATCCGGGTTTCCACGATATCCCCATCCTGCCCGTTCAGCCTGAATGGCGCGTGCGCCGGGTTGTTCGATTTCGGGACCAGCCATAATTCCCCCTCTCGCTCGACCAGTTCTTTCACAGTGGCCTCGCTCATCCCCATGTCGTTCGTGCGTATCACGACCACGCGCTTACCGGGAAGCGCTTCCGCACGTCCGAAAAGAGACACGCATTCGACGATCGTTCCTGGGGGATAGATTTGATCCATGCTGTCGCCAACGACGCGCAGCCCGAACCGATGCTCGATTTCGGCGGTCACATCGGGGCGACCGTAGAACGTTTCCCATTCGTCTTCCGGGGCCTCGACCGCCGCGCGCCATACGCCCGCGGCGACTTCTCCCTTGACGAATAGGCGGGGGCCAACCGGGGTCGCGATGCCGCCCTCCAATAATTCGCCGGCTGTCGTGCCAAGCGCGCTGGCGAGGGCGTGGAGCTGCTCAAAGTCGGGCTCTCGCTTGCCCTTCTCCCAGCGCTGCACCGTGGCCTGAGCGACATCGATCCGCTCGGCAAGCTGTGCCTGCGTCAGTCCGCGCTTGGCCCGAATCTCGGCGAGTTTGTCCAAATACCCCATTGGAATATTTTGCCCGCTGCCGAAAACGAGCGGAATAGCCAGATTGGTATTGCTTTGACATACCGTTTCGGTATATTGGCGGGCCATGAGCACCTATGCAAACTCCCTCAAGGCATATCTCGAAGGCGATGTGACGCAAGCCGGTCTCGCCGAAAAGATCGGCAAGACGCAAGTCGCGGTCGCCAGATATGCCGGTGGCCTTCGCTTTCCCGACGCCGACACCGCGCGAGCTATAGAGGCCGCGACTAACGGCGCCGTGCCATTCGCTATCTGGCGAGGTGAGTTCGAGCAGCGCTCGGGGCTGGCCGCATGAACGCGCTGGATCCGATAGCGCCCGCGTCGCGCGTCTACTTCATCCGCGTCGGCTTTGACGGCCCAATCAAGATAGGCGTCTCCCGCGACCCCGAGCGAAGGCTGGTCCAGTTGCAATGCGGTAGCGCCGACAAGCTCGTGCTGCTCGGGTCCGTTCCCGGCGGTTTCGCTGATGAGGCGGCAATCCATCGCTATCTCGCGGACCATCGCGTGCAAGGCGAATATTTCGCCCCTTCGCCAGAATCTCTCGAACTGATCGCGATGATGATGCGCGACCACGCTGACGCCCTTGAGGCCGAGGGCCTTTCCCGAGCGGCCGCATAACATGCTGCCGGGGGGCACATCATTCTCGAACACCGCGCACCCCCCGCGCGGTCGGCCCGGTCGGGTTTCCCCTCTCACCGACCGGGCCAATCATCACGTAGCCGTCTGCGAACATCGCACGGCGTTCACCCAAGTCCAGAACTGCATCCGCGACAATCTCGCCGATCAGTCGGGCCTTGTCCTGCGGGCTGGCACCATCGCCGCCCTTCCTGTCGATCCTTTCTTCCATGGAGGCAAATATGGCGACTAAGCCGTCCAACGTCTTGCGCGTTAACAGCGTCGAGGAACAAGCGGATTATCGCAATGCAGTTGCCCGCGTGCTGCTGAATATCCAGCGCGATTCCGGCAATACGCTGCAGGAAATATCCGAGGCTATCGACGTTTCGCTGGGCACGATCAGCAACGCCGCGAACAAGCGCACTGACCTTTCGCCGATCTACCTGCAGCGCCTTGGCAAGCGCTACGGCCCGTCTGCGCTGGATCCGATCGCACGGCTTTCCGGCGGGCGTATCGTCCCGCTCGTCGCCGAGGAGAAGGACGCGCTGCCCAGCCTGTCCGCATCGATCCACCGGATCGCTGTTGCACAGTCGCCCGACAGTCCCGGCGGCGTGACCATCACTCATTCCGAGCTGCTGGCGATGCTGCCCGACGTTCGCGCGGCCGTGGCCTGCATGAATTCGCTGATCGTGAAGGCGGAAAGGATCGCGGCATGAGCGCCCCCAATCCAGAGCATCCCACCGACGCATTCGCCGCGTGGGCAACATTCAAGCGACTGATGCGAGACGACTCGGAATATGCGTGGGCGTGGCACTGCAACATCGCCGTTCCGATCATGGATAGCATTGGCGCGACCCATCGTGACGCCAACATCGCCGCAGCGCATCTTCTGTCATGCCTGTTCGAATATGACATCACCGAGCACCCGGCCTTCGAATACGAAAAGGGCGGTGCCCAGCATTATCATGAAATGCGCCTCGCCGCCGACCGCGAGGAGGATGCAGCATGATCACCAACATACTCTTTGCCCTTGGCGGTGGCATCGCCGGGTTTCTGGTTTGCGCGTTCTTTACCGCTGGGAAGCTGGCGGACAACGCCGAGCGTGACGAGTTCTTTACCTTTAGCAGGATCGCGGACAACGCCGAGCGTGACGCGGCCCTGTTTGACGAGCTGGACTCTTGGTCATCGACCGCTGCTGATTTGCAAGCCGCCCACAAGCGCTGCGCAGACAGCCAGAGCATCGCCCTCGAAAAGCTACGCGCCATTCGAGAGATTGCAAACAAGCCTCAGGCAATACGCAAGGGTGATATTCGCGCTGTGCTGGGAGACGTGGCATGAAGTGGCACGATCACTGGCGAGCCCGCAACGCAGCAAAGGCATTGGCAAAGCACCGCAAGGCGCTTTCCCGCGAGCCGATCATCTCAAAGACAATCGAGATCGCGAACAGCATCGGGCGCCCTGACTTGGTGGAGGGGCTGCAATGAGAAACGGAGAACCCCGCTTCGTCGAGCAGCGCCCTTGGAGCGACTATGACACCGACCGCCTTGCTGATCTGATCGCGGAGGGCAGTTCGTTCCAGCGCGCCGGGAACATACTCGGGCGGACAAAGAATAGCTGCATCTCGCGCTTTCATCATGCGATTGTCAAGCCGCTGGGGTGGCAAGCGGCATGAGCACCCGCAAGACTCGCCGCGGGCACGCCATGACGGCAGGAGACGTCGAGCGGGCGATAGAGCTTATCGTGCAGCATCCGCTCCCCCGCGTCCGCGAAATGACCGGCCTCTCTTACGCCCATTTAGCGCGGCTGGCGCAGGTGGGTCTGGTGGAGCGCCACGCCCAATGATCTGCCTTCCTCTCCCCCCGAGCCTCAACAACGCCTTCATCAATAGCCCGCGTGGCCGTTACCGCTCGCCCGCCTACAAGGCGTGGCAGTTTCTCGCTGCCGAGAGGCTTACGCTGCAATCCTGGGATATGCCTTCGCCACCCTACGGCGTGACGATCCGCGTCAACATCAACCACAAGTCGGACATAGACAACCGCGTCAAGCCCGTCCTGGACCTGCTGGTCAAGCACGGCGTCCTGACCGGGGATCAATGGGTCAACGCGATCCACGTCTACCGCGACCGCACGGTTGACGGCTGCACGGTCGAGTTTTTCGACCCCGATTGCGTGACGATTGGCGAGGCGGCGAACAGGGTTCTTTCCAATCTGGAGGTCTCCGAATGAGCAAGAAGCCCTCGCACATTCCGCTGTTTCCCGATGCCTATCTGCGGGACAATTTTCGCATGTCGCTGGAGCAGCACGGCATGTTCCTGATGCTCATCATGGAAGCGTGGAACGATGAAAATTGTTCGCTGCCCGATGACGACAAGGAGCTTGCAGCGTTGTGCGGCATCTCCCTGTCTCACTTCCGGAAAATCTCCCCGCCAGTCCTTGCCAAGTGGACCCGCGACGGTGGGCGTATATACCAGAAAAGGCTCAAAAAAGAGTGGCTCTATGTCCGCGAAAAGAGCGCCAAGGCAAGGGCATCCGTGGCGCAGCGCAAAGACCGCGCCGGGGGTTACGAACGTACCTACGAACGTACAACGAACGATCTACACCTAGGTGGAGGTGGAGGTGTAGGTGTAGGTGTATTAGACCACTACCAGGATAAGAGAACTGAGGGTTGTAGTGCGCGCGAGACTTCGCAGCGCTTTCCTCGTGTCATCGACGGCGGTGCGAAATGAGCGCGCCCGCCTTCGACCTGTTCGGCACCGCGCCCGATCCGAAACCGCTTCGCCCGCACCAGCAGACGGCGCTGTCGATGCTTCGCCAATCCCTTGGCCGTGGCAATCGCCGCGTCGTCGTCCAGATGCCGACCGGGGCAGGGAAGACCCGCACGGCTGCCGAGATCGTCAACGGGGCGCTGAGGAAGGGCAACCGGGTCGCGTTCACGGTTCCCGCCATCAGCCTGATTGACCAGACCGTCGAAGCGTTCGAGGGCGAGGGGATCAGCGAGATCGGGGTGATCCAGTCCAACCACGTCCGCACCGATTGGCGCCAGCCCGTGCAGGTTGTTTCGGTCCAGTCGCTCGCAAAGCGCACTCGCCCCTTGGCTGAGGTGGTGGTTGTCGATGAGTGCCACCTGCGGTTCAAGGTCGTTTCCGACTGGATCGCAGCTTGTCCCGAAACCGTGTTCGTTGGGCTGTCGGCAACCCCGTGGGCCAAGGGGCTGGCGGACGACTGGCAGGACTTGGTTGTCCCAGTCTCGATGTCCGAGCTGATCGGGCAGGGGTATCTCTCACCCTTCCGGGTCTTTGCGCCGTCGCACCCCGACCTGTCCGGGGTCAAGACAGTTGCCGGGGACTACCACGAAGGCCAGCTTGGCGAAGTGATGTCCGATAGCCGCTTGGTCGCGGATGTCGTCGAGACGTGGCGTCAACGGGCCTATGGGCTGCCCACGCTGGTCTTTGCGGTGAACCGGGCGCACGCGGCGCACATTCAGCAGCAGTTCGCGGATCGCGGGATCCAGATGGGCTACTGCGATGCCTACACCGACCTTATCGAACGCAAGTTCCTGTTCGACCGCATGGCAAAGGGCGAGCTTGCCGGGATCGTGAATGTTGGCACGCTGACAACTGGCGTTGACGCGGATGTTCGGTGCGTCGTCATGGCGCGCCCGACCAAATCGGAAATGCTGTTCGTCCAGTGCATCGGCAGGGGGCTGCGGCCTGCGCCGGGGAAGGATCATTGCCTGATCCTGGACCATGCCGACAACCACGCGCGGCTTGGTTTCGTCACGGACATCGCCCACGACAAGCTTCTCAGCGGCAGCGATCGCAAGGAACCCACCGCGAAGGATCGGGGCGAACCCATGCCGAAGGAATGCCCGTCCTGCCACGCGCTGCGGCCTCCGAAGGTCAGCCAATGCCCTGCGTGCGGCTTCAAGCCGGAACGTCGCGCCGATGGTCCCGAGTTCGAGGACGGCGAGCTAGTCGAGATCAAGCCGGGGCAGAAGCGGCACACCAAGGCCGAGAAGCAGCTTTTCTGGTCGATGGCGCTGCAACTGGACCGTGCCCGCTTCAAGCAGGGGAGGCTGGCGAAGGCCCTCTTCAAGTCGAAGTTCGGGGTGTGGCCGCGCGATCTCCAAAACATCCCGTGCGAACCGGACATGGCGTTCATGTCGTACGAGCATTCGCGCCGGATCGCCTACGCCAAGAGCAAGGGGAGGATGCGGTGAGGGTTCCGACCAAAGACGCAGCCCGCGGCAAATGGAAGGGCATTCTTGCCATGCTCGGGGTCAATGCCTCGCATCTCACCGGCAAGCATGGCCCATGCCCGATGTGCGGCGGGAAAGACCGCTTCCGCTTCGACAACAAGGGCGGTGACGGCACATATTTTTGCAGCCAGTGCGGGGCCGGTAACGGATTCGACCTGTTGCGCGGGGTGAACAATTGGGATTTCCGCACGGCTGCGGCAGAGGTTGACCGGATCGTCGGCAACATCGCCGCCGAGCCACCCGCAAGGCAGTTGGACGACACGCAGCGCAAGCGGATACTCAACGAACTGTGGACGGGCGGAACCACGATCCGCGCCGACAACCCTGCCAGCCGCTACATCGCGAGCCGCGGCCTGCTCCTGCCTCAGAATGCGGAGTGTCTGCGTTACGTCGAGCGTTGCCCTGTTCCTGGAGGGGGCTTTGCGCCGGCCATGATCGCGATGGTCACGACCGAGGAGGGCAGGCCAGCTAACATTCACCGCACCTTCCTGCGCCCCGATGGCAGCGGCAAGGCGGAAATGGACGAGCCTCGGGCGATGATGCCGGGGCGCATCCCGGACGGGGCCGCAATCAGGCTGGCGAGCGTTCACGGCGAAAGGCTCGGGATCGCGGAAGGCATCGAGACGGCGCTCGCGGCAAGCCAGCGGTTCAATGTCCCGACATGGGCAGCGATCAACTCGACGATCCTAGCGAAATGGGTGCCCCCTGCCGGGGTTAGAGAGGTCATCGTGTTTGGGGACAATGACCCGAAGTTCGGCGGGGCCGCCGCGGCCTACGCGCTCGCACACCGGCTGGCCGTGAAAGGTATCGCTGTAGATGTCCGCATCCCGGATGTGACCGGCGCGGATTGGGCGGACATGGCCGCATGACCTTCCAGAAAATGACCAACGACCTGATCGACTACCGCCGAGGAATTTTGACGATGGAACAATTGAGAGAGCGCTACCGGACATGGAAGGTCAAGCCGGAAGAAGCGCGGTTTTGCGTCGAGGCGGCGGTTAACGCCGGGAAGCCTAAGTCTGGAAAGGAATCCTAATGGCCCGCACCCGCAAATCGGGAAAGCGCACTAAGTCCGGCAGGCTCTCCCGTCCCGCCGCTGCCCGCCGCGTAACCGGCAACGATAGGGTGGAAGCAAAGAAGCTGCTATACGGCCAAGAGGGCGTGGACGCGATCGGCAGGGCCTGGCGCATGGGTCTGCTAGGCGAACCCGCCGAGGCACGGGATCTGGTCATGGCTGCCCGCACCATCGCAAGGCGCTACCGGATCATGTTCGAGCATGGTCGCATCCGCTGCGCGCTCAACCAGTCCATTGGTGGAGGCGAGGAGCATGAGGACGAAGTGAAGCGCCAGCGCCAGATGGTGCGCCGGTTGCTCATTCTGGACCAGCGCCCCGCATCCTTCGACGAGCTGGTATTGGACCATTACCCCGACACTGGTCCCGCATGGCTCGACAGGCTGATCCTCGCCAAGCGCCACGCCGAGCGATTGCCGAACAACTGGGAGCGCGCGAACAACGGGATCGACGGCAAGAGACTGCGCGCTGCGATTAAGGCACTCAAGGCTGTGATGTGATCTTGACAATTCCACCCAATCTGCTAAACGGGCGCAATTGGTTTGGTGGCGCATTGCGTCACGCGTTGGGCTGTCCATTCGGGCGGCCCTTTTTCGTTTCCGGCGTGTCCCTTTCCGCGCCGGTCCCCGCCATTCGTTACACCGACGCACCCTCAGGGACATGTAGCAAGCGGTCGGCACTGACGCGATGGCGGGGTAGGTTTCAGAGGGAAGCGCATCTCCTTGGGCTCGACCGGCGGCGGGCCTTCAACAGCCTTTCTGGTTCCTGACTTAACGCTGCGCGCTTCCGGGCTAGGGCCTTCATGATAGCAGCGAAGATTGGCACCGCCGACATTTCAACGATCCGAAACTGCCCACCCCTCGGGGAGCAGAAAGAGAGGGTCCAATGGTTAAACAAACGACAGACAAACCCCGCCGCGTAGGTGATGGCACTCCGGGACCGGGCAGGCCCAAGGGCTCGCGCAACAAGGCGACCGTGGCAGTCAAGGAAGCGGTGCTCGCTGCGCTTGAGGGTGCTGGCGGTGTGGAATATCTCGAACAACAGGCGCGCGATAATCCCACCGCGTTCCTCACGCTGGTTGGCAAGGTGCTGCCTCTACAGGTTGACGCGAACCATGGCGGCAAGGTTGTTGCCGAGGTCGTGTTCAAGGGCCTGAATGCCTGAGACAGTCCAACTGGTCTCGCCGTACGAGGTCCGCGATCAGTTCCGTCCGCTTCACGAGAGAAAGACCCGCTGGTTCATTGGTGTCGCCCACCGCCGCGCAGGCAAGACGGTCGCGGACATCAACGAGCTTGTGATCGGTGCGACCAAGTGCAGGCTGCCCAATCCGCGCTTTGCTTATGTGGCGCCGCAGCTCAACCAGGCCAAAGACATCGCTTGGGTTTACCTGAAGGAGTATACGGCTTTCCTCTCGCCTAAGATAAACGAGAGCGAGCTTTGGGTTGAACTTCCGGGCGGTGCGAGGATCCGCATATACGGGGCGGACAATCCCGACCGTCTCCGCGGTATCTATCTCGACGGGGTTGTTCTCGACGAGTTCGGGGACATGGACCCCACCATCTGGACGCAGGTTATTCGCCCCGCCCTGTCTGATCGCAAGGGCTGGGCGGCTTTCATCGGCACGCCCAAGGGCAAGAACACGTTTCACAAGCTGTGGGTGGAGGCGGAGGACGATCCCGACTGGACGCGGCTTATGCTGAGAGCGTCCGAGACGGGGCTTCTTGACGCCAAGGAGCTTGCCGACGCCCGCAAGATGATGAGCGATGACGAATACGCTCAGGAGTATGAGTGCAGCTTTGAGGCTGCGGTACGCGGCGCCTATTACGCAAGGGAGCTAAACGAAGCGGAGGCGTCCGATCCTCCCCGCATTACATCAGTGCCCCACGATCCCCGGCTGCTCACGCATACCGCTTGGGACTTGGGCATGGCTGACAGCACCGTGATCTGGTTCATACAGGTGCATGGCCGCGAGACCCGCGTCATCGACGTTGTGAAGGGCGAGGGTCAGGCGCTGGACTGGTATGTGAGAGAGCTTCAATCTCGGGGCTATCTCTACGGCAAGCATTACCTCCCGCATGACGTGGAGGTGAGGGAGCTAGGGACTGGCAAGAGCCGCAAGGAGGTCCTGGAGGGGCTCGGGCTAAACGGGATCGTTGTCTGCCCGAACATACCCTTGGCTGACGGTATTCAGGCGGTTCGCATGTTGCTGCCGACCTGCTGGTTCGACAAGGCCAAATGCAAGGACGGCATTGAGGCCCTGCGGATGTATCGCCGGGACTATGACGAGAAGCGGCAAGAGTTCCGCACCACACCATTGCACGATTGGACAAGCCACTACGCCGACGCCTTCCGCTATTTCGCGGTGGGCTATCAGGACGCGTCACCCACCAGACCAATAAGAACGGGGATGCGCAGGGGAATCGTATAAATGGTAGAGTATCGCGAGCTACTGATCGGCTGCGGCAACAGCCGGGTGCGTAAGATTGGCTTTGACCCCGAGCAGACCGAGTTCCGCAACCTCACAACGATCGATCACGATCCGAATTGCGGCGCGGACGTGGTTCACGACCTGGATTGCACGCCGTGGCCGTTCGAGGACAATAGCTTTGACGAAGTGGCGGCATATGAGGTGCTGGAGCATCTCGGCAGGCAGGGTGACTACAAGGCCTTCTTCCGGCACTTCGGGGAGATTTACCGCGTTCTCAAGCACGGCGGCATGTTGTTCGCGACAGTCCCTGCTTGGGATGATGTTTGGGCATGGGCAGACCCTTCGCATACGAGGGTGATAGCCCCTGAGACCTTGGTGTTTCTCGACCAGACCGAATATGTCGCTCAGGTTGGAAATACCCCGATGACCGATTTCAGGTGGCTCTGGAAGGGCGACTTTGAGCGCGTGGCTGTCAACCGGGTTGGCGGTCACCATTGGTTTGCGCTGAGAGCGCATAAACCAGCGAGGGCATAGCATGGCAGAACTGGACGCCAACACCTCCGTTTTGGGGGACGGCGAAGCTATGTCTGACGCCGATCTGGCGGCACTCTGCACGCAGTTCGAGCAGCAGGCCGTTGGTGAAGAGTGGGACGAGATCGCCAAGGAGCAGGAAAGGGCGATCAACTATTACTATCGCCGTATGCCCGACCTGCCCGCGGAGGAGGGTACTTCGTCGGTCACGGCGGACACGGTGCAGGTTACTGTGGACGACGCGATGGCGGAGGTTCTCAAGCCTTTCGTCTCGTCGGATGACTTCGCGGTCTTTGAGCCGACTGGCCCCGAGGACGAAGAGATCGCCGAGCAGGCCACCGACTATGTGAATTATGTCCTCAGCGTCGATAACGGCGGGTTCCTCCTGTTCCACAACTGGTTCAAGGATGCGTTCCTGACCAAGCTGGGCGTGGTCAAGGTGTGGTGGGAGGACCAGACCCGCGTCATCCCGCAGCAGGCCATTCTCGACCCGCTGGAGCTTCTGGCGGCCCGTGAATCGCAAGAATATGGCGGGGAAGAGGATAATGGGGACGGGACCTATACCGTCACCCTGAATGTCGTCGAGCCGGACGGCAAGTGCTGCATCGAGACTGTACCCTCCGAAGAGTTCAAGATCAGCCCCTACGCGCGCACGATCGACGACGCGACCTATGTTTGCCATGCCCCCAAGGACGTGACCCGCTCCGATCTGATCGAGATGGGCTATAAGCGTGAGGTTGTTGACGGTCTCCCGGCGTGGTCGGCGACCGAGGCCGAGACTTCACGCGAGCAGGCCCGCTATCAGGACGAACGCTACGGCGGGACCGATCGCCAGCTTGGCACGCCTCACAAGTCGCAAGAGCGCATTGCCTTCCGCGAAGAATATATACGGGTCGATTATGACGGGGACGGCATTGCCGAGCTTCGCAAGATACACCGGGTAGGGGACACGATCCTCCTGAATGAAGAGATCGACGAGAGCCCCTTTGCCACGCTCTGCCCGATCCCGATGCCGCACAAGGTGTACGGACAATCGCTGGCGGACCAGACGACCGATTTGCAGCGCATCGAGACGGTGCTTTGGCGCCAGATGCTCGACAACCTCTACAAGTCGAACAATCCCCGTCCGGTTATCGGGCAGGGTGCGCTCCTTGATGACGGCTCGACCGCTGACAGCCTGCTCGACAATGCTCCGGGCGCCGCTGTTCTCGTCAAGCAGGCGAGCGAGTTCAGTTTTGAGGCGGTCCCGTTCACTGCGGACAAGTCCTATGGGATGCTCGACTATGTGCAGCAGAAGCGCGCACAGCGGACGGGCTTCCATCCTACGGGTAACGGATTGGATCGGGACGCGCTCAACACCTCCAAGGTGATGACGGCAACCCAGGCGGGGCAGGTTGAGGACAAGGCCAACGCCCGCGCCGAGATGATCGCCCGCATCTTTGCCGAAACGGGCGTCAAGCGATTGATGCGCCTCATTCTGCGCACGCTCATTCAGTACCAGCCAAAGGCCCGGGTGATCCGCCTCCGCAACCAGTGGGTGGAGATGGACCCGAGCGGCTGGAACCCCGAGATGGACGTCACGATCAACGTGGGTCTCGGGATGGGCAACAAGCAGGAGCAGCTTGCCCGCTCGCAAGCGGTGCTGGAGCTTCAGGAGCGGCTTGCCATGTCGCCCTATGCGTCTCTGGTTGCCCCCGAGAACGTCTACAACGCCGCGAGAGGCCTTGTGACGGCGGCGGGGTACAAGGACGCCGACGAGTTCATCACAGAGCCCTCAGAGGAGCCTCAGCAGGAGCAGCCGAGCCCCGAGCTGGTCAAGGTCCAGCAGGAAGGCGAATTGCAGGCCGCGAAGCTACAGGGCGAGCAGGCGATGCAGGCAGCCAAACTGCAAGGCGAACAGGCCGCACAAGCCGCGAAACTGGAGGCGATGCGCGAGGAAATGCTCCTCAAGCAGCAGCTTGCCCGTGAAGAAGCCGAGTTTGAAGCACAACTCGCCCGGGAAAAGTTCGCCCAGGAGATACAGATCGCCCGCGAGAAGATGGCGATGGAGGCCGAGCTTGCGCGTGAACGTGCACATATCGACGCGGACACCAAGGTAGCGGTGAGCAAGAACAGGCCCGGTGGGGATCTCGACAAGTGAACAAGGAGATGAAGGCCGCCCGCGCGATCCGGGTCCGCAATCTCCAGAATGACGACGACATCAAGCAGGCTTTCGAGGACGTGAAGGCCCATTTCATCGATGAGTGGACCCGCACCCACGACGCTGCTGAGAGGGAGAACCTTTGGCGCGCCGTTCATATCGTCGGGAAGGTCCAAGAGGTTTTGGCGAGCTACGCGATGGCATCCCATCCGATGGCGGACCTGAAACGCACCCGCTAACAGCACAGGACAATTTTGAATGACTGACACCGCCCAGGCTCTGCCAGCGGAAACGGGACGTCTTGCAGACATCGCGACCGCTTCGGATGCGTTCAAATCTTTCTTGTCGGATGAACCGATCAAGACACAGCCCCGCGACGAGAGCGGGCGCTTTGCTCACAAGGAGGAGCAGGAAATTCAGACGGAGGAGCCCGAGCAGGGTGAGCCCGCCGAATATGACGAGGGAACAGTCGAAGGCGAAGAGGCAGCCGAAGAAGAGGCCCAGCCCGATCCCATCGACATGCCTTCGTCATGGAACAAGGAAAAAGCGGAATTGTGGGAAGCGCTCCCACCCGATGCGCAGGCATATATTGCCGAACGCGAGGGAGAGCGTGACAGGGCCGTCAACCAGAAGTTCCAGGAAGCAGCCAACGCGAGGAAGGCCGTAGAGGCCGAACTTACGGAGGCACATGCCAACCGCGATCGCTTTGCGCAGCTCTCTGACGTGCTGCTCTCGGCGTTCCAGTTCAATGAACCGAACCCGCGAGACTTCGGAGCGGGAACCGGAAACTACAACCGGGAAGGCTATGATCTTGCCGTAGCGCAGTGGCGCGACAACGTGCAATTCGTTCAGCAAATCCAGCAGCAGCGCGAGGAAATCGCCGCCCAGCAGCAACAGGAAGCGCTGAAAGCACAGGCAGAACAGTTCGCGGCCATCGAGGAAATCGGACGCCCCAAGCTTCTGGAAGCGGTGCCTGACATCGCCAACGAGCAGAAGGCGCCGGCCATCCTCAGGGCTATCGTGGACTATGCCATTTCGCAGGGCATCCCCGAGAGCGTTTTTGCCGAGAATGCGGACAGCATTTCCTCGGCTGAACTGCTGCTCGCGTGGAAGGCCAGTGAATACGACAGGATCAAGGGCGCGCAGAACAAGGTGAAGGAAACCCCTGCACCGAAACCGGCGACCCCATCGGCCCGCCCCGGCGTAGCCACTTCGCGTTCCGCATCGAAAGCCGCGAACCTTCGGAAAGCTCAGGACAGGTTGGCTAAAAGCGGCAGCATCGATGATGCAGCCTCTGTTTTCAAGACCATCTTAGGTTGAAGGAATAACCCAAAATGACCAAAGTTACTGGCGCGCTGGCCACGTATGACGTGACCACGAACCGGGAGGACTTGGCGGACGCAGTTTACCGCATCTCTCCCGTTGACACCCCGTTCATGACCTCGGTGCCTCGCACGAAGGCGACCGCCGTTCTCCATGAATGGTCCACCCACTCGCTGTCGCAGATCAACACGACCAACGCCCGCCTTGAAGGTGACGCGCTGACCCGTAACACCTCGACGGCTCCCACCCGTGCGCAGAACTACTGCCAGATCAGCTCGCGTGACGCGACTGTCACCGGCACGCAGCGCGCGACTAACCCGGCTGGCATCGACGACATGATGGCCTTCCAGATGGCGGCAAAGAGCCTTGAGCTTCGCCGTGACATGGAAGCTATCCTGCTCGGCAATACCGGCCAGTCGGCGGGCAACACGACCACGGCGCGCACGCTGCGTTCGTTCAACGCCTGGATCAACGGCAACGGCTCGCGTTCGTCCGCTACCACTGGTGGCGGTGCCGACTCGACCGCTGCGACTGCCGCGGCGACCGACGCAACGGCTGGCTTCCGCACGTTCAGCGAGGATCTGCTCAAGGACGCGATCCTTGACGCCTTCAACGATGGCGGCGAGCCGAACCTTGTGCTGGTCGGTCCCTTCAACAAGCAGAAATTCTCGTCCTTCACCGGTCGTAGCGTTTCCCAGCTTGTCGTGAAGCAGGACGTGGTTGACGGCGCTGCCGAGCTTTACCGCTCGGACTTCGGCGTTCTCAAGGTCGTGCCGAACCGCTCGCAGCGTGAACGCGACTGCTATGTCGTGGACACGTCGAAGGTTGCGGTCTCGTACCTGCGCGCTTTCGAGCCGCAGGAGCTTGGCCGGGTCGGCGATGCGCTCACTCGCGATATCATCAGCGAGTATACTTTGGAGGTACGGAACAGGGATGCCCATGCGGGTATCTTCGACCTCACGACCTCGTAGTACACTTGATATAGAGCCTCGCTCGGTGTAGGGTTTAGGCCCTTATCGAGCGAGGTTCCTATGAAGATTTGCACCGTTGAAGGCTGTGGCCGACCTCACAAAAGCCGCGGCCTTTGCGATACCCACTACGCCTACTTCCGCCGCACCGGAGAGATCGGAGAGCGCCGGGTTCTTACATTGGCTGAGAGGCTATGGCGGAGGGTCGATAAGACCCCCGGACTAGGGCCGAACGGCGACTGTTGGGAATGGCGCGGCTATGTCCACCCGACTGGCTACGGCCAGTTAGGCTTCGACACCAATCCGGGCAAACACATCAGCACCAACCGTGCGGCATACCTAGTGGCCAAGGGCGAGATACCCGATGGTCTGTGGGTGCTGCACACTTGTGACAATCGCCTGTGCTGCAATCCCGATCACCTGTGGCTCGGGACGCCAAAGGAAAACACGCAAGACATGATCGCCAAAGGTCGCCGCAGAAGCCGCGATCAGGTGGCAAAGGGTGAGGATGTGACCCTCGCCAAGCTCACCGAGGACATGGTGAGGGCAATGCGCGCCGAGCCCCCGATGACATTCAAGGCATTGGGGGAGAAGTACGGCGTCAGCGCCGCCACCGCGAACAAGGTCATTCTGCGTCAAACTTGGAAGCACGTAACTTAAACCCCGCCGCTCCATCCTCTGGCGGCGGCAGACTTTCGGGGGTCGGCTTCGGTCGGCCCCCATCTTTTTGGAGAAGATAATGTCCAAATCGGCGCTTCTCGACATCATCCCGTCCGCACGGCGGAAAGTGATCTGGCACGAGGAAGATGGCCAGGTCCGCATTGAAACGAAGCAGGACGTCTCAAACGTCATCCGAGCCGCTGGCGCGCTCGCTGACGAGCCTCCGGGCAAGGACTTCCGGCGCGTCGCCCTTAATGGCACTCGCACCCGGTTTGAACCGCCGCCCCGGTATGTTCGGCGCAACCGTCCCGATGATGACCGAGACGCGCCCCACGTTCCCCAATGCCCCGCAGCAGCCCGCTATGACAGGCACGGCCCAGCCTCTTGCCCCGAAAAAGGGCTTCGATTGGGGCAAGCTGATCGGCGTGGTCGGTGATAGCCTTTCGATCCTTGGCGGTGGGCAGGCGTCCTACGTCCCCAATCTGATCGACCAGCGCAACCGGCAGCAGGCGATGGCCTACGCCGAGCAGCAGCATCAGCGCCGCCGTCTCGACGATTGGGCGGACTGGCAGCAGAAGCAGGAGTGGGAGCGCAACAACCCAAAACCCCGCAACCCCACTACATTCGAGCAAATTCTGGACGCGGCGGGCATCCAAGGCGAGGAGCGCGTCGGTCTGCTTCGTCGCAAGGCCGAGAATGACGCGGCGGGCGTCCCTGTCGGCATCGACGTGCAAAACCCTGACGGCAGCGTAACGCGGCAGTATGTGCGCCCCGGCACGCTCGGGGGCGGGATGGTGCCCCCACAAGCCCCCGTGGGCAAACTCAAGCCGTATGGAGGTCAGCCGGTCGCTCCGGCTGGTAACTTTCGCTAGCGGTTTCGTCCCTCCCCAGCGCCTCAAGCACGGCGCGATGACTAGCGGACGGCGCACCCTTGAGGGCAATCGCATCGTGGGCGGGGTTCCAAACAGCCGCCATCTTGATGGCTCCGCGGTAGACTATGACGGGCCGGACCTTCCGGCGCTTCTCCAAGAGGTGCGCGGCCTCCCCGGCGTTCGCAAGGCGTTCATTCACAAGGGCCACGTCCACACCGAGGGCGACGGCTGGAACACCCCCTATTTTGGCAAGCGCGGCACGACAGGATTGAGGCGATAATGCAGCAGATGATCGACGAAGCGGGCAACATCTGGAATGTTGACGCGCAGGGCAATCCCGTCAGCTTCGCCGGGAGCGCAAATCAGGGCGGCGGTGTGCAGATCAGGCCCGCGGACCCCGCGCGTCAGTATGCTGGCCCGAAGGCGGCCACGGACCTGGAGGGCAGCCAGCTCGACAACGACTACAAGCGGATGCAAATTCGCGAGTCCATCGACGGCAAGCTCCCGCCAGGCTGGCGCCGCACCCCCGATGGCGGCGCCGAACCCATTCCTGGGGTGCCTATCGCACGGAGCGCGACAGAGATTGCGGCGGAGGCCAAGGCTGATAGCGAGGCCAAGCGCAGCGGGACGATCCGCAAGCTCATGACCGATGTGCGGTCTCTGTATGAAAGGGATTTGAAGGGGGGCTGGCCCAACGCAATCTCTGGCCGCGTCCCCGCGCTGATCCGCCCGGAGAACGAGGAATTCAACGCTGCCGCGAATGGCATCCTTCCCCTTATCCGCCCCTTGGTTGCTCAAACTGCGAAAGAGGGTGACTCGGACAAGGAGATGGAGGTCTTTATGTCCTACATCCCGAAGTCATCGGACAGCGACCAGACGATTGAGCGCAAACTCAATATGCTGGACGTTCTCATTGAGGGCATGGCTGGTGGGAAGGCGCCCTCGGAAACCGATAGGGACGCAACGGCTGGCGTCCTGACGCTCGGTGGTCGCCCAGTCGTTCGTGCCGAGGATGAAGTTCCACCCCCGATCGCAGGTGGCGGAGGCCCAAGCGGTGGGGACATGGGGGGCGACGATGCGCGCCAGCGTGACAGCTTCATTGGTTCGGTCGATGCGTTTGGGCGCAACTTCGCCAACGCGGCGTCATTGGGTCTAGCCGACACGATTGCCGCGGCTGGCAACGCAGTCCTCCCGATCGATAACCTGTTCGGCGCTAACAACCGCTCGATTTGGGACGGCTCGTCCCTTAGCGACGCCTATAATGCCAACCTGGCGCTTCAGCGCCGTGTCAACGCGGCAGACCGCCAGGCCAACTGGAAGTCGTCGATGGCCGGTGACGTGGGCGGCTCCATCGCTGGCATGGTCGGGGCCAACGCCCTTCTCACTCGCGGCGGCGCTGGTCAGCTTGTAGCGCGCACTGGCGGGGCGGCAGGTGACGTGGCCTATGGCACAACCCGCGGCGCTGTAGAGAATGGCCCTACTGGCGCCCTCGTGGGCGGCGGCAGTGCCTTGGCGGGCAACGCGGCTGGGCGCTACGTTCTCGCGCCTCTCGCCACCAAAGCCGCTGGCACCCAAACCGGACAGGCGATTATCAACACCGCGGCTCGCGGTGGAAACGCGATCGCTAATGCGGGACGCGGGGCGCTTGGCCGCCAGCCTGTCCCGTTCCGAGCGCCCCCGACGCCGCCACCGGCATTGTCAGGCGGAGAGCGGATCGCAATGTCCCGTCTTCCCGACGACGCCACGCAGCAGTTGGCGGAAGCGCAGCGCTTGGGGCTTCCGCTGGCTCCTGTGGACACGTCTCCGCAACTGCAAACCCTTGGCGGGTCCGTGGCTCGCAAGTCTCCCGATGCTTACGCGATGGCTCGCGAGAACCTCGGGGGTCGTGCGCTGGGTCAGGCGGACAGGGCGCAGGAGCAGATCGCTCGCAACTTCGGGCCGATTGCCAATCCCAACGAGATCAGCGATCGGCTTTTGCAGCAGGCACGCGACAACTCGCGCCCCCTTTACCAAGCGTTCGAGGCCGAGCCCTCACGGACGAGCGATGTCCTTGAGGAATTGCTCGCACGCCCGGCAGGACGGCAGGGCATCGCCAACGCTCGCACTATTGCTGCGAATGAAGGGCGCGACCCCAACAAGATGGGGTTCGACCTTGACGATCAGGGTGAGGTTGTCCTCCGCCACAATCCGTCCCCGACCACGCTGGATTACACCAAAGGCGGCATCGACGATGTGCTTGAGGGCTATCGCAACCCGATCACCGGGCAGCTCGACCTAGACCGCAGGGGGCGCGCCATTGAGGGGCTTCGGCAGGATTACGTCACCGAACTAGACCGCCTGTACCCCAACACCTATCCGCAGGCGCGGGCGGCATATGCTGGCCCAGCGGCGGAGCGTGCGGCTCTCCTGCGCGGTCGAGGTCTCGCGAATGCGTCTCCGCGCGACGTGCAGGACGCTATGGCGACCATGACGCCGGGGCAGCAGGAGCAGTTCAGGCTGGGGCAGCGTGTCGCGATGGCCGACGCGGTGGATCGTGTGCGCTACTCATCGAACCCGTACCAGAATATCTACGGTTCCCCGGTGGCACAGCAGCGGGCCGCTGTTGTGTTCGGGGAAGGACCGGCGGCTCAAATGGGCCGGGTCTACAATCTGGAGCAGCGAATGGCGCAGTCCGCCTATGACACGCTTGGCGGGTCCCCTACGGCGATGCGAGAGGCGGCAGATGAGGCCTTTGATAGCCCGATGGCTACTGCCGTAGACATGGGCTTCTCGGCGGCGACTGGCGGCGGCGGCGTGCCTGAGCTGGGCCGAAAGGCGGCCAACTTTCTCAAGGACACCTACCGCTTGGGCGCAAGCAAGAAGAAGGCGGACCAGTTGGCACCACTTCTGTTCCAAACGAACCCCGCCGAGGCTATTGCCGCGATCGAGGCGTTGGGCAGGAAGTCAGCGGCGCGGGACGTCTACGTCAAGCGGGCCAGGAAAACCGGCGGTCTCTTCGGAGCCAGCCTCGGGAGTGCTGCGGCCCTCCCGCTTATCCAATAGGCTCTCAAGGACAACCCGTCCGGCGGCGGCGCAGGCGATCACAATCGCCATATAAGCCATATCACTCATCCTCCACACATAACACGAACGGAGCGGCTTTCCTATGTCGTTTTCTGACTACTCCCTGACGCCCAGCGAGAACCTCACGCTGGCGGGTCTCAGCCTTGCCGAAAACAGCACGGCGCTGGCCTCCTACAACAACCAGATGCGCCAGATCATGGCGGACGGGAAAGAGCTTGCCAACACGGTTGCAGCCATCGGCAGTCCGCTCCTGCTGACGGGCGGAACCGTGACCGGCAACATCATCCGCTCGGGCTTTGGCGGCCATTATTACGCCAACGACTCCGCCAATACGAGCCCGCGCATCTATATCCTTGCTGACGGTGCACCTGCCCCCACGACCCCGCCCAACGGCTCGATCGCGATCTACTATGCCCCTTAAGGTCTACGTCAACGGGGCGGCGAAAGACCCCGCGAGCGCGACCGTTCGGATAGCCAACGCAACCAAGACCGTGCGCCGTATCGAGGTGTACGACGATGGCGCGTGGAGGTTGGGGCAGTCTTTTATCGGCCCGGTGAGCCTGTCCATCTCGCCAACCGAGGTTTCCGCAGAAGGTGACGGGGGCGGGCTTCGCAACCTCGAAACCCCTCTGGTGTCGGCAACTCCCTCGGGCGGGCTTGGGCCGTTCACCTATGCGTGGACGCGGACGGGAGGGACTACTGCATCCGCGACCAGCCCCGCGGCGGCCAACACGAGCTTCCTGAAAACCAGCGTCCCGCCTGGCAGCGCCTTCTTCACAGCCACCTTCCAGTGCCTTTGCACCGACAGCCTCGGGCAGACCGCAACCGCGACCTGCACGGCGACCTTCCGCAACTCGCTCATAACGTAGAGGTCTCGCAATGTTCAAATATTACAATGCGCTCCTGACCCGCTCGGGGGATGCGCTGGCCGGGTATTTTGTCCGCCTGTTCGACAGTTCGGGCAATCAGGTCACGATCTACGCCGACGAGAACGAGACCGCCATCTCCACGGAGTCGGGTGTCGCTAACGCGGCCAAGTCGGACGTGGAGGGCATGGTGCGCTTCTTTGTCCCCTCGGGTGATTATGACATTCGCCTTTACGATCCGAACGACAATTTCATCAGCACCGAGCGCGCCGTCCCGATGGTCAAGGGCATCAGCGAACTTGTGCTGGGGGGCGATGACGGCGCGACGAAGGTCGGGACCGCGGAGAGCCTGAGCGTTCAGGACGCGCTCGACGCTCGGGCAAAGGCCGCCGATCTGGCTTCCACCGACAGCGGCAAGGGCGCGGCGCTGGTGGGGTTCAAGCAGAATATCGCCTCCGCCGACGCACGCGACATGAAGGCGAAGGCGCAGGAGGTGCTTTCGGTCGAGGATGTTGCGCTCCCCGCCGATAGTAATGCTGGCCGTCGCTCCCGCCTCCAAGGGGCTGTGGACGGGGCGGCATCGCGCAAGCTCGCGATGGCACTTTCCTATGAGACCTCGGCGGGCACGCAGCACACAGACACCAATTCGTCAGACCCAGACCCCGCCGCAATCTATGTGAGCACATCCAACCAGATCATTGACGGGCGCGGAGGCGGCACGATCGAGGTGGACACCCCCGACAAAGGTGTTTTTCACATCGTCAACGACACCGAGGCTGACCGCGTGACCAACACGGTCATTCGGGATATCACGGTCGGGCAGCCTTATTCGTCGATCATCAGCGCGGGACTGACGGACGATTATTTCACGCTCCGCTTTGAGGGCACCGAAGGATGCGGCGCTGAGAATGTCCGCTTTCTGCCCTGCGAACTGGCGCTGACCTTCCAATTCACGCAGACGGTGAGCTATTCCGATCGTGCATCCAAGCGCAATTGGTCGCGCAATTGCTTTGCGCCGTCTGTGGCTTTCATTGGCCTCCAACTGTTCGGCGAGCAGGGCGGCGTCCATACCGGCCACATCTTTAACGGCGTCGATTCCGATGGTACGAGCCGGGCAGCGGCGCACGGTCTCCGACTCAACGGCTTCGATTTCGCGCCCTGCATTGACAATATCGTCACTGACCATTCGGTCTCGCGCTTCCTCAACGGGCTCTCGCTGCAAACTTACGTCCGCCGCAATGATATCTCGCTGATCGCGCGCGACTGCCAGAATGGTTGCTCGTTGCCGCGTCAGGCCGATCGCGATGCGGTGCAGATGCACAACCGGATCAAGCTCACGACCTATCAGGGCGATTATGGGATCTACGACCAGGGCGGCCGCGACAACGAGTTCGAGGTAAACATCGTCGAGCCTACGGTTTACGGTATCGAAGCGGTGAACGCGGGGCTCAAGACCTTTGTCGCCGGGACCGCGGTCAACACAGGGACCGACCAGATCACCATCACGTCGCACGGCTTTGCGACCGGCGATGCTGTTATCATCACGGCTGGCGTTGGCACGCTCCCCACTGGCGCGGGGATCAGCAACGGCGCCGAGCTCTTTATCATTCGCGACGATGCCAACACGATCAAGCTGGCGACGACGCAGGCCAATGCACTGGCTGGCACGCAAATCGACATATCGGCAGCGGGCAGCGGGACGATAAGCCTTTACCCAGCGGACTATTGCAGCGGGAACAAATACACCGGCAAGATTCTGCGCCCGCAGGGGGCTCGCGCGGCGAACCTTAACAGCGTCGTGCGGGCCATCGTTGACCTCGATATCGTTGGCAGAAGCCCCTCCGATACGACCTATGGCCTCATCTGCTCCGGCCCCTATCTATCGGGCAAGGTGCAGGTCCGCGATTGCAACGCCGGGGTTTTCCTGACCGGAGAGTTCGCGAACCTCATCGTCAAGGCTCACCGCTGCACGACCGGCCTTGCGATCAGCGGGCATAACAACGTCGTTTTCTGCGATGTTGTCGGCAACCTGTCCGTCACCGGCAACAACAATACGGTCATCGGCCGCGTTACAGGTACGGTCACGAACAGCGGCAGCGGAAATCGCATCATGGTCAAGGCCGCCTCGGCGGTGGCCGATCTCACGATTGCGGCCACCTCGGGCGTGCTCCCCACCCCCAACGGCAGCGTCACCTTTGCCGACGCCTCGACCCCCTCCGTTACCGAACTGCTCGAAGCGGTTGTTGAACTCAACGCCAAGCAGGTTGCGCACGCCCAGGTGCTGCGCGGCGCTGGCCTGCTGGCGACGTAGGAGGCGACCATGAAGATCGAATATCGCGTGACCGAAAAGACTGTTTTCATCATCGAGCGGCTGGAGACCAGCGACGCAGGCGAGCAAGCTCTCGCGATTTGCGGCGAGGTCGAGGAGGAGCCCCGCGCCTACGAGCAGGCGCAGCTTATGGCGAACGCCGATCGCGAGCGGCTGGAAATCGGGCCGAACGATCCGCGCATCACCCATCCCGAGGCAGGATGATGGGCGCCAAGCTCACGCTGGCGATTGGCCTGGCGCTCCTGCTCCCTTCCCAAGCCCTCGCCCAGACCGAGGAGCGCGTCGCCAAGGCTCGCGACGAGATCAACCTTGTTGAGAACGCGGCCAACCGTGCTGTCTATGCGTGTGAACGCCAGCAGTATGAGAAATGCGCCGCCGAGGCCAAGACAGCATCCCTTGCGGCCCGCCGCGCGCTCTATGCCATCGACCAGATCAAGGTGGCCCATGAGCCGCATCCAACCTATCCCAAGGCCGGTGACGAGGCACTTGTCGCTTCGGGACTGGACGTGGCGTCGCTGCTCAAGACCGCATCGATACCCCCGAGCAGTGCACCCGATGTTGTCGGGGCCTTCCGCTTTCTGTGTGGGCCGGGGCATCTCAGCTATGACGATCCGATCGTCTATCCGGGACAGCCGGGCAAGGCGCACCTGCACCAGTTTTTCGGCAACCTGTCGGCCAATGCTCACTCGACATATGCGAGCCTCCGCAAGAGCGGGGAAAGCACCTGCCACAACGAACTAAACCGGTCAGCCTATTGGATGCCTGCCATGCTCGACGGCAAGGGGCATGTCGTTCGGCCCGACTTCGTTTCGATCTATTACAAGCGGCGTCCGAAAACCGACCCCTTCTGCACTAAGGCGGCGAAGGGCTGTGTGGGCATCCCTCGCGGCCTCCGCTTTGTATTTGGCTGGGATCAGACCCGCCCCAATGAACCGCAGCCGGAAAACGCTGTTCATACCAACTTCAAATGCGTGGAAGGCTGGAACGCGACGACCGCGACGTTCCGCGACATGGTAGAGCCGATGAAGGTCTGCAAACCGGGGCAATGGCTGAACGCCACTATTTCAACGCCCGAGTGCTGGAACGGCGTGGACCTCGATACGCCCGATCATCGCAGCCACCTCGCCGAGATGGTGCGCGACCGCAACACGGGACAAGTCTCCTGCCCGGCATCGCATCCTTGGATCATCCCGCAGTTCACGATGGGCGTCGGTTACAGCATCGAGGCGGGCGACGAGCCGACGAAATGGTCACTTTCCAGCGATCACATGCTGCCCGCTTCGCTGCATCGTCCAGGAGCAAGCTTCCACAGTGATTATTTCGAAGGCTGGGAGGAAGATATCCGCCTGCGCTGGGAAGCGGGCTGCATCGACAAGATGCTCAACTGCTCGGACGGGGATCTAGGCGATGGGCAGCTCATGGCGCGCGGCAAGCACTATGCGTCTGGCAAGGCCTCGCCCCGCTTGGTGGCAATACCATGACACAGGGGGAG
>JBIQHE010000033.1:0-37090 GCA_044508875.1 Sphingomonadales bacterium | reverse complement strand
TACGCTACTCCCGCCTACCGCTCAGACACCCCTTGGTGCATAAGAGCGGCTAGGTAGAAGAAGCCCGTGACATATCCTCTGAGCGCAATCGGTCCGGTCTTGGGCATCAGGAAGAGCGGGAAGAGCACCGGAAAGAGCGCGTAGAATACGACCGTCAGCACGACGTTGAGGATCGGGACCCACTTCATCGCGTTATACGCGATCGAGGAATAGGTCCGTTCGGTCTGGATATCGGCGCGGGTCTGCGCGAACACATCGACGCTCGACGCACCGCTCGCTCCGGCAAAGCCATGCATCGCCTGGTTCATCGCGTTGATCGTGAGCACCTGGCGGAAGATGCTGCTTGCATCCTTCGAGACGCCTGTGAGGTACTGATAGGCAATCGGCAGGTCGGCGATGAGCTTGGCCTTCGCGAGCGCTTCGGTCTGCCGGGGGTAGAGCTGGCGCCCGGCGACCTGCGTCATCTCATCGATAAGCCCGGCCCATTGGCTGGAGAGCGCGGTGTATGCTTCGCGGCAGGTGATGATCGTGGCCGTGACGCTATCATCCGCCTGCCGGGTGACGAAGCGCTGTGCCCGCGCGGCACTGCCAGGCGCAATGGTCGCCCAGATATCGTTGCTTTCGGACAGTTCCTTCATGGAGTAGCGGCCGAGGAGCAGGTCGTAGAACACGCATTGCCGGACATGCTCGTCGAAATTGGCGGCAAACTCGGGATCGGCAATGCGCAGCGAGCGTGTCGCTTCGAGCAGGCGCGCGCCGTAAATCATGCCGTTCTTCGAATAGTTGAGATCGTCGGGAAGGCCGAAGACGAGCTCTGCGGAACGGGTGAGGTAGTCGCCCGCCTGGCTGGTGAAGCTTGCCATCAGGGCAAGACCGAGCGGGACATTGGCGACTGTCGCCGGTGCAAGGCTCGGATTGACACGGTCGGTGACCTGCACATCCATGCGCGGCACCATCAGGCACAAGTAAATGAGTGTCGCGCCGAGGAACCAGTTGAGCCAGGCGCGCCAGTCCTGATTGAATGCGACGACAATGACCGCAAGCGCGAACCCCATCACGAGTGCGACCTGGATCAGGTTCTTGTAGCCACCGGCCCCGGTCCACGAGGCGACGGCGTTCAAGACATTGACGATGTACTCACCGCCGCCGGTTGTGAAGATCTCGACCATGTCGCGGCCTCAGGGGATAATGGAGCGCGACTGGAGCCCGCGCGACCAGTCGAGCGCTGCGGACATCGAGGGCGACATCGAAGCGGCGAGGGCGTTCTCGATCATCGCGGTCTTCTCGATGATCTGCATGATCGCCGAGACCTTGGCCTGTCCGGTAGCCTGCCGCTGGACGAGGCCAGAACGCACTTCGGCGACCTGGCCGCGCCAGATCGCAAGCTTGGCTTCATCGGCGGCGATGAAGCTTGCCATCGAACGCCCGGCTTCGGACACGATCCGGTCGAGGATGGCATAGAGCAGGTCGATGCTGGCGATCTCGGCGAGCGTGTCGCGATCGTCGGTCGGCATCCCGCGTCCATAGGCGGCCTGGACGGTAAGGATCTTGTATAAGGGGATAGAGGCCACCTGCAGCAGTTCCTTTTCGGCATTGCCGATAGCGGTGTCGGCCCGGATCGCATCGACCATATTGCCGATGAGGAGCGCGACCCGCGGGCGGATGGCCTTTGCATTCGATAGGCTCATCTGCTCGAAGGTGGGATTGAGGCAGAGATCGGTCTCGTCGCAGCGGAAAACGCGCACGGTCTGCCCCTGCGTCCCGTCTAGGAGCGCGCTCACGAGCGTCGAGGACGCGTCGCCCGCGAACGGCACGAATTTGCCGGGTTCATCATCCTTGGGTGGCACGTAGATGACCGTGCCAACCAGCGTCATGGCGTACTCGGCGAGTTCGCGGTCGAAGGTACCGCCGGGGTTGAAGAAGGCACTCTCTTTCAGGACGTGCCAGGTGTAGTTGCGCGGCACGCCGGGATTGACGTCGGCGTAGTCGGTGCCGCCGCCTTCGTTGGTTGACGCGCGCTGGCCGCGCGTGCCGCAGCCGTGCTTGGCGGCCGCATAGTCGGTGAAGATACCTTCGGAATTCCCGATGGCTTCGCAGATCGCCTTGTCGGCGAGATCGCCCTTGGGCCAGAGGCCTCCGACCAGCCCCTGCGCCATTTCGCAGGAGTTGATCGAGAGATTGTTCATGAGCTGCGCCTTCTGGCTGAACTCTTGCATGATCTTGTTGCATTCGGGACAGACGGTATCGATCGCCAGGCTGAACGCGAACCCGACCGCGTTGTTGGCGACGGCTTTCAGAAGAGCGACCATCTCGCTCGCATTGATGAAGGAAAAGGACCCCGCGAAGATATCGATGCCCCCGCAGCCCGCCCTTGCGCGCGGCAGCTGGAGATTGGCGATGTTGGTCGTCTTCTGAGGGAAGCGCGTCCAGACATTGCCGAGGCTGTAATAGCCTGCCGACTGGCCTTCGAAGGCGGTCGGGCCGGTGACATTCGCCGCCGCGCCCATGTCATCCATGAAGCGGTCCATGCTGTCGCCAACATTCGCGGCGACCGGTGAGGCAACCATGCTGGCGGCGGCGAGGGTCAATGCCGCATTGCGGATGCTAGTAATCATGTCCGGCTTCCTTGGAGGTGAGAAGGTAGATGCGGTCCTGCAGCTCGTCGGCCGAGAGCACGCCGTAGCCGATCGGAATCGGGCGTTTGGTCACGCTGTCCCACAGCACCAGGGCGGGGGTGGCTTTGCCTTCGAGACCAAGCTTGCCGCGCTGGTTCGTCTCGACCCGATAGTCGGGAAAATGCCTGGATGGACCGCCATCGGTCGAGATCGCGCGCACGGTGATCCGCCAGCGGTCGGCGACGCCCTTCACGATCGGGCTCATCACTTCGCACGGTCCGCAGGTCGAACTGAAGAAATAGAACAGGCCGTAGCGCTGCGAGAGCGTTGCCATGACGTGATCGCGCTCCGCGCTGCGGGCATCCTGCCACTGCTTCTTGGCGACCGCTCCGACGGGGCGTTCAAGCGTGTAGTCGAGGTCCGGGTCCTGCCAGATCGCCCGCTGCCAGACATCGGAGAACAGCGAGGCGCGGTCGAGCTGCGCGCGCTGGAAGCGGATATAGGCCGCTACATTGGCCTCGGTCGGATAGAGGATCGCGCGCGCCTTGAGTTCGCGAAGCTCGGAGGTGATCGCGTCGAGTTCCTGCGTTGCCGCGACCGGCTCGGCTTCAGGCTCTTGCGGTTCATCTGCGGGTAAAGGTTTGACGCAGTAGAACCAGTAGCCGAGCTGGCGCTCTTCGCAGTAGAGCGCATCAGCCGAGGTGGGCGATGTGGAAGTCTGTTTCTCCTGGCCATAGGCCGAGGTGGTGGGAAGGGCGGCTAGGCTCAGGACGAGTGCCGCCAATCTATTGAAATGGGTCATCGGCCACCCCTTGCGTAGTAGTCTTCAATCTTCTGCTGGATGAGGATGCTGGTCGCGAGTTCGTCGGGTAGCCGTGCGGCATCTGTGAACTCGGCATAGACCTCGCTGAAGTCCATTCGGCTGAGGTCGAGGCGCGTAAACTCGTCGAGCGTGAAGCCCTCGCATTGCTCCTCCTTGGGTTTGTCCCACGGCTTGGGGAGCTGCTTGCGCCCCTGTTCCTGCAGGATGCGCGAGAGTTTGCTCTCGAAGCAGCAATAGGCCTTTTTCTTGGTCAGGCAGACGCCGAGGAACTTGTCCGAACAGTATGTGCCGACATAGGCGCACAGGCCCTGCGCATCGCGCTGGTGGAGCAGCACCTCTTCGCGGTCGCATCCGAGCGCGACGAGCAGGCTAATACCTGGAATGAGCGGGAAACCCTTGCCCTTGCAGCAATTGAGCACGCCGAAGACTTTGGACGAGCAGGTGTTGCGCGTCCCACGGAAGAGCGTCAGCGTATCGGGATCGAACTGGCCGCGGGCCTCGTCCATCGCATGCAATGCGACCGCGGCATCCTTGAACTCGTTATTCGCGGTGCGCTCGATCGTCTCGCAGCTGCCATCGATGCAATAGACATCGCCGTCGCAGACGTATTGGGTGGTGCTGTCAATCTCGGGGAGAGGGCAATCGTAGATGCGCTCCCAGATCTCGCAAGGGAGCTCGTCGGTGAGGCATTCCTCGCGCAGGAAGCGGCAGGTACCCTGGCTCTCGATATCCGAGCAGTCGGTCGCCGCTTCGCGCGAAGTGCAGGTGTAGCTGCGCTGCCATTCCCAGCACGGCCGCGTAACCGAGACACCGTCGATCACCCGTGTCTGCGGATCGGCATCGGTGCAGATCTCATTGTCGAGTGTGCAATCGCCATTATCGGCAAATCCGATGCACTGGCTCTCGTCGGAAAAGGTATCGATCGAGTTGTCCGTGGTCACCGCATAGGGCGTGTAGCGCGCATCCGGAGTGTCGCATGTGATTTCAGCGATGGGATCGCCAGGTTCGGTGCAGTATCTATAGAACTGGTCCTCCCGCCACTGGAGGCAGGGTCCGGGCCGATACCCGGTGATCCGGCACGAGCCACCATCGAATGCCGAGCACCAGGGATATCCATAGCCTGTGCTCGTCTCGTTGCAGAGATAGTGCCATTGCTGGCGCCGGGTCACGTTGGCGACGAGCGGGACTTCGCACTGGCCAGCCGACTGGTCGATCCGCGTGCCGGTGTTGCAGGTGGCGGTGTAGGTCCCTGCCGATCCGGACCCGGGCGGCAGCGGCACGCAATTGCCCTGGCCACCCGAGATTGCCATGCCGCTGGTGTAGTCGAGCGGGGTCTCGTTGATGGCGAGGCTGCGCGCGATAACGTCCTCGATCTCGCTTGGATCGAAGCGCGCGCGATTGGCCACGCTGTCGCGCATCGCTCGGTAGCCCTGGTGTCCGGTAGCAGCGGCGGCCGCATTGCTTTCGATCCGGTCGGGATCGTCGGCGAGCGTTTCCAGGTTTCGCACGGCGTTGCGGTCGTAGTTGGGCAGGTTTGCTGCATTGGGCTGCGACCTGGCAGCTTCTTGCGCTTCGCCGCGCAGGCTTTCGCCAAAGGCCTTGCCATCGGCCCGCGCGTCCTGCTGCTGCGCGGAAAGGGGCGCGGCGACGGCGAGAAGACCGAGCAGTCCTATGCGAAGCGATTGTATGAGCCTCATGGCCGTTCTCCTTTCAGCCTGCGGGAATGGAGGCGCGCGAGCTGCGCTCCTGGACCCCCTCCGGAAGCGAAGGTGTCGAGCACTTCGGCCACGCTGATATTACCGGCAATGCGGTCGTGCGGCGGCAAGACGTCTTTGCAGTCGAACCCGTCGCACGGGGCAAAATCGCTCGTGATCATCACGAAGCTCGGGGCAACCTCGATATCGAAGGCGCGGAACAGGCGCGGGTCGATCCCGAGCGCGCCGGCATCATCGCTATTGCTCCAGATAGCGGCGATGCGTTTCTTGAAGCGCGCGCTGTCGCCTTGGGGGAATCCGCGCAGTACGGTGACGCCGCCGGCCCTCGAGACATCGCGAACCAGCGCCTTCAATGCGGGCTCGGGCATTGCCAATGAGGCAAAAGCGATGAACCGGGGCGTATCGCCCATCGCTACGACTTCCGCATCGGCCTGGGCGCGGATCATGCCGTCGAGATCGAGCGGCCCGGCATTCGCGGTCGCCTGTGCAGTCTCGGCATAGGCTGCGCGATTGTCGAAAGCCGTTTGCTGAGCGGCGCGCGCGTCTTCTGCGAGGGCATCCGCTTTTGTCCTGACCGATGTGGCGAGAGCCTCGGCGTCGGCGGCATGTTCGGCCGCGCGCGCGCGGATCTCAGCGAGGTCAAGGTCGGGCCCGGCATCCTGCGCGGAAGCTGCGGCAAATCCGGCAGCGATCACCAGACTAAGGCCAACGAGTATGGGGAAAGCGTTTCTCATAGCGCGCAGCAATTCCTTTTGCGCCAGACGAGGTATCCCATGTCTTCGCCAATGGCGGGGATGACCTGTCCGGGGGACTGGAAGGTGGTTGAGGCACCCACGGGCGGGCAGGCGTAGCGGCCCTTGGTCGCCGGGTTGGGGTTGGTGGCCTGGAAGCGGTATTGCTGCTTCCTCATCACCGGCATCAGGTACTTGCCGCACAGGCCCTTCGACCCCATCGTCCCCCATGAGACGAGCTCGCGGTGGAGCTTGTAGGCGAAGCGCGAGAGCACGAGCCGCGAGGCCTGAACGTGTCCGATCGAAGCCGAGACATTGCCATTCATCGGGTACATCGAACCCTGGCAGCCCGCGCACCAGAACATCTCGTCGAGCGGCAGGTTCGCGGTCGAAGCAGCGCAATCCGCAGCGCACGCAGCAAGCGCCAGCGGGTTGGCAAACAGCACGGCCTCGGGATTGATGATCGCGGTGAGCTCGCTGTCCTGCCACAGCGGATCGATTTCGGAGATGTAGAGGATGTCGATTGAGCCCGGCTCAAGGCACAGGAAATCGGCGACGATCTCCATCCAGTAGATCAGCGGATAGGCGTACCAGTGGACGTGCCAGCTCGAATAATACTGGCTTGCACCGCCCACGGCCGAGGGACCCGAGATCGAACGGAACCCGATATCGAAGCCGGGGTCGAGCTTCATCCCGCCGAGGTTTACGAAGCACCATGGCTTCATGCTGACATCTGCAAGCCGCACCGGTTCCCAGAACCCCATGGCGATGCCGGGGCGAAGTCCGCAAAGGCAGACGGGCAGATCGGGATTGTCGGGATCGGGGCGATTGCTCGGCCAGATTTCGAGCCCGCCGACCGATATCGGGAACAGGCACGACCAGCAGATGTCGGTGATCGGATTGACGAACTGCCCGGTGCATTTGCCCGGCCCGGCATCGGCCGAGGCGGGCGAGGCAAGAGCGAGCGACAACGACGCTGTGACAAGGATCAGGAAGGCGCGGATGCTGCTCATGGCCGGGCCTTTCGGAGCGGCAGCGCGATCTCGCTCACTTCGAGGACACGCCCCTTCTGTCGCACCCGCGCGGGGACGGCCTTGATGCCGAACTTTTGCGTCAGCTTGCCGCCCTGGTCGAAATAGAAGCGGCGCTGGCGGGCCTTCATCAGCTCGAGCGGCGCGCCCTTCACGAGGATCAGCTTGGCATTGGCGTCCTGCCTCAGCGCCCAGGCGATCTGCGCAGGGTCGTCGCCGTCGAGAAAGAGGAGGTCGAAGCGCAGCTTGACGCTGTCGAGCGGATTGACCCGGGTTCCGGCGGCATGGATCAGCTCGCCTTTTGCGCCCCGGATATCGGCAGCAAGCGTAATTGTCGGATCGAAGGCCCATTGGCGGCTTGTGCTTGCGCGGATCACGCCGGCAACCGGATCAGGCCGGTTGACGCGGGCGATCGTGCGACGCTTGAGTTCCTCGTTGAGCCGCGCGGTCTCGCCCGACTTTTCCATCTGGGCGAGGCGGGTATGGATCTGTTCGAGCAGGTCGCGCTCGATCACGGGGAAGACCGCTCCGCGCTGGCCATAGTCTCGCGCCTGCAGGCTGGCCGGGAGCGCAGCGAGGAGAAGGACGCCGAGCGGGGGGAGGGAGCGCATCACAGGATTGCCCTCCCGCTGCCGAGGATCTGCTCGCGGCAAACGAAACCGATGGCGCCGTAGCGGCTGTCGAGCCCGCGCGGATGGCCGGTTCCGGTGTAGTAGCAGCCCTCCGGGATGACTCCTTCAGGACCTCGCGTGAGCGGCACGCCAAGGCGGGTGACCTCGAGCAGGCTCGCGACCCTCTTGCCGTTGATGAAGACCGCATCGCCCTCGTGGCGCACGACATCGCCCGGCATGCCAAGCACGCGCTTGCCGAACATCTGCGGTCCCTTTCCGAAATGCCTTGCGACGAGGTCGCTTTGCGGCGGCTCAAAGAAGATCAGGCTGCCGCGTTCGATCGGCGCGTGCTTGTCGAGCCAGAACGCCCAGTTTGGCAGGCTCGGGCTCGCATTGATGAGGAAAGCGTGGTCCTTGCTGAAGGCATCGAGCGGCGCCCAGGCGAGCGGCAGCAGGACCAGCCCCGAGAGCAGCAGCGAACGGCGGATCGAGCGGGGCAGGCTCATGGCTGGATCTTCCCTGCGAGCTTGTCCGCAATGCGCTGCTCGAGTTCGGAGGTTGCGTCTTCGGCAGCGCCCGCGAGCACGGCCTCGGCAACCAGCACCACGCGGCCGTCATGGCCCATGTCGGCAACGGCGCTTTCGGCGGCCTTGAGGTAGGCAAGGCTAGCCGCTTGGACGACCGCCGGATCGGCATCGGCGCGCGCGGCTTCCTCGACGAATGTCCCGATGGTCTCGGCGAGCCGGACCGTGACGATCCGCTGCTCCGGGGAGCTGGTGACCTGCTGCGTGATCCACGCACCCCACAGGAGCGCGGCAACGAGCACCGCTACGGCGAGGAGTTTCGGGCCCAGCTGGCTAAGCGGGAGGTGCAGTCTATCCATGGCGGGGAGATCCTTCGGCGAGGCGGCGATCGAGGCGGCGCAGGAAAGCCGGCAGCCGCAGCAGGGTGAGGCCCCCGGCTGCGATGAGAAATGCGATCTGGAGGTCCTGCGCAAAGAAGCGGCGCGCGACCGGTTCAGCGGTGCGGTAATGGTCGGCAAGATTGCCGAGCTGCGCGAACAGCGCCGTGAGATCCCAGCCTGCTACAGCCAGGAACACGAACAGCGGCAGGCCGAGGACCAGCAGCAGCGTGCTCGCCGCGAAGCTTGCCGTTTCGATCAGCACCAGGCAGGTGCCCTGGAAAAGCGCCAGCCAGTCGAGCGCACGGTGCTTGTCGCGGGCTTGTCTGACTGACGGAAGCGGAACGCGATCGACGAGCGTGGTGGTCTCAAGCACCATCACACGCCTCCTTCCACACCTGCGACCAGCGCGACTGCGCGCTCCAGCGGCATGCCGTTTTCGACATGGCGGTGGATCGCGGCATAGGTGTCGGGATCGGAGGAGAAGATGGTTGCCGAGAGTGGGTCGAGCACCAGGCGTCCAAGGGCTTCCATCTCGGGACCTTTGAGGTAGATCTCGCTGTACTCGGTGCCCGAGCGCTTGAGGCTGCGGATCAGCGTCTCGGTCCGGTCGTCCATGTCGAGCCGGGCCTCCTTGCGGAAATCGGCGATGGTCTCGGGCTTCTGCTGGAGCACCAGCATCCAGTCGCTGTTCTCGAGCGCAGCCCGCGCGCCATCGGACTTGTAATAGTCGTTGAGCGACTGGGTGGCGGTCGCAAGCGCGCCGCCATACTTGCGCGCGGTGCGGGCATAGGTCTCGACGAACTCGCCCATCGAACCGCCCTTGAGCATCGCCCAGGCCTCGTCGATCAGCAGCAGCTTCTTGGTCGAGCGCGACGAGCGCGTCATTGCCTGGCCGGTCATGAACATGATCGCCGAGAGGACGACGCTTCGCAGTTCCTCGCGACTTGCCAAGTCACTCATCTCGAAGACGGTGAAATCGTCTTCGAGCGCGAAACTCGCTTTCCCCGAGAAGAACCCGGCATAGCTGCCACCGCGGCAGAAGGGCGCGATCGCTGTGGCTAGGTCCTTGCCCGCCTCGTTCTCGCTCTGATGGAGGGCATGCGCGACGTCGTCGATCGCGCCCCCGCTGCCGAGCGCATTCCAGACCTGTGTTACTGCACGATCGATGAGGCCGCGTTCGGTGTCAGAGGGCGCGGCGCTTGGCCGCGCCATCTGGCCGACGATCGCCTTGATCATCGCAAAGCAGTCGAGCCGGTAATCCTCGTCTTCATGCGCGCGGGCATCGTCGACCATCGAGAAGGGGTTGAGTGAGAATCCCGAGGCGAGCGTGAACTCGACGAAGCGGCCGCCCTGTAACTTGACCGAATGCTCGAAACTCCGGCCGTCATCGATCACGACCACCTTGGCGCCCGCGCCGCGGAGCGCGGCGCAGAGTTCCTGCAGCAGCACCGACTTGCCCGAGCCCGACTTGCCGCAGATCGCAATGTTGTGGTTGCCCGCCGCGTTCTCGAAGGGCGACCAGAAGAAGGGCTGGCCCCGCCGGCCGAGGAGCAGAAGGTGCGGGATCCTCCCGCCGAGATACTCGCCCTGCAGCGGGGCGATATTGGCCGCGGTGGTCGAGAGCATGGTCCGAAAGCGTTTGAGCCGCGCAAGGTCGTGGACCAAGCCATCGGCGAGGCTCAGCGGGAAGGCCGCGACCAAGCCCTGCAGCTGGAGGAAGCGCTCGTCGGCAAGATCCCATCCGGCCGCCTTGTAGATCGCCTTGACCGTGCGTTCGTGTGCATCGCCATCGCCGAGCGGCGAGATCGTGGTGAGGCCGTAGAACAGCTTGACCAGCTTCTTGCCTGCCTGGAGCTCGGCCTGGACATGTCTCCATTCCGCCGACTGCTCGGACAGTTTAGGCAGGAAACGTGCACTCTTCGTTTCCGACAGGCTGGTGGTGCGCATGAACTTGTAGCCTGCGCGCGCCGAGGCGGCTTCCTGGTCGGGATAATGAAGGCACAGCATTGTCGCAGCCGGGCAGGGAAAGCGCAGCTTGTCGGTGAACATGTCGCCGATGAGCCGCGCGCATTCCCACGGTGCCCAGCGCTCAGGGGTAGAGCGCACGCCGTAATGGCGCACATCGAAGCGGTCGGGATAGCATTCACCTACCTGAGGCACGCCATCTCGCGAGCGCCCGGTCTCGCGGAAGCGCTCGGTGCGCAAGATAAGCCGGTCGTCCTCGACCTCGAGTTCGATATCGCGGCGGATGGCCTGCGCGTCGAGCGTGTCCTCGCGGTTCCAGTGGGTGAGATCGGGTTCGCGCGCTGTCGTCGGCGAGGTGAGTTCGTCCACCAGTGCGAGCAGGCCTGCGGGCTCGAGCTTGTTCGATGCAAGGCCGAGCGAGTTCAGCATCCCCGCCATCCCGTCTCGGCATTCGGTGAGTTCGGCATCGGTGACGCTTCCAGGCACCGGAACACCGAGCGAGAGCACCAGACGCACATGGCGTGCATGAAACGGCGCGTGTGCCGAGCCCGACTTCCAGACGAGATCGTAGAGCCGGTTGGTGCGGGCCTTCGCGATCGCTTCGTAGATCCCGCCCTGCTCGTAGCGCGGCGCGAACCAGGGGCCGACGATGGCGCCGATGCGCGGAGACGCGAAGTTCAGCACCTGCAGGCAGGCGCCTTGCGGCAGGCTCTCGGAAAAGAACTGGCCGAGGATCTCACCTGTCCGCTCGTCGGCGCCGATGAGCGGGGTGACTTCGAGAATGAAGCCCTTCGAGTGCGCGTTGCGGTAGAGCCCCGGGCCCTCGTCATAGACGCGGTACGGAAGCCAGTCCGACAGCATGTCGAGCGCGAAACGCGGCTGCGCATGGTCGGCCTTCTTCGCATCGCCGAACAGGCCAGCAAGGAGCGCGTCACGCGCAGAGGATAGCGAGAGGTTCACTTGGGCTCTCCTTCGGACAGAACGGGGTGGGGCACCTGGCCGGGGGAGGGGGGACGACCAGATGCCCCGGGGTCCGGCGCATTGGCGCCGGGCAGCTCCGTCAAATCCTGCGAGGGGATGACCAGGACATCGGGAGGCTGCTTGGGGGAGGGATTGGAATGCCGGAAAGGACGCGCTTCTGCGGCGGCGGCCGGCCCGACATCCGCTTCAGCCGGATGCGCCAGTGCGCGCAGAACGTCGCCGGTCGAACGCGGCACACGCCAGCGCTCGGCAGCGCGATCGGGCAGCACGACATGAACAACCCGGGCCTCGTGGATGCGGCCCCCCTCGTCGCGGTAGCCCGCAAGGACGATCCGCAATCCGCGATCACCGGACCCGTGCGCTCGCGCAGGGGCATGACTTGGCCGTTCTGCCTGTGAAGCGCGGGTGGCGGCATCGTCGATCATCGAGGTCGGCGCGCAGCTTCCCTCCGGCGCGCGGCAGGAAAAGTCGCCCTTGACGTTGCCGCCAAGCGTCGCACAGCCGGCGATCATCAAGGCGAAGGTTGCCGTCGCTCCGACACGTGTCGCACGACCGCTCATTGCTTCGATCCGGTCTTGGCATTGGCAAAGGCGCGCAGTGTCTTGGCATCGCGATAGCCGTGCAGCACCGCACCGTCGCGCGCCCTGACGATCACCGGGGTTCCGGCAAAGCCGTTGGCCTGTGCAAAGGCTTCATTAGCATCGAGCGCAGCTGACTTTTTGCAGGTTGCGCGCGGTTCGAGGTGCTTGCCGGTGTATGCGGCATGGAGCGCCCCGACCGGATCGGCGGCGCAGATCACTGCCTCGGACATGCGCCGGCTCGATGCGCCGAAGATCGATATCGGCCGTTCCTCGACAAGAACGCCTGCCTTCTCGAGCTCGCCGGTGAGCCGCTTACAGTAGCCGCACTGGAAATCCGAGAAGACAACCAGCTTCGGTCCCTTGGGATTGCCCCACAGGATCGCGCCTTCCTTGGGAAGAGCTTGGAGATCGACATGCGTCGCGGCCTGTCCGTCGCGGGTTTCGGCGATGTCATGCCGCCCGGCAGTGTCCTCGCCGGCAGCGCGGGCTGCGCCGGCGGCGAGCAGGTCGGGGTTGAGTTCGAGCAGGCGCGCGGCGGTCACGTCGCGCCGCTCTTCCATGTCGTAGAGCCGCCCGACGAAGAGGTAGCGCGCCGCTTCGTCGATGTAGAACAGCGTCTCTCCAGAGACGACCTCGCACCACGGCGCGAATGTCGTGCAATCGAGCGCGTCGATCGGCGTTCTGGGCAGACGCAGCTTGAGCGCTTCAACCACATTCTGCGTGATCGCGGCCTGCGCGGGCATGGCGGTTACGATCGCGACGCCGCTGGCAAGGAGGGCTGCTGCGCTGGCAGCAGCGAGCGATATGTGCGCGGCGCGCGCCTTGAGGCCGGGCCGCTGGTTCGAATAGTTCATTGGGGTGTGCTCCTGACATGGACGCCGTCGAGAAAGACGATTTCGACTGCGATGCCGGTCGGCATCTCGACGACGGGTTGGTACTGTTCTGCGCGTTCGATGAGGTATTTGCTGACCGTGTCGGCGGCTTCGCCCGCGCCCTGGCCAAAGCCGCCTGCGAGGATGTCGGTGGGCGAGAGCGCGTCGCGCCTGCCGTCGCTGCCGACAGACTGAGCAAAGATGCCGTTGGCATTGGCCGAGAAGCCGCGTCCGAACCCGCCGACGATCCCAGCGAGCAGCGCCTGGCTGACAAGGCTTCCTTCGCGGCTGACGACATTGCCGCGCACGCCCGACTTGCCGGCGAAGGCGATGAAACCCTTGACCTCGCTGACCGCGAAGCGTCCACCTGGTTGCGCACAGGTCATGCGCACAAGCTTGACGTAGACCTTCTCGGCCGAGAGATCGCCGCGCGCGGCGCCATTGACGAGGCAGCCGGTGAGATCGGTGGTGAGCAGCTTGTTACCCTGCAGCACGGAGCGCGCCGGCCCGGTGATCCGCAGCACCACGGGCAGCGGATCGCTTTGACTGGTCACGCCCGTCGAGGCGTCGACCCCCACGATCACGGTGGCAGGTGCATAGCTGTTGGGCGGCAGGTAATCGCGGCTTGCCTCGAGCAGCAGCGGCGGCGCGCTTTCGGTTGCCTTCGTCTTGGAGGCGCCCGGCTTGTCTCCAGCAAAGCTCAGCAGGCTTGCCTTGGGTTCGCTGGGTGGCTCGAGCGGTCCGGGAGCGAAGCCCGGAGCCCGCGGATCGACTGCGGCCACCGGCGTGACCGGGGGATTGGCGCGGACGGTTTCGAGTTCCGAGCGCAAGGCGGCGTTCTCCGCCGAGATCGCATCGATCGCCGCCTGACCGTCGCTGATCATCCGCGCGTTCTCGCCCCGCAGCGTTTCGAGCTCCTGCTCGATCGAGGCCTTGGGAAGCTGGCTTTCCTGCAGGTCTTTGATCGCGCGGCCCTGCGCATCGAGGCGGTTGCCATAGGTGGCGACGAATTCGCGCTGCGAGAGATTGCGATTGACCAGCGCGCCGGTCTCGATCGTGGTCGCGCCTGCGCCGTCGGCGCCGGCTTCATCCTCGCCGCCGAAGATGAACATCGAACCGGCGATGAGTGCCACCCCGCCGATGCCGGCGAGCAGCAGCTTCTGGCGCTGCGCGACCGTGCGGTTGAGATTGCGCCGGGCGTCGCCGCGCGTCTCGTCCCTGGGCGCTGCCGGGGGCGTATCGCGTCTGTCGGTTTCGGCCATTATTCGAGCCCTCCCTTGGTAAACACAAGGAAGGCCTGCGTGCTCTCGCCGGGCTGGAGGCTGTCGCGGCCATAGGCAAAGGCCAGCGCCCCGGCGGGCGCGTCGCGCTCACGTGCAAGGTCGACGGGCATCGGGCCAAGATTGCGCAGGGTGAAGGCCTGTCCGATCAGCTCGGCACCTTCGTATTCGGCGACCTGCTGGACTTCGAGACTGTCGGTTCGGCGTGGTCGCGAGAGTTCGGCGCGGGCGCGGAAGCCTGGCAGAACGCTGTCGCTCGCCATCGCCTCGATCAGCCGAATCGCGGCCTCGTCGCGGGTCGGGGCTTGGCCTTCCCACTCGCTCGCCTGGGATTTGGCGAGCGCGGGATTGGTAACAAAGAGCTGGCTCGCCTCTTCGCCATCGACGCGGCACGCGAACTTGTAGACATAGCCCGCGCTGCTGGTGGCAAAGAAGCTGACCCTGGCGCTCGCATATTGCAGCGGCACCGAGACATAGATGTCGCCGCGCACCGGCTCGTGGGTCACCTCGAAATCGTTGTAGGGATAGCCGCTTGCCATCTTCGAGACATTGGCAAAACCATCCTCAATGAGGGCGATACGGGTCAGCGCGCCGCGCGCGAGCACGCAGTCGATCGCGGCGCCATCGGCGGCCTCGACGAACTGGTCGGCATGTGCCGGAGAAGCGTAGGCGGTCGTGGCGATTGCCAGCGCGAAGCTGGTCAGCGCGGCGGGGAATGGGCGGGATAGGAGCGTCATGGATTCGCCTCCTCGTTTTCGGTTGGGAGCTGGCGGAAGCCGGTGAGGCCGAGGCTGAGGCCGCGGCGGTTCCAGCTGAATTCGAAGCTGCGCTGCTGGCTCGCGATCACCTGCGCGCCGACAAAGGTCTTGAGCGTTCCGGTGACGGTCGCGGTGAGCGCCTGCGGGTCGACCTCCATCCGCGAGATGACGAAGGCCTGGCTGATGTCCGAGCCGCGTTGCTCGTCGACGATCTTGACGAGCTCGGCCTTGAGGCGGCCGTGCGCAGAGGGATCTGCCACCTTGAGAACCTGCTCCATCCAGTAGTCGAGGCTCTCGGGTGCGCGATTGAGCAGCATCAGCGCGGTGTCGCGGGTGACAAGCTCGAGGTAGTGCGCATCGGTCGCGCCGCTGCCGAGCGTCAGGCGCTCGCTCGTGACAGGCACGAGGATCATGCTTTCCTCGCGCGTTGCCGCCGCGCCGACCGCCAGCAGGCTGGTAAGGCCGAGAACGGATGCCAGCGCGGCAAAGCGGTTACGCTGCTTGAGGTGACGCTGCGCTTCCTCGTAGGCGAATTCGTGTTTCATGGATGTCCTCCCTCAGCCTGCAAGCAGGCGACAGTGGGAGGGCGGCGTGGCTTTCAGCCCGAGGAAGCTCCCCGGCAGATACCAGTAGGCAGCATGCACCAGTTTCGACCCTGCACCTGAAGCTTTGGCCTTTCGAAGGGCGAACCAGGTCATGACCGATAGGCCGGTGCCGATGATGATGTGCTGCGCAAGGATGCCCCAGGCGAACGGGACGAGCAGTCCCGCAAACTCGTCGATGGTCCAGAAACCAATGAGCTCCGGATCGTCGAGCCGCCGTGGAACGAGGTATCTGTCGGCCATGCCGCCCTCCCGTCGTTAGACCGCGATCAGATGGTCGCGGTCACGACCGAGGTGACGATCGGCACACCGGTGCCGACGCCGATACCGACACCGACCGGGACCGCGACCTGCCCGAGGGCGAAGCGGCCCGAGGCGAGCGCGATAAGCCCGCCGGCAAGGCTGAGGACGGTGATGATTTTCCCGCCCGAACCTTCGAGGAAGTCGGTAAATTTCTGCAGCGCCGGATCAAAGGTCGTGTCGGCACCGGCATAGGCGGCACCGGCGCAGGCGAGCGCAATCGCGGCCGGAAGAATATAGTCGCGGGCACGAATGCCTTTAACGGATGGGCGGGGAAGGGTGATTGCATTGTTCATCGAGGAACTCCGTTTCGAACATTGGCAGCGATGTGTTCGCTGTATGTTCTTTCCTCGATTGGAAGGCAGGGTGTAGGAAAACGGAAACTGCCGCACGCGGCATTCCGACCAAGAGAAATCGTCGATTCTGGGCAATCTGACCGGGCTTTGCGCGACCGGTGCAGACATTGCGGCCAAGAATACCGATCATTGCGCCACCCATACCGAAATCTGAGATCGAGGGACCGGACTCTGCGCGAATCAAATCGTGTGACGATGAGCCAGTTTCCTACGAGTTCCTTATTTGTTCTTTTTCCTTTCCTACAGTTGGACGCGTCGCCTAGCCTGTTGGTGATTCGCTAAAGATCACCGGAAGCAGGAACAATGGCGCGAAACACAAACGACAAATGGGGAGAACTATCGCGAGGAGTCGCCGCTTTCCTCGACCATGCCGTGGACGAAAGTGGCAAGTCCCGGCGGACGATTGCCGCACAGACGAATATCAATAAGGACGCGCTCCGACGCATCCTCGCCGGGACAAGGTCAGCCACACTGCTTGAGGCGCTGGCCATCCTTGACGCGAGCGGTCACGCGCCGCGCACCTCCCTGATGCTGGCACTCGCGGGGTACTCGCAGCGTAGCAAGGATTGGCAGAATAGCGGCGTGCTGGAATTTCTTGAAACCTTCATAAGCGAGTTGCCGTCTGCTTTGGATCAAGCGCTGGGCGAGAGGCTGCTCGATGTGAGACCGCGCTGGGCAAAGGGGACCGCTCACCGCACCGCCGGTCTCCTGTCGGATCACCTCGCGCAACTGGAGCGGCAGGATGAACAAAGCTTCGCTCTCTGAAATGACGACTGGTCTCGAAACGGACGCGGAAGCCGTTCCTGTCGAGCCAACGCCAGACCGGCTCATTCGTCTTCCCGAGGTCATGGCGCGCGTGGGCCTGCGCCGAACGGCAATCTATCAGCGGATGCGCGAAGGCCGTTTTCCAAAGTCGCGTTCGCTCGGTCCCCGTTGCACGGTTTGGGTCGAAGCCGAGATCGATGACTGGATCGGTTCTGTTGTCGAACGCACCGACGAGATATGTCAGAACACGCCCCGAATTTCGAGATGATCATGTCTTGCGTCCCGTCACCGCTCGAATAAACGCGCGCTGTCCCGCTAGCCGGAAAGCACTTCGATTATCCGGCATTCGCCAACCGCTCCGTGCTGGCAGTCGTCGACCATATGGCGCAGTTCGGTTCGCAGTTTTCGCAAGTCACCAAGCTTCCGATCCACTTCGCGTAGGTGGAGGCTGGCAATAGAGTCCACGGCTTCGCACGATTGCGATGGATCATCCGACAAAGAAAGCAATTGGCGCACCTCCGCCATGGTGAAGCCGAGGTCGCGTGCGCGGCGGATAAACCGCAATCTGGCCAATTCGGTCGGGCCATAGTCCCGGTAGTTTCCGGCGGTGCGTGGTGGTTCCTCCAGCAATCCGGTCCGTTCGTAGTAGCGGATCGTTTCGGCGGTCGTGCCGGTCTTCCGCGCCAGGGCACCAATCTTCATGGGTTTCTCGCAATGCTTGACCTTGTAGCCACTACAAGGTGCATAAGACGATTCGAAGATGCAAGCAGAACGGTAAAATCCTGTGGCAAAGAAGGACATTATTGAACTTATCGAAGCTGAGCGGCGCGTTTTCCGTGCCGCCAGGCAGTCTGGTGACCGGGCTTTGGCTTGGACCGCGCTCGAGCGGGAACATATTCTGGGCCAGGGCTTCTTCGGGCCGCACCTTCGTTCACATATGACTATGCTGGGCTATGCAGTTGAAACCCGCGATGGCCGCGAAGTTCTGGGGCAGGTCATACGTCTTGCGCTCGCTCCCCTTGGTAATCTCACCGGACGGCTCCCCTGGGGCAATACCGGACGCGCAAACGTGAGCGCATTCGCGCCAATGCCATACCCGGACGACCTCGCGGAGGTTTTCACCATCTCTTCGGACGAGGTTCGCTAGCACGCGCCATGGCAATTCGATCCAACGAACAGGTTGAACGTCTCTACGACAAGAACGCGGCAATCTATGACCGATTGGTGTCGGGATTTCGGTGGGCCGGTCTTGGTCGCTGGCGACGCGATCTGGTTAACCGGCTTGAACTCAACGCCGGTGACCATGTGATCGATCTATGTGCTGGCACCGGCGCAAACCTCGCGTTTCTGCTTGAGAGAGTAGGCCCAAGCGGCAAGGTGACGCTGGTCGACCTTTCGCAAGGCATGCTCGACCAAGCCCGTCGACGAGCGAAGCGCCTGCGAGCTAGCAATGTCGAATTTGTGCAGTCAGACGTAGCCGCCTTCCGCTTTCCGAGCGAGACCAGCGCAGTCATCAGCACCTTTGGACTGGAAATGCCACCTGACTACGCCGCGATCATCGAGCGCGCCTCAGCTGCTCTCCCGACGGGTGGCCGGATGGCCCTGCTTGGCCTGAAGCACCCCGAGCGCTGGCCGCGATGGCTGATTGAAATCGGCATAGTGCTGACCAAACCATTTGGTGTGGCGCGGGAATATGAAGAGTTCCGCCCTTGGGTTCCAGCACGCAAAGTTTTGCGCGAAGTTCATTTCCGCGAGTTTCTGGCCGGTTGTGCGTATGAATTCGTCGGTGCCAAATCGTGATCATGAAAAGACAAGCGCTCAGACAGCCGTGCTTGCGCAAGCTTTGCAAGGCTTCTAAAGGGTTGAGTAACATGCCGCGTCTTGTGTTCCCCTTCCTTGCGATCATCGCCATTCTTTTCGGTAGTGTCCTATCGTTACCTGACGCGCATGCTTCAGAAGGCGAAAGCTTCGTTCATGCGGCCGATCACGTTTATGCGCATGGGGCGGACCACTTCGATAGCAATGATCCCGAGCCGGACCATGATGGTCAGGACCATTCGGCAACGCATCATCACAATTGCAGCTTCAGCCTCGCCGATAGTGGAGTGTTCCTGGGGTCGCCCTTTGCGCGCACGAATAGCCTGAAGGGTCCGCTTGCGACTTCGATGCTCACCTCGCGCGCGCCGCCGGTTCTGATCCAACCTCCCAAAGCCTGACAGCAAATCATGTGCGAGTGCGCCTGCGCGTGCGCTCGATTGGTTTCAGTCAGGAGATACAATAATGCGGTGCTTTGCACTGGCCGCGGCCTTGGTTGCCGTGTCCACGGGTTCGCCAGTATTGGCACAGGAAACAGTTACACTCGAGCAAGCGCTCGCTCGAGCGGGCGTCGGCGTTGAAGGGGAAGATGACCCTTCCAGCAATCCACGGGTTTACGGCCCTCAGGCGGAGGTCGAAGCCGCGCGTGCGGCTATCGACCAAGCACGCCTCCGACCCAATCCCGAGTTATCGCTCGAGGCCGAGAACATCGCGGGCTCCGGCGCTTTCTCCGGGCTGCGATCGACCGAATATACCCTGGCGATCGGTCAGCCGCTCGAACTCGGCGGCAAGCGAAGCGCACGCATCGCGAGCGCACGCGCATCATCCGATTTCGCCGGCTTGCAGAGCAAATTTGCCTTGTCGCAACTCGCTTTGGGGGTGCGCGAGCGTTATGTGCAGGCTGTCGCCGCAGGCCAACGCCTCGTTCTCGCGCGGGAAATCGTCGAGCGAAACCGTGAACTGACGCGGATCGCCAACGTGCTTGTAGAGGTCGGGCGGGAGCCGCCTCTTCGAGCTATGCGTGCACAAGCTACGCTTGCCGAGGCGGAGGCCGAATTGCAGGCTGCACAAGCAGACGATTTAGCAGCACGTCAGGCGCTCGCGGCTCTCTGGGTATCCGGACAGCCCAATCCCGCAGTATCGAAAGTCTTTCCTGACTTATCGCCGCCCCTTGCACCGCCGGTTTCCGAAAATCCGTTGCAACTGCGCATTGCGGGCGCTCGAACCAGCTTTGCTGAAGCCGAAATTGCGCGTGAGCGCTCGCTTGGCGTTCCCGACCCAACGCTGTCGGTAGGCGTGCGCCGTTTCGAGGAAAGCAACGATCAAGCGTTCATCGTCGGGATTTCCATTCCGCTTCCCTTTCGCAACCGCAACCAGGGCAACATCGCAGCCGCCGAGGCGCAGTACCGCGCGGCAAGCGCGAGCGAGGCGATAGCCGAGGCGGACTACCGCGTGGAGTTCGAGCGGACGCGAACGCTTTATCTGGCCGCCGAAACGCGTGTGGAGACCCTCTCCAGCGCATCCCTGCCGCAGGCTGAGGAAGCGCTCAGGCTCGTCGAAATCGGCTACCGCAATGGCAGATTTCCGCTGATCGAAGTTCTGGCGGCTGCCGAAGCGCGCGACGCCATTCGTGAAAATCTGATTCAGGCAGAAGAGACCCGCGGCCTGCTCGCGGCGCGGCTCATCTGGCTCAACACACAGTGAGGCCCATTTCCATGGAACGTAGCCATTTGATCGCCGTAAGCGGCGTCCTGATCTTGCTGGCCGCCTTGGCCTGGGTCTTCTGGCCCGCTGACTCAAACGGACCCGACCAGCAAGCGGAACAAGGTGAAAAGAGCGAAGTCCCCGAAGGCGTTCTGCTGATCGACGAGAAGCAGATCGCAGCTTCGTCGATAGAAATCGAAGCTGTCCAATTTGGCGCAGCAACGGAGCTTGTATTCCCAGCGACCGTCGCCGCGGCGCCGAATGCCAGCGCACGGATCGATGCGCGTGCATCCGGTGTGGTGAAGAGCGTGAACAAGATGCTTGGCGATTATGTCAGGCAGGGGGAGGTGATCGCGCGGATCGAGAGCGCTGATGCTGCCGGACTGGCTGCGCAGGTCGCTGCCGCGCGTGCGCGGGTCAATGAACTGTCTGCGCTCTACGACCGCGAAAAGCGGCTGTTCGAGGCCAATGTGACGGCCCGGCAGGATCTCGAAGCGGCGCAGGCCAATCTGCAAGTGGCAAGATCGGAGCTGTCACGCGCACAAGCCGCATCCGCAGCTGCTGGTGTCAGCGGGGATGGGCGTTCGCTGGCCGTCACGAGTCCGATTTCAGGGCAGATCACCAGCGCGCCGATCGTGCTTGGCTCCTACGTCTCCGCCGGTGAAGAGATGTTCCAGATCGTGAACGCGAGCGGCTTGCAGGTGCAGGTCGCCTTGCCTGCCAGCGATGCTGCGAGAATTCGGCCGGGCGATGAAGCTACGTTGGAGCTCGGGCAGGACCGGGAGATCGGCGGACGTGTGCGCTCGGTGACCCCGGCACTCGATCCGGAAAGCCGTAGCGCGACAGCGATAATCTCACTCGCCGGAGCGGTCCCTGGATTGCAGCCAGGCGCATTCTTGCAGGCGCGCATCCGACCCTCAGGTGAAACCGATGCGACCTCGATCTCGGTGCCTGAATCCGCAGTTCAGATGGTCGAAGGCCGTGAAGTCGTGTTCGTTCGCACGCGTACCGGGTTTCGGGCGATGCCTGTCGTGACGGGATCGCGCTCGGGAGGGCGCATCGTGATCGAGTCCGGATTGCAGAATGGCCAGCGGATCGCGACCGAAAACGCCTTCCTACTCAAAGCCGAACTCGGAAAAGAGGAGGCCGAACATGGACATTAATCGGTCTGAAAGCGGTTTCGAGGAGGAGCGCAGCAGCCATGATGGCCTGATTGGCGGCGTCCTTGACTGGTCGGTGCGCAATCGCTGGGCGGTCGTAGCCCTTGCCCTAGGTGTTGCCATTTGGGGCGCGTTCAATCTTGCAAAACTGCCGATTGATGCGGTGCCGGACATCACCAATGTTCAGGTGCAGATAAACACCGAGGCACCGGCCCTCTCGCCCTCGCAGATCGAAACGCAGGTAACCTTCCCTGTCGAAACCGGACTAGCCGGTATCGAGGGACTTGAGATGACCCGCTCGATCTCGCGTAACGGCTTCAGCCAGGTCACCGCGATCTTCGAAGAAGGCACCGACATCTACTTTGCCCGGTCGCAGGTCGAAGAGAGGATCGCCAACCTGGCCTCTTCGCTTCCTGCAGGTGCGGAGCCGTCAATGGGTCCGATTGCAACCGGTCTCGGCGAGGTGTTGATGTATACCATCGAATTCGAGCATCCGGGTGGAACCGATGCGCCCAAGGGTGGTGCTGTTGGCTGGCAGAAGGACGGCAGCTTTCTCACGGACCGGGGCGAGCGATTGGACACGGCGGTGGCAAGAGCCGCCTATCTGCGCACGGTACAGGATTGGGTTGTCGCGCCGCTGATGCGTACGGCCAACGGCGTGGCGGGCGTGGACTCGATCGGTGGCTTTGAGAAGCAGTACCTGGTGCAGCCAGACCCCGACCGCCTCAACGGCTACGGCGTTTCGCTCGACCAGCTGATTACCGCGCTCGAAGCGGCGAACCAGGCCGAAGGCGCCAACTTTGTCGAACGGGCTGGCGAAGCTCTTCTTGCACGTGTCGATTCCCGGCTGAATTCCGTAGAAGACATTGCGCAGGCAGTGGTGGCAACGCGCGAAGGTGTGCCGATCCGCGTCGGCGACGTGGCAACGGTCGAAATTGGCGGCGATCTCCGCACTGGTGCAGCCTCGCTGAATGGCGAGGAAGCCGTCGTCGGTACTGTGCTGATGCGCGCAGGCGAAAACAGCCGCACCGTAGCTGCGGGTGCTGCCGACAGGCTCGACGAGATACGATCGTCGCTTCCGGCAGGAGTTGAAGCGGAGATCGTCTACAACCGTTCGACACTCGTCGATGCGACCATCGTGACGGTACGCAACAACCTGGTCGAGGGCGCGCTGCTCGTCATCGTCATTTTGTTCCTGCTGCTTGGAAACATCCGCGCCGCGATCATTGCAGCTCTGGTCATCCCATTGTCGATGCTGATGGCAGCTATTGGCATGAACCGGCTTGGCGTATCGGGCAATCTGATGAGTCTTGGAGCGCTTGATTTCGGCCTGATCGTCGATGGCGCTGTCATCATCGTCGAAAACAGCATCGCGCGCCTCGCCGCAAGGCAGGAGCACAAGGGACGTTTGCTCACACTGCGCGAACGCCTTGCCGAGACGCGGGCAGCGGCGCATGAGATGATCAAGCCAACGGTGTATGGCCAGGCGATCATCTTTCTGGTTTTTGCGCCACTCCTCACCTTCACCGGGGTTGAGGGCAAGACATTTTCGCCCATGGCCATCACGGTGATGCTGGCACTTGCCTCGGCATTCATCCTCTCGCTCACGTTCGTCCCCGCGATGATCGCTCTCTTGCTGAACAAGAAAATCAACGAGCAGGAAGCAAAGCCCATCCGAATGACAAAGGAGCGCTATGGTCCGCTGCTGCGCAGAGCGCTTGCCCGTCCATGGCCTGTCATCGGTACCGGAGTCGGCGTGTTCGCGCTCGCGGCGCTTGTCTTCAGCTTCATCGGCAGCGAATTTACACCGCAGCTCGACGAGCGTGATCTGGCTGTCCAGTCATTGCGTATTCCTTCCACCCCACTGGAGCAGTCGCTTACAATGCAGCGCCAGGTTGAAGCGCGATTGAAGCAATTCCCGCAGGTTGAGCTGGTATTTTCGCGCACCGGCACGGCAGAGGTCGCGACCGACCCTATGCCGCCGAACATCTCGGATGCCTATGTTATCCTCAAACCGCGCGAAGAATGGCCTGACCCCTCGCTGTCCAAGGATCAACTTGTAAGCGAGATGGAAGAGGCGCTCGGCAATCTCGTTGGCAATCTCTATGAATTCAGCCAGCCCATCGAGCTGCGCTTCAACGAGCTCATCGCAGGCGTTCGCGGCGATGTCGCGGTCAAACTCTACGGCGATGATCTCACGGCCATGACGGCAGCAGCCAATGAAGTTGCCACAGTTCTCCGCGGCGTTGATGGTGCGGCCGACGTGAAAGTTCAGCAAGTGTCGGGCTTTCCAACGCTCGATATTGCCTTCGATAGACCCACAATCGCGCGTTACGGCCTGACGGTCGAAGACGTGACACAGTCGGTTGCCATTGCCCTTGGCGGTCGCAAAGCGGGTCTCGTGTTCGAAGGTGACCGGCGGTTCGATGTCGTGGTCAGGCTGTCCGATGCGAACCGCAACGACTTTGACCAGCTTGGAACATTACCCATTGTCCTGCCCAATGGCGGAAGCGTCCCGCTTCGTGCTGTGGCAGAATTTGAGGTGATAGATGGGTTGGCCGAAGTCCGGCGCGAGCAAGGGCGCCGACTGGTGATTGTGTCCGCCAACGTCCGTGAACGTGATCTTGGGTCATTCGTCGAGCAGGCACAGTCCGAGGTTGCCGCGAATGTTGATTTGCCGTCCGCATCATTCATCGAATGGGGTGGCCAATATCAGAACCTGCAACAAGCTCAGCAGCGTCTGCTCATCGTGGTCCCGCTTGCCTTCGCGGTTATCCTACTGTTGCTTTATATGGCGGTCGGCGGTTGGGTCCCTGCGCTGGCGGTGTTCAGCGCAATCCCCATGGCACTGGCTGGCGGGGTCTTTTTCCTGGCTCTGCGCGGCATGCCTTTTTCCATCTCGGCAGCGGTGGGGTTCATTGCTCTCTCCGGAGTTGCGACGCTGAACGGCCTCGTCATGATCACAGCGATCAAGCAGCGTCTCGAGCAAGGCTTGGAACTGGGCGACGCGATCATCGAGGGCGCGATCGCGCGGCTGCGGCCGGTGTTGATGACAGCGCTAGTTGCATCGCTCGGCTTTGTTCCGATGGCGCTTGCGACGGGAACCGGGGCCGAAGTGCAACGTCCATTGGCTACGGTTGTCATTGGTGGGTTGATCACCGCCACGGCGCTCACCCTGTTCGTATTGCCAGCCATTGTAAGCCTGATCTTCGCGAGAAAACCGCGCGCGACCCAGGTTGAGACAACAGCAGCAGCGAGGAGCGACAGCTAGTGACACGGAATATCGAACTCGAACTATCGTCGCTTCTCCCGGACATTCCGAGCGACACCGACAGATGTATCGCTCGGCTGCAGTCGTTGCTCAGTTCGCGGGCAGGTGTGCATGCGGTTGAGGTCGTTGAAGGATCGAACAGTGCACCAGCCCAGCTTGCAATATCTTACGATCCCGATCGTCTCACGATCGCGCGGATCAGAGAACTCGCGCACGTAGCAGGAGCGGAAATTTCCGGGCGCTACGGGCATGTTGTGTGGCAAACCCAGGGCATTAATTCGGTGCGCCGGGCGCAGACAGTCGCAGATCTGGTAGCCCGCGAATCCGGCGTACTTGAAGCAAATGCCGATGCGAGCGGAAAGCTGGTCGCCGAGTTCGACCGCCGGCGTACCGATGAGACCGCGATTGCCAATGCGCTGCAAGAACTGGGGGTTTCAATCAAGGCCGACAAAATCGCCGCAAATGCCAGAGATGCTGAAGAACACTGCCATGACGATAAAGATCATTCCGGGCACAGTCACGGCGGCATCTTCGGCGCTAATACTGAACTCTTTTTCTCGCTCGCTTCGGGCGCATTTCTCGCCATCGGCTTCGGGATCGAGAAGCTATGGGACGGGCATCCGGTCTGGCTGCCGTTCGCTTGTTATATAGTGGCATATTTCTTCGGAGGCTTCTTCACTCTCCGAGAGGCGTGGGACAATTTGCGCCTCCGCCGGTTCGAAATCGACAGCCTCATGCTTGTCGCCGCTGCGGGCGCCGCCTTTCTCGGGGAATGGGCCGAAGGCGCGCTACTGCTGTTCCTGTTCAGTTTCGGCCACGCGCTCGAACACTACGCGATGGGGCGCGCGAAGAAAGCTATCGAAGCGCTCGCCGGGCTTGCCCCGGACACCGCACGGGTAAAGCGCGGAACTGACGTAGTTGAGATCCCGGTCGAGGAGCTTGCGCTAGGCGACGTGGTAATCGTGCGTCCGAACGAACGCCTTCCGGCTGATGGCTTCATCGTGGACGGCGTCAGTGCCATCAATCAGGCTCCGGTGACCGGCGAAAGCGTGCCGGTCGACAAGAGCGCGGTTTCGGATGTTGCGTCTGCGCGCGCCAACCCTGACAATCTTGCGGATGACAATCGCGTCTTCGCGGGGACGATCAACGGATCGGGCTCGCTCGAAGTGGAAGTGACCCGGCGATCGAGCGATACGACCCTAGCCAAGGTCGTCCAAATGGTGAGCGAAGCCGAGGCTCAGCAATCTCCGACCCAGCGCTTCACGCAGCGCTTCGAGCGAATTTTCGTGCCTGCCGTGCTCGCTCTGGCCGGCCTGCTCCTTTTCGCATGGGTCGTCATCGACGAACCCTTCCGCGACAGTTTCTACCGGGCGATGGCGGTGCTTGTGGCTGCGAGCCCCTGCGCTTTGGCGATCGCGACCCCGAGCGCGGTCTTGTCCGGAGTGGCCAGAGCAGCGCGCAGCGGCATTCTGGTAAAGGGCGGCGCGCCGCTCGAAGATCTCGGTGCGCTCAAGGCCATCGCGTTCGACAAGACCGGTACTCTTACCGAAGGCGAACCCCGCATTACCGATGTCCAACCCGCGCAGGGCGTATCTGAAAACGAACTGCTTGCGATTGCCTCGGCGGCTGAAAATCTGAGCGATCATCCCCTGGCACAGGCGATTGTAAGGGACGGCAAGCAGCGGCTTGGCGATGAGACTCTGCCCGAAGCAACCAATCTCGAAAGCTTCACAGGCAAGGGCATCACCGCGCTTGTCGACGGTGAGCGGGTGTGGATCGGAAAGCTCGAAATTTTCGGGCAAGACGGGGTCCCTGCGCTCAGTGCCGAACTGTCGGATGCTATAGAGTCCATGCGCGAGCGCGGGCGAACGACGATGGGCGTTCGCTCGGAAACGCGCGATCTCGGAGCGATCGGCTTGCTCGACACGCCGCGCGCGGCGGCAAAGGCGACGCTCGAAGCGTTGCGCGGCCTCGGGATCACCCGAATGATCATGATCTCGGGCGACGACCAAAGAGTGGCCGATGCGGTTGGAAAGGAAGTCGGCCTCGACGAGGCCTGGGGCAATCTCATGCCCGACGACAAGGTCAAGGCCATCCGCAAGCTTGCCGGCCAGGACAAGGTTGCGATGGTCGGAGACGGGGTTAATGACGCTCCGGCCATGGCGAACGCAACGGTCGGAATAGCAATGGGGGCTGCCGGCTCGGACGTTGCATTGGAGACAGCCGATGTCGCGCTGATGGCCGATGATCTCGCCCGACTGCCTTTCGCCGTCGATCTGAGCCGACAGACCCGGTCGATCATCCGGCAGAATATGATCGTCAGTCTCGGAATTGTTGTCGTGCTCATCCCGGCAACCATTTTCGGTCTCGGGATAGGCCCCGCTGTCGCGGTTCACGAGGGATCAACGCTGATCGTGGTCGCCAATGCGCTTCGCCTTCTGGCGTATAAAGAGAAGGGCAGCACAAAAGACATAGTGGAGAAGCCAGTATGAGCTGCAACGATGAATTCGATCTGGATTCGGCGGACAAACGACGCACATTGTGGATCGTATTGTGGCTCAACGTCGCAATCGCGGTTGGTTTCTTTGTCGTTGCCTATTTTGCGGACTCGAACGCGCTCTTGGCCAACGGGCTCGACAATTCATCCGATGCATTTGTCTACGCGCTCAGTCTTTTGGCTCTCACCCGTTCGCAATCCTGGAAACGGGGAGCCGCGCGTTTCTCAGGCATCATGCTCCTGATCTTCGCCGGAGGCGTCATCGCCGATGCCGTCAGGCGTTTCATCGAAGGCTCCGAGCCGGGCGGCCTGATGATGATCGCGATGGCCGCCATCGCGGCGGTGGTGAACCTTATATGCCTGCGCATGCTCCAGAAGCTTCAGCAAAAGGACGTCAATCTTCGCGCAGCGACCACCTTTAGCTTCAACGATTTCATATCGAACGGCGGCATCATCGTCGCCGGGATGATCGTTATGCTTACAGGCGCAAACTGGCCGGATCTCGTGGTTGGGATCGCGGTTGCTGGCATCGCCCTGTATGGCGGGATCGATATCCTTCGCGATGCGCACAGGGATAAGCATGAGGAAGCGGGCACCGAACATATCAAAGGCTACGAATTCAGGAGTTGATCCTGAAGTTCTCAGCATGTCCGAGGCTAGAAGTCTTGAGCGAACTTGAATGGCCTAACCAAATTGGAAATGGCCGCATCTTAAATTAAATCGCCCATCCGGAGCTTCGAATGAAGCGGGCAATGCGACTATTTTCACACTAAAGTTTGCAAAGCACATCCTGCTACCAAGCGGCCGATCCGTCCTTGGCGGGTGTCCAAAATCATTGGCCAACTCGTCTCGTCGCCAAAAAAACGCAACTTACCGCATTAAGACGATAGCGGGGGTATTGTTGGGGGTATTTGAATAGAGAATCGTAAAATTGATTATAAAAATCAATGCAATATAACCGACGTTAGTGTCCCTCCTCCGCTACCAACCTTTTTTAGCCATTGAAATTAAACGATTTTTTAGGTACGCATTGGCTACCACGTCCCGCCTGCTTTAATTTAAGAGGTTGAAATATCACTATTTCTTATTCGCGCATGAGCGCGAATTTTAAATGAAGCTACAGGTTGGGGGTATCGATCAGGTCGTCTGAGGACTGATCATCCGCTTTACGCTTCATTTCGGTCGTGCACTATAGCTTTGAATGCGGCCCAAAAGTGATCGTGGTACCGACCGGCCCACCCTTGAAAACCGCCATGTAATTGTGATGTCGAAGAACGGCAGTTTTTGCCCGAATCCGTGAAATCCTCTCCGTGCTCGTTCTTTAGCGGCCACGCCAAAACGTAGCGGTTGGGGATTGCGGGGCAGCCTCCAACTCAAGAGGTAAAATGTGCGCTAGCAATAACGCACATGCACCACGGTGACGCACGTGCGTCCCGTGGTGGCCCGCTCGAGCTCCTTAGCCTTGCCCCGACTTTCGATATCCCGGTTCCAGTCCGCGACCTTTTCAGCAAAGGTCTTTTCCGGCAGCTTGCTCGCAGTGCCGCCCGACCGAATTAGCCCGGCACGTTCCATGCTGGCATAGATCGACTCTGGAACAAGGCGGCACGCTTCGGTTGGGTTGGCATCATAGGCACGCATAAACAGACCGGGTTCGTGGCCGACTTGGGTCTTCGCATGCGCATAAAAGGGGTAACACGACCCCGGAGCCGAAACGAATGTTTGCGGCAGAGCGCGCAAATCGGACAGGATCTTGCCGCGTTGATCGGTTTGCGCCTTGTAGGCGGCGAGCGCCGCGTCGCGGCGGCGTGCATCGGCGCCGAGTTGAAGGTGCGTTGCGAGCACTGGGTCGCTTACGGTAAGCGTGCTTGTCTGCGCTTCTCTCAGACGTGTCATGAGCGGCACCGTTGGGTCGAGCCGTTCGGCAGAAACCCACTGCGCGGCGTTACCCGTTCCTCCTCTCCGGACGGCGAGCCGATAAAATCGATCCGGAATATCGCCCCTTGCGTCGATCCCGCCGCCCTCGATCCAGACATCGGTGAAGGGTCCGACCAGTGCATGACTCATTTTCGCGAGTACTTCCGGCGTATATATAACCTCGCTTCCGCGCTGGATGCGATCGCCAATCCAGTATCGCTCTTCGCCATTAATCAAACGAATGACGACAAAGCCTTCCCACGCTTCGACATGTTTGCTGTCCGTTCGTATCGGATCGAAAGGGAACATGCCGACGAAATCGCCCGGCATTGCTGCGGGACTAGCGCTATCGTCTATCGGCCAATATAGTTTGGTCAGGACAGTGCCGAAGCGCCGGGGCGGTAGTGGCAATTCGAACAGGAGCGAATTGAACCGGATACTGTTGGTGTCCCGATCATAGCGTTGCACGACGGTCACCGGCGGCAGCGCGGAAGCAACCACCGTCTGATCCCAACGATAGCTCGCAGACCAGGTGCGATCACCCTCGCGATGCCGTACGACGAAATTGTCTGCAAAGCCATGAATGCTGCTTTCGAGCCGGTTGCTGGTCGCGCTTCCATCAACTTTGGTGATTTTGGCATCGCAATTGCCCGTCGCGCCGACAACGCAGTACGAATATGTCCCATCCGACTGGCGCGTGCCGAGTACGAGCCGCATGGGAGCTTTGGACCCGAAAGGAAAGGTCTTGAAACTGGCGGCTGGCGGCAGCGCTCGGAACTCGCGCGTCTTGAGATCGACGAAGCCATATATTTCGTCCATGCGGCGGACGAGCGCGGTGCGCGAGGATATGGGCACTGCCATCCGATAGGCACGGGGCAGAACCTCCTTGCCTTTGACGTCGGTGATACCACGCAGATAGACGGCATCGCCCTTCAGCGCCTGATGATGTCGGGTCCCCGGCACTTTCTGCTCTTTGGCGATCAGAACGCCGGACTTGACGACCGCGGCGCGAACGCTCTTTTCCTTGTGCCAGTCTCCCACGCTCTTCAGCAAGATCGGGGCGCCACCCGTCGCATCCGGCACGAGATAGGTATCGACGCGCTCCTTGCCGTTGGCTGGGGCGGCCAGTCCGAGCGAAACCACAAAGGCCGCGGGAATTGTTTTTAATGCCGATGTCACGGAAGGCTCTCCTCAAATTGAACGCCTCGCGGTCAGGCCAAGCCGCGCCAAATTAGTGCCGTCGTCTTCCGGCCTTCATCCGTGCTCCCGACGGTCGGCGAACCTTGTACCCGCGGGCTTGATCGGATCAGTCGAACTTGTCCTGATGACCGCGACGAACCACTTCCGCCATCGCGGGGGTCAGCTTTCGCATCGCCTCGGCTTTCTTTTCATAGGCATAGGCGTTCGGGACTTCGGCCCGGCCGCTTGTCGTACCGCGCCCAGCCCGATACATCGCGGCCGCTTGCACCGCCCCGTCTAGCTCGCCGTGGTCGGCGGCGCGCTTGAACATCTCGAGCGCTTGCGCCTCATTCTTGGTCACGCCGCGCCCGTCGCGCAGTGCATAGCCGGCGGATAGTTCGGCGGGACCATATCCCTTGAGCGCGGCCTTCGCGATATATTCGAAACCGCGCGCGTGATCAGCCGGGAGCTTGCGGCCTGATAGCAGCTCAAATCCGAGGTCGTTTGCTGCGAGCACGCTGCCGTTGGTCACCGCCCGGTCCATATAGAAGATATATTTGTCATAGTCGCGCAGCACCGCGCCGCCGCCGTCATTCCTGCCCGTAAAGTAAAGCGACGCCAGCTTGCGGCTGGCAAGATTGTCACCGCGCCCGGATAATTCGGTCAGTATCTCGATCGCCTTCGCGGTGTTTCGAGGCAGCAGATAGTCGCCCTCCAGCAGCTGCCAGCGGGGTTTTTGCGCGTCGGTAATGCCGATCCCGGACCTCCAGTGATACTGAACACCGGTCAGATATTGCGCGGCGAGCAGGTGCGCTGCCGCGTCGCCCGCACGCAGCCGAACGGGGGTGGCATAGCGGATGGCCTTTGCCAGAGATTCTGTCTTTTCCGTGCGATAGGCGATGGAGTGTTCGCCCGCATCTTTGTCAAGTAGACTCGCAGCCTCGGGCTTCCTCCAATCAAATTTCAGTTCACCCTTATCTTCGCAAAAACTGCAATAATTGGGATCGAGGGCAATTCTGAGAAATCCTGCCGCTGCCTCGCGATCGCCGAGCGCGGCGCCCTTTTCATAATAGGAAATCGCTTCGCCGCGATCGCGCGAGCGCCGTTTCATTTTCCAGCTGTAGTCGGGCGATTCCGCAATTTCGCCGACCCGCGCGAACGCCAGCCCATTGTTCTGCGCCATCGCGAGTGCATAATATTTCAGCATTTGTTGCTGGGTCTTTTCGCGTGCCCAGGGTTCGCCGAGCAGATCGTCGCGGATCCTGTCGGCGAAGGCGACCTGCGCGGAAGCAGTGCCCACATCGGCGCGCGCCTTGAGCGCCTGAATATCGGCATCGGCGAACCATTTTTTCACGCGCGCCTCGGATGCTTCCAGCGCTTCCTTGGATTCGGCGGCAAGGCCGTCCACCAGATCGTCGAGACCACCGCTTTGGGCAAGGGCTGGCGCGGAGAGCGCCGCCACCGTGAGGATTAAGGCTAGGGGCCGTGCGGTCGAAATGCAAAACATCTTCATGCTCCCGGTTGTATAGGGGTAGTTGTGACGGTGCAGGCCTGCTTGTGCCCGAGCCGACAGGCATCCTTGTGCGCGGCGTCGGCCGCACCGGGATCGCGGATATGGTCCGGTCCCTTCGTTAGCATCTGGCCGAGGTTGAAACAGCCGCTCTGACTGCCCAGCTCGCAGGCCTTGCGCAGCAGCGTGCCCGCCCTGCCGAAGTCGGCCGGGCCGTTCATGCCGTTCATCAGCATGACCCCCATGTTGTCGCAGGCATTTGCAGCGTTGGCGGTGCAGGCCGCGTCGAGCAAGGTCGCGGCGCGCGCAACGTCCCGCGGTCCCGCTTCACCCATCATCAGCATATAGCCATAGTTCGTGCAGCCATCGATGCTGCCTGCCGCGCAGGCCGCATCGAACAGAGCGCGGGCGGCGGGCAGGTCGCGTGGCCCGCCTTCGCCGAACTTCAGCATCACGGCGTGATTGTTGCAGGAAGCGGCGATCTTTGCGTCGCACGCTTTGGCGAAAAGCGCGCGCGCCTCGATGACTTCTTCGTCGTTCGACGCCTCATTGTAGAAGAGCTGGCCGAGGTTGTAACAGGCGTTCGCATAGCCCGCGCTGCACGCCCGGCGATAGTTGCGCTCCGCCGCCGGGCGATCGGCCGGCCCCCCGATCCCTTTTTCGAGCATCGCCGCGAGAAAATTGCAGCCCTCGGCCGCCCCCTCCGCGCACGCCTTGGCGGCGAAACGGCGCGCGGTGAGGTCGTCCTTGGGAAGCTTCTTGCCTTCGTAAAGGCGGATTGCCTGTTTGAGGCACGATTGCGCGTCGCGGTCGACGTCGCACGCCCGGGGCAGATCGGCGAGGTCGCTGCCAGGCAACTGTGTCGCCGACGCCGGGGCCGACGTGAATAGGCCCGTAAGCGCAAGGGCGAAAGCAAAACGGAGCAACGTGGCCATGATCATTGGGCGCGCGGCACAGTTGCCCACGCCAGCGCGTCGCGGAGCTCGCCGAGCGTGAACTTCTGAGGATCGGGATTCCGGCCAAGGCCGAAGAACGGCGTCCATTTGCCGTCGCCGTCCTGCCACTTGATTTGGACGATAGTCGCGTCGGCCTTGCCCGCGAGCGCGGCGATTAATGCCTTTGGCAGCTCGAAGTGGGCGGAACCCATCCCCTCCGACCCGCTTCCCGACAATTTGGTCAGGGGGATGGTCGTGCCGTCGCCGAGGCTCAACGCGACGGCGGCAGCATTGCCGCCGAGCCGGACCGTCCAGCCACCCTTGGGACGGAACAGCAGTTCACCGCGAGGACCGCTGAACGCGCCAATGCTTGCCAGATGGAGGAAGGCGGTGGTGGTGTCGCCGCGCCCGACGAGGCGAAAAGCGTTGATCCCGTCGCGCGGAAATGACCCGTTAAAACCGCCGCGCCGTAGCCGCCACGGCCCCATTGCCTTTGCCACCACGACAGACTGATATCTGCCCGCCAGCGATGAACCCGGGCCTTTGTCGCCGCCGTTGGCGAGGGCATTGTCCTCGGCGAGCCAAAGGGCGTCAAACCCCGCCTGCAGCAATGACGAACTCTGCGCGCGCGCGCAGTCTGCGTCGATCAGTCCGGCGAACATTTTTTTCAGTCCGTCGAACGCCGCGCGTTCGCTATTGGCGTGGTGCCGGGCGGCCATGGCTGCGACAATTGTCCAGTCGGATCGCGGCAGCTTCTCGCCCATATTACCCGTCGAGCATTTGCCGGGATCGCTGGTCATTACCGTGGGCGCCGCCTGCAGCGCGTGCGCAATCAGCTGCGCGCTATCGATGCGGCGCCATTCGGTGTCGTGCGCGCGGCGCGCGAGGCATCCCTTTGCCCAATCCTTCGTGCCGGTCGGTGCGTGGTTCAACGACGCAAACACTTCGCTCGTCGTGGCGCGCGAGAGGTCGGGGGTGAGCGCGTCGCGCAACACGACCAGCCCCCGGTATTCGCCCTGATCGAGCAGGTCGCACTGCTCATTGGCGCCCAGGGCATAGGTCGCGACACCGTAGAATTGCGCCATCGAACGCAGCTTTTCGTCATTGGATTGCGCCTGCGCGGCGGTGGCTGCTGATAGGATAGCAAATACGGAGAGCATGATGGACATGCTCGACAGGGTTTTGCGAATTGGCATGGAACGAGCTGGCCCGCCTTTCAAACCGGTGAAGTCGAGGTTGACGTGCCTAGGCGGCAGGCGCTTTTACGGCCAAGCCGACAGGCTCTTTGGCGCAGCGCTTGGGCGTCTTGGTCGGGCTGCGCCGCCGCGTCGCCGTCTCTGACGCGCGTCGCCAGCGTTTCGCACGCCTCTGCCCAACCAAGGTCACAGGCGTGGGCGACAAGTTCCACCGACCGGTTCCGGTTGACGGGGCCGCCGATGCCCTTTTTGTGCATCACGGCGAAGGCGAAACAGGCCTGCGCGACCGCACCATCGCAGCCTGCGCGCATGAAACGGCGCGCGGCGCTATCGTCACGCGCGCCAATCGGGCCGTTTGCGTAAAACAGCCCCAAGTTGGCGCAGGCGATACCGATTTTCGCAGCACATGCTTGTTGAAGGATTGTTAGCGCGTCGGGCGCCTTCACGCGCTCCTTGTCCTTCAGAAGAAACGCCAGCAAGGTCATGCAGCCATCCGCGCGAGCGGCACGGCAATGCGCAGATGCGTTTTCTACTGCATCGCTTTCGTCCGCGGTTAAAGTAGCCACGGGCAGGCATCCTGGATAGGCATTACGGTTACAGGCCGTGGCAGCATAGCGCTGGATCGCGCCCATATCCGCGCCGCCCCGTTCCTCGGCGTGCAACAGGGCGGCGGCGTCGTAGCAGGCGGTGTCGTTCGGGGCGGCGCGGCAATCTTCGCCCATCTGCAACAGTGCGATCGCGGCAAAACCCTCCGCGCTCGCCACGCCGGGGAAGGCTTGGTCAAGCGCCACGCCCATTTTTGCGCACGCGAAATCGCTTCCCGCGAGGCATCCAGCCGCAAGATCGCGTGCGGCGGCCATCAGGCCTTCGTTGCCGTTCGCGTCGTCCAGCTTGGCAAGCCCTGCCATCGTGCAAGAGGGTGCCAGTTTCATGGCGCAAGCGCGGTCGAAACTCTCGATAGCCAGCGTCATCTCGCCCTGTCGTTCCGCGGTAAGGGCGGCCTGGTGCAGCGCGAACGCGTCGGCGGGCTCGTCCGCTGCCGCGGACGCCACCACGGTTGCCGGCGTGAACAGCGCCGCCGCCGCGGCCAGCGCGCCTGCGAATGTTCTGGCCAAACGATGACGCGCCGCGCTCGCTGTGGCTGTCAATTGCCGATCGCAAGAAATTGAACCTGTCCCTCGAATTCGCTCATCGTTTCGATGCGACCGACGGTCCTCCTCGCCCCCTCCAAGTCTTAGCCAAACAGGCTGACCGCCGAGCGGCGACGCTGCTTGGTAATCGGGTCGGATCTGGCGGCGGTGCGCCTGGCCCGATGGGTCAGGCGCACCGCCCGCTGACGACTGTGGGTCGCAGATCGCCGTCAGCGATTGCGAATAGAGCCCAAGCCTGCGCGTGCTTCATCCTTCATATGAAGGATGGAACGAAGTTTTTCGATTAATTCGGGGCAGTTGCACCGATCCGGGCCAGCAGCCCGGCAAGGTCCGACTGCCGTGACGTGCCCGTTTTTTCGAGCACGCTGCGAATTTGGCTGCGCACCGTGCTGATGGCAACCTGGCCTGATGCCGCGATTGTATCGGGCGTCTCACCGCGGGCGACACCGCTGGCAACGCGCGCTTCCGACGGCGTCAGGTCAAAAAGCGACTTCAGCAGGGTGGCTGAGGGCACGCGATCCGACGTGACCGGTACCATCATCAGCAAAGCGTAGGAATCGCCAAAGACATCGTGTGCGCCGCGCGGGACAGGGATCAGATGCGCAACCTGCCGGGGCATTCCAGCCGCGTCGCGCACCGGAAACGATCGCGCGCTGATTTCGGGCGCCGAGGTCAGCGATACGAGGGCATCGTCGAGGAGCGCATCGGCCTGCCTGTCGGCCAGGTGCAGGCGGCCGTGTGCGCCCAATATCACGAGCGAAGACACATCGGCGCCAAGCTGGCTCATCTCGACAACTTCACCGCCGGCGCGCAGCAGAAAGGCCGGCAGCTGAATCGCCGTCAGCGCCTCGGCGGCGCCCTGCGCGCGCTTGTGCTGCATGCGCGCGCTCACAAGCGCGCTGCGCGCCAGATGCGGGCGCAGAAGGTTGAGCCGTGACACGCTTTCGGCCGCCACGGGGCCGTCAGTAAAGGCCCGCTCGACGCTGAACACGATATTGTCACCGGTCGGCACCTGGACCCCGGTTCCCGCCGACCATCCCAGCCCGCGCGGACGGAAAAAGTCGCGATACACCGGGTCGGCATCAATTTCCTCGTCACTCCAGAAATCATGCTCCACGAAAAAGGAGGGTTCTTCGCGGCCCATCAGGCAAACGCGCCGACTGCATTTGCCGAACCATCCTTCCTCCACATAGGCCGCAAAGACGTCGGCTACTCGCTCGGAAGCGGTCCAGTTCAGTGCCTTGCGCGCCGAGAAGAGCAGCCCCCCTGCCGATCCCGCGAGGGCCGCCACCTCGTCGAGAACCGCTGGCCACGCCTCCGGCACCACCGAGCATTCATAAATCCGATCGACTAGTCCGTCTTGCATTCTTGATCCCCGCGAACAGATGGGGGCATTCTCGTCACCTTGGTCCAAATGGCAACAGTAACGAGCGCAGCCTGCAAGTCACTTCGATCGACCGGGTTGAGGCTGCACACGATCGGCCGCTCCCTCAAGTAGCGTTTGACCGCTTTGCGCCTGATGGACGAACCCGCTTCGCGAGAGGGGCGCCAGGACTGCGGTAGCGAGAATGCACGGACGTTGAGCCAGGCGGCGCGGTAGGCCGATCATGGAGCTCCTTCAACGAAGGGGAGCATATGATGACTATCGTTACAACGGACGTTCCCGTCACCCCGCTTCGCCAGCGCATGCAGCATGATATGATGATGCGCGGCCTTCGGCGGCGACTGAGTCGATCCGCCGATAGGTGAGGCGACGGCTCTCCATACCGTTCACAATCGTCTGAGCGCGCTCGCTGTCCGATAGGCTGCGCGTGTTGATCCGAACCGGCCATCGCAACCAGCTGCTTGGTCAACTCCGCCGCGCGAAG
>JBIQHE010000006.1:113588-164628 GCA_044508875.1 Sphingomonadales bacterium | reverse complement strand
CGCCACTTTCCAGAGTATTTTCCTTTTATATCAAGGACTTAGATATGTGTGGCGGAGCGGGAGGGATTCGAACCCTCGATACGGTTTTGCCGTATACTCACTTTCCAGGCGAGCGCCTTCGACCACTCGGCCACCGCTCCGCATGCACTGGATGAAGGCGGGCCCTAGTCGCTTGCCAGGGCTTTCGCAAGCCAGTTGGGCGTGGCAGACAGTCGCGATGAAGCAATTGCTACTCGCCGCCGCCGCGGCCTTCGCCTACGTCGCCGCCGCTCATGCGCAGGATGGGAAACCATTGCTCTCGCCGGGGGAAATCGTGAGCGCTGCAAAAGAAGACGAATGGACTAGGATCGCGCCGTCCGATCTCCTCGTCACGGACCTTGCCCGGGATGCTGGAGGCAATGTGCGCCGCGTTGTCATCCAACTGATACCGGCGCCCTTCAGCGAGGGTTGGATTGGCAATATCCGAAAGCTCGCCGCCGCGCATTGGTGGGACGGGACCAGCGTCTACCGCGTGCAGGACAATTATGTGGCCCAATGGGGGGATGCCGATGGCGACGACCCGGCGAATGCGAAGCCGCTCCCTGACGGGTTGTTGGCGGTCCCCGAGAGTGACTATTCGACGACGGCGATGACGATTTCCGAGGCGGCTTCGAACGATCAGGGGGCAGATGCTGTCGCCCAGGCGGCAGCACATGCGCCGGACAGGGATCGCCTCGGAGAAATTGCGATTGGTTCGACGCGCACTCCCTCCGCCCCCCAGGGGTGGCACGAGCGCGATTCCTACGCTTCGTGGGTCGAATTTCACAATGGTTGGCCGCTCGCCGGAGAGCCGGCAGAAAATGGTACCTCCCCCATGTGGCCCGTCCACTGCTATGGCATGGTAGGCGTTGCGCGCGATATGTCGCCGAATACCGGGAGCGGATCGGAACTTTATACTGTCATCGGCCACGCCCCGCGGCACCTTGATCGGAACATCGCGCTCGTGGGCCGCGTGATCAGTGGGATCGAGCATTTGTCGAGCTTGCCGCGTGGTCCCGCGCCGCTCGGGGTCTACATTGACGCAGCGCAGCGGGTCCCGATCATCTCGGTCCGCCTCGCAAGCGATATGGCAGAGGCCGAGCGGCCGCATTTCGAATATCTCTCGAGCGAGAGCGAAAGCTTTGCCCGCTATGTAGCGGCGCGCGCCGATCGACGTGACCCCTTCTTCATCCGTCCTGCCGGCGGAGCGGATATCTGCAATATCCCCGTGCCGATCCGCTCCGTCGCGGGGAAGTAGGCCTTGGAACGTATCACCGTGACAACGCGGCTGTGGCGCTGGCAGGCGGCGACCGCACCAGCCACATGGTATTTCCTGACCATCGAGGGCGATGCGGCAGATGCGGTGCGCCTGGCGGCGATATCGGAGCAATGGCTCGAGCGAAGGCGGGGGTTCGGATCGGCGCGCGTCGAAGCCCGTATCGGCGACAGCGTCTGGAAGACCTCGGTTTTCCCGCATCGCGAAAGCGGCGGCTGGCTGCTACCGGTCAAGGCCGCGATCCGGAAAGCCGAACGCCTCGCCGAGGGCGACGCTGTGACTGTGAGTGTCAGTCTTTAGTTTCGGCGACGGCTTTCTCTTCACGCGTGCGTGCCTTGCGTTTCCTGAGGTTGGCGCGCAGCGCCTCGGCGAGGCGGCGCTCGCGTTCGAGATCGGCGGGGGAGGGCGGCTTGCTCATCGCTCGGGCCATGCCTGTGAAATCGCCCAATCGTCAAGCCTCGCACCTTGACAGCGGCCGGGCGCCCCGCCATAGGCCGCGCCTGCCCGGCGGCGATGCGTCGCACGGGCTCCGGCTGCTGCTGTAGCTCAGTGGTAGAGCGCACCCTTGGTAAGGGTGAGGTCGAGAGTTCAATCCTCTCCAGCAGCACCATTATCTCCATAAATTCATATGGTTGGATCCTCTCGGAGACTCCAAGACTGCTGGTTGCTCCCGAGGGCATTTTCGGGAAAGCGAGATATTATCGCTACCTTCCGCCTGTTTCCGCTTCGTTCGGGTCGTGCCGGGCGTGCCGAGGCGGGCGACCAATTGTGAAGTCGGTGCCGATGCGGATCTTGTCATAGAAAGGCCGGATAGCCGCTGCGGAAGCCCTTCTGGCCCAGGTCATTGCCGCCCGTCTCAACGGCAGCGCCGGCAGAGAGATTAAGGAAGGCGATCTCTGCCGAGCGTTTGGCACAGACCATGTCGAAGCCTGGTTCCTTCGATCTTGCCTCCCCGGTGGTCTACAGTCCACGCAGCTCGAAAAACGGGTTGTTGGGGGCGAGTGACCCCCTCGGTCGGTGATTCCTGGTCAATGCGAGGTCGAGGGCTGCAATCTCTACAGCACATCATTTTTCCGCCTTTAAAGATCTTCCCTTCAAGGGCGTCCGGCCCCGCCGGCCAATCGCTGCGCCGCGACAAGCGTGCGCAGAACCTCGGTCCGCATGTCGAGTTCGCGACGCTCAGAATCGGAAAGACCGTCGGCGCCATAGCGACCGGCGAGCGTTTCGATCATGGCGGCATCGCGTCGCAGCGCGCGCGCTTCCCGCTTCGTAAGCTCCCCCCGCGAACGGCCTGCCTTGATGCGAGCGCGCGCTTCGCCGAGCTGGTCGCCGAGCGAGGGAAGGGGGGGCAATGTGCCGCGGTCGCTGATCCCCGGCATCGGCATAGGGGCCGGCGCTGGCCCCGCAACGAACTGGGCCCCCGCCGCCGAAGGTAGGGCCAGGAGAAGGGTGCACGCCAAGACGAGACGCATCGGGACCTCCTTAGCCGATGGGGCACAGGGGGATGCTTCACCTTGGCGGCTGAACGCGCCGTGAACCTTATATTTTTGCGCCCAGCAGCCAGTCATGAAAAAGCTTTACAGCCGGCTGACGCAGTGCGCGCGGACGGCAAACGAACCAGTAGCTGTAGGGACTGTCGACATCGAAATCGAAGAGGCGCGTCAGGCGGGGATCCTGCGCATAATCGAAATGATGGCCGTGCATGAAGGCAACGCCGATCCCTTGCGCCGCGGCCTCGAGCATTAGCGGGCCCGAGTCGAAGAAATCGATCCCCGCGGGTTCAAGATAGGGCATGCCGATTGCCTGTTTCCACTCGGCGAACGTCTCGGGCATTTCGCGATGGAGGAGAATGGTGAGCCGCTGGAGCTGTTCGGGAACCGTGATCGGCCGCTCGCCATCGGTGAGGGCACGCGCCGCGATCGGGAAAATCTTGTCCTGGTCAAGCCGCGCTGCATAGAGCGCGGGGTCGATCGCTCGCGCCAGCGCGATCGCCGCATCGATACCCTCGCCGAGCCGCGCCTCGCCGTGCGAGAGCGTGTCGATGTCGATGTGGAGTTCGGGATATTGCTGTCGCAGCTCAGGCAGGCGGGGAAGCAGCCGCTGCTGCGCGAAGAGAGGCAGGACGTTGAGGTGGAGACGCTGGGAGGCGTCGGGGCTGCCGACGCGCGCGATGACCCCGCGCAGGTCATCGAGGATCGGCGCCAATTGACCCTGCAATGTGCGGCCCGCCTCGGTGAGGCGCAGGCCGTGGTGATGACGGTCGAAGAGCGGGCGCCCAACCGCATGCTCGAGCGTCTGGATCCGCCGCGAGAGCGCCGGCATCGACAGGCCGAGCTCGCTGGCGGCCGCCTTTACCGTCCCGTGACGGGCGACCTCCAGAAAAGCTTCCATGCTGCTCAAGGGGGGAAGGCGTGCCATGATGTGTCTCGCGCGAGTGATGGCATGAGAGCGGCGCGGGCGCCAGAGGCATTTGCTGCAGTGCGGTATAAAAGCGTTGAACAGGCCGATCATGCGCCGGGGGCTCGAAATAAGGGAACGCCCATCCTATCTTCGGCATTCTGACTATTTTGCGGGAGACTCATCTTGGCCGACGCACCGGTTAGAGAAAAGCAAGTCAAGCTCCAGGTGGCAAATGCCCGGGCCGAAGAAAGCGGCGGCGGCATCGCGCGAATTCCCCGCGCGGCAATGGCCGAACTCGGGGTGACCGAGGGCGATGTCATCCAGGTCAGCGGCAAGCGCGTGACAGCATCGCGCGTGATGGCGCCCTATCCCGAGGACGAGGGGCTCGAGGTCGTGCGCCTCGACGGGCTCCAGCGCGCGAATGCCGGTGCGGGCGCAGGCGACATGGTCGTCCTGAGCCGCGCCGAGACGCGTCCTGCAACGCGCGTCGTCTTTGCACCCGCGCAGGAGAATTTGCGGCTGCAGGGCTCGGCAAACGCGCTCAAGCGCTCCTTTTTCGGACGACCGCTCGTCGCAGGCGATACCGTCGCAACTGCAGGCCAGCAGCGGGTGTCGGCGGGCGATATGCCCCCGCAGCTTCGCCAGATGCTCAACGCGCCCGCCTATGCCCTTGCCGAAGTCCGTCTCAGCGTCGTCTCGGCGAGCCCCAAGGGCGTTGTCTTCATCGACGAGAATACCGAGGTCGAACTGCTCCCTGAATATCAGGAGCCGCAGGAGACCCGCCGCACCGATGTCACCTATGACGATCTCGGCGGGCTCGGCGAGACGATCGACCAGCTTCGCGAGATGGTCGAGCTGCCCCTGCGCTATCCTGAACTCTTCCGCCGCCTGGGCGTCGATCCGCCGCGCGGGGTGCTGCTGCACGGCCCGCCGGGGACGGGCAAAACCCGCCTCGCGCGCGCGGTCGCGAACGAGAGCGAGGCGCAATTTTTTCTGATCAACGGGCCCGAGATCATGGGCTCGGCCTATGGCGAGTCTGAAAAACGCCTTCGCGACGTTTTCGAGCAGGCCGCGAAGGCTGCCCCGTCGATCCTGTTTATCGACGAGATCGATTCGATCGCGCCGAAGCGTGGGCAGGTGCAAGGCGAGGCGGAAAAGAGGCTGGTCGCGCAGTTGCTGACGCTGATGGACGGTCTTGAGCCGCGAACCAATCTCGTCGTCATCGCGGCCACCAACCGTCCCGACGCGATCGATGAGGCTCTGCGCCGTCCCGGCCGCTTCGATCGCGAAATCGTGATCGGGGTACCTGACGAAAGCGGTCGCCGCGAAATCCTCGGGATCCATACTCGCGGCATGCCGCTCGCCGAGGATGTCGATCTGGCCGAGCTTTCGCGCACGACCTTTGGCTTCGTCGGCGCCGACATGGCTGCCCTCACCCGCGAGGCCGCCATCGAGGCAGTGCGGCGGATCATGCCCAAGCTCAACCTTTCGGAGGGGACAATCCCGCCCGAGGTGCTCGACGAGCTCCGCGTGACGCGCGAGGATTTCAACAATGCGCTGAAACGCGTTCAGCCTTCGGCGATGCGCGAGGTAATGGTGCAAGCGCCGAAGACGCGGTGGAGCGACATCGGCGGACTCGACGCGGCGCGCGACAAGATGATCGAGGGCATTGAGCTGCCGCTAAAGCATCCTGAGGCCTTCCGTCGGCTCGGCATCCGTCCTGCCAAGGGCTTCCTGCTCTATGGTCCGCCGGGCACCGGCAAGACGCTGCTTGCCAAGGCGGCGGCGCGCGAGTCTGATGCCAACTTCATCGCGATCAAATCATCCGATCTCCTGTCCAAATGGTATGGAGAAAGCGAGCAACAGATCGCCCGGCTCTTCGCGCGCGCCCGCGCCGTGGCGCCAACGATCATTTTTATCGACGAACTCGATAGCCTCGTGCCCGCGCGCGGTAGCGGCACCGCGGGCGAGCCGCAGGTGACCGAACGCGTCGTCAACACGATCCTCGCCGAGATGGACGGGATCGAGGAGATGCAATCGGTTGTCGTGATAGGCGCGACCAATCGGCCGAACTTGATCGACCCAGCCCTTCTGCGGCCTGGACGGCTCGACGAGCTGATTTATGTGACCGTACCCGATGCAGGGGGCCGCAAACGCATCCTCGAAATCCACACCGGGAAGATGCCCCTTGGAAGCGATGTCGATCTCGAGGCGCTTGCCGGGCGCACCGAGCGCTTCACGGGCGCGGACCTTGAGGATCTCGTCCGCCGGGCCGGTCTTGCAGCGCTCAAGCGCTCGATGACCAGCGAAAGCGTGACGATGGAGGATTTCGAGGCCGCGCTTAAGGATACACGCGCTTCGGTGACCGAGGCGATGGAGCGCGACTATGAAAAAATCCAGGGCGAGATCAAGCAGCGGGCGATGAGCGTGAACCCGATCGGTTTCTTCGCGCCGGGCATGCTGAAGCCGGCGCGCGAGCAAAAGCACGCCGACGAGCCGTCGGACTAGGTGGGAAGGGGCGGGTGCTGCCGGAGCGCAGACCAGCCCCACACCACCAGCCAGACGCAGAATCCGGCCATCAGGCCGTACGCGACCATCGCGTGCCAGTTATACAGGAGCACGCCGATCGCGGGCGAGACGATGTAGGCTGACCCGTTGATGGAGGCGGTCATGCCCGCAACCGCGCCCTGGTGGCGTCCGGTGACCGCGAGCGAAGCGCCGGCCGTAAAGCCCGGACGGAACAGTCCAAAGCCAAGCGACGCGGCGGCGAAGCCGATAACGATTGCATGAAGGTCCTGCGCGAGACCGGTCATCAGCGTCCCCGTCGCTCCGAGCGCGGCACCGACAAGAACCGTCGCGCGCGGCGTCATCTTGAGCAATGGGATCAGTCCCCACTGCGCGAGCAGCGTCGCAAATGCGCCCGCCATCAGCACGATGCCGGTAATCGCAGCCGCTTCGTCCGGATTGCTGCGAAGGTCGAGACGGTCGAGAATGAGGAACCCGATAACGCCGAGCATCATCGCCTGCGATTGACCGCCGAACAGCCCGGCGAGCATCCAAGGCCGCACCCGGCGATCGCTCCATTGCAGCCGCGGCAGCGGCGCGTCGTCGCCATCTTCCTCTTCCTCCTCGCGGCGTGCGGCGTCCGCGAGGCCCGAGGCGGGGTAGGGGGCGATTGAACCCCGCGCCGCGAAGCGGGGCATGTCATTGGGAAGGCGCCAGCGCAGCGTGATGAGGACGACCAGTCCAATCAGCGCAAAGACGAGGAGCGGCCCCGAGAGCCCGACGATCGGAAAGATGAAAAAGGGGGCAATCGCAGGACCGATCACCGTTCCAAGGCCGAAGGAGGAGGAGACGAGTGAAAGCGCCTGCGTGCGCTCCTCGGGATCGGTGCGCGCCGCGACATAGGCCTGTACGGCGGGCGGGGAGGCCGATCCGAAACCGCCGTAGAGACTGCGGAAGAGCGCGAAGACGATGAAGGTCGCTCCGCTCGCGATGAGACCCGACAGTCCGGCCCAGAGCGTCAGTCCGCACAGCGCCATAGACGAGATGAAGCCCGCCAGCCCGAGCGCCATCAGCGCCTTGCGCCCGCGCTTGTCCGACTGGCGCGCCCAATGCGGCGCGGTGAGCACCCAGAGCAATGCCGACCAACTGAAGGCGAGGCTGACCCAGACATCGGGAATATGGAGCTTGGCACCGATCGCGGGGAGGATCGACTGCATCGCGGTGTTGCCCGCAGCCGCGACGAGCATGATCGCAAAGAGCACGGCCATCCGGTCGTTGGGGATCGAACGTGATATTTCCGTCATGCCGTCCCTTCCGTTCGACGCGAACCCGCCTCTCCCTACACGCGATGCGTTCCCTGTCCAACGCCAAGCCCATATCTTTCCTTGCGCTGGGTCGCCGTTTTTGCCACCGACAGGAAAACCGCAACAACGCGAAAGCCATCATGACCCATCCGCGGGCTCACGCCCAAGAATCGAAGATCGCGCTCCCTCGCCGGGTGCGCGAGCGGCTCAAACGCTTTTTCGGACCGTGGGGAATGTTCATCCGCGGATTTATAAAGCACCCGGTCATGGTGGGTTCGATTGTTCCCTCCTCGCCCACGCTGATCCGGCATATGCTGCGCCCGGTTGATTGGAAGAACACCAAGCTATTCGTCGAATATGGCCCGGGCGTCGGGACCTTCTGCCGGCCGGTTCTCGAACGGCTGGCGGGTGACGCGACGCTGATCGCGATCGACACCAATGAAGATTTCATCGACTATCTGCGCAAGGACATTCGCGACAGCCGCTTCATCGCGGTTCACGGGTCGGCCGCCGACGTCGAGGAGATCATCGCAGCGCACGGCTTCCAGCAGGCCGATTATGTACTTTCGGGGCTCCCCTTCTCGACGCTTCCAGCGGGAGTCGGCCCCGCGATCGCCAAGGCGACGCACCGTGTTCTGCGCCCGGGCGGCGCTTTCCTCGTCTATCAGTTCCGCGCGCGCGCGCGCGACTTTCTCGCGGTGCATTTCCAGTGCATCGACAATGCGTTCGAATGGGTGAACGTCCCTCCCTGCTTTCTATTCTGGGCCTGGAAAGATCGAAGGGGGGGCAATCAGACCGCATCGAGGTCGGGCTCGGCTAGCCCGAAGTTGAGGCGGCGGGACACCGTATAATCGACGACTCCGACGACGAACCAGGCGAGCGTCCAGCGGAAGCGTTTCAGCCAACCCGCGCGCGCCTTGTGCGATTGGCGTGTGATCACTTCGCAATCGCGCTCCTGTGCGGCAACGAAATCGCGCATCGTGGCAGCAAATTCCGCATCCTCGATCCGCAGCATGATCTCGACATTGACGAAGAGGCTCCGCGCATCGAAATTTGCTGACCCGATATAGGTGACATTGTCGATCACGATCAGCTTCATGTGAAGCTTGCAGGGCTGATATTCCCAAATCTCGGCGTGCCTGCGCAGGAGATAGCCGTAGAGTAGCCGCGACGCACCGATGGTCGCGGCATTGTCCGATTTTCCGGCCATGATGAGGCGCGCATGTCCCTGGCGTGCGACGCGTCCGAGGCGCCGAAGCATCCCCTGGCCCGGTGAAAAATAGGCCATTGCCATGTCGAGCCGCTGCCCGCGATCGAGATCCTGCCGCACTGCGCGCGCCCAAGGCGAAAGGCGCTCGGTGGGCCCGCCCACCAGCCATTCGACGGGAGCGCCCCTGACTGGCCATTCGCGGATCATGCGGCGCAGCATCAGCAGCTTTCCGTCATTCGACGCGGTATAGGCGTGAACGGCCTCGAACCATGCAGCCGCCTCCGCGACCGAACTGCCCTCGACCAGCAGGCCCAGATCGAACCAGCATTCTCGCCCCGGTGGGCTCAGATAATGTTCGGCAATATTGAAGCCGCCCGTGACGGCAATCTTTCCATCGAAGAGAAGCAGCTTCTGGTGATTGCGAACGAGATAGCTTGAACGCCAGCGGCGCGAAAAAAAGGTCACGGAGCCGCCTTCGGCGCGGAGCGGCTCGAAGAGGCTGTCGGGCGTATCGGACGATCCGAAGCGGTCGATCACCGCGCGCACCCGAACCCCGCGGCGCGCGGCGGCCACCAGTCTTGCGACAATGTCGCGCCCCACCGGGTCGTCGTCGAAGATATACATGATGATATCGATGCTGCGCGCGGCGCTCTCGATCAGTCTACGCAGCCGCTCGAGTCGGTCGGCGCCGTTAAAGAGGAGCTCGAGCCGGTGGCCCGCCACGTCGGCCGTCAGCCTTTCAGGCGGCGGTTGAGAAGCGGTGGCCTCGATCATACCCTGCACATAAGCCGCGCGCCGCAGCGCGGGCAAGCGAGCCGTTCGATTGACATTCACGGGGGCTGCTGCTAGCGCGCAGCGCTTGCCGCCAGACCCCCCGGGGTGCTGGCCTCTCCTCGATCAAGGAATTATCATGGCCCGCGTTACCGTCGAAGATTGTGTCGACAAAGTGCCCAACCGTTTCGACCTGGTCTTGCTCTCGGCGCACCGCGCCCGCGAGATTTCGGGCGGGTCGGAGCTGACCGTCGATCGCGACCGCGACAAGAATCCCGTCGTCGCACTGCGCGAGATTGCCGAACAGACCGTACGTCCGAAGGACCTTCAGGAATCGCTCGTCAGCACGCTCCAGAAGGTCGTGATCGATGACGACGACACGCCGGACGAGATCAGCTCGATCAGCCGTTCGGCCGAAGCGCTTCGCCTTACTGCCGCCGCTCCGCCGCGTAGCCCTGCCGGAGGCGGCGCCGACTTTGAATAAGTCTCGGCAAAGCTGACACGAGGGAGCCGCGGGAAACCGCGGCTCTTTTCTTTGGTCTAGCTCGTATTTTGCCTTGTTCGCGACCGTGTGAATCCGTCGCGCGTCGTGCACCGCGCCAGCCAGGATTTCGTCGCCTCGCCGAGCACATCGTCTGCGCCCAGCGTAGTCGCAAGAAAAGCGGCATATCCGACCGTGATATCGGCAATGGTGAAGCGACCCCCGACGAGCCACTCGCGTCCGTCCGACAGCGCCGACTCGATGCTCTTGGCCCGGCCCCCGAAGAAGGCCTTATAATCCTCGACCGCCTGCGCAAGCCGCCGCGCCTCGGGCTCGACGCGCGTGTAGCGAATCATGATCGCGAGCGGAAAGGTCAGCGTCGCATCACTGCGGTGCAGCCAGTTGCGGTAGGTCCAGTAATCATCATCCTCGCGGCGTATTTCGAGCGGCGTTCCGTCGGCAATTCGCTCGCAGATCGCGGCCGATTCGGTCATGAGCCGCCCGTCCTCAACCCAGGTCGGGACGGTCATCAGCGGGTTCACCGGGCGATAGTCGGGCGCAAAGGCGCGCGGCGGGAAGGGCAGGACGCGAAGATCGATTTCCATCCCCGCCTCTTCGGCCGCCCAGAGGCAGCGCAGCGAGCGTGCGTCCGGACAGTGATAGAGGATGGGTCTGGATCTCACGCCGCGATCTCCTTTTGCCTCTCGATATGCAGCCGGTGCTCGCGCCAGGCAATAAACAGCCCGCTTATGATGATCAGCGGCGCGCCGACCCAGGTCGTGTCGGCAGGAAAAGTGCCGAAGAAATACCAGCCGAAGGCAATCGCCCAGAGCAGGCTCGAATAGTCCATCGGCGTCACCACGGCCACCGGTGCAAGCCGCAGCGCGCCGGTGAGCGACATCTGCACCACCGCGCCGAGAAGCCCAAGACCAACCAATATCGCCCATTCGGATGCACTGTGGGGCGTCATCACGAAGGGAAGCGCGAGGGTGAGCGGAACGAGCGAGATCAGGCTGAACCAGAAGACGATCGACATCGGACTTTCGGTGCGGCTGAGATCGCGGACCTGGATGGTGATGAGCGCAGTCATGATGGCACCCCCGAGCGCGATGAGCGTGCCAAGACCATGATCCCCGCTGAACCCGCTCGCAACGACCGTGGTCGGATTAAGGACGACGAGAACGCCCAAAAAGCCGATAATGACGGCGCTCCAACGCTGCCAGCCGGTCGGCTCGCCCAGGAACAGCGCAGCGAAGATGACCGCGAAGATCGGCACCGACAGGTTGATCGTCGTCGCCTCGGCCATCGGGAGGTAGATCATGCCGCCAAAATTGAGCGCCATGCCCGTGAGACCCATGATCGCGCGACGTGCGTGGGTGCCAGGTCTTAGGGTGCGAAAATTCGATAGCCCGCCGCGTCTCATCGCCCAGACAAAGAGCAGCGGAAGCACAACAACCTGCCGCCAGAACAGGCTCTCGACGACGTGAACCCCGGCCTCGGCAGCCATCTTTACCAGCACGAACATCGCCGAAAGGCTCGCCATCGCAAGCAGGCGAAGCGCGATGCCGCCCAGATAATGCTGCGGAACCTCGGGATGCGGGGCGGCTTTCATGTGCCGCAAGCGCATATCAATCTCGAGATGCTTTGCAAGCTATGGATCTCGCGAGGGCGCGCATTATGACGTGGCGATGCAATCCCCTTGCGCACCGGCCCCCGATGCGGCTAAGGGCGGCGTCCGGCCTAGGGGTATAGCTCAGCTGGTAGAGCATCGGTCTCCAAAACCGAGGGTCGCGGGTTCGAATCCTGCTGCCCCTGCCATTATTTCAATGGCCCGCCGGATCTCAGGGCGAGCGCATGCCTTGCTCAGAAGTGCCCTGAAAGCCGGAGGTCTGACCTCGGCGCAGGGATCGCAGGACATTGTTGGCGAAGTTTGCGGCATTGTTCGGCAACTGCTTAACCTTTGGAGGTCAACCGCGGCCGACAAAGTTATCGGCACCGGCGGGGTCATGGCGTCGGTGGCGCTCGTTCCGCTTGCGGGATTCTTCGTCACTGGAACCAGCGCCATGTTTTCCGAAGGGGGGTACGGTTGGCGGCTTCATGGACGAGGACGTTGTTCTCGCGTTTGAGAACGCGGCGCCCGCCCCCTTGCAAGTGCCCGCTGCAGCGGCGCCCATGACCGTACCTGTTCGCCGGGGTGCTTCCTCTCGGTCTGCGAACGCTGCCGCTGCGGATGGGGACTGAAGGGGCCGGCTCGCCTCAATCCCCTCGGGTTGCGCCGCTGCGGCGAAGCGGTCTATTGCGGTGCCGTGAAATCCCCGAAGGTATACGATGCACAGCCCCTATCTGATGATGAATCTGCTGAGCGCCGTCTACTGGTTCGATGAGGCGCTTCAGGCCGCCCTCAAGGAAGCGGGACTTCCCAATGTCAGCCGCGCGCAATCGCTGCTGATCGCCAATATAGCAGCGGGAGAACATCGTGCGGCGCGCATAGCCCGCAACCTTGGCGTCACGCGCCAGGCGATCAGTCTCATGCTGGGCGAATTGGAAGGGCGAGGGATTGTCGAGCTTGTTCCAGACCCCGACGACCGACGCGCGCGGATCGTCCGTTTTGCAGAGGAGGCAAATCCGGCGCGCCGCGCTGCCGCGAAGGCGCTCGATTATCTTGAGCTCAAGCTCGCCGAGCGACTTGGAATGCCGGCCTATCACGGTCTGCGCGACGCGATGCGGTTGGACTGGGGCGAACCGCCGCGGGTGCCGTCCACGGCTCTTGAGTGAGGCGCTCCCCCGCGCGTCGTCCGCGAGGCTCGCCTCAATTAGTTAAGTTTCTTGATAAAATCCCTCGCCGGTCTATTGGGGCCGCGACCGCCGATCGACGCGCGCGGAGAGGAGGACGCCATGAAAATAGCCGGCCAGACGGGCGAAGCGGAAGCAGAAGCTTACGCCGATCGCCGGATCCCTGCAGGCGGCGACTGGCTTACGCGTGAAGAGCTCGAGGCGCTCACCCCTGAAGAGCTGGTGCGGCGCACGACCGCGCTGAAGCCGCTCGTCGCGGCGCATGCGCGCGAATGCGAAGAACTGCGCCGACCCGTCGATGCGGTCTGGGAGGCTATTCGCAAGACCGGCGTCTTTTATCATTTCGTGCCCAAGAGCTACGGTGGCCTCGAGTTCGGCATCGACAGCTTTATCGACGCCATGCTGCCGATCGCCGAGGGTTGCGCGTCGACCGGGTGGGTCGCGAGCTTCTGTGTCGAGCATAATTGGATGCTCGCCCAGTTCCCGAAAGCGCTGCAGGACGAGACTTTCGGCGGCAATTTTCCTTATGTGATCGCGCCCGGCGCCACCAATCCGCCGGGCGTCGCGCAGCCGGTGGAGAAAGGCTACCGCCTCTCGGGCCGCTGGAAATGGGGCACGGGCATCATGCATGCCGACTGGGTGCTGATCACCGGGATGGTCCCGGGGGAGAATCCGCCGCGGCAGCTCCTGTTCGCACTGCCGGCCCAGGACGTCGAAGTGATCGACACCTGGCATGTCGACGGGATGATCGGGACGGGCAGCAACGATATCCGCTGCGAGGATGTCTTCGTTCCCGCACACCGGGTCATGGACATGGGAAAGATGCGCACGGGCTCTCCGCCCGAAGCGGCGAACCACGCGCATAACCCGATTTACCGGATGCCGATGACCCCATTCCTCGCGGTCACCGCGGCGATCGCCGCCGTCGGCGCCGCCCGCTCGGCAGTTGGTCACTTCAAGGACCGCATCGGCGTGCGCACGATGCTCGGCACGTCGGTCAAGCAGAATGAGAAGCCTGCGGCTCACATGCGGCTGGGCGAAGCGGCGGCAAAGACCCAGACCGCCGAAATGATCCTGCGCGAGGTGGGGCGGCGAAATGTCGCTCTGACCGTTGCCGCGGGAAGCGAACTGGTGAGCACCGAGGACCGCATCGCGCTTCGTGCGCAGGTCGCCCTCGCGGTGAACTTGTGCCGCGATGCGGTCCGCCTACTCGAGGAGGGCGCAGGTTCCAGTGCGCATATGACGAGCAGCCCGCTCCAGCGCGCGCTGCGCGACATCAACGTCATGGCCAGTCATATTGTCTATGATTTCGACGCTGCCACCGAACTGCTCGGTCGCTCGCTGATCGGACTATCTCCCAATACTCCCGTCTATTGACCGGCCCCTCCCTCGGGCTGGATCACGCAAGAAACTTGACAAAAGTTCCGCGGCGGGGATGATCTTAGTTTACTAAGAAATACCGGTTTGGTTCCCCCGGACCCGTTGGTTGAAGGGCTGCTCGCCGGCCTCATGGGTTTGCGGCGGAAGCGGCGCGGGGGAGGGGCGGCGATTGTTGAAAGCGCAAGTGCCGGGTAAGGGCGACTATTGGGCGTTTGAGGACAGCCTTGGCTATCTGGCCCGCCTCATCTTTCGCTATTTTTCGCAAATCCGCGAAACGCGGACCCTCGACCACGGCGTTTCTGCGGGCCAATGGACATTTCTGCGCCAGCTTTGGCGGGGCGACGGCATCAGCCAGCGCGAATTGAGCCGCCGGCTGGCGATGCGCGACGCGACCACGGCCGTCGCCCTGCGCGGGCTCGAGAAGGCTTCCCTGGTTTGCCGCCGCGTCAATCGGCGAGACCGGCGCGAAACTCTTGTCTATCTCACCCCGCGCGCCTGGGCTTTACGCCCGCTCCTCCTGCCCGTGAGTAAAGAGGTGCAGTTGCTCGCGCTGCGCGGTTTCTCGGACGAGGAGGTCGCCAAGCTTCGGGGGCTAATGCTGCGTGTGATCGAAAACCTCGCCAGCGAAGATACCGATCTCGGCAGCGTCGACGAAAGCGGGGGCTCGGCCCGGGCCTCGGGCATCCTTCGGGCGCGTTCAAGGGGTGCCGACGCGCTCGCCGAGATGGATGGGCCGTCTTAGCGCGGCTGGTCGAGGCGTTGATGGGTCCGGATATAAAGTGGGCCAAAGGACCAGGACCGCCACAGGCCTTCGCGCTCACTGCTGCGAAGCTGCGAGCGGCGCCACTTGATTACCAGCCCCAGCTGCGATTTGTCCCCCCGGCGAAACCTGAAAACAATGTAAATTCCGCCCCGCTCAAATGCTACGCGCATGATTGCCCCTGCTTCGCCCCAGGGGACCCACTAGCGCCGATTGGCGGCATTTTACCAGCAAAAATCGGTGCCAGATGGGGACATATATCGTCGCTCGCCGGGGCGGCGATGGAGCCAAGCTCCGCTCAGGCCCGATAAGGGTGGCGGACCGACCGCCTTCGTGTCGATCTCCGTATGCCGCTGGAACCGAACGTTCCAACGATCCGTTCATCGGCCGGTCAACGGCTTTGGTGTTTGCTGTTCGCATCGCCAAATGAGGAGTTTGAAGCCCGTGAGAAAGATATTGGCTGCCGCCGTGCTCGCGGCAATCGCGCTACCGGCCCCTGCCGCTTATGCCGATCCGCCCCCCTGGGCGCCGGCGCATGGCAAGCGCGCCAAGGACCGCGCCCTCTACGACCGCTACGGACGCTATTATGAACCGCGCCGGCTCTCCTACGATGACCGGATCTGGCGCGGCCGCGATGGCCGCTATCACTGCCGCCGCGATAATGGCACGACGGGGCTCATCATCGGGGCAGCCGTTGGTGCACTCGTTGGCCGCGAACTCGACGGCGGCCGCGACCGTACGGTGGGCACAATCATCGGCGCGGCGGGTGGGGGCCTGCTGGGCCGCGCGATTGACCGCGGCGAGCTCAAGTGCCGCTAGGGCGGGAGGAATATATCAGGGCAGCACGCGCCCTTCGTCGCGCCGGGGCATCGGCGCGGCAAAGCGGAGCGCGGTCGAGGAGAGGATGAGCCAGCCGGCCGCCGCGGCGAGCGCGGCCGGCAGCGTCGAAAGATCGGCGACCACGCCCAGCAGCCACGCGCCGAGCGCCATTCCGCCGAACGTCACCGCCTGATAGATCGAAAGGCAGCGGCCGAGAATCGCCTCCGGCGAGCGGAGCTGCATCGCGACATTGAGCGTCGTCATCGTCGCCACCCAGCACATGCCCGCCACGAAGGCCGCGGCCAGGACGGGCGCCATGCTGTGTGACAGCGCGACCGCACCTGTCGCCGCGGCGAAGAGCAGTGCTGCTCCGCCCACCAATTTTTCGCTGCCCCACCGATGGCGCGCCTTGCCGACCCAGAGCGCGGCAACGATCGAGCCTGCGCCGAACCCCGTCAGGCACAGGCCATAGACAAGTTCGTCTCCCGCGAGCTGATCACGAACGACCGAGGGCAGCAGGGCCTGGAACCCCGCCGCGCCCAGGCCGAAGGCGAAGCCGCGCACGAGTATCCTGCGCACCGGGTCGGATTGCGCGCAAAAGCGAAGTCCGGTGGCGACCGCCGACAGCATCGGTGAGCGCTTGGGCGGCGTGATCTCGGGATGCCAGCGCAAAAGGACGATAATGAGCGCAACATAGCTCAGCGCATTGAGCCCGAAGCCGATGGCGGGACCGGTGAGTGAAATGAGGAGCCCGCCGAGCGCCGGCCCGACGCTCCGGGCAAGGTTGAAGGCGATGGTGTTGAGTGCGATCGCCTGCGGCAGATGCTCGTGCCCGACCTGCAACCGCACCGACGCTTGCCAGGCAGGCGCATTGAGCGCCGTCCCGCAGCCCACGGCAAGCGTGAAGCAGAGGAGCAGGATAGGATTGATCACGCCCATCCACGTCGCGAGTGCAAGGAGCGCCGAGACGATCAGCATCCCGCTTTGCGCCGCAAGCATCACCCGGCGGCGGTCGAAATTGTCCGCGATTGCGCCCGCGAAGATACCGAGCAGCATGATCGGGATGGTCGCGCTCGCCTGCACAAGAGCAATATAAAGGTGCGAGGGCGTCAGCTCCGTCATCAACCAGGCGGCCCCGACCGCCTGGATCGTCGACCCCATGTTCGACGCGAGGTTCGCGATCCAGATCGCGCGGAAAGCGGGAAAACGGAACGGGGCGAGAGCGGAAGGAGCGGAAGGCTTGTCAATACTCACTTCAATGCGACTAGACGCGCCGCCGCACTCGGGCAAGGGCGCGCCTTTGCCCGCACACTCAGCAGGTCAGTGCGGCCTCGAACAGGCAGCGGAAGCGATATTCGCACTCGGCGCGCTGGTGCGGGGACCCGTCGAGCGCGTCGATTTTCATGATCGAGCGCAGCACGCCGATCCCCATGAGGACCGCAAGGAGCATGTTCGCGCGGAGCTCCGCATGCTCATCGCCAATGATCTCGGCGAGGGGACCAAGAACGTCGAGATGGACAAGGTCGCGGATGATTTCGCCCGCCTTGGGGGACGAAGCCGAGCGGAGCATGACAATGAACATTTCCATGCGGTGCTGCCGGTTCTCGTCGCCGTCTTCGACCACGAGCTGCGCGAGATAGGCGGGGAGGTCCGCGGCAGTCAGCGGCTGGCGAAGGAGCCCCTCATCCTTGTCACGGAGCAGGACGTCGCGAAACAGCCCTTCCTTGCCGCCGAAATAGCGACTGATCAGCGCGACATCGACGCCGGCATCGCCGGCGATATCGCGCAGGCCGACGCTATCATAGCTTTCCCGCAGGAACCGCTGGCGCGCCGCCGACAAAATCGCCGCGCGGGTTGCGATCGCATCGCGTTTTCTAGCCCCCAGGGGGGCGGTCGTGGTCCTCGACATAATGCTCTATTATCTAAGCTGAGAAATAAATCAACAGCTGTTGACTTGTAGAGAATGGCAATTTAGGGCTCTCCCCCGGCATCGCGCTGCGCCTCCCCCTCCCTGCCGCGCGATGCCGAACCGCCCTGACAGAAAAGAAAAACGCTATGCTCAAGCGCACGCTCCTGGCGCCCCTGATTCTTTTTTCGGTGCTTCTTGCCGCCTGCTCGGGTGGGGATACGTCCCAAGGCGGGCCCCCCGCGCTGCCCGTCACCGCCGCAAATCCGCTGGTGAAGGAGATCACCGAATGGGATGATTATGTTGGCCGTTTCGAGGCGATCCAGAGCGTCGAGGTGCGACCGCGCGCTTCGGGTTATCTGACCCGCTCGCACTTTACCGACGGGCAGTATGTGCAGGCGGGCCAACTGCTCTTCACGATCGATGCCCGCCCTGCGCAGGCGGCGCTCGACCAGGCGCGGGCGCAGCTCGCGCGGGCGCAGGCGACGCTGGCAAATGCGCGCACCGAGCTTGCGCGCTCCGAAACGCTCGCGGCGTCGCAGGCAGCGAGCCGCGAAGAGGTCGAGCAGCGCCGGGCCGCGGTTCGCACCGGTGAGGCCGATGTCGCGGCCAGCCGCGCCGCGATCCGCGCGGCCGAGCTCAATGTCGGCTTTACCCGCGTCACCGCGCCGATTTCGGGTCGCGTGTCGCAGCGACTCGTCGACCCCGGCAATGCTGTCGCGGCTGACCAGACGGTGCTGACGACCATCGTGTCGACCAACCCGTTGCACTTCAGTTTCCAGGGTTCAGAAGCAAGCCTGCTCGAATATGAGCGGCAGGGCGACACGCTCGAAGGCTCGCCGGTGCGTATTCGCCTCCAGGGCGAAGAGAATTATACCCGCACCGGCAAGATTGATTTCGTCGACAATGCGCTTAGCACCGGTTCGGGCACGATCACCGTGCGTGCGGTGGTCCTCAACGCAGATGGAAAGCTGCGTCCCGGCCTCTTCGGGCAGCTCCAGCTCGCGGCCTCGGCGCCGCGGGCGGCGATCCTCGTTCCCGACACCGCAATCGTCACCGACGCCGCGCGCCGCGTCGTCTATGTGATCGGTCCCAAGGATGTCGTTGAGGCGCGCCCGGTTACGCTCGGTCCGGTCATTGATGGCCTTCGCGTCGTGCGCACGGGCCTCAGCGCGAAGGACTGCGTCATTGTGAACGGTATCCAGCGCGCGATGCCGGGCAAGCCGGCAAAGGTCGAGGCGGGCCGTATCCTCCCCGATGGCAAGGTCGTGACGAACAGGGCCGCGGCGCCGGCAGGCGCGCCCAAGGCAGCTTCGGCGAAGGACGCTGCCAAGTGAAGTTCAGCCGCTTCTTTGTTAACCGCCCGATCTTTGCGGCGGTCATCGCGATCTTCATCACGCTGATCGGGGCTTTTTCTTACCCGCAGCTCCCGCTCGCCCAATATCCCGAGATCGCCCCCCCGACGATCGGCATCACGGCCGCCTACCCGGGGGCGTCGCCCGATACGATCGCCGAAACGGTGGCATCGACGCTCGAACAGGAGATCAACGGCGTCGAGAACATGCTCTACATCCAGTCGTCCTCGACGCAGGGTGCGGCGCAGATCACCGTCACTTTCGAGCCGGGCACCGACCTCGATGCGGCACAGGTCCTCGTGCAGAACCGCGTCGCACTTGCCGAACCGCGGCTTCCCGAGCAGGTACGCCAGATCGGCGTGCAGGTGAACAAGCAGGAAACCGGCTTCCTGATGATCGTCGCCCTGACGTCGACCGACCCGGCGATCGATACCGACTATGTCGGCAACTATGCGAACTCGACGCTGCGCGACCGATTGCTGCGTCTCGAAGGCGTTGGCGGCGTGCAGATTTTCGGCGGCGGCTATTATTCGATGCGGGTGTGGATCGACCCCGACAAGGCCGCAGCGCGCAACCTCACTGCGAATGAAATCGTCGCGGCGCTTCAGCGGCAGAATGTCCAGGTCGCCGGCGGCTCCGTCGGCGCACCGCCGTACGGCAAGGGCAATCCGGCGTTCGAATTGCCCGTCGAGGTACCGGGCCGCCTCGTCACTCCCGAAGAGTTCGCAAATGTCGTCATCAAGACCGATACGCAGAACGGCGCGATCACGCGCCTGAAGGACGTCGCGCGGGTCGAGCTTGGAAGCCAGGATTATGGCGTGCGCGGCGTGTTCAACGGCGAGGAAGGGGTCGGCATGGCCGTCATCCAGCAGCCTGGTGCCAACGCGCTTGATGCGGCGAACCTCGTGCTCAAGGAGGTCGAGGCTGCTTCGAAGGATTTTCCGCCGGGGCTTGAATATCAGATCCCCTTCAACCCGACTGAATATGTCCAAGCGTCGGTGAGCGCAGTCCAGGAAACGCTTGTCGAGGCGCTGGTACTCGTCGTCCTCGTCGTGCTCGTTTTTCTCCAGACCTGGCGCGCCGCGATCATCCCGATCGTCGCGATTCCGGTCGCGCTCGTTGGCACCTTTGCCGTCCAGCTCGCGCTCGGTTTTTCGATCAATTCCTTGTCGCTCTTCGCGCTCGTCCTCGCGGTCGGCATCGTCGTCGATGACGCGATCGTCGTCGTCGAGGCAGTCGAAAAGCACGTGCGCGCGGGGCTCAGTCCGCGCGAGGCGGCGCATCGGACGATGGACGAGGTGTCGGGCGCGCTGATTGCAATCGGCCTCGTGCTGGTCGCGGTCTTCGTTCCGACCGCCTTCGTACCGGGCATCCCCGGCATCTTCTACCAGCAGTTCGCCGTGACGATCGCTGCCGCGACCATATTCTCGCTCCTGACCTCGCTAACGCTGTCACCGGCGATGGCAGCGCTGCTCCTGAAGCCGCACGAGGAGGGGCACCAGGAAGAGCCGAAGAATGCGGTGCTCCGCGCCGGGCGCCGCGCCGCCGACAAGTTCAACCATGCCTTCGACACGCTTTCGGAACGTTACGGCCAGACGACGGCAAAGCTGGTGCGCAAGGCAGGGCTCATGCTTGTCATCTATGCCGTTCTGCTCGCGCTTACCGGATGGCGTCTGACCGCGACACCAACCGGGTTCATTCCCGATCAGGACCAGGGCGTGTTGATCGGCGTTGTCCAGCTCCCTCCGGGCGCATCGCTCGACCGCACGAGCGAGGTCCTGGCGCGGGCTCAGCAGACTGTCATGGGTATCGATGGCGTCGCCAGCATCGCGACCTTCGCGGGGCTCGACGGGTCGAGCTTCTCGACGGCTTCGAACGCCGGCACGATGTTCATTCGCCTTACCGATTGGGGAGAGCGCGGCAAGAAATTGAGCGCCGCGGCATTGTCCGGTCAGCTGTCGGGCGCGCTCGCGGGCGCGCTTCCCGAAGCCAATGCCTTTGTCATCGCGCCGCCCGCGGTCCAGGGACTCGGAAACGGCAACGGCTTTACCATGATGATCCAGGCAACGGGGGGCGGGAGCTACCGCGAGCTTGAGCAGGCGACCGGCGCGATGATGGGCGCCGCATCGCAGAACGCCGAGGTGCAGCAGGTCTTTTCGCTGTTCAACACGGGAAGCCCGCGCATCTTCGCTGACGTCGACCGCGACAAGGCGCAGATCCTGGGCGTCGACCCCAGTCAGGTCTATTCGGCGCTCGGCACCTATCTCGCCTCGACCTATGTTAACGACTTCAACTTTCTTGGACGCACCTTCCGCGTGACCGCGCAGGCGGAGCCGACCTCGCGCGCGCGGATCGAGGATGTGGGACGGCTCCAGGTGCGTTCCTCGTCAGGTGAGATGGTGCCCTTGTCGTCGGTTGCGACCTTCCGCGACGACAGCGGGCCGACGCGCGTGGTGCGCTACAATCTGTTTCCCGCGGTCGAACTCCAGGGCCAGGCGGCGCCCGGCGTGTCCTCGGGCGCGGCGCTTCGTGTGATGGAAGATATTGCCGCGAGCACGCTGCCTGCCGGCTTCGCCTATGAATGGACGGGGCTTGCCTATCAGGAAAAGGCAGCTGGGAGCAGCGCAGTGTTGATCTTCCTTCTCGCAGTCGTCTTCGTCTTTCTCGTCCTCGCGGCGCAATATGAATCGCTCCCGCTCCCGCTTGCCGTGATCCTTATCGTGCCCATGTGCATCCTCGCGGCGATGCTCGGCGTGAACCTGCGGGGGATGGACAATAATATCCTGACGCAGGTCGGCCTCGTCGTTCTCATCGCGCTCGCGGCGAAGAATGCGATCCTCATCGTCGAATTCGCAAAGCAGGGTGAGGAAGAGGAAGGGATGGGACCGATGGAGGCCGCGGTCCACGCAGCGCGTTCGCGATTGCGCCCGATCCTGATGACGAGCTTCGCCTTCATCTTTGGCGTAATCCCGCTCGCGATCGCGAGCGGCCCGGGGCAGGAGATGCGCCAGGCGCTCGGCACAGCGGTCACCTTCGGGATGCTCGGTGTGACCTTCTTCGGCCTGATCTTCACCCCGGTTTTCTACGTTGTCTGCCGCGCCATGGGTGAGCGCACCAGGGCGTGGGTCAAGCGTCGCGGGCAAAAAGGAGGCGGCGACAAGCCGCTGGAGGCGCAGTGATGACGCGAGCCTTTCTTCTCGCTGCTTCGGCCTCGCTCGCGCTTTCGGGCTGCGCCGTCGGCCCAGCCTATGTTTCGCCGGCGCCGGCGGCCCCGTCGCAGGCGCCCTTTGTCGAGGGCGGGAAGTCGCCCGCCTTCACCGGGGATCAGCCGCCGGGCGAATGGTGGAGCCTGTTCGCCGACCCGACGCTCGACGCGCTGGTTACAGAAGCGCTCGCCTACAATACGGACCTGCGCGTTGCGGCCGCCAATCTGGCGCAGGCGCGCGCCGTGCTCAAGGAAGCAAAGGCGGGACGCCTGCCGACGACGAGCATCAGCGCGAGCGGCGCCTATGCCCGGCAGCCGGGGAGCGTCACCGGCCTTGGTCCTCTCGAGGGGGAGAGCTATGACGTCGGGCTTGATGTCGGCTACCAGGTCGACCTCTTCGGCCGCGTCGAAAGCGCGATCCGGGCGAGCCGCGCGGATGCCGAGGCCGTGCAAGCCGCATTTGACCTCACCCGCATCACCGTAGCCGCGGAAACGACGCGCGCCTACGCTGACGTCTGCGCGTTTAACCGCCAGCTCGCGGTCGCGCAGGAAACGCTGCGCATTCAGGAGCAGACGTTCGACCTGACGCGCCGTCTCTTCGAGGGCGGACGCGCGACACGGCTCGAAACAGGGCAGGCGGGCGCGCTCCTTGAGCAGACGCGCGCGACGCTGCCGACGCTTGAGGCGCAGCGATCCGCAGCGCTCTACCGGCTCGCGGTGCTCGTGGGCAAGCCGCCCGCCCAGGCGCCCGAGGTGGCGCTGCAATGCCAGGCGCCGCCCGCGCTCGACCGGCCCATTCCCGTCGGGGACGGCGCCTCGCTGCTCGCGCGGCGTCCCGACATACGCCGCGCGGAGCGTGAGCTCGCGGCGGCGGCGGCGCGGGTCAATGTCGCGACCGCGGATCTTTATCCCAGCATCCGTCTCGGAGGATCGATCGGGTCGACCGCGGGGTCGATATCGGGGCTTGGCTCATCAGACGGTTTCCGCTTCTCGCTCGGTCCGCTCATTTCGTGGAATTTCCCGAACGTGGCGCTCGCGCGTGCGCGGCTCAAACAAGCCGAAGCCGGCGCCGATGCGGCGCTCGCAGCCTTCGATGGCACTTGGCTCGCCGCGCTGCAGGAAACCGAAAGCGCACTCGCAGCCTATGCAGGCGAACTCGACCGGCTTTCGGCACTTCGCCGCGCTGCAAATGAAGCCGGCGAGGCGGCGCGGATTGCGCGGCTGCGTTACCAGGCGGGGCGCGAGAATTTTCAGTTGGTGCTCGATGCCGAGCGGTCGCTCGCCCAGATCGAGGCGAATATCGCGCAATCCGAGCAGCAACGTTCGACCTACCTCGTCGCGCTGTTCCTGGCACTCGGCGGCGGGTGGCAGGAGGTGCCGGCCGGCGCTTGATCGAAAAGGGGTGGAGCATCCCCCCAAGAGCGCTCCACCCCTGGCCCCCTCCACCGAGCGAGCCTATTTTCTCACGCGACTTCCACGCGATTTCGGCCAGCTTCCTTCGCGCGGTAGAGTGCTTCGTCCGCCGCTTTCAGGGCGGCGCGCGGATCAGGATAGCCGAAGACGTCCGCAACCCCGCCCGAGAAAGTGATGACACCGAATGGCGCGTCGGTCTTGCGGTTGACCAGGCGGCGATCGGCAAGCCGCTCGCGTGCACTGTCAAGTCGCGCCGCCGCTTCAGCCGGCGCAAGTCCGCGGAACAGCATGACAAATTCCTCGCCGCCGTGCCGAGCCACATGGCAATTATCGTCCGAGATTTGCGCAAGCGTGTCGGCGATGACCTTGAGAACGCGGTCGCCTGCTTCGTGCCCGTGCACGTCGTTGATCGCCTTGAAGTTGTCGATGTCGCAAAAGGCAACGCTGAGCGCCACGGGCGTCTCGCGCGCTTCGCGATACTCGCGTTCGAGGCGTGCCTCGAAGGCGCGGCGGTTCGGAAGTCCGGTCAGATAGTCGACCTCGGCATCGCGCTGGGCGCGCGCGAGGCTTCGGCGCAAGGATTTTGCTTCCTCTTCGCTGCGGCGCATCTCGTCCTCAGCCTTGCGCGTGCGCTCGAGCATGGCTTTTGCAAGATCGGCGAGGCTCGACACGATCTGGCCGGTCTTCTGCAGTTGCTCAAGGTCGGTAAGATGCTCTTCGAGCTCGCTGCCATATTCACGCGTCATCTGATGCGCGGCCTTGGACCGGGTCTGGAACGCGTCGAGGTTGGTCTCGAGCCGTGCCATCAGCCGGTCGAGGCCCGCGCGCGCCTCCTCGTGCGCCTCCTCGCTGGTAACCTCGTTGATCCACCGCTGGGTTACGCCTTCTGGCGACTGGCTGCGTTTCGCAATCTGGCGTGCAAGCCCGGGATTGCGTCCTGAAAATGCGCTATGCGCAACGAGAAGGTTGGACGGCGAGATCTCGAGGTCATTTTCGATGAGGAAGCCTCCAATGGCTGCGACGAGGTCGCGGCGCGCCTGCCTCGCGGTCCCGGGTCCGGGACTATCCTTCGATGGGTGTGCGCCGCGTCGGGGACGGCGTAGCCCCAGCCAGCCGAGGAGCCGCCCGACCGGCTCCTGCGATATGGTGCTTTCAGTGGTCATTCGACGTTTAACGGGCGGACCCCGGCTAATTTAAGCCGTCGTCGAGGTTTTTAAGGGTGCTGCAAATCCTGGTTCAGCGGCGCGTCCACCGCGGGTCCATCCTGGTCGCCATATTGACGCCGGAGCGCATCAAGCTCTTTCTTCATCGTCGCGATCCGTGGCTGCATCGAAGGGTCGTCGATGCGATTGCGTAGCTCGTGGGGATCGCTTCGAAGGTCGTAGAATTCCCAGGCGTTGATGTCGTCGCTGTAGAAACGAACGAGCTTGTAGCGCTCGCTGCGCATTCCATAGTGCGCGCGGACCGAGTGGAAGCCGGGATATTCATAATAATGGTAATAAATGGCCTTGCGCCAGTCCGCGGGCGTCTTTCCGTTGAAAAGCGGCACGAGCGAGCGGCCCTGGACCGTGCGGGGCTGAGCGACGCCCGCGAGCGCGAGGAAGGTCGGCGCATAGTCGATATTCTGAATGGGCGCCGAGACCCTGGTGCCCGGGCGAATATGGCCGGGATATTGGACAAGGAAGGGGGTGCGCAGCGATTCCTCATAGATAAAGCGCTTGTCGAACCAGCCATGTTCGCCAAGATAGAAGCCCTGGTCAGAGGTGTAGACGACGAGCGTATTCTTCGAAAGGCCGCTCGACTCCAGATAGTCGAGGATCCGCCCCACGCTTTCGTCGAGGGAAGCAACGGTCGCGAGATACTGCTGCATATATCGTTGATATTTCCATAGCGCGAGCTCAGGGCCCCTGAGCTTTGCAGCGTTCATCCGGTCGTTCTCTGCCTGCAGCGCCGCGTCCCACTGTGCCTGCTGGTCGTGCGTCATGCGGTCAAATGCGCCCGGCCAGCGATTGTAGCGCAGCCGGGCCGACCCTTTTGCGATCGTCATCTTGAGGTCATGCCCCTCATACATGTCGCGATAGATGTTCATTTCCTGCGCCGCCGCGGCAGGACGTCCTGCATAATCGTCGAAAAAGCTGTCCGGCACGGGAAAGGTCACGCCCTGGTATTTGGCGAGGTGACGCGGCGCCGGCATGAAGTTGCGATGCGCCGCCTTGTGATGGATGAGGATTGCGAAAGGCTTCGACTTGTCGCGCCCCTTCTTCAGCCAGTCGAGGCTGTAATCGGTGATCAGGTCGGTCGCATAGCCCTCGACGATGCTGCGCCCTGCTGGCGTGATGATGTCGGGATTATAATATTCCCCTTGGTCGTCGAGCACCTTCCAGTCGTCGAAGCCGATACCGGCGGGCGAGGCGTTGATGTGCCACTTGCCGAACATTGCGGTGGCATAGCCCGCCTGTGAAAGGGCGCGCGGCCAGACCCAGACATGATTGTCGAAGCTCGTTCCATTCTGCGTGAAACCGTGTGCATTGCTCTGCCGCCCGGTCAGCAGCGTTGCACGGCTTGGTCCGCAAAGCGAGTTGCCAACGAAGCTGTTGGTGAAGATCGCGCCATTTTTCGCAATCCGGTCGATGTTCGGAGTGGGCGCGAGTTTTGAAACCGGGGACCCATAGGCCGAGATCGCCTGGTATGCGTGATCGTCCGACATGATGTAGACGATGTTCGGGCGCTCGGCGGACCAGGCCTGCGAAGCGCCCGAGAAGAGCGGGACGAGCGCGAGCGCGGCCGTCAAGAGGGGGCGGGGCACGGCGCCTGTCCTATTCGCCGAGCGCGAAGGCTGCCTTGGAGCCCTCGGCTGATGACGGACCGATCCACAATGCAAAATCGCCGGGTTCGGCGCCCCAGCTCATGTCGGCGCGCGTGAAGGCGAGGTCGGCGTCGGTGACGGTGAAACTCACGGTCTTGCTTTCGCCCTTCTTGAGCGCGACCTTCCTGAATCCCTTGAGCTCCTTCACCGGCCGCGTCACCGATCCCACGAGGTCGCGGATGTAGAGCTGTACCACTTCCTCGCCGTCCCTCGCGCCGCTGTTGGTCACGGTAACGCTCGCGGTCAGCGGTTCGCCGGGCCGGATGCTCGTCTTGCTGAGCGTTACGGGCGAATAGGAGAAGCGCGTGTAGCTCAGCCCGTATCCGAAGGGATAAAGCGGCGTGTTCGGGGTATCGAGGTAGCGCGATACATATTTGGCGTCGGGCTTGGCGGGGTCGATCGGCCTGCCCGTGTTCTTCTGGTCATAATGAAGCGGGACCTGGCCGACGGTGCGCGGGAAAGTAACGGGCAATTTGCCCGAGGGGTTGTAATCGCCGTAAAGAATGTCCGCGATTGCATGACCGCCCATGGTGCCGGGATACCAGGCCTCGAGGATTGCATCGACGTTGGCATCGGCCCATTCGATGCTGTTGGGGCGCCCGCTCATCAACACGAGAATGATGGGTTTTCCGGTCTTCTTGAGTTCCCTTAATAGCGCCTGCTGGTTTCCCGGAAGGTCAAGCGAAGTCCGGCTCGCTGCCTCGCCCGTCATGTCCCAGCGCTCGCCCATCGCGGCGATGATCACATCGGATTTCTCGGCAAGCTCCAACGCCTCGGCAAAGCCGTCGGTCTTGCCTTTGTCCTCGAAGGCGTAGCTTGCTCCCTTCGCATAGGCGATGCTTTGCCCTTTCGTCGCGCGCGCCCGCACCCCTTCAAGGAGGGTGATGGGGCGGGTCTCGCGGTCGCCCGCAGCCGACCAGCTGCCGATCATGTCGACCTTGCTGTCGGCGAGGGGGCCGATCACCGCGATCGATTTGGTCGAGGCGGTGAGGGGGAGCGCGTGGTTCGCGTTCTTGAGCAGGACGATCGACTTGCGCGCGACATCGCGCGCGGCCTCGAGGAAATCGGGACGATAGACAGTGGTCCGCTCGCGCGCCTCGTCCGAATAGCGATAGGGGTCCTCGAAAAGGCCAAGGCGGTACTTCATTTCGAGGATCGACCTTACCGCGGCGTCGACACGGGCGAGGTCGACCTTGCCCTGAGCGACCGACTCCTCAAGATGGTCCATGAACACCGCACCCTGAAGGTCCATGTCGACCCCCGCGTTGATCGCCTGTTCCCCCGCTTGCTTAAGATCTTTCGAATAGCCGTGGGCGACCATCTCGTTGATCGACGTGTAATCGGTTACGACGAAGCCCTTGAATCCCCATTTGCCGCGCAGCACCTCGGTGAGGAGGTAGTGATTGCCCGAAGCCGGGATCCCGTCGACCTCGTTGAACGACGTCATGAAGGTTGCGGCGCCCACGTCAGCGGCAGCCTTGAACGGGGGCAGATAGACGTCGCGAAGCGTCCGCTCCGAAATGTCGACGGTTCCATAATCGCGTCCCGCCTGCGCAGCACCATAGGCTGCAAAGTGCTTCGCGGTCGCGAGCACCGTGTCGAGAGCCTTTAAGTCATTGCCCTGAAAGCCGCGCACCCGGGCCTCAGCGATACGGCTGCCAAGATAGACATCCTCGCCCGCGCCTTCCGAAATGCGCCCCCAACGCGGGTCGCGCGCGATGTCGACCATCGGGGCGAAGGTCCAGTGGATGCCTTCGGCCGAGGCTTCGGTCGCCGAAATTCGCGCCGCCTTCTCAATGGCTTTCAGGTCCCAGCTCGCGGCCTCGCCCAGCGAGATGGGAAAGATGGTGCGGTGGCCGTGGATCACGTCATAGCCGAAGAGCAAAGGGATCTTCAGGCGTGTTTCCTCGACCGCAATGCGCTGCAGATCGCGCGTGTATTTGGCGGTGAAGGCGTTGAATATGGAGCCGATCCGCCCCTTGCGAATATCCTCCTGATAGCCCTGGCGCATGGTGGGACCGGTGGAATCCCAGTCGCTCGTCAGCAGCGATAACTGGCCGACCTTCTCTTCAAGCGTCATCTTGGCCATGAGGTCAACGACGAACCTGTCCATCGCGGGATCGGGCTTGATCCATGCGGCCGAATCGACCGCGGCGTCGACACGCGTGGTCGCGGCGGGCTTCGCGAGCATCGGGGCGCTGGTCAGTGATCCCGCGAGCATCAGCGTCGCAAGCGTCAAATGCGTCAGGTTGCTGGGCTTCGGCGGCATGTTTCGTCCTTCCCCAAAATAGTGCGATTGCAAAGCAGGTTTCGGCGGGAACCGGGCTTTTCGAGCGCCTGTTGCAGCCCGCTCGCATCGCTTCCTCCCCCTATACAGTGATCGTGAAACCGGTTACAAACCAAAAAACAAGAAACGGGATCCCCGCGATTCGTCGCCGCACCTGCCCAGAGGCAGGACGGATAATGAGGCGAAGGCGGGGGCCGGGGTCATGAAAAGGGAGGATGCCGTGAGATCTCAGCGTCACAACCACTTCCATAAGCCGCGCTCGCGTGCCCGGGCACTTGCGGTCGCCCTTGCATGGAGCAGCGCTGCGGGCGCTCTTGCGATGGGTGCAGCGGTCCCTGCGCAGGCGCAGGTCTCGAACGCCTCGCTTCGCGGCACGGTAAAGGCCGAAGGCGGCGTATCGCAGGTCACCGCGATCAACGTGAATACGGGCTTTCAGAGGACCGTGGCGGTCGCGGCCAACGGCAGCTATAATTTCGCCTCGCTTCCGGTCGGGACCTACCGGCTCGAGCTCACCACCCCCAACGGAGTTCGCCGTACCGACGAATTCCGGCTCAATGTAGCGCAGGACGCGGTACTCGACTTCGATTTTTCCGCGCCCGACATCGCGGGCGAAGGCGGCGATGCCATCATCGTCACCGGTTCGCGCCTGCGCACGATGGAAGGGGGCGAGGTCGGCCTCAACATCAGCCAGCGACAGATCGAGACCTTGCCGCAGAATAACCGCAACTTCCTCGCCTTTGCCGACCTTGCGCCGGGGGTGCAGTTCGTCACCGGCGGAAACGGCAATTCGCGCCTGCAGGGCGGGGCGCAGGACAGCCGCACGGTCAATATTTTCATCGATGGGATCGGACAGAAGGACTATGTTTTAAAGAACGGGATCACCGGCCAGGATTCAACGCAGGGCAACCCGTTTCCGCAGCTCGCCATTGGCGAGTACCGCGTCATCTCATCAAACTACAAGGCCGAGTTCGACCAGGTGAGTTCGGTGGCAATTACGGCCGTGACGCGCTCGGGTACCAATGAATTCCACGGCGAAGGCTTCATCGACTATACCGACCAGAGCATGCGCGCTGCGACCCCGCTCGAGAAGTTCGGAAGCAATCCGGGAAAGGTGAAGACAAAGGACTTTCAGTTCGGCGGCTCGCTCGGCGGCCCCATCATCCAGGACATGATGCATTTCTTCGTAACCTACGAAGGCAAGCGCCAGGAAATTCCGCGCGAGATCACCCCGGGGCTCAGCCTGCCGGTTTCCTTCTTCCCTTCCGAGTATCAGGGGAATTTCGGTCCGACCAACTCGACCTTCAACGAGGATCTCTTCTTCGGCAAGATCGACTTCTCGCCGAGCAATAGCGATTTGTTCGAGGTATCGGGCAAGTACCGCAAGGAAAGCGGAGAGTTCCTGAGCAACGGCATCAACGCACGCAGCACGATCAGCTCGCAGGATGTCGAGGAATTGCGCGTCACCGGGCGATGGGAACATACCGCCGATAGCTGGATCAACGATTTCAAGCTCACCTATGAAGACGTCAAATGGGCACCGACCCCGCTCGAGTTCAGTGACGGGGCCCTTTTCGCCTATGCCGGGCCGTCGCCCGACAACCCCCAGCCGGGCGTGATCGTTCGCGGCGACCTCCTGCGCATTGGCGGCGGCGCCAACTATCAGAACAAGGGGCAGAAGGGCTGGGGCGTCCAGAACGACTTCACCTATACCGGGCTTGAAGGCCACACGTTCAAGGCCGGGATCAAGAGCAAGTGGGTCGAACTCAATTCGCTTCAGCTCAACAATATGAATCCCGTCTACACCTATAATGTCGCCTTCAATCCGAACGGCGGCGGCTTCAACGACACCATCCCTTACCGGCTCCAGTTCGGCGCCCAGACGGGAACGGGCGACCCGATCGTCCAGTCGAAGAACTGGCAGTTCGGCGTTTACCTGCAGGACGATTGGGAGGTCACGGACCGGCTGACGCTCAACCTCGGCGTACGCTGGGATTATGAGCGCACCCCGGCGTTTCTCAACTTTGTCCACCCCGATGACGCAGTGAACGCGGTGTCACCGGCGAATTACCCCAATCTCGTCAACGCCGATTATGATATCAACGACTTCATATCGACGGGACGCGAGCGGAAGGCGTTCAAGGGTGCCTGGCAGCCGCGGATCGGCTTCAGCTACGAACTCGACGAGGACGCGCGCTTCGTCCTCTTTGGCGGCTACGGCCGCTCGTACGATCGCAACCAGTTCGATTTCCTCCAACAGGAAATCAGCGTCGGATCGTTCACGACGCGAACCTTCAACTTCATCACGGGTGATCCCAACAATACGTGCGACCCCGGGCCGACGTGCCTCGCGTGGGATCCCGTCTATCTCACCCCCGAAGGCCGCGCACAGCTTCTTGCTCAGGCGGGAGCGGGCGGTGGGCGCGAACTGCGCTTCATCGACAACAAGCTCAAGGTTCCCTATTCGGACCAGTTCAGCCTGGGCGTGCGCGGGCGGCTGACCCCGCTGTTCGAGGTCGAGGTCGGCTACAGCCATATCGAGAGCAAGGACGGCTTTGCCTATCTGCTTGGCAACCGCCGTCCCGATGGCAGCTTTTTCCCGCCGGCGCCTGCGGCCCCCGATTCGCCCTTTGGATTTGCGCCGCCGGGATTTGGGTCGATCATCATCGGGACCAACGGTCTCGAGACGAGCGCGGACTCAGCCTATCTCAAGCTCAACAAAAATTATACGGCCGCCTCGCCGTGGAGCCTCGGCGTGACCTACACCTATACCGAGGCCGAAGAGAACCGGCAGTTCGGCGAGGTGTTCAGCCTCGATTATCCGTCGCTCGAAGACTATCCTGTCGTGCGTTCAAGCGGGGTTCGGAAGCATCGTGTTGTCGCATCGGGATCGGTTGATTTGCCAATCGGCGTGACGCTGTCGGGCAAGTTCCAGATGATGTCGCCGCCCTATCTCAAGGCATTTGTGAATACCGGCGGAGCGAATCCCTCGCGCGATGTGATCTCGAACCAGGCCGCCAGCAACGGTGATCGCTGGGGATTCCGCCAGATGGATATCGCGGTTACCAAATATATCCCCTTCAAGTTCCTGAGCGACGAGGCGCGGCTGCGCCTGCGCGTCGACATCATCAACCTGTTCAACGACCGCAACTACGTCGATTACAATAATAATCCGGCCTCGCCCGAATATCTGAGCATTTCGGGCATCGGGATCGGCGGCAACCCGCCGCGCACGATAAAGGTCTCGGCCGGTTTCCAGTTCTAACCGGCCAGAACAGCGGGCGTCCGGTCACAACCCCTCCCGTGACCGGGCGCCCCATTTTTTTTGGAGTTGAGAATGTCCCTTCGGCTTGGGTCGCTAGCCTTGCCCTTCGTGGCGCTCGCCGCCGCATGCACGCCGCCCGGCAATCGGCCAGTATCTCCCGCACCGACCGCTTCGTCCCAAGCGCTCGCGCCGCTCAGCGAGGCCCAATTTGCCGAGGAATTAACCGAACGCACCTTCCGCTATTTCTGGGATACCACCGATAGAGAGCGCTGCCTTGCTCCTGACCGCTGGCCGGGCAATCCCTTCTCGTCGATCGCTGCAACCGGTTTTGCGCTGACTGCCTTTGGAATCGGCGCCGAGCGGGGATATGTCACGCGCGATGAGGCCGCGGCGCGAACGCGCGATTGCCTGCGCTTCTACTGGACGGCTCCGCAGGGCCCCGGCGCAAGCGGCGTCGCGGGCTACAAGGGCTTTTTCTATCATTTCCTGAACAATGCCGACGGAACGCGCCGCGGCAATAGCGAGCTGTCGACCGTGGACACCTCGCTGCTGCTTGGCGGGGTGCTGTTTGCCCAAAGCTATTTCGATCGCGACACACCTCTTGAGGCCGAGATCCGGGAGCTCGCCGAGAAGATTTATCGCCGTGTCGACTGGACCTTCGTCCAGCGCGAGAACAGCCGCATCCCATCGGCGAACGGGGGCGGCCCGAAGGCGATCGCGATGGGCTGGTATCCCGAGCGAGGCGATGGCGGCGATTTCGGGACGCACGACTGGGTCGGCTATAATGAGGGGATGCTCGTTTACATCCTGGCCTTCGGGTCGCCGACGCATCCAGTCGGGAAGGAGGCCTGGGACAAGGGGTGGGCCGCAGATCTCGAAAAGGATTGGGGCCGCTTCTACGGCTTTGAACATCTCCAATTCGAGCCGCTATTTGGTCATCAATATAGCCACGTCTGGGTCGATTTCCGCGGCATCCAGGACAGCTTCATGCGCGCAAAGGGTCTCGACTATTTCGAGAACAGCCGCCGGGCAACGCTCGCGCAGCGCGCCTATGGCGCCGACAACCCCAATAAATGGGTTGGCTATAGCGGCGATATCTGGGGCTGGACCGCGTCCGATGGCCCAGGATATTCCAAGGACCAATATAGGGTGGGCGGAACGCCGCGCAGCTTTGGCGGCTATATGGCGCGCGGAGTGAGCAGCGTCCGCATCGTCGATGACGGGACGGTGGTGCCGACCGCGGCCGGCGGCTCGGTGGCCTTCGCGCCGGAAATCGCGATGCCCGCGCTGATGGCGATGCGCGAGACCTATGGCGCGCGACTCTACACGCGCTACGGCTTTAAGGATGCCTTCAATCCAAGCTTCGTCTTTGCCGGCGCCAACTCGCGCTCGGGAGACGTCGATCCCCAGCTGGGCTGGACCGCGAGAGACTATCTCGGCATCGACCAGGGCCCCATCCTTGCGATGATGGAGAACCATCGAAGCGGGCTCGTCTGGAAGGTCATGCGCCAGAACCCGCACATCGTGCGCGGCCTCAAACGCATCGGCTTCACCGGCGGCTGGCTCGGCGGCCGCGCCGCCGAATAATGATCAGCAGCCGATGCAAAGGTCGGCCAGCACCGGATAATGGTCCGAAGGCAGCTTGCCGCCCGTCTGCTGCGTCAGCGTAGCGTGGCGCAGCACGGCGACCCCGTCGCTGACGAAGATATGGTCAATCGGGCTCGGCTCGACCTGCTCGATGTTGAAGGCCGTGAAAGTGCCCACCGGACCAAAATGCGGGGTGCGGCTTATGTTCAGCGTGTCATGGAGCGCGATAAGGCCCGGGGTCTTGGCAAGGATCGCCTGGTAGGGCGGGGTACCGGTCGGGACATTGAAATCACCCATCAGCACGACTGCATCGCCCGCCTCGCGATGTGTCCCCAGCCAGCGGCGGATGAGCTTCGCGCTTTCGAGCCGCGCGACCACGCCGACATGATCGAGATGGGTGTTGACGACGAGCATCGTCCGGCTCGCTCGCTTGTCCTTGAGCCGCGCCCAGCTTGCGACGCGTGGATAGGCGGCATCCCAGCCCTTTCCGGGCCGATCGGGGCTCGGCGACAGCCAGAAGGTCCCCGACGCAAGGAGGTCGAAGCGGTCGGCGCGATAACCGAGCATCGAATATTCGCCGGCCTGCTTGCCGTCGTCGCGAGCGACCCCGACGAACCGGTAGAAGGGGAGGTCGGCTTCGATCTCGTCCTTCTGATGCTGGAGCACTTCCTGCATCCCGAGAAGGTCGGGGGCGTAATAGGCCACGAGGCTGGTCAGCGCGGTTCGCCGGTGCGGCCACGCGTTGTCGCCGTCCGAGGCGAGGTCGAGACGAATATTATAGGTCATCGCGCTGAAGCGGTCGGCCTTCTCTTTCGCGGCCGCAGCGAGAGCGATCAGCGCAGCGCACAGGATGACGAGCGAGCGGATCATGCGAGATTGCCTCCGTTGGTGCGGATGATCTCGCTGTAGAGACGCGCACTCTTCTTTGGGGTTCGCACCTGCGTTTCATAATCGACGTGGACGATGCCGAAGCGCTTCGAGAAGCCCAACGACCATTCAAGATTGTCGAAGAGCGACCAGACCATATAGCCCCGCACGTCGACGCCCCTTCGGATCGCCTCGCCGATTGCGCATATGTGGGTGCGCAGATAGTCGCAGCGCAGCGGGTCGTCGATGCCGCCTGGCCCGGCTTGGGGTGGATCGTAAAAGGCCGCACCATTTTCGGTGATGTAGACGGGGATATTTCCGAATGTATCGCAAAACCAGAGGAGCATGTCGGTAAGGGCGGGAGGATAGACTTCCCAGTCGGTGGTGGTGTGGGTTGCTCGCTGGGGAACCGGGGAAGCGCGGAGGGGCCATTGGGCGGGGTCAGCGCACACGACGCTGCGCGTGTAATAATTGAGGCCGACGAAGTCCAATGGCTGGCAGATGTCGGCAAGATCGCTTTCCGGCCAGTCGGGCCAGGCCTCGCCGAAGATCTCGGCAAGCTCTGCAGGATAGCGGCCGAGGAGGGCAGGTTCGAGATATTGCCGGTTCATATAGGCGTGGGCGCGGGCGGTTGCGGCGAGGTCCTCGGGGCTGTCGCTCGCAGGATATTTGGGTTCGATGTTGACGACGAGGCCGATGTCGTGCGCGCCTTCGGACCGGTAGGCGCGCACCGCCGCGCCGTGCGCGCGCATCAGATTGTGGCTCGCGATCGGGGCTTCAAAGAGATTGCGGTGGCCGGGGGCCAGCGCGCCGTGAAGATAGCCGCCATCGGTGATTACCCAGGGCTCGTTGAGCGTCACCCATTTCGTCACGCGCCCGTCGAGACGCCGATAAAGAAGCGAGGCATAATCAGCGAACCAGTCCGCGCTGTCGCGATTGAGCCAGCCGCCCCGGTCGTCGAGCGCGGCGGGGAGGTCCCAATGATGGAGGGTGAGCAACGGTTCGATACCATGCTCAAGGAGCGCGTCGACAAGCCGCTCGTAAAAGCCGAGCCCCGCCTCGTTGACGCGGCCTGTCCCCTCCGGGAATATGCGGCCCCAGTTGACGCTGAAGCGATAGGCCTTGAGCCCGAGCTCCCTCATCAGCGCTACATCGCTTTCCATGCGGTTATAGTGGTCGCAGGCGACGTCGCCCGTATCGCCCTTCGCTGCCATCAACCGCGGGTCGTGACTGAAGCGCTGCCAGATGCTCGCGCCCGCGCCATCGGCAAGCGGCGAGCCCTCGATCTGATAGGCCGCGGTCGCCGCGCCCCACAGGAATTCGTCGGGAAAGCTCGTCCGGGTCATTTCTTGTCCTTGGTTTTCAGGTTCCTGGCCGCTTCGGCGGGAATGGGGAGCCGGTGTGAGAGAAGCCATAGGTAAAGGGCGGGATCGTCGTACGCGGGATCCCAGCTGTTGTGGCCGAGATCGGGATAGATGGTAAGGCGCGAGAGCCGCCCACCGCAGGCGCGGATGGCCCGCGCCATCGCAAAGCTGCCCTCGGGCACCACGACATCGTCGCGGTCACCATGAAAGGCCCAGACGGGCGTGTCCTTGAGGGCGCAGGCGATAGCGGGGTCGCCCCGCCCCGCGACGGGGGCAACCGCTGCGAAACGGTGCGGTTCGGCCGCCGCCCAGCGCCAGCTGGCATGGCCGCCGCGGCTAAGCCCCGTCAGATAGACGCGCGTCGGGTCGATCCGAAGCGTTCCAATCACATGATCGACCAGCCGGTCGAGCTTGGCGACGTCCCAGTCCTCGTCGGGGCCGAGCAGCGGCGAGACGGTGACGAAAGGGAAATCAGGCGTGCGATCGGCGATCTTGGGCGGGCCGTGCACCTTCACTTTGGCGATGTCCTCGCCGCGCTCGCCCGATCCGTGAAGGAAGATCAGGAGCGGCCAGCTCGCGCGGGGATCGGCGCCGTAACCGTGCGGCAGAAAGAGCTGATAGGGGTAATTGCCCGCCTCTATCGCTGGCCGCGGGCTTTGACCATCCGCGGCTCGCGCGCCGACGGGCCCGCCCAACGCCAGGGCCGCGGCGCCGAGCAGGGCAGGAATAATATCGAGACCTCTTCGCCTCGAGCCCTTCGAGGCGCCGTTCGCGGCTTTCGGCGTAGCCCGGGAAAAACGAGGCTTCGGCAACCACGAGGCGAGCGGGGAATTGGCGGTTTTCAATGATCGGCTCCTTGTTTTCTCATCCCTTGACGCTCGCGGCGAGTAGGCCGCTGAGGTAGAAGCGCTGCAGCGCCAGGAAGAGGATGAGGACGGGCAGGGTGGTGACAACGGCGCCTGCCATCATCAGCTCATTGTCCTGCCCATGCTGCCGGCTCATCGCCGCGAGGGCCACGGGAAGCGTGTAAAGGTCCTGGTCTGCAAGGACGATCAGCGGCCACATGAAATCGTTCCAGCTCGACAGGAAGACGAACAATGCGAGAGTGACGATGATCGGGGTCAGGATCGGCAGCACGATGCGGCGCAGGATCTGTCCCTCGCCTGCGCCGTCAACGCGCGCGGCCTCGAGCATCTCGTCGGGGATGGAGAGACAATATTGCCGGACAAGGAAGATGCCGAAGATGCCCGCAAGCCACGGCACCAGCGCTCCGGCATAGCTGTTCACGAGCCCCATGGCCTTGAGCTCCAGAAACAGGGGCAGCATCCCGATCTGGCCCGGAATGACGAGCGCGGCCACGAGCATGCGAAAGACCGCGTCGCGTCCGTCAAAGCGCAGTTTTGCAAACGCATAGCCCGCAGGGACGGTGAAGAGGAGCGCGAGAAGCGTGGCAAGCGCCGAAACAAGGAGGCTGTTGGCAAGAAAGCGCCCGATGCCGAAGCTGCCGAACAAGATGCGATAATTGTCGAGCCCGGGGCTTGCCGGCAAGAGCGGCGGAGGGAAGTCCGAGGCCTCGCCAGGTGCCATGAAACTCACCGAGAGCATCCAGAAGAGCGGCGCCGTCGTAACGAAGGCGACGAGCGCCGCAAGGAGGGTGATGATCGCTCGGCGGAGCATCATATCGCGCCCCGGCGCCGCGCAAGGCGAAGCTGCACCAGCGTTGCCGCGAGGATGCAGAGGAAGAGGAGGAAAGCGACCGCCGCGCCCGACCCAAGGTTCCACCATTTGAACCCTTCCTCATACATGAAATAGAGGATGGTGACGGTCGACTGGGCGGGCCCGCCCTGCGTCATCACATAGGGCTCGGCGAAAAGCTGGAACATCGCCGCGACTGTGAGCACCGAGACGAGCAGCACTGTCGGCGCGATCGCGGGCAGGGTGACATGACGCAGCCGTGTGAAGGGGCCCGCGCCATCGATCCGCGCCGCCTCGTCGAGCTCGCGCGGCACCGTCTGGAGCGCGGCAAGAAAGATGATCATGTTATAGCCGAAAGTCTTCCAGCCGACGAACAGCAGGATCGCGGGGAGCGAGGCGGTGGGGCTCCCGAGCCAGTCGATCGGCGCGATGCCAAGAAGCGAGAGAAGGTAGTTCAGGAGCCCGTAGCGCGTGTGGAGCAGATAGCGCCACACCACAGCGGTCGCGACGAGCGTTGTCACATAGGGCGCGAACAGCGCGACCCGCCACACGGGCCGCCATCTGAGCCAGCGGGAGTTCACGAGCAACGCGGCGAAGAGCGCGAGGAGGACCACCAAAGGCGTCCCGACGGTCACGAACAGCAGGCTGTTCGTTACCGCTTTCCAGAACAGCGGATTTTCGACGAGGCGCTCGTAATTCTGCAGTCCCACGAAGCGCAGATTGCCGATATCGGCAAGCGCATATATGTCGAAATCGGTGAAGCTGAGGATCAGCGAGGCGGCCGCTGGCAAAAGGAAGAAAAGGAGAATGGCAGCGAGTGCGGGACTGGTCATTGCCCAGCCCGCTCGTGCTTCGCCCGATCGCCATGCCGTCATAGCGCGCGTCCCTTGTCGAGCATCCAGCGGCGCTTTTCGAGCAATCGGTCGGCGCGCCCGTCCATCTCGCGCGCCGCTTCGTCGACGCTGTAGTCGCCGCGGACCATGCGTTCGGCGACGATCTGCATCTCGGTGACGATGCGTTCCCATTCGGGCACCTTGGGGAGTGCCCTTGCATGGTCGAGTTGCACGCCGAAGGGCGCGACGAGCGGATCGGCAGCAAGGCCCGCGCGCGTCCATACCGAGCGGCGCGCGGGAAGATCGCCCGTCAGCGCGCTGAAGCGAAGCTGCGCGGCAGGCGTCAACAGGCGCGCCACCAGATCCCAGGCGGCCGGGTTTTCCTGGTGATCGGCGAATACGACGAGGCTTGATCCGCCCGGAGCCGCCGAGCCGAGGCCCGCCGGACCGGGATTGGGCGCGGTGGCCCATTTGTCCTGCATGTTCGGGGCGAGACGCGACCTTAGATCACCGATCGTCCAGGGCCCCGACAGGAACAGGCTGAAATATCCGCGCGCGAACTCGTTCCAGATATTCGATATTTGCGGCGACGAGACGACGGGCGCGAGCCCCTCGTCGAAAAGCGACTTGTAGAAGGCGAGGGCGGCCTTGAATTCGGGGTCCGAAAAAGCGCCGCGGCCGCCGCGGTCGCGGAGCAGCCGCGCGCCCGCCGAGAGCGCGAGCGTCGTCAATTGCTCATATTCGTTGAGCGGCAGCAGCGCCGCATAATCGGCGCCTTCGGCAGATGCCTTTATCTTGTGCAGCGCGCGCTTCCATTCGGCCCACTCGCTAGGCGGCGCTGCATATCCCGCGCGCGCGAAGAGGTCGCGGCGATAATATTGCAGCCGCGTGTCGACATACCATGGAATGCCCCAGACTTGCCCTGCGATGCGGTTGGTGTCGGCAACCGCGGCGAACTGGTCACCTAGCAGGGCATGGGCGGCCGCGGGCACGGGGGCGATCGCACCGATCGCTGCCATCTCGGCAATCCAGCTGTTACCCACCTGCCCGATCGCGGGCAGCGATCCGCCCGCGAAGCCGGTGAGCAACTTCTCGTGCGCGGCGGTCCATGGCAGCGGTTGGATGATGACGCGCGGGGCCCCTGGGGGGCGGTCCATATCCTTCAGCAATAATGGAAGACTGGCAGCCTCATTGCCCATCGCCCAAAGGGTGAGCCCGGCGTCCCCGCGCGGATTGCAGCCGCTGAGCGAGGGTAAGAGGGGTAGCGCTGCGAGCCCGCCCGTCATCTGGCGCCGCGTCAGCTGCATGGTGATCGCCGCGCCCCCTCGTTCATGGGCTGATGCCTCCCGCAGCGGCGGGCACATGACGTGTTGTGGTTCCGCGTTCGACGAGGGTCGGGGTGAGGATGGTTGCGCTCGCGGCGCCCAGCGTTTCGCCGCGTAGCAAGCGCAGCAGCTTCATCATCGCCGTCGAGCCGAGGCGGTCGATCTTCACCTGCATCGTCGTGAGACCCGGGGTCACGTGGCGCGCGAGGGGGATGTCGTCGAAGCCCGCGACCATCAAATCGCGCGGCACCGATAGGCCGACCTCGGCGAGCCCCATAATGCAGCCGACTGCCATCAGGTCGTTTGCCGCGAACACGGCGTCGACGGGAAGCTGGCCCTCGACGATCAGCCTTGCCGCCTGCGTGCCCGCTTCCTCCGAAAAGTCGCCGGGCAGGATGACCGGGCTCCGCTGCCCCGCTATCCTGGCCATCGCCTCGGCGAAGCCGCGCTGGCGGTCACGCGCGTCGCGGTTGTGCTTGGGACCTGCAATATGGACGATATGGCGCGCGCCGTTCGCGAGCAGCGCCTCGGTCATGGTCCAGGCGCCGCGATAATTGTCGACCGCCACATAGGGAAGGTCGAGCGTTGCCGCATCATAGTTGAGGAGTACGGTCGGCAGGGCGGGGTCAAGATTTTCCGCGAGCGTTTCGGGCTTCAACTCGGGGGGCATGACAAGGAGCCCGTCGACGCGTCCGCGCATCGATGCGACGGCCGCGGCGGTCTCGTGCGCGCTGCCATGCATGTTGCCGAGCAGCAAATGCATCCCCGCCTCGTGCGCGACGAGGTCGATGCCGCGGATGATCTCCGAGAAAAACTCCCCGAACAGGTCGGGCAGAATGACCCCGACGGTGTCGGACTTGCGGCGGGTCAAGCTGCGCGCGCCGCTGTGCGGCACGAAATTGAGCTTCTTGACCGCCGCCATCACTGCGGCGCGCGTCGGCGCGGTGACGTTGCCGAGCCCGTTTATCGCGCGCGATGCTGTCGCAACCGACACGCCCGCCTCGCGGGCCACGTCCCTCAATGTTGCCATCTGCTTCTCCCCCTCACAGCGCAGGGCTCCTTGCGAGCGCCCGGCCGCTGGCGTCGAACAGATGCAGCCGGTCGGCGGGAAGCGCGAGAAACAGCGTGTCGCCTTCGCGAAGTTTGCCGTCGTCGCGGCGCTGCCACGCGATCGCCTCGCCGCCTCCGCCGCCCCGAAGATGCACGGTCGAAAGCCCCCCGAGCCGCTCGATGAAACTGACCGCGAAAGGCAGCCCGCCGGGCTCGGCGCCGATCGCAATATCCTCAGGCCGGATGCCGATCGATAGCGGTGTCCCGGGTTCGAGCGCTGCCGCGAGCGAGGGCAGGGCGATTTCCTGCCCGTCGGCGAGCATCGCCCTGCCATTTGCGCCCGCGGTCGCCGGCAGGATGTTCATTCGCGGCGCGCCGAGAAACTGCGCCACGAAGAGAGTCGCCGGCCGCTCGTAGAGCTCGCGCGGGGTCCCTACCTGTTCGACCTCTCCTGCGCGCAGGACGATGATGCGGTCGGCGAGCGTCATCGCCTCGACCTGGTCATGCGTGACGTAGAGCGTCGTCGTGCCGAGCGTCCGGTGGAGGCGCGCGAACTCGTAGCGCATCCGGACGCGAAGGTCGGCGTCGAGGTTCGAGAGCGGCTCATCGAAGAGGAAAATCTGCGGCTGGCGCACGATTGCGCGGCCGATCGCGACCCGCTGGCGCTGGCCGCCCGACAGCGCTGCGGGCTTGCGATGGAGCAGCTCCTCGATGTTGAGGATTTCGGCGGCGCGGTGCACCGCCCCACTGATCTCGGTCTTGCGGGTCTTCGCGATGCGAAGGCCAAAGGCCATGTTTTCGAAGACCGTGAGGTGGGGGTAAAGCGCGTAGGACTGGAACACCATGGCGACGCCGCGCTCCGAGGGCTTGCAGTGCGTCACGTCGCGCGCGCCGATGCGGATGCGGCCCTCGTTCAGCGTCTCGAGACCGGCGACGGCGCGCAGCAGTGTCGACTTGCCGCAACCCGATGGGCCCACGATTACCGCAAACTCGCCCTCAGCGACCTCGATCGACACCTTCTTCAGCACTTCGGTATCGCCAAAGCTCTTGTGCGCGCTCTCGATCGACAGGCCGGCCATGGCTCAGTGCCCGCGGATCATGACTGCGGCGGCAGGCGAAGGGGGCGGCGAGCGGTAATCGTCGCCGGGCGGCGCGCTTGGTGCATCCTGCTGTCCTCCTCCCGGGCCCATGCTACAAAGAGCTGGTCTAACGGGCGACAGTCCTCAATGCAACCGGTTACATTGGCGCTTGCGGGGGCTTTTGGGCCCATCGGGCGAGCGCTGCCAAATATTCCTCCTCGCCTACTGGCGCGTTCGGGCTTGACTGGTTACATGGGCCGCCACCGAACGAATCGCGCGCGCCGCCACCGTGATGCGGGGCAGGCGCCGCCCGCACCAGAAAGTGGCACCATGGAAATCATCACCGGCCTGACCTTCGACGACGTGTTGCTGGTGCCCGGCCCGTCCGATATCCTGCCCTCCGATGCCAATCTCGCGACCCAGATCACGGGCAATATCCGGCTCAACATCCCCATCCTTTCCTCGGCGATGGACACGGTGACCGAGGCCGACATGGCGATATTGATGGCGCAGATCGGCGGGCTGGGCGTCCTTCACCGCAATCTCACGATCGAGGAACAGGCCGCGGCGGTGCGTCAGGTCAAGCGGTTCGAAAGCGGGATGATCGTGAACCCGATCACCATCGCGCCCGACGCGCCGCTCTCCGACGCGACCGCGCTGATGGCACAGCATAATATCTCGGGGATCCCGGTGGTCGAGGCGGGCGGCAAGCTTGTCGGTATCCTCACGCATCGCGACGTGCGCTTTGCTGAAAATCCGAAGCAGCCGGTCCGCGAACTGATGACCGCCGATAATCTCGCGACCGTTCGCCCGGGCGTGGGCCAGGACGAGGCGCGCAAACTGCTCCACCAGCGCCGCATCGAGAAATTGCTCGTGGTCGATGACGCCTATCGCTGCATCGGGCTCATCACCGTCAAGGACATGGAAAAGGCGGTCAACTTCCCCGACGCTACCAAGGATGAAAGTGGACGCCTGCGCGCAGCCGCGGCAACCAGCACCGGCGATAGCGGGGTCGAGCGCGCCGAGGCTCTGCTCGATGCCGAATGCGACCTGATCGTCGTCGACACGGCGCACGGCCACAGCAAGATGGTCGGAGCGACGGTCGAGAGGATCAAGAAGCTTTCGAACCGGGTGCAGGTGCTCGCGGGCAATGTTGCGACCGGCGATGCGACCAAGGCCCTGATCGACGCGGGCGCGGACGGGGTCAAGGTGGGCATCGGTCCGGGCTCGATCTGCACCACTCGCGTCGTCGCCGGGGTCGGCGTCCCGCAGCTGACCGCGATCCTCGACAGCGTCGAGGCGGCCGCGAAGCAGAATATCCCCGTGGTCGCCGACGGCGGCCTGCGCACCTCGGGCGACCTTGCGAAGGCGCTCGCCGCGGGCGCTTCGTGCGTGATGGTGGGGTCGCTGCTCGCCGGGACGAGCGAAGCCCCTGGCGAAACCTTCCTCTACCAGGGCCGCACCTACAAGAGCTACCGCGGCATGGGGAGCGTGGGCGCGATGGCACGTGGTTCGGCCGACCGCTATTTTCAGCAGGATATCAAGGACCAGATGAAACTTGTCCCCGAGGGGATCGAGGGACAGGTGCCCTTCAAGGGCCCCGCGAAGGATGTCATCCACCAGCTTGTGGGCGGCGTGAAGGCGGCGATGGGCTATACCGGAAGCCGCACGCTCAAGGATTTTCGCGAGCGCGCGAAATTTGTCCGCATCACCAATGCTGGGCTGCGCGAAAGCCATGTCCACGATGTCGCGATCACCCGCGAGGCGCCCAATTATCCGGCAGGCTAGGCGGCTCTTGTTGAAGGAGCGCTGCCAATGACCCCTGCCGCGCGCGTCCAGGCGGCGATCGAGATCCTCGACGCTATCGCCCTCGCGGCCCGCGAGGGCGGTGCGCCTGCCGACACCCTCGTCGCCGAGGCGATGCGGCAGCGCCGCTACGCAGGGTCGAAAGACCGCCGCGCGATCCGGGGGCATGTCTATGACGCGATCCGCGGCGTTCGGTCCGCTCCGCCCTCGGGGCGCGCGGCGATGGTTGCCCTCGCGGATGCCCACCCCGCGCTCGCGGCGCTGTTCGATGGCTCGCCTTATGGTCCAGCGCCGATAACGGCCGATGAGCCGCGCGCCGAAACGGGCCTCTGGGCGCCCGCGCTCGCCGATCTTTTCGATCCGCTCGTGAGCGCGGACGAAGGCGCTGCAATGCTCACCCGCGCTCCGCTCGATCTGCGCGCCAACCGGATCAGGGCGAGCCGCGATGATCTCGCCGCGCTCTTTCCCGAAGGCGCGCCCATCGACCACGCTCCCGACGGCTGGCGGCTGCCGCCGGAGACCGCCGCTGTACAGCATCCCGCCTACGCCGAAGGTCGCTTCGAGGTGCAGGATGCAGCGAGCCAATATGCCTCGGCCGCGCTTGCTGCCGCGGCCGGAATGGCGGTTGTCGATCTTTGTGCGGGGGGCGGCGGCAAGACCCTCGCCATCGCTTCACTGACGGGCGGCGGCGCCGACATTCTTGCCTGCGACACCAATCGGGCGCGGCTCCAGCAACTGCCGCCGCGGGCCGAGCGCGCGGGCGCGGCGCGCATCGAGACGCGGCTGCTTGATCCCGGCAAGGAACGGGCAATGCTGGCTGACTGGAGGGAGAGAGCCGACCGTGTCTTTGTCGATGCCCCCTGCTCGGGCAGTGGAACCTGGCGCCGCAGCCCGGAGCTTCGCTGGCGGCTGACACCATCGCGGCTCGAGCGACACCTTGCCGATCAGGCGAAGCTCATCGACCTTGGGTCCGAGCTGGTGGCGCCGGGCGGAAAACTCCTCTATGCCGTCTGCTCGATCATCGCGCGCGAGGGGCGGGCTCAGGTGGATGATTTTCTGAACCGGCATCCGGGCTGGACGGTCGATGCAGCGCCGCTTCCCGTGGGGGTCGGACGGCCTGCGGCCGCGGGTTTCCTGCTGACTCCCGCGCACGACGGATGCGACGGCTTTTTTCTCGCACGACTGACGGCGCCATGTTAGGCTCACCCGACATGACAAAATGGGAGAATGCGATGCGCGTCAGTTTTCTGGCCCTCGGTGCCGGTCTTGTCCTCGGCAGCCTGCCCGTCGCCTCCGACGCGCAGCGCGCCGATCACGACATTCTTCCGCGCTCGGTCGAGCTCCAGAAGCAGGGCGAGGAAGCCCAGAGCATGGGCGATCTGAACGGCGCGATCGACTTTTATGAATCGGCGCTCGCCGCCGATCCGCGCAATCGCTCGGCGATCATCGCGCTGGCGCAGGTTGCGCGGGCGCAGGGGTTGCCGGGAAAGGCCATCGCTCTTTATCGCGAGGCGCTTCTTCTCGAACCCAATGACGTGACTGCCCTCGCCGGCCAGGGCGAGGCGCTTGCCGACAAGGGCGCGATCGAGCTTGCCCGCGAGAAGCTGGCAGCGGCGCAGCGGATCTGTTCGGAAAAATGTCCGCAGGTCGCCGCGCTCGAAAAGGCGATTGCGGCCGGCGCATCGAGGCGCGTCGTCGCCGCCGAGGCGATCGCGCCGAAGCCGGTGGTGACGACGGTCACGAGCGAGCAGAACTGATAGCCGCGAAACCCGGCGTTCCCAGTCCGCAAGCCGCGCTTAGCGGTAAACGCACCGGTCGAGCCCGTCGCGTCCCACGATCCCGATGCGCGCGCGGATCGTGTTTCCATAGCGGCGTGTGAAGCCCGAGGGGCTGACGGCCTCGCGCCGCTTGGGCAGCGGGAGGATGGCCGCGATGCGGGCGGCTTCGGCCGGGGTCAGCTTTCCCGCGCCGTGCCGGAAATAACGCTGCGCGCCTGCTTCGACGCCATAGGTACCAATCCCCGTCTCGGCGACGTTGAGATAGACCTCCATGATCCGCCGCTTTCCCCAGATTTTTTCAATGAGGAAGGTGAACCAGATTTCGGGAACCTTGCGGACATAGCGTGTCCAACCGCTTCCCTGCCAAAGGAAAACATTCTTGGCGGTTTGCTGGCTGATCGTTGATCCACCGCGCAGCCTCTTGCCCTGGGCGTTCAGTTCCATGGCCTGTTCGATCGCTTCGCGGTCGAACCCGTTGTGGCTGCAGAATTTGCCGTCCTCGGCCGCGATGACCGCGCGGACCATGTTGCGGTCAATGCGCGAGAGGCTGGTCCAGTCCTTGGTGATGCCCTTGCTGTCGGCGAGCATGGTGAAGGTTACAGGTGGCGGCACCACGGCGTAGATGAGAACCCACAACACCGAAAGCGCGGCGAACCAGAGCAGCCATTTGAAAGGCCGCAGATACCAAGGCATTTTGCGGCGGCGGGCTTTGGATGCGGGGCTCATCGTCCGCGTCTCTATCGCAGCCCGGCCGGGTCGGACAAGCGGGTCATTCGGGAAAGCTCACGACGCTGTTGGCCGGCGGAAACATCGCAGCTGTCACCGCTGATGCGAGCGGGTGCCATGGCGCCCCGAGATTTGCGATCGACCGATAGCCTCCGATCACCGCCGCGCCCTCGAGGAGATAGGGCAGACCTTCTGCCCCCAGCGGCGAGGGTGCCGAGGCCAGGTGAAAGTGGAGGTGCGGCGCGGTGCCCTGGCCGGTGAGCCCGACGCGGGCGATCACCTGCCCTCGCTTCACCCGGTCGCCGGGCCGGACGCCGAGGCCAGGCTGCAGATGCTCGTAAAAGGCGTAGCGGCCGTCACCGAGATCGAGGACGATGAAATTGCCAGCGGCATCGCCGATCGAGACCTTGGGGAGCTCGGCGCGCAGCCGGGGCTCGGTGAATTCGTCGCGCGTCTCCGCCACCACTGCGTCTGCAACAGCGAGCACCTCGGCGCCATAGCTCAGCGAGTCCGCGAGCGTCTTTCCGTCCGAACGATCGAGCCGGCCCCTCGCGTCGGTCTTCATCCAGTCAATCGCAAAGCGGCCGGGAATCGTCGCGCGTCCCGCAACGGCGTAGGCGACCCGGCGATGGCCCCGCTCAAGCTCGGGCGCGTAGACCGCCACCCACGGCCCTCCGCGCAAGGGCGGGCCAAGGAGCGGAAGCGGACGCGTGTCAATCGCGGCAGGGCCCGCCTCGATGACGAGGTTGTCCGTCTCTTTTCGGACCGCGAGGCTATGTTTGATCCCGGTTGGAGTGGCTCCGTCGGCGGCGAGCGTTACGTCAAGATAGGCAATCGACCGCGCGCCCGGGGCGAGCAGGGTCCCATGACCCGACGGGACATGTCCTAACGCCGCCTCGAGCGCGGACTCCGAAAGCGCGAGAAGTTCGGCGCCGCTCGCGGTGTCGCGTACAGCGATGCGCTCGAGCCGCAGCGGGACGGCCGCGAAATTGGTGAGGTGCATCTCGTAGATGAGGTGCCGCTCGTCCCCGATGCGCACCGGCGCCGGTGGGACGGGAATCTCCACGTCGAATGCCTGCACCTCTGCCGCTGGGACGGCCAAGGGTTGGGGAGATACGGGTGCGGCGAGGGCCGCCAAGAGAAGGAAAGGCCACATGGCGCCACCTTATGACAGGCGGCGCCATTGGCAAATCATCGCGTCACGCGCCGACCAGGCGCCGTTCGTCCGCGAGCTTGAGCATCGCTTTCTGCAGCTTTTCGAAAGCGCGCACTTCGATCTGGCGGACGCGTTCGCGGCTCACGTCATAGACCTGGCTCAAATCTTCAAGCGTCTTCGGATCATCGGTGAGGCGGCGTTCGGTAAGGATATGGCGCTCGCGCTCGTTGAGCGTTTCGAGCGCCTCGGTGAGAAGTTCATGGCGCACGTCGCGCTCTTCCGCCTCGGCGACGCGCTCATCCTGCAGCGGTTCCTCGTCGCCGAGCAAATCCTGCCACTGGCTGTCGCCGTCCTCGCCCATCGGTACGTTGAGCGACGTATCGCCGCCCATCGCCATACGGCGGTTCATGCTGATCACTTCGTCCTCGGTCACCCCGAGGTCCTTCGCGATTTTGGCGACATTTTCGGGTGAAAGGTCGCCATCCTCAAACGCTTCGAGGTTGTTTTTCATCCGGCGAAGGTTGAAGAACAGCTTCTTCTGCGCGGCGGTGGTGCCCATTTTGACAAGGCTCCACGAGCGCAGAATGAACTCCTGGATCGAGGCGCGGATCCACCACATCGCATAGGTTGCGAGGCGGAAGCCGCGTTCGGGGTCGAACTTCTTCACGCCCTGCATCAGGCCGATATTGCCCTCGCTGATCAGCTCGCTGACCGGGAGCCCGTAACCCCGATAGCCCATCGCGATTTTCGCGACGAGACGGAGGTGCGAGGTGACGAGCTGCGCTGCAGCCTCATTGTCTCCATGCTCCTGAAAGCGTTTCGCGAGCATATATTCCTGCTCGGGGGTCAGCAGGGGAAATTTGCGAATTTCGGCCAGGTAGCGGTTCAGGCTCGCCTCACCGCCGAGTGCGGGCACCACTGCCGGAACATTGCTCTTGTTAGCCATAGCGTCTTCCCTAAGATTCTGAGGAGAGAAATGCCGCGGTTATATCCAGCGGTCGAGATAGATTTTCATTCGAAACTTAAACGCGCAGTTCATCGATCAGTTCCCGCATATCCAGGGGGAGTTCGCTGTCGAGCGCGATCTTGTTACCAGTCACCGGATGAATAAAACCCAAATGGGCCGCGTGCAATGCCTGCCGCGCAAATCCCCGCGTTTTGAGCACCTCCGAAAGCGGCTTGCGCGACCGTCCGTAGACCGGATCGCCGACGAGCGGATGACCGATGTGCGCCATGTGGACGCGCACCTGATGCGTCCGCCCCGTCTCGAGCCGGCATTCGATCAGCGTGGCCCCGGCGAGCCCCTCGATCGTCCGGTAATGGGTGGTCGCATGCTTGCCGCGCCCCTCGGGCACCACCGCCATCTTCTTGCGGTTCGTCGCCGATCGGCCGAGCGCCGCCTCGACTGTGCCGCTTGGCGGCATCAGCCGCCCGGTCGCAATCGCCAGATAGCGGCGCTCGATGCTGTGTGCGGCGAACTGCCTTGCGAGACCTTCGTGCGCCTTGTCGTGCTTCGCGGCAACGATGAGCCCGCTCGTATCCTTGTCGATGCGGTGAACGATACCCGGCCGCGCAACGCCGCCAATCCCGGAAAGCTGCCCGGCGCAATGGTGGAGGAGCGCGTTGACCAGCGTGCCATCCACATTGCCCGCAGCAGGGTGAACGACCATTCCTGCCGGCTTGTCGACCACGATCAGATGCTCGTCCTCATAGGCGATGACCAAGGCAAGGTCCTGCGCGACATTGTGCGAAGGTGCCGGGGCGGGAAGACGGACCACGATCATTGCGGGCGCTGCTGCTTTCGCCGACGGGTCCCAGAGCACCGCGCCATTGGCATCCGCGACGCGGCCGCCCCTGATCAGCGTTTTCAGTCGCTCGCGCGACAGGTTTGGAAGCGCATCGGCGAGCGCCCGGTCGAGCCGCAGTCCGGCGGCGCCCTCATCGAGCGCGACGGTCAGAATATCCTCGTCCCCCTGCATTGGGGCGGATGTGGGTGCGAGCGGGGGAATTTCAAGAATTGGCTGATCCTATTTTGTTCGTCCCCTCGCCGGATGCGCGGCGCCTGCTCGCTACATTTGGAAAGGGGGGTTCGCCCTTGCTCTTCGGCCCGCGCTTGCCCTAGGGACCGGCATGCCGGAAACGTCCGGATCTGCGCTGGGGAGCCATTTCATCCATGACCGACGATCGAGTCGATTTCGCGTCCATGCTGGCCTCACGGCTGTGTCATGACCTGCTGAGCCCGGTGGGGGCCTTCGCAAACGGGCTTGAACTGCTCGCTGACGAAAAGGACCCCGACATGCGCGCGCGCTGCTTCGATCTCCTCGAGCAGAGCGCGCGGACGTCCGCCGCGAAGCTCAAATTCTTCCGGCTCGCTTTCGGCTCGGCAGGTGGATTCGGCGAGGCCGTGCCGCCCGCCGAAGCGAGGTCCGCGATCGAGGGGATCATGGCCGATCGCCCGATCACGCTCAATTGGATGATCGGCGATGAACCTTTGCCGAAGCCTGCGGTCAAGATCATCCTCAACCTTGCCCTGATCCTCGTCGACGCGCTGGTGCGCGGCGGCCGGCTCGACATCGGGTGCGAAAAGCAGCAGGGAGGCATCGAGATTGCACTCCATGCCGAGGCCGAACGCATCCTCGTAGACAAGGACGTCGAGCGCATCCTCGCGGAGGGCGAAGGAGCCGGCGACATGACGTCGCGCACCGCGCCGGCGGTGCTCGTCCAGGCGGTGGCCGAGCAGAATGGTGGTACGGTCATGTTGGCGCGCGAAACGCCCACCTCGCTTCTCGTCGGCGCCATATTGCGCGGGCGCGGGTAAAGTCTCCCTTAACCATTGTCCGGCATGGTCGCGCTTCGATTTTTGGGGCGCACCGGAACCGCAATGGACGATCTGCTGAACGACTTTCTGGCCGAAACCGCGGAAATTCTGGCCGAGGCGGGCGGCGCGCTCGTCGCATGGGAGGCCGACCCCGGTGACCGTGAACGGCTCGACGCGATCTTTCGCCTCGTCCACACGATCAAGGGCAGCTCGGGTTTCCTGTCGCTGCCGCGCGTCACGGCTCTCGCGCATGCGGCCGAGGATGCGCTCGACCAGGTACGGCGCGGGAACCGGCCCGCAGATGCGACTCTCGTCACCGGCGTGCTCGGCGTTATCGACCGGCTGACCCAGCTCTGCAGCGCGCTCGGTGCCGGGGGCGGTGAGCCCGCAGGCGACGATGCCGATGTGATCGAAGCTCTGGCATTTGCGGCCGAGCAGCCTCCGGCGCCCGAACCGGCCGAAGTCCAGCTGCGCCGCGAAGACGATCTTGCCGCCGAGCTCCAGGCCTGGCGCTCGATCCGCGTGCCATTGCCGCTCCTCGACAGCGTCATGACGGGGGTCACCGACATCGTTCTCGCCCGCAATGAATTCGCCCGCATGCTGCGCGAATCGGGGGCAGACGCGCGACTGATCGCTTCATTCGACCGCCTCTCCGATTCGATCGCGGGAATGCGTCAGTCGGTCAGCCAGATGCGCATGCAGCGCATCGACAAATTATTTGCCCCGCTGCCGCGTATCGTCCGGGATCTTGCGCAGGACATGGGGAAGAAGGTGAAGTTCGTCGCGAGCGGGGGCGAGGTCGAACTCGACCGCGAGATGATGGAGAATATCCGGGACCCTCTGATCCACATCGTTCGCAATGCCGTCGACCATGGCATCGAGCCCCTGGACCAGCGCGTCGCGGCGGGGAAGGGCGTGACCGCGACATTGGCGGTCGCGGCGCGC
>JBIQHE010000006.1:0-113488 GCA_044508875.1 Sphingomonadales bacterium | reverse complement strand
GCGGCGCGCGTAATCACCGCCACCGAGGCGCGCGCGCTGAGCCTGAAGGACAAGCTCGAGCTGATATTTCGCCCCGGATTCTCGACCGCAGCGCAGGTCACTTCGGTATCGGGGCGCGGGGTTGGCATGGACATCGTCAAGGCGAACCTCGAGAAAATCGGCGGGGTGGTCGAGCTGCGCAACGAAGAAGGACGCGGCCTTGCGATCATTCTGCGCGTGCCGATGACGCTCACGATCATCTCGGGTCTGATGGTGCGCGCGGGGGGACAATATTTTGCAATTCCGCGGGGCGCCGTCCGCGAGATCCTGCTCGAGAGCAGCGACAGCATACGGATCGACCGCGTCGGCGGCGGCGAACTCGCAACGGTACGCGGCGAGCAATTTCCGCTGCTGAGGCTCGAGGAGATGTTGGGCCTCGAGCCAGCGGTGGACGAGGATGTCGAGGATCGCGCGATCGTGATCGTGCGGCCGGGGCAGGGGCAAAGCTATGCGCTGAGCGTCGCCGCGATCCACGATCATGAGGAATTGGTGATCAAACCCGCCGCGCCGCTCATCATGGCGACCGGACTCTACGCCGGGACGACGTTGCCCGACAATGGCCGTCCGGTATTGCTTCTCGACGTTCAGGGACTGCTCGCGGCTGCAGGGATCGACGCAGCCGAGGCAGGTCGCCGCCACGACGAGGCGGCCGAAGCGGAAGCAGAAGCGGTCGCGGCGCGCAAGGCGGCGCAGCTTCTCCTGTTCCAGGACATCGGGGGCCGCGTGCGCGGCGTCCGGCTGTCGGTCATCGAACGCGTCGAAGAAGTTCCTGCGCTCGCGCTTTTCGAAAGCGCGGGGACGGTGCAGGCGCAGATTGGCGACGAAATTTTCCCGGTCCATAAAGCGCAGCTTCCCGAAGGCCCGGGTATGCTCAAACTGCTGCGCCTGCACGACGGGCAGCGCGTACTCTGCTACCCGATCGAGGCGGTGATCGATATCGTGCGGCTGCCAGACGCGGTCCAGCCGGCAGCAGCGCAGGGGCTGATCGCGGGCGTTACCCTCGTCGGCGGCGAGCCGGTCGAACTGATCGACCCTTTCTGGCTCATGCAGCAATATGCGCTCGGGGAGGCAGCCGCAGGTCCGCGCCCGCCGCTCTGCCGGCTCTTCGGCGATGCCGACGGGTGGGGCGAAAATTTCCTGGCCCCGATCCTGCGCGGCGCGGGTTACCGCGTTGCCTCGGCGGAGGATGCCGCGACGACCGGCCCGGCGGACGTGCTATTGTCCCTTTCGGATAACGCCGATCCCGGCGCGGACGGGGTGCCGGTGATCCGGCTGCGCGCCGCGGTTGCGGCCGCCGGACCCGACGATGAGTCAGTTTATCGCTACGATCGCCAGGCACTGCTCGAAGCGCTGCGCACCCGGGTAGGAGGAGGCCGTCCATGATGGAAAAGCTCTACCTCGTTGCGCGGATCGCGGACACCCGCGTTGCGCTCCGCAGCCGGGCGATCCATTCGGTGGTGACGGTCGGGACCCCTGTCGAGGTGCCCGCTGCCCCGCCCCATGTCGCGGGACTATTTGCCCTGCGCAGCCGCGTCTTCACCCTGATCGACCCGCATGTCGTCGTCGGGCTTCCCCCGGTGAGCGTCGTTGAGGGTCAGCGCGTGATCGTCGTCGACGTCGCCGACCATGGCTATGCGCTGCTCGCCGACGAGATCGAGGATGTCTGCTTCATCGAGGCGCCAGAAACGCGGGTCACGGGAAAGCTTCTTCCTGGCTGGGCCCGGGTCGCCGACGCGATGATCGAACATGATGGCGCATCGCTGCTCGTTGTTGATCCTGCGCATTTCGTGACGCTGCCCGTCGCGAGCGCGGCCTGATGTGGGCGTTTATTAACGAGCTGGACACCCCTTCGCGTTAGCAAGGTGTGCTACCCCGGGGGCGGAGGAATATCAGAATGTCGAAATCCTGTCTGGTCGTCGATGACAGCAAAGTGATTCGCAAGGTCGCGCGTCATATTCTTGAAAGCATGGCGTTCGCTGTCGAAGAAGCGGCAGACGGGCAGGAGGCTTTGACCTTCTGCCGGGTGAACCGTCCCGATGTGATCCTGCTCGACTGGAATATGCCGGTGATGAGCGGAATGGAGTTTCTGGGGGCGTTCAACGATCTCGATTTCGGGCAGGCCGAGCGGCCACGCGTCGTTTTCTGCACGACCGAGAATAGCATCGACCATATTCGCGCGGCGATCGAGGCCGGCGCGGACGAATATGTGATGAAGCCGTTCGACCGCGAAACACTCGAAGGGAAATTGCAGCTCGTCGGCGTCGCCTGAGGACCACCGTGAGCCAGCCACAGCTCGATCTTTCTGGCCGCGAAGCGGCCTCCATGCCCTCGACGCGCACAGTGCGGGTGATGCTCGTCGATGACAGCCTGGTCGTGCGCAGCATCCTCGAGAGGATCGTCGAACAGCGGTCTGAGCTCAAGATTTGCGCCTCGGTCGCATCAGCACAGGACGCGCTCGCCTTTTTGGCGAGTGAGCCCGTCGATGTCATCGTGCTCGACGTCGAAATGCCGGGAATGAACGGCCTCGACGCGCTACCCCACCTCCTGGAGCGCGCCCAGGGAGCCCGTGTTCTGATCCTCTCCTCCAATTGCGACGAAGGCGGACCCGCAGCGATCGTCGCACTGTCGCTTGGCGCGAGCGACACGCTCGCCAAGCCGGGGCGGGGCAGCTTTTCAGGCCGCTTCGCCGACGTGCTCACCGAGCGGATCCTGACCTTGGGGCAGCGGCCCCCCGCGGCGCCTGTTGTGCCGCGGCCCGCGCAGTTGCCGGTGCCGCCCGCGCCCGTCGCGGCGATCGATACCCACCAGCCGCTCGAGTGTATCGCCGTTGCCGCCTCGACCGGCGGCATCCCCGCCTTTGCGAATTTCATCGCGCATCTTGACCCCCGCATCACCGCGCCGATCCTCTTGACCCAGCACCTGCCCGACGCTTTCATGGAATTCTACGCGCGGCAGATCGCAACGATGACCGCGCGCCGGGTGCGCGTGGCGGCGGCGGGAATGAATGTCGAGCGCGGACATGTGTATCTTGCCCCGGGGGACGCGCACCTTGTCGTGGTCGCCAACGGTCGCCGCCGCGAAATCGCGCTCGACCGGCACCCGGCTGAAAATGGATGCTGCCCCTCGGCGGACCCGATGTTCGCCTCGGTCGCCGAAGTTTACGGGAAGGGCGGTGTCGGCGTGGTGCTGAGCGGAATGGGCCGCGACGGCGCGAACGGCGCCGCACGGCTCAAGGCGGCCGGCGGTACCATATTTGCGCAGGCGCCCGAAAGCTGCGTGATCTGGGGCATGCCGGGCGCGGTGAGCAAGACGGGTATCGCCGCGGCGACACTCAACCCAGACGCGATCGCGCTGATGCTCGGGAGCTTCCTTCCGAGGCGCAAGCCATGATGATGGGGGGCGGGACCGCCAGCGAGTCGGCCTACCGCGTATTGATGGGGGTCCTCGAATCGCGCACCGGGCAGACCTTGTCGCCGAACCGGATATGGCGGATCGAAATGTCGCTGAAACCGGTGATGCAGCGCCACGGCATCGCTGATCTCGATGCGCTCGTTGCTGCGCTCGTCACCTCGACGAGTCGCCAGCTGCTCGACGACACGGTCGATGCGATGCTCAACAATGAGACATTTTTTTATCGCGAACACAGTGTATTCGACGATATTGCTACCAAGGCGCTCGACCATATCCGCGAGGTCAACGCTCTCTCGCGCCGCATCACGATCTGGCATTGCGGCGTCTCGACAGGGCAGGAAGCCTATTCGATGGCGATGCTGCTTGCAGAGCAGGCCGAACGCTGGGCCGGGTGGCAGATCCAGATCGTCGGCACCGACGTGAGCTATCATGCGATTTCCCGCGCGCGCATCGGCATCTACACCCAGTTTGAAATCCAGCGCGGCCTTCCCGTGCAGCGCATGGTGCGCTGGTTTGACCAGACCGAGGCTGGCTGGCTCGCAAAGGCGGATCTTCGGCGCCGGATCGACTTTGCCGTACAAAATATGCTCGTCGACCGGCCGCCGCTGACGCAGGCGGCGGACCTTATATTCTGCCGCAACCTGCTCCTCTATTTTGCAGCGCCAATGCGTCTCAAGGCCTTTGCCCGCCTGCGCGCGGTGGCCGCGCCGCAGAGCTTTCTCGTGCTGGGAGCGGGGGAGACGGTCCTTGGCCAAACCGACCAGTTCGTCGCCAGCCCGCGCCTGCGCGGCCTCTATGAGCCCGCCGATCAGCAGGTGCGCCGCGTCGCCGCTTGACGATGGTCGAACCTTGCAATTTGCCCCCCGCTGGCGCAAGCGGCAGATGGGTGACAGGAAACGGGCAGCGACGGGCATGAACGATTATATCGAACGCTGGTCTCCGAACTTCGACGAACGCTCGCTGCCAGTCTCGATGATCGTCCTCCATTACACGGGTATGAAGACCGGCGCCGAAGCCATTGATCGACTTGCGGATCCCGCCTCCAAGGTATCCGCGCATTATGTCGTCAGCGAGGATGGACAGGTCACCCATATGGTGCCGGAGGAAAAGCGCGCCTGGCACGCGGGCAAGTCTCACTGGCGCGGGATCAGCGACATCAATTCGGCGAGCGTCGGGATCGAGATCGTCAATCCTGGGCATGAGTGGGGTTACGTGCCCTTTCCCGAACCGCAGATCGCCTCGGTTGTTCGGCTCGTCCACATGATCAAGGATCGTCATGCAATCACCCGCGGCAATGTCGTGGGCCATTCCGATATCGCTCCGGCGCGCAAGCAGGATCCAGGGGAGCTGTTTCCCTGGGAAGCACTCGCGCGTCGCCGCCTCGCCCTCCCGCGCCCGACGAAAAAGCTTACCGACCCCTTGTGGACCGACGCGGGCTTTCTCCTTGCGCTCGAGCGCTTCGGTTATGACGTGACAGACGGGTTCGCGGCCACGGTTGCATTCCAGCGACGCTTCCGTCCGGAATTGATCGACGGGACGATCGATGGGGAATGCCGCGCGATTTTGCTCGCGCTGCTGCTTCCCCAGCCCGAGGGGGACTGAAGGCCTCGCAAATCCCGGAGGTCATGCTATATTGCTCGTGCCAGAGGGTCGGGCGATCGCCGCTTCGCGCAAGCGAGGGGGAGGAAAGTCCGGGCTCCACGGAAACCACGGTGCCGGATAACGTCCGGCGGGTCCGCTTTTGGGCGGGCTTAGGGAAAGTGCCACAGAGAAGAGACCGCCCACGGCTTCGGCCAGGCGAAAGGTGAAAGGGTGCGGTAAGAGCGCACCGCGCGGACGGTAACGGACGCGGCACGGCAAACCCCACCGGGAGCAAGGTCGAATAGGGATGGCAAGGGTTTGGCCCAGGGCTGGTTCCGGCCCCGCCGTCCGGGTTGACTGCTTGAGCGTTCGGGCAACCGTCCGCCTAGAGGAATGATCGCCTATCCCCTTAAAAAAGGGGTGGACAGAACCCGGCTTACAGACCCTCTGGCACGCCTCTCCCATCCGCCGCGAGCGGAACCGGCTGGCGCCGCGGCGCGTATCGATGGTGAACCGAGAGGGAGACAAGAGATGAAAATCGTCGAAGACCATGTTGAAGTCACCGACGAAGAGGCCTCGAGCGGGGTGAAGGGCCACAATGTGCGCTATGTGCTTGCAATATCGCTAACCGCCGTCGTGATCGTGCTTTCCGCAATATGGATCATTCCAGCGTTGCTGCGGACCTGATCAAGGCTGGTTCGACGGCATCATCGCTGCGAGTTCGAGTGCGGCGTCCGGGGTATATTCCATGTCGATGATGGCGATCGGCCTTCGCACGCGCTTTGTGCCCGCCTCCCTGTAAGCGCTATCCTCACCGTTCGCTGTCAGCTCAAGCCGCGCGGTGATCAGGTCGCCGGTGAGCAGATTCCAGCTCATCTTCGCGCCATCATGGGCGAAGGTGCGGCTGTAGAGCCGCGCATCGAGGCCAATCAGCTGCATCTTCCCCGCCGCTGCATCGCCGCGAAAGCGATAGGTTGCCGCGAGTGCCGTCGTCCCGCCGGTGACATCCTTGATCACCAGCACGTCCTTGATCACTGAGAGATCAGCCGGGCCGAGACGGTCGGATGGCAAGGTAAAGCGCCCCGCGGGGACAAAGCCGAATTCCGCCCCTTTGCGCGCGGCAAAAACCACGTGAACGGTCCGCTGACCGGGCCCCGCCGCGATAAATGCGGTGTCGGTTTCGCCATCGCCATTAAAGTCGCCGTCGACCCGCGCCTCGAGTTCTTCGCCCGGTTTCAGCATGGCGACAATAGCGGCCTCGCTGTGGCGCGGTCCGGGCTGCGCGAATGCGCCGCACGCGACCGTGGCGGCGGCCGGTAAAGCCAGCAGAAAACGCATTGTCCCCCTCCTGCAGCCCGATGGCAGGCACCCATTTCTATCGCATCGTCGCTGCAAAGGCTGTGACGATGATCACAGGGCGTCAAGGATAGGTGATCGAGAGGATCTCCCATTCCTTGGGACCAGCCGGCAAGATCACGGTGCGCAGATCGCCGACTGCTGCGCCGCGGAGGGCGCGGGCGAGGGGGCTGTTCCATCCGATCCGGCCGGCGCCCGCGTCGGCTTCGTCATCACCGACCAGCGTGACGCTGCGCCGCCTGTCGTCCTCATCGGCGAGTTCGACCATCGCGCCGAACCAGATGCGGCTCTTGTCGGGCTGCGCCGCCGGGTCGATGACGCGCGCGGCCTTCATCCGCCGGGCGAGGAAGGCAAGCCGCCGGTCGATCTCGCGCAGCCGCTTGCGCCCATAGATATAGTCACCATTCTCGCTACGGTCGCCGTTGCCGGCCGCCCAGCTGATCACCTCTACCAACTTCGGGCGTTCATCCCCGAGCAGCGCATCATATTCGGCGCGCAGCGCGGCATAGCCCGCGGGCGAGATAATGTTCGTCCGCTCTCCAGCCACCGAGACTTACCCGGGTGTCGCCTTGCCGAGATAGAAGCTCAGCGGCGCCTTGGGCTGCGAGCCGCTTCCCGCGCGCAGCGTGTCATAGACGACGGCATTCTCGAGCACGCGCTGCACATAGTTGCGCGTTTCGAAGATGGGGATTGCCTCGATCCAGTCGACGATGCTGATCGCGCCCGTGCGCGGGTCGCCGTTGGCGCGAAGCCACTTGTTCACATTGCCCGGGCCGGCATTATAGGCCGCGACCGCAAGCGGATAGCTGCCACCGAAATAGCGGAGCATCTGCTGGAAATAGGTCGACCCCAAGGTCATGTTGTAATTGGTGTCGGTGGTCAGCGACCCCGCGTCATAGCTCAGACCAAGCTTGCCTGCGACTTCGCGGGCGGTGCCGGGCATCAGCTGCATCATGCCGCGCGCGCCGGCATGACTGATCGCGGCCCTGTCAAACTGGCTTTCCTGCCGCGCGATCGCATGGATGAATGTCCAGTTGCTTTCATGTCCTGCGGGGACACGTACGGTCGGGAAACCTGACACCTCGACCGCGTCGAGGCTGTTCGCCTGCGCGCTGCGGCCGATCATCACGCCAAGATCGGGGCGCCCGATCTGCGATGCGAGCTGGCCCGCGAGAAGATGATCAGCCGGCGAGGCTGCTTTCTGTGCAAGGGCGCGGAGGAAGAGCGACTGCTCACGCCACGCGCCGATTTCGCCGAGCGCGCGCGCAGCGCGAACCAGCCGGTCATCCTCGAACGCAGCTTTTTCGGCCTGCGAGACCTGGATGCTCGGTGTCGGTGCCGGGCGAGGCTGCGGGCGGCCGAGGCGCTCGAGCGCAAGCTGGCCATAAAATTGGTCGTAATGCTGTGCAGCCTCCGCGAAATAGCTGTTCGCCGCCTCGCCGTCGCCCGCGGCAAGCGCCGCGCGTCCCGCCCAATAATAGCCCTTTGTCCGCGTCTGCGCCGAGCGGGCGGCATCACCATAGGCCCGGTAGAGACGCACCGCTTCTGCCGGGCGGTTCAGCTGCTTGAAGGCAAGCTCGCCTGCGAGCCAGGCGAGCGATGTATAATCGTCCCGCACGCCCAGCGGCTGTTCGCGGACCACGGAGCCTGCTGGTAGCGCATCGTCAATCTGCTTCGCGATGCGGTAGGCGGTCGCCTTGTCGCCCCCCGCGCTGGCGAGGCGCGCGTTCGTCAGCAAGGTCTCGAGCCATTCCTCGGCATCGAGCGGTGCGCTCGCGAGTTCACGCGGACCAGCCAGCAGGGCGCGCGCCTCGCCTTCGCGGCCTGAGCGGCGCAGCCAGGTGGCCTTGGCAGTGATATAGCCGGGGTCGGTGCGCAGGAGCGACGGGTTCGCCGCCTCGGCCGCCGAGGCCTGAAGCGCCGCATCGACAGCATTGCTGAGCATTGCAAGGCGGGCGGAGAAGACCGTGCGCTTCTGGGGCGAGGTAAAGCTGATCTGGCGTGCTGCGGCGCTGGTGTCGTTCGACCAGAGCAATCGCTCCATGCGCGCGTCATGATCGGCAGCCGTCAGCGTGCCGGGGAAAAATGTGAGTACGCGGTTGATCTCGTCCTGGGTCAGTGAGCCGCCGGTCCACGCGCGCCGCACCGCGGCATTGGCCTCGTCGCGGCGACCCGTCGCGTTGAGCGCGAGCGCCATGCGCAGTTCGCCGCTTGGCGTCTTCGGCGGAAAGGCATTGAAATAGGCAAGGGTGCGCGCAGGATCGAAGCTGTCGATCGCGATCGCCTTTTCGGCGCGAATGCGCATCTTGTCGGCGTCCGGCCAGCCGCGGTTCGCCATCAGGAAGCGCGACAGCCGGTCGAAGGAGGCGTTGCTGTCCTGGGTGAGGCGGCGCCATTCGAGTACGGCATCCCCGACCGGATTGGTCGCGCTCGGGGGGCTCGTCGACACCGAGGCGAGGCCCATCTGCGCGCGGTACCAGGCCATCTGCTCGGGCGTGAGTTCCCCCGCAGAGGCAATACCGGGGATGAAAAGGGCAGCCGCGAGGGCGAGGCGGGAGATGGAGGACAGATCGGACATGCCCGGCATGATAGTGGCAAACTCCTTGCAGCGCGCTGAATAGGCGTTCATTAGGCGGCGCGCTGATCATTTTGTAACGGGCGCGGCCTGTTTTTGTAAAGGAGCGGTACATGTTTTCGGGGTCGATTCCCGCCTTGGTAACGCCATTTCGAGACGGGGCGTTCGACGCGGCCGCTTTCAAACGGCTGGTCGATTGGCAGATCGACGCGGGGACGAGCGGACTGGTGCCGTGCGGCACCACGGGCGAGAGCCCGACGCTGGGCTTCGACGAGCATTACCGGGTGATCGATTGCTGCATCGAGGCCGCCGCGGGGCGCGTCCCGGTGATCGCCGGGTGCGGGTCGAACGACACCGCGACCGCAATCCGCCACATGCGCCACGCGCAGGCCGCGGGAGCCGCCGCAGCGCTCGTCGTCGCGCCTTATTATAATCGGCCGACGCAAGAGGGGGTGCTTGCCCATTTTCGCGCGCTCGCCGACGCGAGTGACCTGCCGATCGTCATCTATAATGTTCCCGGCCGCACCGTGACCGACATCAGCGCCGAAACGATGTGCAAGCTTACCGAGATCCCCAGCGTCGTCGCCGTCAAGGATGCGACCGGCGATCTTGCGCGCGTGACGGCCCACCGCGCCGGCGCGAGACAGGATTTCTGTCAGCTCAGCGGCAATGACGACCTCTGGCTACCGCACGCGTCGATGGGCGGGGCTGGCTGCATCTCGGTGACGGCCAATGTCGCGCCGCGGCTCTGCGCGGATTTCGCCGCAGCCTGCGCCGCGGGCGACTGGGCGCGCGCGCTCGCTCTCCACGAGCGGCTTTTTCCGCTGCACAAGGCGATGTTCTCCGACGCCTCACCCGCGCCGGTCAAATATGCGCTGTCGCGCGTGCACGACTGGTTCGACCCCGAAGTGCGTCTGCCCATCATCCCCGCGTCGGCCGCGTCGCGCACTGCCGTCGACGCCGCGCTCGATGCGGCAGGAGTTCTCTAGGTTTCCCGATGGCACGTCCGCAGTCCGCCGCCGAATTCGACAAGAAGAAAGTCGTCGCCGAAAACCGGCGCGCGCGCTTTGATTATTCCATCGAGGAGGTATTCGAGGCGGGGATCGCGCTGCAGGGCACCGAGGTCAAATCGCTGCGATTTGGCGAGGGGACGATCGCTGAAAGCTATGCCGAGGTCACGGGCGGCGAAGTGTGGCTGATCAACGCCAATATTCCCGAGTTCAGCCACGGCAATCGTTTCAACCATGAGCCGCGGCGGCCGCGCAAGCTGCTCCTTAACGAGCGGGAGATCAACAAGCTGCATGCAGGCGTGATGCGTCAGGGCATGACGCTCGTGCCGCTGTCAGTCTATTTCAACAGCCGCGGCCGCGCCAAGGTCGAACTCGCGCTCGCCAAGGGGAAGAAAGCGCACGACAAGCGCGAATCGATCAAGGAGCGCGACTGGAAGCGCGACAAGCAAAGACTGCTGAAGGAGCGCGGATGAGCGGCGACGCGCCTCGCGACCCCAAGGTCCGCGACAAGGCGGCGGTGATGAACTGGATTCGCCGCAATTCGCCGACGCGCGAGGAATTGCTGGCGAGCCGCTTCGTGCGACCGTTCGCGCACCGCGTGGCGCACAGCCATTTGTGGCGCTTCACTCGCACCTCGGTACCGCGTGGAACCGCGCTCGGCCTTTTCGTCGGCATCTTCTTTCTGATCCCGGGCGTGCAGATCCTTGGCGTTGCGCTGCTCGCCTTGCCCTTCCGCGCCAATATCCCCATCGGCGCCGCAATGACCTTCTTGTCGAACCCCGTGACGACGCCGTTCATTATCGCCGCGTCGGTGTGGCTGGGCGATCGCATGTTCGGGCTCCACGCCAATGTTGCGACCTTTTCGGTGATGATCGAACAGGGAGCGACTGCTGCGCAATGGCTGCGCTGGCTCCTCTCGGACGCTGCGCCCGCGCTGATCGCGGGGCTGTTCGTCATCTCGGCGGTGTCAGCCGTCGTTGGTCATCTGCTCGCGGCGCTCATTTGGGACAATTGGATCCGACTGCGCTGGCGGCGCAAGCTCGCGCTGGCCCGCGACAAACGACTTGAGGCGTCGACGAGCGACACGTCGGCCAGTTGAACCGCCCCTGCGCCAGGCTATAGCTATCATCAGCCCGTGCGGCGCCTGTGCGCAGCACGATCCTGTCTAGTTAAGAAACTGGGGAAAATCATGACTCGTCCGCAACTCTCTTCGCGCTTGCTCGCGACAGCAGCGCTCGGCGCCCTTCTTTTCGGTGCGCCGGCGGCGCTGCTGGCGGCCAAGGAAAAGCCCGCGAGCGCCAAGGCAAAAGCGTCAGCCGGGCCCGAGATCGGTATTTATGGCTTTGATACCTCGGGCATGGACACGACGGTTCTGCCGGGCGATGATTTCTATGCCTACGCCAACGGCACCTGGGCCAAAAACACCGCGATCCCCGCTGACAAGTCGAATTATGGCATGTTCACCGCGCTCGCCGACCTCTCGCAAAAGCGCACGCAGGACATTCTCGAGGCCGCGAAGGGCAATCCGGACAGCATGATCGGGCGCGCCTATGCCTCCTATCTGGACGCTGCGACGGTCGAGGCGAAGGGCCTCGCGCCGATCGAACCCTGGCTCGCCAAGATCCGCAGCGTTGACAAGGCGGGGCTCGCGAAGCTGCTCGCCGAGGCCGACCGCAATGGGGTCCAGCACTTCTTCGGCGGCTATGTCGGACAGGACGACAAGAACCCCGATGTCTATATCTACTCATTGTATCAGGGCGGCATCGGCATGCCCGACCGCGATTTCTATCTGAAGGACGGCGAGCGCAACGCGAAGCTGCAGGCCGCCTATCTTCAGCATCTCGAAAATGTCCTGGCGCTCGCGGGCGAAGCGAATGCCGCGGCGCGCGCGCAGGCGATCTACGACTTTGAAAAGCAGATCGCGGCCGTCCACTGGGACAAGAACGACAGCAGCGACGCGGTCAAGATCTATAACAAGATGACGATCGCCGAACTCGCCGAGGCCGCGCCCGGTTTCGACTGGATGAACTTCATTCGGGGTGTCGGGGTCCAGGAGGATTCGCTCCTCGTCGCGCAGCCGAGCGCGTTCACGGGCGAGGCGAAGCTGATCGACGATGCGCCGATCGGCGTGATCCGGGATCTGCTGCTCGTTCGCAGCCTCGACAGCTTCTCGGACGTTTTGCCCGACGCGGTCGCGAAAGAGGCATTCGCTTTCTACGGGACCGCGCTCTCGGGCACGCCCGAAATGCAGGAGCGCTGGAAGCGCGCGGTTGATTTCACGACGAACAATATGGGCGAGGCCGTCGGCCAGGATTATGTCGCGAAATATTTCACGCCTGAAACCAAGGCGGAAATGGACAAGCTCGTGAAGAATGTCATCGCAGCGCTCGGCGACCGCATCGACAATCTCACCTGGATGCAGCCCGAAACCAAGGTCCGGGCGCGTGCGAAGCTCGCTAATTTCACGACCAAGATCGGCTATCCCGACAAGTGGAAAGACTATAGCAAGCTCGAAATCCGAGCTGACGACCTGTTCGGAAATGCGCTGCGGTCCAACCAGTTCGCGCACGACGATAATATCAGCCGTCTCGGCGGGCCGATCCGGCGTTGGGAATGGGCGATGACCCCGATGACGGTCAACGCCTATGCCAATTTCAGCATGAACGAGATCGTCTTCCCGGCCGCGATCCTGCAGCCGCCCTTCTTCGATCCTCACGCCGACCCCGCGATCAACTATGGTGGTATCGGCGCGGTGATTGGCCACGAAATCAGCCATCATTTCGACGACCAGGGCGCCAAATATGACGAGACCGGCAAGCTTGCCGACTGGTGGACGCCGGAGGACGTTGCCGCCTTCGAAGCCGCCGGCAAGGCGCTCGTGGCACAATATGACGCCTATGAGATTCTGCCCGGCGAGCATCTCGATGGCACCTTCACCCTGGGCGAAAATATCGGTGACCTAGCAGGGCTGACGATTGCCTATGACGCCTACAAGAAGTCGCTTGGCGGCAAGAAGGCGCGGGTGATCGACGGGATGTCCGGCGACCAGCGCTTCTTCCTCGGTTGGGCGCAGGTATGGCGGCGCAATTATCGCGAACAGAATCTGTCCCAGCGCATCACCACCGATCCGCATTCTCCGTCGATCCAGCGGACATGGGTCTCGCGCAACCTTGATCCCTGGTATAAGGCCTATGGCGTCAAGGAAGGCCAGACGCTCTATCTGGCCCCTGAGAATCGTGTCCGCATCTGGTAATGCGCCAATAGGGGAAGCCAAGACTTGACTGCGAAGAGCCTGCGTTCCGTTGATGCCGATGTCGGCAGGGGGGCGGCTCTCGCCGCGATAGCGCCGGGAAGCTTGTCGCGCACCGACGCAGGCCTGCTTGCCGGCCTTGCGCTGCTTTCGGTCGCGCTCCTCTTCTGGGCAACGCGCGATGCCGTCCTGGCGGCCGGGTTCGTCGCGGGTATCGCCCTTGCTGTTGGCGGCGTGATTCTCGCCCGCCGGCTGTTCCCCTCTGCTGCGACGGGCGAGGCGGGGCCTCCTGATTGGACGATGCTGCGCCAGGCGGTCGCGCACGACGATGTCGCCATCGCCGTCACCGATCGCGCGGGCCGGATGGTCTGCGCCAACGACCTGTTCGCGACATGGATGGGGGGCTTTGTGACGCCCCCTGGCCTGCCGCTCGAGGGTCGGGGCGCCGAACTGCTCAAAAATGCCGGGCGCGCCGCGTGGCGCGACGGCGAGGGGCGTGCCGACGAAATCGCTGTCGGCGGGCTGCAACTGCGCGCGCAAGTCACGCGAACCGGACAGGCCGAGGATTATCTGGTCTGGCGTTTTTCGGCGCACGAGCGGCTTGACCTCGCGTCCGAGATCGCCCGCCATCTCGATGGTCCCGCAGGGCGCACCCTTGGCCAGGCGGGGGTGATGACCGCGCTCGTCAGCGCCGAGGGACGGCTTCGCGCCGCCAACGAAGCCTTTTTGCTACGCGCGCTCGGCGAGGTCGACCGCGCGCACTACGCGGGACGCGACGTCGCGGCGATGCTGCGCCTCGACGATGCGGGCGCTCTTTATTTTGCCGGCGAGGGCGACCGCCCAACGCCGGTGCGGTTGATCCAGATTCCGCTGGCGCCTGCCGAAGCGGGCGGGCCAATGCTTCTCGCGCTGATCGATGAAGAGATCGGCCCCGCGGACCGCGGTACTGCTCAGACTTATGTCGAGACCCTGCTCTCGCTGCTGCCTTTCGGACTCGCGATGGTCGATCGCGACGGGCGCTTTTTGTACATGAACCGCGCTTTCATGCGGGCCGCGGGTATCGGCGATGGCAGGATGCCGCGCTACCCGGGCGATCTGGTGGTGACCGAGGACAAGGGCCCGCTCGCCGACATGATCCGCAGGCACAGTAGCGGACAGCAGGTCGGAGGAGATTTGTCAATCCGGCTTGCGGCCCAGGGCGACGAGCCGGTGTCGATGCGCATCGTCGGAGTACGCGGGCTTGGCGACGCGGCAGTCCTTTTAAGCCTCAAGGATTCGAGCGAGGAATCGCGGCTCAAGCGTCAGGTCGCGCAGCAGTCGAAAATGCAGGCGGTCGGTCAGCTTGCGGGGGGCGTTGCGCATGACTTCAACAATATCCTGACCGCGGTCCTCGGTGCCTGCGACCTGATGCTGATGCGGCACACGCCGGGCGACAGCGACTATGACGATATCCAGCAGATCCGCAGCAACGCCAACCGTGCGGCGAGCCTTACCCGGCAATTGCTCGCCTTTTCGCGCCAGCAGACGCTGCGCCCGCAGATTTTGCAGCTTCCCGACGTTATTTCGGAGGTCTCGCACCTTCTGAAGCGGCTGATTGGCGACACGGTGCAGCTGTCGGTGCATCACGGCCGTGGGCTGGGCGCGGTGCGCGCTGATCCCGGCCAGCTCGAGCAGGTGATCATCAACCTCGCGGTCAATGCCCGCGACGCGATGCCGGGAGGCGGCACGCTGACGATCGAGACCTACCCGGTCACCGCCGCCGAGGTTCGGCAGATGGGCAGCGAAATCATGCCCCCCGCCGATTACAGCGCGCTCAAGGTCAGCGACACCGGGACCGGTATTCCCGCCGACGTGCTCCCCAAGATCTTCGAACCCTTCTTCACGACCAAGGATGTCGGGAAGGGCACCGGACTTGGCCTTTCCACTGTCTACGGCATCATCAAGCAGTCGGCGGGCTTCATCTTCGCTGACAGCAAGCCGGGGCAGGGGACAAGCTTCATCATCTATCTGCCCGTCCATCACAGCGAAAGCGGCGAAGCCGTCCCGGCCCCGCCTCAGGTCAAGCCGCGCAAGAGCCAGTGGGGTACCGGTACCATTTTGCTCGTTGAGGACGAGGACATGGTTCGCGCGGTCGCGGAACGCGCGCTGGTTCGCGCGGGTTATACCGTCGTGACCGCGGCGCAGGGCGAAGAAGGACTTGAAAAATTTGGAACGATGGACAGGATCGACCTCGTGATCAGCGACGTGGTGATGCCGGTGATGGACGGCCCGGCGATGGTGCGGGCGATGCGCGCAAAGCGACCCGACCTTCCTGTGCTCTTCATGTCGGGCTATGCCGAGGAGCAGCTGCGCCAGTCGATCGACATCGACCGGGTCGCATTCCTGCCGAAGCCATTCTCGGTCGCGCAGCTTGCAGAGGCAACCTCGGCCGCGCTCGACGAAGCGGCGCACCGGGCATCGCATGACGGATGATCGCCTGATCCTGCTGGTCGAGGATGACGTGCTGATCGGCATGATGCTGGTCGACATGTTCGAGGCACTCGGTTTTCCCGAGCCGGCACAGGCGGCTGCGGTCGAGGATGCGCTCACCCTCATCGAGGCGCAGCCAATCGCCGCGGCGCTCATCGACATCAATCTTGGAGAGACGAAGGGATGGCCGGTCGCCGACGCACTTGCCGAGCGCGACATTCCATTTGCGTTCACCTCGGGCGGCGGCGACATCATCCCGCCCGTGCATGCACACCGTAAACTCGTCTCGAAGCCGTTCCGGCTCAGCGAGATAGAGGCGGTGCTGAACGATTTTTTTCCGGAATGATTTAACACCTGCATGTTCTCGACTTGTTCTTTGAGAACAAATGGCGTACATGGCTCTGGCGTTGCGATGCTTCTGCCTTCGCTCTAGAGCAGGAAAGGTACGGTTATGGCCGGACAATTGTCACTCGTCGAATCGGGGAAATCAGTGAACGGAACGGATAGGCAGAAGGCGCTCGACGCCGCGTTGGCTCAGATCGACCGCGCTTTCGGCAAGGGCTCGGTAATGAAACTGGGCTCGAAGGAAGCGATGCAGGTCGAGGCGATCTCCACCGGGTCGCTCGGGCTCGACATTGCGCTCGGGGTTGGCGGCTTGCCGCGCGGTCGCGTCATCGAAATCTACGGCCCCGAAAGCTCGGGCAAAACCACGCTGGCGCTGCACTGCATCGCCGAGGCTCAGAAGACGGGGGGCACCGCGGCGTTCGTCGACGCCGAACATGCCCTCGATCCCGTCTATGCGAAGAAGCTCGGGGTCGACATTGACGAGCTGATCGTATCGCAGCCCGACACGGGCGAGCAGGCGCTCGAGATCGTCGACACGCTGGTGCGGTCGAACGCGATCGATGTGCTGGTCGTCGACTCGGTTGCCGCGTTGGTGCCTCGCGCCGAAATCGAGGGCGAGATGGGCGACAGCCATGTCGGGCTCCAGGCGCGGCTCATGTCGCAGAGCCTGCGCAAGCTCACCGGTTCGATCAGCCGGTCGCGCTGCATGGTGATTTTCATCAATCAGCTGCGCATGAAGATCGGCGTGATGTACGGAAATCCCGAGACGACAACGGGCGGCAATGCGCTCAAATTCTATGCCTCGGTCCGCCTCGACATTCGCCGCACCGGCCAGATCAAGGATCGCGACGAGATCGTCGGCAACACGACGCGCGTAAAAGTGGTAAAGAACAAGGTCGCGCCTCCGTTCAAGCAGGTCGAGTTCGATATCATGTACGGGCAGGGTATTTCGAAGATCGGCGAGATCCTCGACCTCGGCGTCAAAGCGGGGCTGGTCGAAAAATCGGGCGCCTGGTTCAGCTATGACTCGATTCGAATCGGGCAGGGCCGGGAGAATGCAAAGAACTTCCTCACCGAAAATCCCGAACTGATGGCGCGGCTCGAAACCGCGATCCGCGGCCGCACCGATGCCGTGGCCGAAGAAATGATGGCGGGCCCCGAGGACGAGGGCGCGGACGACATCTAAAGCGTCGGGGTTGCGCGAGCGACCCTGACACTCGCCATCCGGCCGGTCGCGCCCCTCTTGACCGGCCGGCCGACGGCGGCGGGCCATATCCCTTGAACCTGCCTCCCCCTCTCGCAGGTCGGCCCGCCCGCCGTTGATATCAAGGCCTTGGGGCGATAACGCCGGTAACATTCGTCGTCGGGAGAACGGACGCTGTCGGAATCATCCGATGAACACCTGCTCGGCGATTTCCCAGAAAATCTGCGCCCGGATTGCGGGCAGGCGGGATCGCTTCTTCCGCGCCTGTAAGGCTCGGCGCAGAGCCATGAGCACGCGATACTCACGCGCCTGGCGGAACGCGCTTCGCTCCAAGCCACCAAGAATTTTCTTCCCATTCCCGCCGGCGCACTCCAACCTTGGTCGGATCCGACGCGGCCAGAAGGAAAACGCGATGAGCCTGATCGTTCACCATCTCAACAACAGCCGTTCACAGCGGATCCTTTGGCTGCTCGAGGAAATCGGCGCGCCATATGAGATACGCTTCTATAATCGGGATCCTGAAACCAATCTGGCACCACCCGAGCTGCTCGCAGTGCATCCGCTCGGCAAGTCTCCTGTAATCGAGGATGACGGCCGCGTGGTGACCGAATCGGGGGCGATCGTCGAATATCTGTGCGAACGTCATGGCGGCGGCGCGCTGGTCCCCGAACGCGGCAGCGAGGCGCATGTCCGTCACCTTGAATGGATGCATTTCGCCGAGGGGTCGGCGATGACGCCGATCCTCCTGCGCATCTATACAGCGCGGCTCGGCGCAGCCGCGGAGCCGCTCGAGGCACGGATTAACCAGCAGCTCGATTCGCATTTCGAATATATGGAAAGCCGGCTCGGTCCGAGCGGCCATTTTGTCGGTGATGCGCTTTCGGCGGCGGACATCATGTTGAGCTTTCCCGCCGAGATTGCGGTGATGCAGGGGCTCGCACCGCGCTATCCGAAGCTCGCGGGCTTCGTGAACATGTGTCACGACCGGCCCGCATGGCGCCGTGCGCGCGACAAGGGCGGGGCCTATTATGGGTATTGAGCCGGGCCCCTTTCTTCTCAGGATCGCGGTGGGTTCGGCGTTGATCGGCCTCGCGGCGGGCGCGCTTGCGGCTCCGCCCGAGCTCGGCCCCGCTGTCGAACGCAACGTGGTCGCGCCCAGCGGCGTGACCTTCGAGCCTACCACCGCCGACGAGGAAGCGGCGGCCGACCGCCTCGCTGCCTATGTGACAGCGCTCGCGGGGCGCGATTATGACGCCGCCTATGCCATGCTCCGCCTGTCGCTCCAGGCCTCGAGCCCGCGGCTCGAATGGGAAATGAACCTGCGCAAGCGCAGTGGCCTTTGGGCCGACGGGACACTCCGCATCATCAGGTTGAGCTGGTATCTCGACCCTCCGGGCCAGCCGCAGGGCATCTATGCCGCCTTCGACTTTCGCGGCGACCGCACCGACGGGGCGATGGATTGCGGCTACGTCGTGGTTCACCGCGCCGAACCCGCGGCGCCCTTCACGGTTGTGCGCACCGATGTGTCAGAGGTGCCGCCTGACATGATCGAGGACGGCGTCCCCAAGGCGGACGTGCTTCACCAGCTCGCCTGCTACCTGGGCAAGGGGATCGCTACAGGCTTCTGAACGCGGCGACAAATCTCCCTTGCGCGGCCGGGCGCGCCTCCGCACTATAGCAAGCCGCGGGCGAGGCGGCAGACAGGGGGCGCTATGACGATGTTGGCATTGGCATTGCTGCTGGCCGCGGCCGGGGAGCCCGGAATCGCGATCAAGCCGGCACCGGGGCACGGCTACCGGGCCGACGTGGAAACCTTCGATGCAGAAACCATGAGCAGCGTGACCGCGCGGCTCAAACGCGCCGCGGCCGAACGCTGCGGCTTTGAGGGCGTCCGCTTCGGTCGCCACAGTTTCGGGACCCGGGTCGACACCGATCGCAACGTGATGCTGATCGAGAATATGCAGCAGAATTTCTTCTGCTTCGACCGGGAGACCGATCCCTACAAGCCGGTGCCCGCCGACTGGAAGGCCAGCGCAGAGGATACGGCGGGCGCGACGCAGTTCGTTACGCGATTTCTTGACCGGCTCGATCGGGGAGACTCGGCAGGCATCGCAATGATGGACCCCCTCGCGGAGGTGACGCAGGCCCAATGGGAGGGATTGCGCAAGGCCGCCGTGCAACATCGAACCGCGAGTGGAGGGTCGCTTACCCCGCACTTCGAGGCATGGGTCAACAATCCCGACGACGCCGCTTACCCCGGGGCCTACGCCGTCTTCTCGGTGATCGATGATCATCCGGGCATCGAGGGGACTTGCGGCGGGATCGTGGTTCACCGTGTGCGCGCGAACGAGTATCAGATCGCTCAATATGACGTTCAATTTATCGCGACGGCACTCGTCGAGCAGCAGGGCCTGACCCAGGAGCAGGTTGAGGGCCTGTGCCGGCGGTAAGGGCCTGCGCGTTGTGCTTGAGAAACCCGCCGTCCCGCACTAGATCGCGCGCATGACATCGACCAACGACATTCGCCGCTCTTTCCTCGACTATTTCGGGGGCGCGGGCCATCATATCGAGCCGTCCGCGCCGCTGGTGCCGCACAATGACCCGACGCTGATGTTCGTCAACGCGGGCATGGTGCCGTTCAAGAATGTCTTCACAGGGCTGGAGAAGCGCCCTTACAGTACCGCGGCCTCGTCGCAGAAATGCGTGCGCGCCGGCGGGAAACACAATGATCTCGACAATGTGGGCTTTACCGCGCGCCATCACACTTTTTTCGAGATGCTGGGGAATTTCTCCTTTGGCGATTATTTCAAGGAACAGGCAATCCATCACGCCTGGACGCTGATCACCAAGACGTGGGGGCTGCCCGCGGAGAAGCTGACCGCAACCGTCTATCACACCGATGACGAGGCGTTCGACCTTTGGCGCAAGATTTCGGGTCTGCCCGAAAGCCGGATTATCCGCATCCCGACGAGCGACAATTTCTGGTCGATGGGCGACACGGGACCGTGCGGGCCGTGCAGCGAGATTTTCTACGACCATGGCGATCATATCTGGGGCGGCCCTCCGGGATCGCCTGAAGAGGATGGTGACCGTTTCGTCGAGATCTGGAACCTCGTGTTCATGCAATATGAGCAGCTCCCGGGAGGCGAGCGCGTCGACCTGCCGCGACCGAGCATCGACACCGGCATGGGGCTCGAGCGGATCGCTGCTGTGCTCCAGGGGGTCCACGACAATTATGACACCGATACATTCAAGGCGCTGATCGCTGCGTCGGTCGAGATGACCGGCGTTCCCGCCGACGAGGCGCACAAGGCGAGCCACCGCGTCATCGCCGATCACCTTCGCGCGTCAAGCTTCCTCGTCGCCGACGGTGTCCTTCCCTCGAACGAGGGGCGCGGTTATGTGCTGCGCCGGATCATGCGCCGTGCGATGCGCCACGCGCACCTCCTCGGCGCAAGAGACCCTCTGATGTACCGGCTCCTGCCCGCGCTGACCGCCGAGATGGGCGCCGCCTATCCCGAGCTGATCCGCGCCCAGCCGCTCATCGCCGAAACGCTCGAGCGCGAGGAAACGAAGTTCCGCCAGACGCTCGAGAAGGGGCTGCGCCTCCTTGACGAAGCGACGGCAGGGATGGGCGAGGGGGCAACGCTCCCAGGCGATGTCGCCTTCAAGCTCTATGACACCTACGGCTTTCCCTATGATCTTACCGAGGATGCGCTGCGCACGCAGGGCATATCGGTCGATCGGGAAGGATTCGATGCGGCAATGGCGCAGCAGAAGGCGGCAGCGCGTGCGGCCTGGAAGGGAAGCGGCGAAAAGGCGTCGGACGAAATCTGGTTCGATCTTGCCGAAGCCAATGGCAGCACCGAATTCACGGGCTACGGCGCGACCGTGGGCGAGGGCACGGTGATCGCGCTCGTCAAGGACGGCAAGCCCGTCGACGCGGCGGTGGCAGGCGACGAAGTTGTCGTGCTCACCAATCAGACCCCTTTCTATGGCGAAAGCGGCGGTCAGATGGGCGACGCGGGGACGATCGCGACGCTCGAAGGCGCAAAGGCCCATGTCCGCGACACCGGAAAGCCGCTCGGCCGCCTCCACACGCACCAGGCGAAGCTCGAGGCAGGGACGCTGAAGGTTGGCGATACGGTACAGCTCGCGGTCGATGCCGAACGCCGCGACCGCATCCGCGCCAATCATAGCGCGACGCACCTTCTGCACGCCGCGCTACGCAACCGTCTGGGCGGGCATGTAACGCAGAAGGGCAGCCTGGTGGCGGAGGACCGTTTCCGCTTCGACTTTTCGCACCCCAAGGCGCTCAGCGCCGAAGAGATCGCCCAGATCGAGGCGGACGTGAACGCGCAGATCCGCGCCAATGAGCCGGTGACGACAAGGCTCATGACGCCCGACGACGCGATCGCCGCGGGCGCGATGGCGCTCTTCGGCGAAAAATATGGCGACGAAGTGCGCGTCCTGAGCATGGGCAAGGCCGACGACAAGAGCTATTCGGTCGAGCTGTGTGGCGGTACCCATGTCCGTGCTCTCGGCGACATCGCCTTGTTCAAGATTGTCAGCGAATCCGCGGTCTCTTCGGGTGTGCGGCGCATCGAAGCACTGACCGGCGAAGCGGCGCGCACGTGGCTTGTCAGCCGCGACGAGGCGCTGAAGGCTGCCGCTGCTGCCCTCAAGACCTCGCCCGACGATGTGCCGGCGCGCGTGGCGGCGCTTGCCGAGCAGCTCAAGAAGGCCGAGCGCGAACTCGCCGAAACGAAGAAAGCCCTCGCGATGGGCGGCGGCGCCGGCGCTGCGAACGGACCGGCGGTCGAAAAGGTCGGCGACACCGCCTTCCTCGCGCAGGTCGTCGAGGGGCTCGACCCGAAAGAATTGCGCGGCACGGTCGATGGGCTGAAGAAGCAGGTCGGTAGCGGCGTCGCGATGCTTGTCGCCGTCAACGAGGGCCGCGCCTCGGTCGCGGTCGGGGTAACCGACGATGCGACCGGAAATCACAATGCGGTTGAGCTCGTACGTGCCGCGGTGTCGGCGCTCGGCGGGCAGGGCGGCGGCGGTCGGCCCGACATGGCGCAGGGCGGGGGTCCCGATGGCAGCGCGGCTGAAGCGGCGGTGGCGGCGGTGAGGACGGCGCTCGCTGCCTGACCTCCCTGCGCCTAGGCCCCCGCTGAGCGGCGCAGGCACCAGCTTCGTTTTTCGCAGGATTAAGGGCCCCCTTTCGCTCGCGCATGACGCGAGGTTTGGAGGGCTGCACCAGGCGATTACACGCCGCGGACCCAGTCCGCTGCCAGCCTCCCGACGGCGGCGAGGACAGCTTCGTCTCCGCCTCGAATGGCATCAACCGCCACGGGGCCCTCATAATAGGCGGCGATCAAGAGCGGCGCGGCCCGCGGCGGGAAGGCGATCGCGATGTCATTATATTTGTTCATCATTCCCGGCGCCATTGCGGTGCCGGTCTTGTGACCAAGCCGCCAGGATGCGGGCAGGCCCGCGCGTAGCCTTTTTGGGCCCGTGGTCGTCGCGGCGCCCCAGTCGACGAGGTGCTGGCGTGATGCACCGCTCAGTGCATTGCCAAGCAGGAGGGTGCGCAGCAGCGCCGCCATCGCCGCGGGGCTCGTCGTGTCGCGTATCTCGGCCGCGCCAACGAGATTGAGCTCCGGTTCCCGACGGTCGAGGCGCGTCACCGGGTCGCCCCAGGCACGGAACTGGCGGGTTACTCCCTCGGGCCCGCCGACAAGGGACAGCAGGAGGTTTGCGGCGGCATTATCGCTGACGGTAATCGCCGCCTCCGCGAGCTCGGCAACGGTCATGCTACCCTTCGCAAGATTCTCGCTGGTACGCGGAGAGTTGGATAGAAGATCTGTCTTGTCGAAGCGAACCCGCTGCGCGAGCGTCAGCGCGCCCGCATCAACAGCCTTGAGGACCACGGCCGCCAGCGGCCATTTGAAGGTCGAACAGAGCGCGAAACGTTCGTCGGCACGGTGCCCTATTGTCCGCCCGCTCGCCGAATCGAGGAAAAATGCGCCGAGCCGTCCCCCCGCCTGCGCCTCAAGCGCCGCGAGCCGCCGCGCCGTAGCGCGTGACGTCTCCGGTGGATTTGCAGGTCTTTCGCGTGTCCCCGAGGTGCAGCCTGCGAGCATGGTCCAGCCGGCAAACCCCGCGGCAGGGGCGAGCGACAGCAGGTGGCGGCGTGACAGCAATGCACTCGTCATATCGATATCCTCATGGGGCAGGCTACGGGCGAGGCGAATATTGGCAAGTTCCGCCTTGCCTCCAAGCGACTATAGGTCAGAAGGGCTATTAGATTTTCTAAGGCATGCGACATGGCGATTACCGAAATCTCGCTCAATTTGCTGCGTGCGTTCGACGCCGCGGCCCGGCAGGGCAGCGTTACCGAGGCGGCGAAGGAGCTGTTCGTCACACAGGCGGCGGTGAGCCACCAGATCAAGGCGCTCGAAGCCTGGCTGGGGAAGAGCCTCTTTCATCGGACGTCGCGGGGGCTGCTGCTCACCGACGAGGGTCAGTTGCTCGCCCCCACCGTCGCGGACGCGCTCGCGCGGATCGAGCAGGGGATCGACCGCGTGCGCGGCGGGGTTCCGCGCGAAGTGCTGACCGTCGGGGTGGTCGGTACCTTTGCGGCGGGCCATCTCGTCCGGCGGCTTCCCGATTTTCGCCGCCGCTTCCCCCATATTGAACTTCGCCTCCTCACCAACAACAACAAGCCCGATCCCTCGACCGACAGTCTTGATCTATCGATCCGCTTTGGCGACGGCGCGTGGCGGAGCGTCGAGGCCGTGCGCGTGATGGACGCGCCGATGACGCCGCTCTGTGTTCCAGCGATTGCCAAAACGCTCGTTCACCCCTCCGACCTCGCTCGCTGGCCGCTTCTGCGATCGTACCGCGCGCAAGATTGGCCGGCGTGGTTCGACGCGGCAGACGCCGCGCGGATCGCGGCGCGCGGAGCCCAGTTCGATACGTCGATCATCATGGTCCAGGCGGCGCTTCTCGGCGAAGGCGTCGCCCTTGCGCCCGCCGCGATGTTCAAGGGTGAGCTTGCCGAGGGGCGACTGGTCCAGCCCTTCGACTGCGAGGTCGACGTCGGGGCTTACTGGCTGACGCGGCCGCTCGCACGCCCGGAACGGCGCGCGGAGCGGATCTTTACCGAGTGGCTGGTTGAGGACGGGTAATCGTCGGCCTTTGCATATTGGCGCGCTCCGCTGCTTTTCCGCGCACCGCCTTCAAGCCTCAAGTCCCTTCGCTTTGCCCCACGTGCGTGCTGCGGTGTAGCCTAGATAGCCTGTGCCAAAGAGCGCGTAGAGGGGTTCGGGCAAGCCGGCGAGATAGGCATTCATGCCCTCGGCAATCACCCGCGCCGTGCCCGGGTGCAGTGCGGTGATCAATCCCATGGGGATTGCCCAGAGCAGCAGGACATACATGACATAAAGGAAGCTCGGCCGGGCGCGGCTGGTCCAGGGGTCGGTGCTGCCTGCTTCGACGATGATCGCGGACATGCGTGTACGGATAGCTTCCATCTCCAGGCTGCCCTCGAGCTTCAGAAGTTCAAGCTTGGCGCGGTCGCGCGCCTCGGGGTCGGGGATGATCTTGTCTATTATCTGGGCGACGGGGCCGATCAGGCCTTCAATGCTGCTCATGGCTGAGATCCTTGTATCTTTGAAACCTGTCGTGGGGGAGCAAAAACGAGACTTCATGCGCTCCCGAGCCTGCTCGCGAGCCAGCCGTAGAGAAAGGCTTCCTGGCTCGGGCGGCGCTCGGCGAGCGCGATGTATCGTTCGCCCTTTAGCGCCTCAACCGCGCGGAGCAGCACGCTCTCGCCCGGGGCGCCGCGTATGTGCAGGAAGCCGTCAAGCGCTGAGAGACTGCGGGGACCGATCCTGTGGTCGACTATTATATCGGGGTAATCCCGCGCGCCGCGATTGAGCGCATTGAGCGTGCGCTGGAGGAAGCCGGCTGCAACGGCGGTGCCCATGTGAACCGCGATATCGAAGAGTTCGGCGGCGACCAGAGGGGTGCGCAGCGCAACCCGATCGAAGCCGGGGGCCAGCCAATAGACGCCGCGGTAGATAGCCGCGGCGGTCTCGCGCGGCAGGTCGCGCATCGGCCCCGAATAGCCTTTCGCGCGGGCCACCGCTTCGGTGATTCCCCAGCACGTCGGGCCGCCTCGGTCGGCGGGGTGGTTTACATATCGCCCTTCGCGGTCGATGACGGCTTCGATCAGCGGTTCGACGTCAAAGCGGCGCGGCTTGAAACGCGGCATGGATTCGCTCCTGTGGTTCTCAATAGCATTCAAAAAGAACCATATGGGTACAATGTAGGAAAGGGGTTTTTGATGCGCGCATTGGAAGTGAGCGAATTGGTGCCCGATCATGAGGGCTGCCGGCTCGTTGAACGACCAGTTCCCGAGCCGGGGCCTGGCGAGGTTCGGGTGCGGGTGCGCGCGGCCGCGATCAATTTTCCCGATTTGCTGATGACGCGGGGCGGGTACCAGCTCAAACCCGAGTTGCCGTTCGTGCCGGGACTCGAGTTTGCAGGAGAGATTGACGCGCTCGGTGCCCAGGTAGAGGGCTGGACGCCCGGTGACGAGGTAGTGGGCGGAAATCGTCTTGGCGCCATGGCCGAATATTGCATTGTTCCAGCCAGCGCGCTGCGCCCGAAGCCGGCAGGAATGGGACTTGAGGAGGCGGCAGCTTATGGCGTGGCCTATCTCACCGCCTACGTCGCGCTCGTGCGCTGCGGGCGCCTTGCTGCAGGCGACTGGGTGCTCGTGCACGGCGCCGCAGGGGGCGTGGGGCTCGCGACGGTCGATCTGGCGAAAGCGCTCGGCGCGCGAGTGATTGCAGCTGCGAGCACTCCGGCGAAGCGCGAGGCGATCGCGAACCTTTACGGCCCCGACGCCGTGATCGCCGCGGATCCCGGCTTTCGTGAGAAGGTGAAGGAACTGACGGGCGGCAAGGGGGCCGATCTCGTCTTCGATCCCGTTGGCGGGGACATCTTCGACGAGTCGACCCGCTGCATCGCCTTTGGTGGGCGGCTGCTCGTCGTCGGCTTCGCCTCGGGCCGCATCTCCGAGATTTCGGTGAACATGCCGCTCATCAAGGGCTTTTCGGTCGTCGGCGTGCGCGCGGGGGAATATGGGCGCCGCTTTCCGGAACGCGGCGCCGAAAATCTGGCCGCGATCGACGCGCTCGCCGCCGAAGGGCGCATCCGCCCGCACGTGCATGCCGTCCTCGATCTTGCGCAGTGGCGCGAGGGTTTCGCGATGATCGAGCGGCGCGAGGCGATCGGGAAACTGATCTTGCGGCCCTAGCCTGGGCACGCGGCCGCGCGGCTTTGTGCATAGCTATGCGGATGATTTTGCGGATAGTCAGCCGCGCAAGGCACAGCTAGTCTTACGCGACATAAGCGGCGTCAGAGCGCCCGCCACGCGACATATTCCCGGGAGATGATCATGGCCCTCGCGCCCGATACCGCCAGCAGCACCGACCCGCGCCCGGCCTCGGGCAACGGCGCCCATGTCGACGCGCCTGAACTGCGCCTCTTCGTGATGGGTCTTTTCTTCATCTTCGGGGGTATCACCTCGCTCAACGACGTGATCATCCCCAAGCTCAAGGAATTGTTCACGCTCAATTACACGCAGGCGATGCTCGTGCAGTTCTGCTTCTTCACCGCCTACCTGGTGATCGGTATCCCGGGCGCAAAGCTGGTCAAGAAGATCGGCTACATGCGCGGGGCTGTCGCAGGGCTCCTTACGATGCTCGTCGGTTGCCTGCTCTTCATCCCCGCCTCGCAAAATGCGATCTATGAGCTGTTCCTGCTCGCGCTGTTCGTGCTGGCGAGCGGCGTGGTGATCGTGCAGGTCGTCTCCAACCCGCTGATTTCTTTGCTTGGCAAGCCCGAAACCGCGCACAGCCGCCTGACCTTTGCCCAGGCGTTCAATTCGCTGGGAACGACGCTTTTCCCGCTCGTCGGGGCAGGGCTGATCCTCGGCACGATCGCCAATGTGAGCGCCGAGGATCTTACAGGTCCCGCCCTCGCCGCCTATCAGACCGCCGAGAGCCAGGCGATCGTAAATGGTTACCTTGGCATCGCGGTCGCGCTCGCGGTGGTCGCCGCGGCGGTGTGGATGTTCCGCAATCGGTTGCCGCACGACGCGGCGACCATGTCGGGGGGCGAACTGGTCCGGCTGCCACGCTATCTTGCCGGCCTTGCCCTCATCATCGGGGGCGCGCTCGTTGCGACCGGCGTCAATTCGCTGATCGGACTGCTGCTCATCCTGCTCGCGCCTCTCGTGTGGCTTTACGGCAATGATCTTCTCCAGCGGCGCCGCTTTGGCTTCGGCGCGCTCTGCATCTTCCTTTACGTCGGCGCCGAAGTTGCGATCGGGTCACTGATCATCAACTACCTGGCGCAGGACCGCGTGCTCGGCCAGCCCGAGGCGGTCATCGGCTGGATGGTCACGCTTTACTGGCTCGCGGCCATGCTCGGCCGCTTCGCCGGCTCTCTCCTGATGTATCTTGGGATCAGCCCCGGAAAGCTTCTCGCCTTCAATGCGGTCGGCGCGATCCTCCTTATCCTCATCTCGGCGAACAGCAGCGGCGGCCTCGCGGCCTATTCGCTGCTCGCAATTGGGCTGATGAATTCGATCATGTTCCCCACGATCTTCAGCCTCGCCAGCGAAAAACTGGGAAACCGCGCGGCGGACGGGTCGGGGATCATCAACGTCGCGATTTTCGGCGGCGCCGTCGTGCCCGTCGCAACCGGGGCGCTGGCCGATGCCACGGGAGGCAATCTTGCGCTCGCGCTGGCACTGCCCGCGCTCTGCTACGCGGTCATCGCGGCCTATGGCATCTATGCCCGGCGGCCCGCCTCCGAATCGCCTGCAGCCTAGGCAGCGATAGGCGCTACCGCCGCGCTGAGCAGCCTTGCCGCGTCGCGGGGGTCGAGCCGCACCTGCAGCCCGCGCTGCCCCCCGTTGATGTAGACGAGGGCATGCGCCAGCGCCGCCTCGTCGATCGCGACGGGCACGGGGCGCGTTTGCCCAAAGGGGCTGACACCGCCGACCTTGTAGCCTGAAACGCGCTCGGCTTCGGCAACCGGCATCATCGCGGCCGATTTGCCGCCGAGTGCCGCGGCGAGCCTTTTCATTGACACCTCGCGATCGGAGGCGAGAATCGCGCAAGCGGGCTTGCCGTCAAGGCGCAGCATCAGCGTTTTCAGGACGCGCTCTGCTGGTTCGCCGAGCGCCTCTGCCGCCTGCAGCCCAACGCGCTCGGCCGACGGGTCATAGTCATAGCTGTGAACGGTGAAGGCGATTCCGGCCTTCTCGAGCGCCCTTGTCGCCCGTGTAGCTCGCGACATGCGCCGCCTCCCGACTGAGTAGCGATGGAGAAAGCGGAAGAAATTGGTCGGGACGAGAGGATTCGAACCTCCGACCCCCACACCCCCAGTGTGATGCGCTACCAGGCTGCGCTACGTCCCGACCGGCCCGATTGGGCAGGCGAGGCCCCTAGCGCGGCTGCGCGGGGGATGCAAGGCTCTGTTACGCGATGTCCGTCTCGCGCGAGGCCGCGGGGCGGAATAATCGTTTCGGAGCGCCTTGACCGGTGCGATCCCAGCCTCATTTGCCCAAGGCCAGCGGGGGAGGATCTGCAGCCATTGGTTGCACCGCGCTTTCCTGCGTGATAGGCGCCGCGCCATATTTTTGCGTGCCCTTTCCTCCCGGGAATGGCCGCTCTTTCAACGGAAAGTCTTTCATTCATGTCGACGAACTTGCTTCTGACCCAGGCGGCCGGATCGGGGGGCGGGGCGGCCGGCTTCATCATGCTGGTCCCTTATCTTCTGATTTTTGTCGTTTTCTGGTTCTTCCTGATCCGCCCGCAGCAGGTGCGCATGAAAGAGCACCGCGCCAAGGTCGCGGCAGTGAAGCCGCGCGACCAGGTGGTTACGGGCGGCGGCATCGTCGGCAAGGTCACGCGCGTGGACGATGATTTCGTCGACGTGGAAATCGCGCAGGGCGTAAAGATCAAGGTCGTCAAGTCGACGCTTTCGGACGTTCTTCAGCCCGGCGCCAAGCCCGCCAACGATTGACGCGGCGCGGCCCGCATCCGCGGGCGCGCCCCCTTCGAACCGGAATCACCCTATGCTCGATTTTCCTCGCTGGAAGACCATCGGCATCAGCCTCATTCTCCTGGCTGGCATCCTCTTTTCCATCCCGAGCTTCTTGCCCGAAAAAGCGTTCAACAGCCTGCCGGGCTTTGCGCAGACCAAGGTCAATCTGGGGCTCGACCTTGCGGGCGGCAGCCACCTGCTGCTCGAGGCCGACCTTGCTGATCTTCAAAAGACGCAGCTCGCCAACATGGAAAAGACCGTGCGCACCGCGATGCGGGGTGAGCATGGCCCCGATGACGACATCGCGATCGGCGAACTGCGGCGGACCGGCAACCAGATCAGCTTCCTCGTTCGCGATCAGGCGCAGATCGATGAGGCACGCGAGCGACTGTTCCGCGAAACGCAGGGCGCGGGGCTGACCGGCCAGCGTGACTGGAACATCAACATTGTCGACGTGACGCGGATTGTGCTTACGCCCACCAAGGCAGGGCAGGCGCAGGCGGTCAGCCGTGCAATGGACACGGCGCGTGATATCATCGATCGCCGCGTCAACGCACTGGGCACGCGCGAACCAACGATCATCCGCGAAGGCGATGACCGTATCGTCGTTCAGGTGCCGGGGCTTCAGGACCCGCAGGCGCTGAAGGACCTGATCGGCAAGACCGCGCGGCTCGAATTTCGCATGGTTGACGCCAACGCCGACCCCGCGGAAGCCGCCGCGGGGCGCGTACCGGTGGGGAGCGAAATCGTACCCTATGCCGAGGGCGAGGGCAGCGGCGCGGCCTTCGAGGTGCTGAGCCGGCAGGTGATGATCAGCGGTGAACAGCTGATCGATGCGCGGCAAAGCTATGATCCGCAAACAAATCTGCCAGTCGTTACCATCCGCTTCGATTCGGGCGGGTCGAGCACCTTTGCCCGCGTAACGCAGCAGAGCGTCGGCAAGCGCTTTGCGATGGTCCTTGACGGCAAGGTCCTGTCGGCGCCGTCGATCAACGAGCCGATCCTTGGCGGTAGCGCCCAGATCTCGGGCAATTTTACGGTGGCCAGCGCCAACGCACTCGCCATTTCGCTGCGCTCGGGCGCTTTGCCGGTGAAAATGGCGGTGGTCGAGGAGCGTACGGTGAGCCCCGAACTCGGCGCCGATTCGATCGAGAAGGGCGTCATCGCGGGCATTATCGCGACCGTCGCCGTGCTGACGATGATGATCATCGTCTATGGGCGTTTTGGCGTTTACGCGAACATTGCGCTCGTTTTTAATATCTTCTTGATCATCGCGATCATGGGGGCGTTCAACGCGACGCTGACGCTGCCCGGCATTGCAGGCTTCGTGCTCACGATCGGCGCCGCGGTGGACGCAAACGTGCTGATCAACGAACGCATTCGCGAGGAGCTCAAACGCGGTCGCCGTCCGTTCCAGGCCGTCGAACTCGGCTATTCGGAAGCGAGCCGCGCGATTTTCGACGCCAACGTCACCAACGTCATCGCGGCTGCACTGATGTTCTGGTTCGGCTCGGGCCCGATCAAGGGCTTCGCCGTGGTGCTGACTATCGGCATTATCACCAGCGTCTTCACCGCCGTCACCGTCACGCGCATGTTCGCGGCCCATTGGCTTCGGGCCCGGCGCCCCGCGGCGATCACGATTTAAGGAAGGGAGCGAAGGATGCGCTTGCTCAAACTCGTCCCCGACGACACGAATATCGACTTTCTGAGGTGGCGCAAGGTCGCCTCGGCGGCGAGCTTCCTGCTCGTCGTCATCTCGATTGCCCTGGTCGCGGTTCGCGGGCTGAACTTTGGCATCGACTTTGTCGGGGGGCAGTCGGTCCGCGTCGAATTCCCCGGCGAAATGCCGCCGATGGAGGAAATTCGCGACGCGGTTAGCGAGGTCGGCCTGGGCGAGGCGACGATCCAGCAATTTGGTTCGGAAAAAGCCGTCTCGATCCGCACCCTGCTCCCCGAAGGGGAGAATGTCACCGCCGATAGCGCAGGCAAGCAATTGGTCGCGGGCATCCAGAAGGCCTTTCCCACCGCGAAAACCGGTGCGGTGGAGACGGTGTCGGGCAAGGTCTCGGGCGAGCTGCTGCGCACCGGCGCACTCAGCCTCGGGCTCGCGATGCTCGCAATCTCGATCTACATCTGGATTCGGTTCGAGTGGCAGTTTGGCGTCGGTGCAATGGGCCGCCTCTTCCACGAGGTCGCGCTGACCTTCGGCTTTTTCGCGGTGACGCAGATCCAGTTTGACCTCAACAGCGTCGCTGCGCTGCTGACGATCGTCGGCTATTCGCTGAACGACACGATCGTGGTCTATGACCGGGTTCGCGAGAATCTGAAGAAATACCGCAAGATGGAGATCGTTCCGCTGCTCAACCTCAGCATCAACGAGACGCTGGCGCGCACAGTGATGACGAGCGTCTCGATGCTGCTCGCGCTCGGAGTTCTCGTGATCTTTGGCCCCGACGTTATCTTCGGTTTCTCGGCTGCGATGCTCCTCGGCGTGTTCGTCGGCACCTACTCGTCGATCCTGATGTCAACGCCGGTGCTGGTCTGGCTGAAGGTTGGCCCGCACAGCTTCGTCCCCCGGACGGCCGAGGGCGGAGCGGAACGCGTAACGCGCTCGGACGACGGCGCGGTCGTCTAAGCGCCCGAAAGGCCGGCGCAGCGGCGAAGATGCTCGGCCAGTTCGCGTCCGTTGCGCTCCCAGCTGAAACGGCCCGCAAGGCTTGCGGCGACCGCGGAGGGGAGCGGCGGATCGGCAAGGATCGCCGCCACCGCGTCGGCGATGGCCTCGGGTGTGCGCTCGACGATGCGCCCGGCCTTGGGCGAGGTCACGAGTTCGGCCGCCCCGCCGGCATCGCTGATCACGATCGGCGTTCCGCACGCGAGCGCCTCGACCCAGGCGTTGGCAAGACCTTCGCTCCGAGAGGGCATCACGACGGCATCGGCGGCGCGATATAGCTGCGGAAGGTCGGCCTGGGCGAGAGGGCCCATCAGATGCACCCGGTCTGCAACGCCCTGCCGCTTCGCGAGGGCTCGGTAGCGGCCTTCCTCCTCGCCGGCGCCCGCGATCCAGTAATGGACGCCCGGCAATGCCGACAGCGCCTCGATGACCAGCGCCTGGCCCTTGCGAGCGATGAGTGCGCCGACGGTTGCGATCGCCGGGGCCTCCCCCATGCCGAGCGCGGCCCGCGCGGCGGCGCGATCTCCGGGCGAGAAGCGCGCGGTGTCGATCCCGGTGTAGTGAACCGCGACCTTGGCAGGATCGATGCCGATCGCAGCCATGTCCCGCCGCATCGCCTCCGACACGGCGAGCAACCCCGCGGCGCGATCGGCGGCGCCAAGAAGCTGCGCCTGGCTCGCGGGGTCATGGCCGAAATGGCTGATATCGGCGCCGCGCGCCTTGATCGAGAAAGGCAGGCCGAGCGAGGCCGCGACGCGCATGGCGGCGGGGCCATCGGGGTAGAAGAATTGCGCGTCGACGACATCGAACGCCTGACCGCGCACCGCCGAGAGGACCGCCCGCGCGATCTGCGCCGGGTTGAAGCGTGCACCGTAGCGCGGGACCAGCGCGAAACGTGGGCGGTGGACGGTGAGGCCCTCCCGGTCTTCCTGGAACGGAAGCGCCCGAAGCGCGCGGTATCGGCGGTGCAGCGAAGCGGGGAAGGGCGGCAATCCGATCGGGGCAACAATGGTGAGCTCGACGCCTGGCCGGGCCGCGAGCGCGCGGAGGCTCTTTTCGACGAACAATCCGAAGTTGGGCCGCGCCGCGTCCGGGAAGAGCGTTGCGATCGAGAGGATGCGAAAAGGGGTGGTCATGCCCCGTCTCCATTCATGCCGGGCCAGTCGAAGCACTGTCTTTCTCCTCGCCTTGAAAAAGAACGGCCCTTCGCAAGCTCAGGGCGGGGGGGTCAGAGGTTTCGGATGAGCCGCACCGCCACCGCCGCCCAGGGCGGGTTGCTCACCACCTGTTGCCGCTGGCCCGGTCCGGGAGGGAGCAGGTGGAGCTTTTCGCCATCGACGTTGAGCAGCCGCGCAAAGACATAGCGGCCGGCCGGGCGGGGCACGAGAAGGTCACGGTTGAGCGCGCTCGACCAATCGCCTTCGAGGCGGCGGCACCATATTTCGTCGCCGGCACGATAATCGCCGACAGACGAAGTGACGCGCACCGCGATCATGTTCCCGGTCGGACGTGCAGTGAGCGCCTGCTCGGGGCGCGTCGGGGCGTGGGCGCCGTCGGCGCCAAGCAGGGCGGTTATGTTGAGCTGGGTATCGCGCGGAAGTTGGACGAGCTCGGCTGCGTCGACCCCGAGCGCCTTGGCGATACGGTTCATCCACCCAAGCGACAATGTCCGGGTTCCGGTCTCGAGACGGCCGATCGTCTGTGCGGTTGTGGGAGGATCGCAGCGAAGTGCAACGTCCTCGAGCGTTAGTCCCTTTGCCCGGCGCACCGCGCGAATACTGTTGATCATCGAACTACTTTCGTAACCAATATGGTTCCTTGTGTTCTACCTCGTGATCCAATGTCAAGCGTCGCGCTCAGAAGGAGTCGCAGAATGGCGCGCTTCGTCCCAGATTCGATATCGCGCCAGTTCCGGTGCACCCTCGGCGGGTGGCGGCTGGGTGCGAGAGTGGAGAGGGTGCGGCCCCCCGCGCGGGCCGGCACCCAGGATTTGGTGCGCGGCCCATTGCAGCGAAGAATTGTCTTCGGAACATGCGGCTGTCACGGGAATGTCACCCAAATGACGTGCATCTGTCATCAATCGGCCATAACAGCGCGCAGACCGCGACCTTCCAACGGAGCCAGCCGCATGCGCAACCGCCTGACCGCCGCCCTGCTTGCGACATCGATGTCCGTCATCCCCGCCGAGGCGAGCGAAGGGGCGATAAGCGCCGAGGAAGGAGCAGCGCTGCGCGCCGAGCTTGCATCGCTGCGCGCCAAGGTTGAAGCGCTGGAGGTGCGGCTCGGTGCCGCGCCCGAGGGGCCTGCGCCGGCCCCCGCTCTGCTCATTGGGGACACGCCTCGGGCCGCGGAAAGGCCCGCGACCGAGACCGCATGGAAGGGTGCGCCCGAGATCAACTCCGCTCGGGGCTGGAGCTTCAAACCCCGCGGCCGGATGCAGCTCGACCTTGCGAGCGTCGAGGCGCCCGACGGAACCGGAATTCGCGGCGGGCTCGCGACCGAGTTTCGCCGCGTCTATTTTGGCGTCGACGGCAAGATCCCTGGAGGCTTTTCCTATCGGGTCGAGGCCGATTTCGCGAGTGAGACGGTCGAGCTCACGGACGTTTATCTGACCTATGGTCGGGGCCCGCTATCGGTGACCGTGGGGCACATCAAGCCCTTCTGGTCGCTCGATGAGATGACGAGTGACTTGTTCACGAGCGCAATGGAGCGGGCGGCCTTTTCGCAGGCCTTCGGCTTCGAGCGGCGGGTTGGCCTGTCGGCACAATATAAGCGGGGCCCGCTTTTGCTACAGGGCGGATTGTTCGGGGCGAACGCGCGCGAGCTCTTCGATGATGACAATCGCAGCATGAGTGTCGATGCGCGCGCTGTCTGGTTGCCGAAGACGGGCGATGTCCAATGGCACCTCGGCGGCTCGTTCCACCTGCGCGATCTCGGTGATCCTGCCGCGACGCTTCGCTATCGCGCGCGGCCTTTCGCTCACACGAGCGACGTGCGCCTCGTGGACACGGGCAAGCTTGATGCAAAGGGCGAGCGCGGCCTGGGGCTGGAGGCTGCGGTGATAGCCGGACCGCTCCATGCGGCGGGCGAGGCTTACTGGCAGACTGTGCGCCGGCGCGCGGACACGGATCCAACTTGGTTTGGCGGATATGTCGAGGTCGGCATGGTGCTGACCCCCGGCGACCGCCGGGGGTACAAGGAGGGCGCTTTCGACCGGCTCAAGCCTTCGAGGCCAATCACCGAGGGGGGCATTGGCGCGCTCGAGTTGAGCGCCAGATTTGATCATCTCGACCTTAACGACAGCGGCGTTTTGGGTGGCCGGCAGCAGACCGCGCTCTTGTCGCTCGTCTGGGCACCCGTTGATTTTGTCCGGCTGACTGCCAATTACGGAAAGCTGTGGATCGACGATAGCCCTGTCGCCGCCCTCACCGGCGAGCGGGATTATACGGCAGACACGTTCGGGATTCGCACGCAAGTCGATTTCTGATGCCGTTTGCCTGGGCTGCGGAGCCCAGCAACGCTTCGGCCTCCGGCGCAGCGCGGGGCGGATATCCTCGCCGCTTGCATCGCGCCGCCCCCTCTGCATATAATTAGAATACTAAGTAATTAAGCAGAAGGCGATTCGATGGTGCTCGCGCAAGGGGAACATCCGCGGTGTCGAGGCACGCGATGAGGGGCGCGCGGACGCTCTACGACAAGATTTGGGACGCTCATTCGGTCGCTGAGGACGATGGAGAGACGCTGCTCTACATCGACCTGCACCTGCTGCACGAGGTCACCTCGCCGCAGGCCTTTGCTGCACTGGTGGCAGCTGGCCGGCGGGTGCGTCAGCCCAAGCGGGCGCTCGCGCTGTCGGACCACAATGTTCCCACCGAAGGGCAAGCGGCAGGCCCCGCCGGCGTCGCCGACGCGGAGGCACGCGCGCAGCTCGAGGCGCTCGCTGCCAACTCCGACCATTTCGGGATCGAGCGGTTCGCGATGGGTGACCCGCGGGGCGGCATCGTCCATGTCGTAGGACCCGAGCAGGGGCGATCGCAACCCGGGATGACGATCGTGTGCGGCGACAGTCACACCTCGACCCACGGCGCGTTCGGCGCTCTCGCATTCGGGATCGGCACGAGTGAGGTCGAACATGTGCTGGCGACCCAGACCATTCGCCAGCGGCGCTCGCGCAACATGCGGATCATCGTGGACGGCGCGCTTGCGCCCAATGTCTTTGCCAAGGACCTGGCCCTGCATATCCTCGGTACCATCGGCGTCGACGGCGCGGGTGGGCATGTCATCGAATATGCGGGGGCGGGGATCCGTGCGCTGTCGATGGAAGGGCGGATGACCCTGTGCAACCTCAGCATCGAGATGGGCGCACGGGCGGGCCTGGTTGCCCCCGACGAGACCACCTTTGCCTATCTGGAAGGACGGCCCGCGGCGCCCGATGGCGCGGCATGGGATGCGGCCCTCGCGCGCTGGCGCCTGCTCGCGAGCGACGCCGATGCGCACTTCGATCGCGAAGTGCGCATCGATGGAGCTGGCGTGCAGCCGATGGTGAGCTGGGGCACCAACCCCTCGCAAGTCGTTTCGGTTAACGGCCTCGTTCCAGACCCCGCGGTGTTGGCCAATGCCGAGCATCGCGCCGCGGCCGAGCGAGCGCTCGCCTATATGGATTTAGCGCCCGGAACGCCGATAGCCGGTGTTCACCTCGACCGCGTCTTCATCGGGAGCTGCACCAACAGCCGGATCGAGGATTTGCGCGTCGCCGCTGACGTCGCCCGCGGCCGCCGCGTTGCACCGAATGTTCGTGCGATGGTTGTGCCGGGCTCGGGCCTTGTGAAGCGACAGGCGGAGGAAGAGGGGATTGCCGACATATTGCGCGCGGCGGGGTTTGACTGGCGCGAGCCCGGCTGCTCCTTGTGCGTCGGTATGAATCCCGACCGGCTGGGCCCGGGTGAGCGCTGCGCGGCGACTTCAAACCGCAATTTCGAGAACCGGCAGGGCCGCGGCGGGCGCACCCACCTGATGAGCCCCGCGCTCGCGGCAGCAAGTGCGATCGCGGGGAGGATCGCCTCGCCCGAAGACTTGCCCTAGCGTCCGCCCCCCCTTTCCGCTCTGAAGCGAGAGCGGCCCTCGGTGTGCGCTCAGGACGCCTTCTCGAAGCGCGCGATGGCGTCGGCATGGCGGAGCGTCCGGCCGATATCGTCGAGACCTTCGAGCAGCACACGCCGATCACCCGGATCGACGACGAAGTCGATTGTCTCGCCCGACGCGAGCCGGATCTGCTGCGCCTCGAGGTCCACTTCGATCGGCGCATATTGAGAGAATGTGATCTCGCTCCGCAGCCGCTCGCAGACGGGGTCAGGCAGGCGGATCAAGAGCAAGCCGTTCTTGCGCGCATTGCTTGCAAAAATATCGCCGAAGCTCGGCGCGATCACGCAGCGGATTCCGAAATCGGCGAGCGCCCACGCCGCATGTTCGCGCGACGAACCACAAGCGAAATTGCGGTCGGCAACGAGGATTCCGGCGCTGCGGCACCGCGGATGGTTAAGAATGAAGTCCTCGCGCTCGCGGCCATCGCCAAGATAGCGCAGTTCCTGGAAGAGATGTTTGCCGAGCCCATCGCGAGTGAGCGCCTTCATGTAGCGCGCGGGAATGATCATGTCGGTGTCGACGTTGGCCAGCGGCAAGGGCGCAGCCACGGCTCGCAACCGGACAAATTTTTCCATGACTTGCTCCTATAGCTTAGTATTCTAAGTATATAGGCTGATCGGGCTTTGTCCAATGGTATCGCGGGCTTGTCGCGCCGTTTTGGTGACGAAGCGCCTTGTCGGGCGAAGCTTCGGCCTCTAAGGTTCCTCCAAGGCGGGCTGCATATCCGCCACCAAAAATGGCCGAAGGGGATTGGAAATTGGCCAAGAAAACCCAAAGCTATCGGCACCCCGCCGAATTTTACACCAACCCGGAAAACAGCATCGGCTATCTGGCGCGGGTGGTGTTCCGCTCCTTCTCGCGGCTTCTTGAGCGGCGCACGCTTGCTTATGATGTATCGGCTGGCCAATGGCGTTTCCTGCGTCAGCTGTGGCTTGAGGATGGCATCACCCAGCGCGAGCTGAGCGAACGCGTGGGAATGCGCGAGCCGACCACGGTCGTCGCGCTGAAGGGACTTGAAAAGGCCGGCTTCATCACGCGGAGGAAGACCGAGGATGATCGCCGCAAGACCTTCATCTTCCTTACCCCGCACGCGAAAAAGCTCGAACTCACCCTCGCCCCGATGAACGCCGAGATTCACGAGATTGCGACCCGCGGCATGACCGATGAAGAAGTCGAAACGCTGCAGTCGCTGATGCGCCGGGTGATCGAGAATCTCGCCGACGAGACGCGGAAATTGGCCGTGCTTTCGGATGTGAAGGCCTGAGTGCACCGACAATCGGTTGCGTTCCGAGCGAATCATAAGTTAGTATTCTAACGAATTTGGTTCGGGAGGAATGATGACAAAGATTGCGGTTATCGTCGGCAGCACGCGCGAGGGGTCCTATAATGAGGCGCTGGCGAGGCTCGCCGCCGCGCGGCTTGAGGCGCATGGCGCCGAGGTGACGGCGCTCGATCTTGGGGCGCTCGACCTGCCCATCTATTCGGACGCTCTTGAAAAAGAGGCCTTTCCGGAAAGCGCTCTCGTGCTCAAGCAGCATCTCGCCGCGCAGGACGGGGTCTTGTTCGTCTCGCCCGAATTTAATGGCTCGGTCCCCGCGTTGCTCAAGAATGCCATTGACTGGGCATCGCGCCCGACCGGCGATGAGGGCCTGGTCGCGCTGACGGCATTTCGCGGCAAGGCGGCGGCGATCATGTCGGCCTCGGTCAGTCCCTTTGGCGGGCTTCGCGGGCTGCTTCACCTCAGGCAGATACTGAACACGATCCAGATGGTCGTGATCCCCGAGCAAGTCCTCGTGCCGCTTGCCCATACGGGATTTGATGAAGAGGGTCAGCTCAAGGAGCCGCTCCCCGCCTCGCTGGTCGACATGACGGCGGCCCGGCTCGTCAAGGTCGCGGCGGCGCTCGCCGCCTAGCTGCTGCGCGAAGACCCGGCGGGGCTACGCTCGATATTATCGCCCCAGTCGGCTTCGAGGGCGGCGAGCAAAGCATCGAACCGGTCCTGGCCGAGCCGCTGAGCAATCTGCGCCGTCAGCGCGTCCATCGAACGCTGCGCGTCCTCGCGCATGCGAGCCCCGAGGTCGGTCAGCGCGACGATCATGTTCCGCCGATCGCTGGGATCGACCTCGAGCTTGACGATGCCGAGCTTCACCATCTGGTTGATCGTGCTGTGGATTGCCTGCCGCGAAACGCCGAGGTTGCGTGCAATGTCCGACGGGCGCACGATGCCGCTGACGATGTTCGTCATCACCATCGACTGCGGCCGGTTGACATCGGGCCAGCCGTGATCGTGCAGCCGCGCCTGCAGCCCCTCGTCGAGCCAGCAGAAGCGTTGAAAGAGAGCGATGATAAGCTGATTGGTGCGCATGAAAAGCCGCGATAATCCCCGTTTGCCAGCCAAGCGCCAACCGCGCCACGCTAGAAGAAGGGGCGCGGCGAGGCAAGCCGACCGGCATTGCAATGGCAAAATGCTTAGTATACTATCTATTGTAGCGATAGGGGAAAGAGGAGCCGCATGGACGGATTGATGCAAGATGTGCCGCTGACGGTCGACCGGATTCTCGATCATGCGGCGAACTGGCACGGCACGCGGGAAATCGTATCGCGCGACGCGGACGGGCTTGTGACCCGCTCTACCTACGCTGCCGTTCGCGCCGACGCGAAGCGCGTGTCGAACGCACTCGCCGCCGAGGGCATCAATGTCGGGGACCGCGTGGCCACGATGGCGTGGAACGGTGCGCGGCACCTTGCGGCTTGGTATGGTGCGGCCGGAATGGGCGCGGTCCTCCATACGCTCAACCCGCGGCTGTTCCTCGAGCAAATCGCCTATATAGCAAATCATGCCGGCGACCGTCTGCTCCTCGCCGATCCTGCGACCGCGGATCTGGTCGAGGAGTTGCTGCCGCAAGTGCCCTCGATCGAGAAGGTAATTTTCTTCTGCGATCGCGCCTCGCTGCCCGAGACGAGCTTCCCCGCGACAGCGTTCGACGATTGGATCGCGGGTCACTCGACCGAATATGCCTGGGGCGGTTTTGACGAAAATGCCGCCTGCGGACTCTGCTACACGAGCGGCACAACGGGCAATCCCAAGGGTGTCCTCTATTCGCACCGCTCGAACTATGTCCATGCGCTGATGACCTTACAGCGCGACGCGCTCGGCCTGTCGGCACGCGATACCGTGCTCCTCGTGGTGCCAATGTATCACGCAAACGCGTGGGGCGTGGTCTATTCGGCGCCCGCCGTCGGCGCGAAGCTCGTGCTCCCCGGGCAGCGGATGGACGGCGAATCCATCTATAATCTGATCGAAGGGGAGGGCGTGACCTATTCGGCCGCCGTTCCGACCGTCTGGCAGATGCTCCTCCAATATATGCAGGAAAACGGCAAACGCTTCACGACCCTGGAGCGTGTCACGATCGGCGGATCGGCCTGCCCTGAATCGATCATTCGAACCTTCCGCGATGATTATGGGGTCGACGTTATCCAGGGCTGGGGCATGACCGAAACTTCGCCGCTCGGCACGGTCTCGGTCCCCAACGCGTCGGTTGCGACCAAGTCCGAACCCGAGCAAATGGCGTATAAGCTGAAGCAGGGGCGCCTCCTTTGCGGGCTCGAAATGAAGCTGGTCGACGATGCCGGCAACCGCCTGCCGCACGACGGCAAGACCCCGGGTCGGCTCATGATCAAGGGTCCGACGATCGCGCGCGGTTATTTTGGCGGCGAGGGCGGCGACGTGCTCGATTCCGAGGGCTTCTTCGACACCGGCGACGTCAGCACGATCGACGCCGAAGGCTATATGCAGATCACCGACCGCGCTAAGGACGTCGTCAAATCGGGCGGCGAGTGGATCAGCTCGATCGAGATCGAGAATATCGCAATGGGGCATCCCTCGGTTGCCAACGCCGCCGTCGTGGGAGTGGCTCACCCCAAATGGGACGAACGCCCGATCCTTCTGTGTGAGCTCAAGCCGGGCGCGGTGGCCACGGCCGACAACCTCAAGACCTTTCTCGACGGCAAGATCGCGCGCTGGTGGATGCCCGACGACGTGCTTTTCGTCGACAGCATTCCGCTCGGCCCCACGGGCAAGATCGACAAGAAGGCAATCCGCGCGGGGCTCGAGGGGTATGAATTGCCCTTCGACGTGACCCGCTGAAATCCAAGCTGACAATCAGGAGAGACGATGATGGTAGACCCGAACGGGATCGAGGGACTCGACGCGCAATTTATCGGCCGCGTGTCGCCGACCGCGCCGCGTATCCAGGCAGGCGGGCATCCCTGCCAGGGTATCTACTGGACAGAGGCCGGCAAGCGCCCGAAGGTCGCGATCATCGCCACCCATTATAATGTCGATTTCTCCGAACATTATATCGCACCCTATTTTGCCCGGCAGGGCTTTGGTTTCCTCGGCTGGAACACGCGCTATCGCGGCTTCGAGGACCAGTTCCTCCTCGAACATGCGATCCTCGACATCGGGGTGGGCATGAAATGGTTGAAGGAAGAGGCAGGGGTTGAACAGATCGTTATCCTGGGCAACTCGGGTGGCGGTTCGCTGATGGGCGCCTACCAGGCCGAGGCGATTGCGCCGACCCTGACCGATCGCTTGCCCGCGGCGGGCCAGGATGCGCTGGCACAGCTCATCAAGGGCGATCTTTACATAAGCTTCAACGCGCACCAGGGACGCCCCGAAGTCCTCACGGACTGGATGGACGCCTCGGTGATCGATGAGAATGACCCCGTCGCCACCGATCCCGAGCTCGATCCCTTCAACCCCGACAATGGCCCGCCCTATTCGGACGCGTTCATCACGAAATATCGCGCCGCGCAGCGCGCGCGCAACCAGCGGATCACCGACTGGGCGAAGGCCGAGCTCAAGCGGCTGAACGATGCGGGCATTCCCGACCGCATCTTCCCCATGTTCCGTTGCTGGGGTGACATCCGGTGCGTCGACCCGGCGATCGACCCTTCCGACCGCAAGCCCAACTGGTGCTATCGCGGGGACCCTGCGGTTGCGAACCGCACGCCGAGCATCGGGCGTGCCAACACGATCAAGACGTGGCTCAACATGTGGAGTCTTGAAACATCGCCCTGCCAGGGACAGCCGCACCTTGCGAAGCACGACACTCCGGCGCTGGTGGTCCAGGGAACCGCAGACACCGGCGTCTTTCCGAGCGATGCGCGAAAGATCTTCGACTTCCTCGGCTCCCAAGACAAGCGGCTCGAGCTCATCCCCGGCGCCCACTACTTCGAGGATTCGATCGAAGAGCGCCAGAATGCGGCCGATCTGGTCGGCGCATGGATTCGCGAGAAGCTTTGACGTGACGGGGGGCGATGATATCGCCGGGCAATTGCGCGCCGCCGGGCTGGCGGGCGAGGGCGATCCTGTCCTCGTCCCGCTGACCGGGGGCGTATCGTGCGATGTCTGGAAGGTCGACACGCCCGCAGGCCCGATCGTCGTGAAGCGGCCGCTCGCGCAGCTCCGCGTCGCCGCAGAATGGCACGCGCCCGTCGAGCGCGGGACAAGCGAGGTTCGCTGGCTCAAGCGCGCCCGTAGCGTTGACCCCGCGATCGCGCCCGAAGTGCTCGCCGAATTGCCCGGTCATGCGTTCGCGATGCGCTTCCTTCCCGGCTGCCCCGTATGGAAGGATGAACTGATGGCTGGCCGCATCGACAGCGGATTTGCGGCGCGCGTGGGTGAGGGCATCGCCGCGGTCCATGCCGCGACGGCAAAGAGCGAGAGCGACCGCGCCCTCTTCCCGAACGACGAGATGTTCGCTGCGCTGCGGATCGATCCCTTCCTGCTCCATGTCGCGCAGCAGGATGCTGAACTTTCTCCCGCGCTGAATATGCTCGCAGCCGATCTCGCCTCACGCAAGATCGCGCTCGTCCACGGGGACGTCAGCCCCAAGAATATTCTCGTCAGCTCCAATGGTCCGGTATTCCTCGACGCGGAATGCGCGGTCTATGGCGACCCCGCATTCGATCTCGCCTTCTGCGCGGCCCATCTGCTGCTTAAGGCGGTATGGTCGGGGGACGCGCGCCTGAACGAGGCGGCCGCCGCGCTCGTCGCAGCCTATCGCCGCGGTATCCACTGGGAAGATGCGGAGGAGCTGCTGCTCCGGGCGGGCAAGCTCATCGCCGCCCTGCTTGTCGCGCGCGTCGAAGGCAAATCGCCTGCGCCCTATCTCACCGACCCCCGCCACAAGCGCATCGTGCGCGACCAGGCCCGCGCGCTGATCCTCGCGCCCAGGTCCGCCGACGCGCTCGTCTCTGACTGGAAAAGGACAAGATCATGACCTCGCGTATCGCCTCCGTCACCGGCCGCCAGCTTTGGGATTCGCGCGGTCGGCCCACCGTCGAGGCCGAGGTGCTGCTCGAATCGGGCGCCGTGGGCCGCGCTATCGCTCCCGCGGGTGCTTCGCGCGGAGCCCATGAGGCGATCGACCTGCGCGATGGCGGCAACGCCTTTGGCGGCTTTGGCGTCAACCGGGCGGTTGCCGCCATCGGGTCCGAGATTGCGCAGCTGCTTGCCGGCATGGACGCGAGCGACCAGGCCGCGATCGATGCCGCGCTTTGCGGGCTCGACAACACCGTGAACAAGGCGCGGCTCGGCGCTAACGCGATCGTCGCAGTGTCGATGGCGGTACTCCATGCGGCAAGCGCCCACGCGCGCGAACCCTTGTGGCGCTATCTTGCAGACGGCGCGAAGGTGCGCGTACCGCTCCCCGAAATCCAGATTTTCGGTGGCGGCGCGCACGCCGGGCGCCGCACCGACGTGCAGGATTTCATGATCATGTGCCCGAAGGCCGGAAGCTTCCGCCGCGCGCTCGAGATCACCGGCGACGTCTATCGCGCCGCTGGCCGCCTGATGGAAGCGAAGGGACCGCTTTCAGGGGTCGCCGATGAAGGTGGCTGGTGGCCCAATTTTTCGTCGAACGAGGACGCGCTCGACACGCTCACGAAGGCAATCGAGGCGAGCGGTCACCGCCCGGGCGACGAGGTATTCATCTCGCTCGACATCGCGGCTAACGAGCTCGGCGACGCGGCCGGCTATGACCTTGCGCTCGACGAGGGGCGCCTCTCGGGCGAAGCGATGGCGGCGCGGATCGTCGAATGGGCCCAGCGCTATCCGATTCTGTCGATCGAGGACCCCGCGGGCCAGGACGACTGGACGACGATGGCGGCTGTCACCGCCGCGATCGGCGAAACGGTCCAGATCATCGGCGACGATGTGCTTGTCACCAATGCAGCACGCGTCGAGCGGGCCGCCGAGGCCGGGGTTTGCAATGCGGCGCTGATCAAGGTCAACCAGGTGGGCACCGTGACCGAGGCGAAGGCGGCGCTCGACGCAGCGGTCGCGCGCGGCTGGGGCGCGATCGTCTCGGCGCGCTCGGGTGAAAGCGAGGATGTCACTATTGCGCATCTCGCAACCGGTTGGGACGCCGGGCAATTGAAGGTCGGCAGTTTTACGCGTTCGGAGCGCATGGCGAAGTGGAATGAAATGCTGCGGATCGAAGAGGCAATGGGCCCCGACGCCGAATTCGCGGGCTTCTCAGCCTTCGCGGGGTCGATCGGCCGGGTGGCGGCATGATTGTCCTCCACGCCCGTCCAAGTCCGGGTTTCCGCGACGCGGTCGATGCTATTTTCGGGCCCGGCGTCGTCGTTCATGTCGACGAGGCGGCGCCGCTCGATGCCGTGGCGCCCGACATCACCGCGCTGCTCCACGTTCTCACGCCCGTGACACCTGAATTTATCGCCTCCGCGCCGAACTTGAAGCTGATCCAGAAGCTCGGCGTCGGCGTGAATACGATCGCGCTCGATGCCGCGCGAGCGCACGGCGTCGCGGTCTGCAACATGCCCGGCACCAACAGCCAGGCGGTCGCCGAAATGGCGCTCGCGCTCATGATGGCGGTCCTGCGCCGGACGTGCTTCTTCGACGCGCGCACGCGCGCCGGAGAAGGGTGGACCGCCGATCCGTCAGAACTCGATCAGGTGGGCGAGATTGGCGGACGCACCGTCGGCCTTGTGGGTTTCGGTAATTCGGCGCAGCTCCTCGCTCCCGTGCTTGCGGCGCTGGGTGCGAAGATCGTTTATACCGCGCGCGCGCCCCGCGAGGTGCCTTATGAATTTTGGCCACTCGCTCGTCTGCTCGGGGAGAGCGATATTGTTTCCCTGCACATCCCGCTTACCGAGGATACGCGCGCCAGCATTGATCCCTTTGCGATGAAGAGGGGCGCGGTGCTCGTGAACACCGCGCGCGGCGAACTCGTCGACGAGGCCAAGCTGGTTGCGGCGCTCTCCTCGGGCCATCTGCGGGGCGCCGGGCTCGATGTGTTCGCCGAGGAACCGTTGCCGCGCGGTAACCCGCTGCTTGGCATCCCCAATGCTGTGCTGGCTCCGCATATTGCCTGGCTCACCCCTGAAACGCTCGTGCGCAGCCTGACGGTCGCGCACGAGAATTGCCGCCGCCTCGCTACGGGCGATCAACTTCTCCACCAGGTGATCTGATGTCGCTTCCCATTGTCCTCATGACCGGCCAGCTTCTGACCGACGCCGTTTGGCAGCCCCTCATCGATGCCTGGCCGGGTCGCGAGATCATCGTCGCCGATAATCGGAGCGACGATACAATCGCGGGTTTTGCGCAGCGATTGCTCGATAATGCGCCCGAAAAATTCGCCCTCGTCGCGCACGCGATGGGCGGCTTTGTCGCCTTTGAAGTCATGCGCCGCGCGCCCGAGCGCGTAGCGAAGCTTGCGCTCATTTCGACGCTCGCCTCGGCCGACGGCCCGGCGCAGACCGCTCGTCGCCAGGGCTATATCGACCTCGTGGAGCGCGGCGCGTTCGCGCAGGTTGTCGAGGAACGCATTCCCATCCTGTTTCCCGAAGAGAAGCGCGATGACGGCCGCCTCCTTGCTATTGCTCGGCAGATGGCGGCCGACACCGGCCCTCAAACATTCCTTGCGCAGCAGCGCGCGATCATGGGGCGGATCGACAGTCGCCCGCGGCTCGGCGAAATCAAGGTGCCTACATTGCTGATCTGGGGCGAGAAAGATGGCATCACCAGCCGCGCGCACCATGAGGAGATCAAGGAGGCCATCGCCGGCGCCCGGCTGGAGGTCATTCCCGGGGCAGGACATCTTCCCACCGTCGAGGCGCCCGAGGTCGTCGTGCCGCTTTTGACGGTCTTCCTCGACCAATAAGCCGCGCCCTCGAGGTGGGGGGCGGATTATTGGGTTTCCGCACGCCCCCATTGATAATCGATTTTCCCTTCGAGCCGCCGTACCGCGACCCAGTCACCGCCCGAAAGGCTGTCGTCCTCGATCAGCGCAATCACCCCCTCCGCGACGTCCTCGGGCGTGCATGCTTCATTGTGGGCGAGCACCGCCTTCATCCACTCCGACTTTCCGCCTGCGCCAGTGGTGTCGAGGATCGGCGTGTTGACGAGGCCTGGCAGCATGCCCGCTACGCGGACATTACATTCCTCCTTCAAGGGCGCGCAGCAGCGCGTGAACATCATGACTGCCGCCTTGGTGGTCGCGTACATGGCGTCATAGAATCCTGTCCCGAGCGCGACGGTGGAGGCGGTATTGACGATGACCCCGCCGCCCCGCCGCCGCATCGCCTGCACCGCGACCTGCGTCGCGGTGACAAGGGCCGTCAGATTGACGTCGATGATCCAGCGCAGGCGGGCCGCGTCGACGTCGGGGAATTGCGGCAGGCCCGAGACGACGCCGGCGTTGTTGTGCAGGATGTCAACGTCGCCGTGCGTGGCAAACCAGGCTTCGACCGCGGGAATGTCGGAGAGGTCGAGCGCGTGCGCTGCGGCATTGGCTCCCGCCGCACCGACCAACCGCGCGGTTTCAGCGAGCGCAGCGTCCTTGACGTCGACAAGCGCGATCTCGGCAGCACCCCGCGCTGCCAGCATCACCGCCGTCGCGCGTCCGATACCGCCGGCCGCCCCGGTTACGATTGCTCTTTTTCCTGCGATTTCCATGTGCTTTCTCTCTCCCCTTGGTCGGGTGACCGTAAAGCACATTGACAGATAAACTTAAATATCTAAGCATTTTCGGCATAGCAGAATCGCAAAAAATGGGGAGAAGCATGACGCAGGCTGAGGTGGTCGAAGCAGGCTCCGCGCCATCGGGCCGCTCGCTCGCGGTGCGGCGCAATCTCGCACTTGCGATGCTTTTTCTCGTGGGGACGATCAACTTCGTTGACCGCCAGCTCCTCTCGGTGCTCGTCGAGCCGATCCGCAGCGAAATGCAGTTCAGCGATACCCAGTTCGGGCTCCTGACCGGGCTGGCGTTCGCGCTCTTCTACGCCGCGATGGGGGTGCCCGTTGCGATGATCGCCGACCGCTGGAACCGGGTCAAGCTGATCGGGATCGCGTGCATCGTCTGGAGCGGCTTCACGGCGGCCTGCGGTCTCGTCTCGAACTTCTGGCAGCTTGCCCTGATGCGCTTCGGGGTTGGCGCGGGCGAGGCGGGGGGGACCGCGCCGTCGCTCTCGGTGATCGCCGACCTCTACCCCCCGGCGCAGCGCCCGCTTGCGATCGGTCTCTTCACGCTCAACGGTCCCTTCGGCGTCTTCGTTGGCGCCGCCTTCGGCGCCTGGGCCGCGGCCAATATCGGCTGGCGCGGTGCCTTCATGGTCATCGGCGGCGTGGGTGTGCTCGTCGCGCCGCTCCTGATCTGGCTGGTGCGCGAGCCCGCACGCGGAGCGATGGATGCGCAAAAAACCGCTGATGAAGCGCTTCCCTTCGCGCAAAGCCTCGCGATGTTCTGGCGCCGTTCGTCGCTGCGCATGGTCATGATCGGCAGCGGACTTGCAGCCTTCGTCAGCTATGGGATGCTCAACTGGATTCCGGCTTTCCTGATGCGCACGCAGGGCATGCCCCTCGAGGCGATCGCAACCTGGTTTGCCCCCGCGGCCGGCATCACCTTCGGCGTTGGCATCCTGGGCGGCGGCTGGCTTGTCAGCCATGCCGCGAAGCGATCGCCGCGCGCCTATGGCTCGATCCCTGCGCTTGCGAGCGCGGTGCTGATTCCGACCTTTGCCGCCGCGCTGCTCGTCGACAGCTGGGAGGTCTCGCTTGCACTGATGTTGGTCCCGATGGCGGCCTGCACCGCCTATGTCGCCCCGGCGCTTGCCCTCGTCCAGAACCTGACCCCGCCGCGCAGCCGCGCGACCGCCGCTGCTGTGCTGATGCTGATGTTCAATATCGTCGGCCTCGGCCTTGGTCCCCTCTTCATCGGCGTGATAAGCGACGCGCTCAAGCCTGCTCATGGTGACGAAAGTCTCCGCTGGGCGCTGATGACGATCATCCCCTTCGCGGTCGCGGCGGGCCTCGCGCAGTTCGCGATGACGCGCCATCTCGACAGGGATTTCGCCGAATGACCGAAGTAGGCGGAAAGACCGCGTTTATTACCGGCGGTGCGAGCGGTATCGGTCTTGCCACCGCGCGCGCGCTCGGCGCCAAGGGGGCGCGCCTCATATTGGCCGACATCGACGGGGCAGGTGCGAGGGCGGCTGCGGACGGCTTTCGCGCCGAGGGGTATGATGCGCTCGGTCTTGAACTCGATGTGACCGATGAGGCGAGCTGGGTCCGAGCCGGGGAGGCGGCGCGCGGGTTCGGCGCGGTGCGCATCCTTTTCAGCAATGCCGGCGTGGGGGGCGGCTCCGGCCCCTTTGAGCAATATGACACCGAGGTGTGGCGCTGGAACTATGCCGTGAACGCCCACGCACATCTTTATGCCTGCCGCACATTCCTCGGCGACATGAAGGCGAGCGGCGAGCCCGGCCACCTTGTCATTACCTCCTCGATGGTTGCTATCGTGCCGCCACCCATTTCGGTCGCCTATATCAGCTCCAAATATGCAGCGCTTGGCATCGCGATGGCGCTCCGCAACGAACTTGCCGAAAGCTGCGTCGATATCTCGGTGCTGATGCCGGGAATGTCCGCCACACGGATCGTCGAGACGACGCGAAACCTTCGCCCCGTCGATCAGGAAGTGGGCAAGGCTGCCGCGACGAGCCAGGCGATGCAGGGCGTCCTCGCAGGCGGCATGTCGTCTGACCGGATCGGCGCGCGCGTTGTCGAGGCGATCGAAAAAGGCGAATATTGGATTTTCACTCATCCTGAATGGAAGGCAATGGCCGAGCTGGTGACGCAGGATATGCTCTCCGCCTTCGGCCCGTCGGCCGATCCTGAATATAAGGGTGATGATATCGACGGACTGATCGCGGCCAACGGTGGCCGGATGTTCGGGGCGAAACCTTAAAAGGAGAGGACCATGGCGGAACAGGACGATATCCAGGAAATGGCGAAGCGCTTCTTCGACGCGATCGAGGCGGGGGATATCGAGACGATGCGCAGCAGCTTCACCCCCGCTGCCGAAATCTGGCACAATACCGATGAGAAGATCGTCACCCCCGAACAGACAGCCGAGACGCTGACCGGCATGGTCGCGCGGATCAAGGACCGCGAATATGCCGACCGGCGGCTTACCGTCTTTCCCGGGGGCTTCGTTCAGCAGCACGTCCTCAGGGGGCGCAGGGTTCACGACGACGGCGAGGTCCGCCTTCCGTGCGCGATCGTGTGCAAGGTCGAGAATGGCAAGATCACCCGTCTCGACGAATATTTCGACTCGGCGCACGTCGCCGAGTTCCGCAAATTCGCCAACGCTTAAGGAGTTTCTCATGCCCGTTCTTCGACAAGTCCCGCGCTCGGAGGTCACCGACGAGACCGTTCTTGCCTATTATAATCGCCTGTTTGGCGACCGGGATCCGGTGGCTGAGCCCGGCACCGCGACAGGCACGCCCGGCGACTGGTGGACCGTATTCGCGCTCTCGCCCGACATCTTCGAGCATGCGGTCAAGGGCTTTGCGGTCTATCGCAACCCGGCCCGCACCATCGATCCCGTGCTTCGCGAGCTCGGCCAGACACGGGCCGGATGGGTGAAGGGCAGCCAGTTCGTCTTTTCGCAGCACTGCAAGTCGCTCCGCGGCCTCGGGGTCAGCGAGGAGAAGATCGCGGCCATTCCCTATTGGACAGTCGCCGATTGCTATAACGAGCAGGAACGCACCGTCCTCGCCTATGCCGACTGCCTGAGCCAGGCGGGGGGCCGCGTGCCGCTCGAGGTGTTCGACAAGCTCAAGACCTTCTGGAACGACGAGCAGATCTTCGAATTCACGTACATCACCTGTCTCTACGACATGCACGCCGTGATCACCCGCGCGCTGCGCATGGAATATGATGCGCGTGAGGATCCGATCGTCGAGATCGCGGCTCCGGAGGGCTTCAGCGCCGCTGACTTTCTCAGCGCGCCGCGGCCGCAATCGGAATGAGCGGCTTTGGCGAGCCGGAGGTCGTGGCAACAGGCCTCCGCTTTCCCGAAGGCCCCGTGCCGATGGCCGATGGATCGGTTCTGCTCGTCGAGATCGAGCGAGCGACGCTGACCCGCGTTTCGGCTGATGGCAGCCTCTCGGTCGTTGCCAACCTCGGCGGTGGCCCGAACGGGGTCGCGATCGGTCCCGACGGGGCCGCCTATGTCTGTAACAATGGCGGTTTCAAGTGGGTCGAGGCCGGGCCGCTGCTCTTCCCGGGCCACGCGGCGAACGAGACCGCGTGCGGCTCGATCCAGCGCGTCGATCTTCAGACCGGCGAGGTGACCACGCTCTACGACCATTTCGAAGGCGAAGCGCTCAAGGGGCCGAATGATATCGTTTTCGATCAGGAAGGCGGTTTCTGGTTTACCGATCATGGACAGGTCCGCGCGAGCGGCCGCGATCATGGCGCGATCTATTATGCGCGCCCCGATGGCTCGCATATCAGCCGCCAGCGCACCGAGGTACTGGGACCAAATGGCATTGGCCTCTCGCCCGACGGGCGGACGCTCTATGTCAGCGAGACCATGACAGCGCGGGTGTGGGCCATGGACGTCGTCGCACCCGGCGAACTTGCGCCGCCCGGTGCCTGGTCTCCCGGCCGCTTCGTCGGCACGCCGCCCGCTTTCCGTTTGCTCGACAGCCTCGCGCTCGAGGAAAGTGGTCGCATCTGTGTTGCCACGATGGTCGAGGGCGGGATCACCATATTCGAGCCTGCGGGGGGAGAATCCGAGTTCCTCCCGTTGCCCGACATCGGGATCACGAACATCGCCTTTGGCGGAGCGGATCGGCGCGACGCCTATATCACCGCCTCGACGACGGGGACGCTCTACCGCGTCCGCTGGCCACGCGCGGGGCTCCAACTGCAATAACCGTCAATTTAATTGACAGTTATTCTCCAAGCTGCTAGATAGAAACCGAGAGGACGGCCATGAGATTTTTTACCAGTGTTGGCCCCAATCCCCGCGTCGTGGCGCTATTCATGGCGGAAAAGGGGATCAGCATCCCCGAGGTCGTGGTGGATCTGAGGGGCGGCGAGAACCGGCGCGCACCCTATAATGTCGAGGTCAACCCGGCGGGCCAGACCCCCGCACTGGAACTCGACGATGGCTCGATGCTCACCGAGATCACGGCGATCTGTGAATATCTCGAAGAGCGCTTTCCCGACCCCGTCCTGATCGGTTCGACCCCGGAGGAGCGCGCGGTGACGCGGATGTGGACGCGCCGCGTCGACCTCAAGATCTGCGAGCCGCTCACCAACGGCTTCCGCTTTGCCGAAGGGCTGCCGCTCTTCGAAGCGCGGATGCGCTGCCTTCCGGAGGCCGCGGCAGGGCTGAAGGCCGTCGCGCAGGACGGGCTCAAATGGCTCGATCCGCTGATCGCTGGGCGCGAGTTCATCGCAGGTGACCGGGTGAGTCTCGCGGACATCCTGCTTTTCGCCTTTCTCGACTTCGGGGTGGGCGTGGGACAGCCGATCGACCCGGCCAACGGCAATGTTATTCGCTGGTTCGAGCGCATGAAGGCCCGCCCCAGCTTTAATCCCAGTAAAGAATAAGGAGACGGATGATGGCACAGACGAACACCGAATTTGAGTTTTGCGGCGTCAACCACCTGGCGCTCGTGTGCAAGGACATGGCGAAGACGGTCGAATTTTATCGCGATATCCTCGGCATGCCGCTGACCAAGACGATCGACCTTCCCGGCGGGCGCGGACAGCATTTCTTCTTCGACATCGGAAACGGCGACTCGCTGGCCTTTTTCTGGTTCCCCGACGCGCCCGAGGCGGCGCCGGGCGTGTCGGCGCCTGCGGCGCTTCCCACCCAGGGCAGCTTTGTGTCGGCGCACGGTTCGATGAACCACATCGCGATCAATGTCCGCGCCGAAAAGTTTGACGAATATTATCAGCGGCTGATCGAGAAGGGCGTCGAAGTGACCCCCATCCTCAACCACGACGATTCGCCGACCCAGTCGTCGGCCGAGATGCATGACGGTGTGTTCGTCCGCTCGGTCTATTTCTTCGACCCCGACGGCGTATGCCTCGAATTCGCCGCCTGGACCAAGGTCCTTGATGAAAGCGACGTAGCGCACGACCCCGTCCGCGCCGACGGCACCAAGGCGGAAGGAATGATTACCGGACGTACGCCGGTCCCCGCAGAATAATTTCCACTGAGAAGACCCCTGGGCCCGGCGTTCGCGCCGGGCCTTTTTTTGACTCTTCTCGAAGGCAGCACACGGGAAGGTTTGCGGTGCGCGCGCCGTACCGGACTTCCCGGCCGGCGGGCATGTTCCCGGGAACCGGGGCGCCGAGGCTTAACGATCCGGGTTCTTGAGCGGTTTCCCGCCGCAGGCTCGCATTTCTATCCTACGGCGCGGCCGCGGCCTTCCCAATAGGGCGTGCGCAATTCCCGGCGCAAGACCTTGCCCGAAGGATTGCGAGGCAGGGCGTCGATGAAATCGACGCTCTTGGGTGCCTTGTAAGCCGCGATCCGTTCGCGGGTCCACGCGATCACTGCGTCCGGGTCGGGGTCGGTACCGGGGAGGGGGACGACGAGCGCCTTCACCGCCTCGCCCCATTTGTCGTCGGGAACCCCGATCACCGCGACGTCGGCGACGCCCGGGCATCCCATGATCGCACTTTCGACCTCGGCGGGATATACATTCTCGCCGCCCGAGACGATCATGTCCTTGATCCGGTCATGGACGAAATAGAAACCGTCGGCGTCGCGGTAGCCGACGTCGCCGGTGTGCAGCCAGCCATCGATCACCGTTTCGCGGGTGGCCTCGGGCCGGTTCCAATATTCCTTCATCACGAGATCGCCGCGAATTGCGATCTCGCCGATCTCGCCGTCGCCCAGCGGGCGCCCTTCGCCGTCGAGGATCGCCATTTCGGTCTGTGGCCATGGCTTCCCGCACGAAGTGAGCTTGCCCGGCAAATCATGCGCTGCGGGCGAGAGATAGGAGCCGCCGCCCGAGCTTTCGGTCATGCCATAGAATTGCACGAAGTCGCAGCCGAAGGTCGCGCGGGCGCGGCGGAGAACATCCTCGGCGATGGGCGAGGCGCCGTAGGCGATCGAGCGGAGCTGCGAATAATCGCCCGCCGGAGCCTCGGGCTGCTGCAACATCATCTGGATCATTGCGGGCGCGAGGAAGGCATGCGCAACCCGTTCCTCGGAGAGCATGCGGATCGCGTCGGGCGCTGCAAAATCCTTGACCAGTACCAAACGGCCGCCCTGCGCGAGGCCGGAAAAGCTGACGTTGGTTCCCGCGACGTGAAAGAGCGGCATGACGATCATCACCGTCTCGTCCTCGTCATAAGCGAAGCCGTCGACTTCGGTCGCCATTTCGAGGAAACGCCGGTAATTCTTGTTGGCGAGCACGACGCCCTTGGGCCGCCCTGTGGTGCCGCTGGTATAGAGTTGGAGCACGTCGTCGGCGAGCTGGGGCTCATCGGCAGGCGCCGCCGCGGGAGCATCGCCGAGCCAATCGTCAAGACTTTCGAATTCGGGATGCGCGCCATAAAGGGCGATTAGGCGCGGCGGGCTTTCGAGCCCGCCAATCGCTGCAAGCGCCGTATCGAAGAAATCCTCGCCGACGAAGAGGAGCTTTGGCGCCGCGTCGCCCAGAATGAACGCGATCTCGCCCGCGGCGAGCCGGCAGTTGATTGGCGCGAGACAGGCGCGCGCGCGCGCGGTTCCGAAGAAGAGGGGATACCAGGCGTCGTGGTTCTTGCTGAGGACCGATACCCGGTCGCCTGCAACTACACCCGAGGCGATTAGCGCATTGGCGACGCGGTTCGACCTCGCGTCGAGCTCCTTGAAGCTCGTCTCTCGCTCCCCGAATTTCACCGCCACCGCATCGCCGCGCTTTTGCGCCTGGGCTGCGGGGATATCGGCTAGCGTCCTGATGGCATCCAAATCGATCATCTAGCACTCCCACCGTCTGTTTCGCTTGAATTGGATAGAATACTAAGTAAAAACTGGCCAGCCCGAAAATTCGAGAGGATCAGCCGTGTTCGACCACCCTATCTTGCCCACGACGATCGTGGGAAGCTATCCCCAACCTGACTGGTTGATCGACCGTGAGCGGCTGAAGGCGAGCCTTCCGCCCCGGGTGCGCGCCGAGACGCTGTGGCGCATCCCCGAGCCCTGGCTGGCCGACGCGCAGGAGGCCGCAACGCTGATGGCGATCCGTGATCAGGAGGAGATTGGCATCGACATTGTCGGTGACGGTGAGATGCGGCGTGAAAGCTATTCGAACCGGCTCGCGACAGCCCTGTCCGGAATCGATCCCGACAAGCATGGCACCGCGATCGACCGGACGGGCAACGCCAATCCCGTGCCCCTCGTCTCGGGCCCGATCCGCCGCATCGCGCCCATCGAGGCGCAAGACGCGGTCTTTCTTCGTCGCCATTCGACCAGGCCGGTCAAGCTGACGCTTCCCGGGCCCTTCACCATGACGCAGCAGGCCGAGAACGGCTATTATCCCGACGCGCGCGCGCTCGCGATGGACTATGCCGACGCGGTCAATGCCGAGATCCGCGACCTGTTTGCAGCCGGGGTCGACGTCGTCCAGCTCGACGAGCCCTATCTGCAGGCGCGTGCCGACGCAGCGGGCGCCTATGCGATCGAGGCGATCAACCGCGCGCTCGACGGTGTCGAGGGTATGACCGCGCTCCATATCTGCTTCGGCTACGCGATGGTACATCACGGTGCCGGCGCGACGGGTCCTAAGCCCAAGGCCTATGATTTCCTGGCCGAACTCGAGGCCTCGGCGGTCGACGTGATCTCGATCGAGGCGGCCCAGCCCGGGCTCGATCCCGCGATCCTTGCCGAACTGCCCACAAAGACGATCATGTACGGGGTGCTTGATCTCTCGATCCCCGACGTCGAAACGCCCGAAGTCGTCGCGGACCGCATCCGCGAGGCGCTGCGATATGTCGATGCGGAGCGGCTGTGGATCGCGCCCGACTGCGGAATGAAATATCACAGCCGCGAGCAGTCGCAGGCCAAGCTGAAGGCGATGGTCGACGGCGCGGCGCTCGTGCGGGCCGAGCTGACTTAAGCGGGGCATCCCACCTCGCGGGGTCCCAACCTCGCGGGGCGGCGCCGCCCCGGCGGACCTAGCGCGTCGGTGCTTCGAGCATATTCTTGCCGAAGAGGTTCGACCATTGCTCCTCGGTCAGCGCGGGGCGCGCGCTCGACAGGTTGGCCGCATTCTTGACGTCAGTGCCCGCGACCACCGCGGGTCGCTCCGCTATGCGCGCGAACCAGCCAGCGACAGCAGGATAATCCTCAAGGGCGAGCCCTATCGCGCGCGTCGCGCGTGCCCACGGCCAGCACGCAATGTCGGCGATCGAATATTCTTCGGCGAGATAATCGGCCTCGCGCAGCCGCCCGTCGAGGACGTGAAGCAGGCGCACGGTCTCGTTGCGATAGCGTTCAACGGGGTAGAGCTGTCCTTCGGGCGCGTAGCGAATGAAATGATGCGCTTGCCCCTGCATCGGACCGAAGCTTGCCATCTGCCACATCAGCCATTGCTGCGCCTGGCTGCGCCGGCGCGGATCGGCTGGGAGCAGCTGGCCGCTCTTTTCGGCAAGGTAGAGGAGGATTGCGCCGCTTTCGAAGACGGGAAGCGGTGCGCCGCCCCCGATGGGATCATGATCGACGATCGCGGGCAGGCGCGCGTTCGGATTGATGCGGCGATATTCGGGGGTAAGGTGATCGCCCGCCAGCATGTCCATCTTGAGGAGCTGGTGCGCAAGGCCAGTCTCTTCGAGCATGATCGAGACCTTGTGCCCGTTGGGGGTGGGGGTGAAATAGACGTCGATCATGAGGCGTTTCTCTCGGCATAAATGGCGCGCGCGGCCGCAAACGCCGCGTCGAATGCATGTTTCCCGGCGGGATAACCAGCGACGCCGAGGGTGACGCCGGCGATCTTCCAGCGATCCTCGCGAACCAGGTGGTGAGTGTAGCGGCCGATGAGGTCGCCCATGCGTTCTTCGCCGCCAACGGTAACGAAATGCGCGGCGTCGACGATGCTCGTGACGAGCGCGGTGTCGCCTTCGATAGCCGCCACCATGTTGTGGAGCCGATGGGCGGTCGCATCAAAGCCTTCGAGCGCCCGGCAGCGGTTTGTCCATTCGTCGGCGGTCACCGTCGCGACGAGCGAACCGATGGCGCCATAGTCGATGGCGATGCTGTCGGTAAAAAGCGCCCGGTAGCCCGCCCAATCGCGCGCGTCGAGGGCCCCGGCATAAGCGGTCACGGCCGCGACCGCCGCTTCCCTGTCCAGAAAAGCGTCGATCGCGGCCGATCCTTTTGGCATCAGAATTTGAACCCGGCCTCGACCGAAATATTGCGGCTGGGTTCCACATACTGGATTGCGCGCGATGCGTCGGTGATCGGCGCGGGCAGGCGGAAGACGCTGCCGGTCGTGAGCTTGTTGGTCAGGTTCTTGCCCACCACCGCAAGATGCCAGCCCGCGTTCCTGTCGGCGAGCTGAACGCGCAGGTCAAGCTTCACATAGCCCTTCTGAACGCCGTAGATCGGGCTCTGGTCGTCAGAGTCGAAATATTTCGAGCGTCCCGCCGCGACCCCGGTGATGTCGAGCTTGAGATCGCTTGGCAGGTCGAACCCTGCGTGCGCTGTCACGCTACCCGTCCATTTCGAGGTATAGGCCGGGCTATAGCCAGCGAGGTTGTTCGTCGTCGGCGTGCAAGTGAGCGGCTGCGAGGCGAGGCAGGCTGCGCCCGGATAATCGTCGTACTTGATATCCTGGTAAGCGCCCGACGCGACGATGTCGAAGTTGGGGAAGGGGAAGATGCTGAGCGATCCCTCGATGCCCTTCGACGTCGCACTCGCAGCGTTCCCGGTCAGATAGGTCGACGTTTCGGGCTGATAGACCGAGACCTGGAGATCCTTGAACTCGGTGTGATAGGCCGAGATGTTCGCCACGATCGCGCCGCCAGCCAGCGTCGACTTGATGCCGGCCTCATAGTTGGTCGAGCGTTCGGGCTCGAACGAGAAGGTCTCGTCGACCGTCCCGAGCGTGTTCGACACGAAGCCGCCCGACTTCGACCCGCGGCCATAGGTCGCATAGACCATGACGCGCGGCGCGACGTCATATTGCAGCGTGATCGAGGGATCGACATTGCCTTCGCTGAGCGAACCCTTGGCGCTGGAGATGGGGCGGAGCGCAAAGGGGCCATAGATGAGGCGCGCCGCGAAGTCGGCATCCTTCTTCGTGTGGCTGTAGCGCAGGCTGCCGATCACGCGAAAGGCATCGCTGACGTTGAGCGTGCCCTGGCCGAAGACCGACCAGCTTTCGGCCTTCTGGTTGAAGCGGCTGTCGATGCGGCCGAAATAGGGGCTTCCGAAAAGATCGAGGATATTGAAGCCCTGGAGCTGGTCGAGCCTGTAGGTCGAGCGATCATAATAGGCGCCCGCGATGAACTCGAAGGTGCGGCCCGTCGGCGAGAGGATGCGCAGTTCCTGCGAAAACTGGTCGAAGCGTTCCGGGAAGCTGTTGTAGACCGAATTGTTGGTCGCCGCGCCGCCGCCGCCCGGGATCGTCTGGTCGAAGCCGTTGACGATGTCGGCGTTGAACCACGAATAGCCGGTGACCGAGGTCAGCGTATAGTCGCCAAGCGCGATGTTGCCCGTGCCCGAGAGCATGACGGATTCGGTCTTGGTGCCTTCATCGCCAAGCGCTGAGCGTTCCAGAAAGCGCGTCGTGCGCGGGGTCTGCGGGCCCGTGAGCGAGCTCGCCACCGTGATGCCGCCGATGACGTCGCGGTTCGCATATTCCGCCTTGACCGTATAATCGAAGTCGCTCGAGGGTTCCCACTTCAGGGTGAGGCGGGCGAGCTGCTGGCGCACCTCGGGATCGTCATGATTGGTCGCGAGATTGCGGATATAACCGTCCTGGTTGACGATCTTGTAAGCGAGGCGCGCGCTCAGCGTGTCGCTGATCGGGCCCGAGATATAACCCGAGACATCGAACCCCTCGTGGTCGAAATTATAGAGCGCGGTGAACGCGCCCTCGGGCGTGCTCGTCGGGCCTGCCGACACGACGCTGACCGCACCCGCTGCCGTGTTCTTGCCGAACAGCGCGCCCTGCGGGCCGCGCAGAACCTCGACGCGCGCGAGGTCGAAGAAGGGGGCCTGCGCCTGGCGCGAACGGCCGGCGTAAACACCGTCAACATAGAGCGACACCGACTGGTCGAAGGCGAAGTTTGCCGGCGGCGAACCGAAGCCGCGGATATAGATGACGTCGTTGCCCGCGGTCGACTGGACGAAGACGTTCGGCGTGTAGTTCATCACCGCCTTGATGTCGTTCGAATTAAACTCGGCAAGCTTCTGGCCGCTGACGACTTCCATGGAGATGGGAACGTCCTGCAGGCTCTGCTCGCGCTTCTGCGCGGTTACGATGATCTCGTTGCCGCTTCCGGCGCTTTCGCTGGCCGTCGCGGCATCGTCATTGGCGGCCTGCGCGGACGCCGGCGTGACATAGGCGGTCATGGCAGCGATCGCCGCGCCCGACAGCAAAAGATGATTCAGACCCTTCATTTGCACCCTCCCATAGAGATCCCGTTGACGGTGGCGGTGAAAGCCGATGATCCATCCGTCAATCTGGTTGACCCTTAGTATACTAATGGTTTTATACTTGTCCATAGTTTTGGAAGAAGGATTGAGCATGACCCAGCAAGCGTCGCCGCCGGCTCCCCCGGGGCTCGAAAGCCATCATCTGTGCACCGTCGAATTTGACCTAAGTGGCGGAATTATCGCAATCGGTGCGTCGCCCTTCGGTGAGCAGCGCATGGGCTATCTCACGGGCGGGCGCATCCTTGGACCGCGAATTCGGGGCGAAGTCCTGCCGGGCGGCGGCAACTGGCCACGATCCGGGCGAATCGGCGACGCATCGGTCGGCACCTTCGATGCGCGCGCGGTATGGAAGACCGACGAGGGAGATCTCATCTATCTGACCTATACCGGGCGCAGCCTGGTGCCCGACGATGTCCGTGCGCTTTTCGCAGACCCCGCCAAGCCGCCCGTTGACCCCTCGCGCTATTATCTTCGCGTCGCAGTGGTCTTCGAAACCGCAAGCGAGCCGTACCGCTGGCTCAACGCGACCCTGGCGGTCGGCGTGGGCGAAGTCACCGACTTCGGCGTCCGCCATGTCTTTTACGAGATCGCCTGATGATCGACCTTCACTATTCCGCGACCCCGAACGGGCAAAAGATCGCGATCATGCTCGAGGAGATCGGCGCGCCCTATCGCGTGATCCCCTATGATATCTTCGAGGGCGACCAGCTTACCCCCGAATTCGGGCGTATCAATCCGAACCACAAGCTCCCCGCGATTGTCGATCATGCGCCCGCGGCGGGCGGTGAGGCGATCAGCGTGTTCGAGTCGGGCGCGATCCTCCAGTATCTGGCGGAAAAGGCCGGTCGGTTCCTGCCTCCCTCGGGCGCCGCGCGCGCGGCGACGCTTTCGTGGCTGACCTGGCAGGTGGCAGGGCTCGGCCCGATGGGCGGTCAGGCGAGCCATTTCCTTCGCTATGCCCCCGCCGGCCAGGACTATGCGGTCTCCCGCTACACCAAGGAAGTGAACCGCCTTCTCACCGTGCTCGAGCGGCAGCTTGAAAAGACGCCTTACGTCGCAGGCGAAGACTATACGATCGCCGACATGGCGATCTGGCCCGGCCGCGCGTCGGCCTTTGTCATGGGAATGGGGCTCGACGACTGGCCGGCCATGCACGGCTGGTTCGAGCGGATCCGCGAGCGGCCTGCGGTCGAGCGCGCGATGAGCCGGGACGATTTGAAAGCGCCCGCAAAATATGTCGGCCGGCACCAGAGGCTGAGCGAGCGGGAATGGTCGAACATGTTCGGCGATGCGAACCATGCCGCGGTGAAGGGGGATTAAGCGAAGACGGTCTCTTGGGGCGGCGGGCTAGCGCTTTGCGTGCTGCCGGTCGCCCCACAGGATCGCCCGGTGCTCGTCGGTAAAACCGGTGAGCCCGCCCTCGATCGTTTCAGCGCGTGCGACGCCGACCTTCATCCCCTCGGTGACGGCAGGGCGCTCGAGCATCGCCGCACCCCAGCGCTCGACGTTCAAAAAGCGGCCCGCCTTTTCGATGAACTGACGGCGCAGATAGGGGAGCATCGCCATGTCGGCGATTGTATATTCGTTGCCGGCAAGCCACTCGGCCTCGCCGAGCCTCTTGTCGAGCACCATCATCAGCCGGTCGACCTCGCGCGAATAGCGCTCGATCGCATATTCGTGCCGATCCTTGGCATAATGGGTGAAGTGGGCTTCCTGCCCGAACATCGGGCCCACACCCGAGACCTGGAACATCAGCCACTGCCAGCAGATCGCTCGCCTCACGGGGTCGGCGGGAAGGAAGCGCCCCGTTTTTTCCGCCAGATAGAGCAGTATCGCCCCCGTTTCCCAAAGCACGAAGCCGGGACCCTGCGGCCCTTCGTCGTCGACGATCACCGGGGTCTTGTTGTTCGGATTGAGCGCCAGGAATTCGGGGGTGAGCTGATCGCCCGCCAGGATATCAACGGGCTCGAGGCGCCAATCAAGCTCCATTTCAAGAAGAGCAATCGCGATCTTGCGCGCATTGGGAGTCGGGCCGCCGTAGAGGGTGATCATTTCGCTATGCTTCGCGGCCGAGCCAGCGCTTCAGCACGTCGGCGCTGTCCTGCCCGACGCGGAGCGGAGCGGGGCGGCGGATGCTTCCAGGGGTCTTCGACAGCTTGGGGAAGACCCCCTGCATCTGAATCTCTCCCAACTCTTCGTCGGGTACCGTGACGAGCGCCTCGCGCGCTGCGAAATGGGGGTCGGCGAGCATGTCCTCGGCGTCGTAGATGCGCCCGGCAGGGACTCCCGCCTCGACCATCCTGGCCTCGAGCTCCGCGATGGTCATTGTCTTCGTCCATTCGCTGATCAGCGCGTCGAGTTCCTCCTGATGTGCGCCGCGCGCGCGGTGCGTTGCATAGCGTTCGTCGCTCGCAAGCTCGGGGCGCCCCATCGCGGCGGCCAGACGCGCGAAGACGCCATCCTGATTGGCGCCGATCAGATATTCGCCGTCGCGGCACGGATAGACGTTCGAGGGCGCGATGCCAGGGAGGGTCGATCCGGTGCGGCGGCGCTTGGTTCCGCTCGCCGAATAGTCGGAAACGGTCGATTCCATGACTTGCAGCACTGCTTCATAGAGGGCGGAGTCGACGATCTGGCCTTCGCCCGTCTTGCTGCGATGATGGAGCGCAGCGAGCGCGCCCATGCAGCCATAGGTCGCTGCGAGCGTATCGCCGATCGATACACCCATGCGGGCGGGCGGCCGGTCGGGATAGCCGACAATACCGCGCCAGCCACCCATCGCCTCACCGATGCCGCCGAAACCTGCACGCACCGAATAGGGACCGGTCTGGCCATAGCCCGACACGCGCACGACGATCAGTCCTGGGTTTGTCTTGCGGAGCTCGGCGGGGTCGAGATTCCATTTCTCGAGGGTTCCGGGGCGGAAATTCTCGATGAGGATATCGGCCTTTGCAATGAGGTCGCGCGCAAGTTGCTGGCCCTCCTCGGACCGGAGGTCAACCGCGACCGAATATTTGTTGCGGGCAATGACGCGCCACCAGCTCGGCTTGTCGCCCTGGCCCCAGTGGCGCATCTGGTCGCCGGTTTCCGGCGCCTCGAGCTTGACGATCTCGGCGCCCATGTCGCCGAGCAGCTGCCCGCAGAAAGGACCGGCGATAAGCTGCCCCATCTCGACCACCCGGATGCCGTCCAACGCTCCTTTACCTGTCGTCATTGCGTTCCCCTTGGTCCCTGAACCGGCTTATGAAACGCGCCGGGGCGATAACGTCAACTCTTATGGCCAAGGTATACTTAGATTGCTATGTAATTTTCAACCTGCAATGTGAGTCGGATCGAACGGAGAGCGTGGACATGGCCGAAAAGCTGGCGGTGGAAATGGTCGAAGTCGGCCCCCGCGACGGGCTGCAGAATGAAGCGACGATCGTTTCGACCGCCGACAAGGCGGCCCTCGTTCGCCGCGCTATCGACTATGGCGCGCGCCGGATCGAGGTTACGAGCTTCGTCAATCCGAAAAAAGTGCCCCAGCTTGCCGATGCCGACGATCTTGTGGCGTTACTGCCCGAACGCGGCGATGTGACCTATATTGGCCTGGTGCTCAACAGGCGCGGCGCCGAGCGTGCGATCGCCACCGGACGCATCGACGAGCTCGGAGCCGTATGTGTAACAAGCGACAGTTTCGGTATCCGCAACCAGGGCCAGTCGTCAGATGAATCGCTGGCGGCTGCGATCGAGATCGTGGGGCTGGCAAAGGCAGCGGGGCGGAGCGGCCAGATCACCATCGCCACCGCCTTTGGTTGTCCGTTCGAAGGCGAGGTCGCTCTCGCTCGCGTCCTCGAGATGGCAAAGCGCGCCGCGGATGCGGACCCGCGCGAGGTGGCCCTCGCCGACACGATCGGCGTCGGAGTGCCCGCACAGGTGGCCGAGATGGTGGGCCGGGTTGCCGAGGCTATTGCGCCTTTGCCGGTGCGTGTCCACTTTCATAACACGCGCGGCACCGGCCTTGCGAATGTCTGGACGGCAGTGGGCGAGGGGGCGGCGAGTGTCGACGCTTCGCTCGGGGGGCTCGGGGGCTGTCCTTTCGCGCCGGGGGCAGCGGGCAATGTGGCGACCGAGGATGTTGCCTATATGCTCGAGCGCAGCGGTGCCTCGACCGGCCTTCAGCTACCAGCAGCAGTCGAGGCGGCGCATTGGCTGGAGACCGTAATGGATCGCCCCTTGCCCGCGATGGTGAGCCGGGCACCCGCTTTTCCGGGATGACCGCAAAGACCCTGTCGCTCGTCGGCTGCCCGCCGGAGCAAAATAGTCGGTCCCCGGCGGATAGCGGCGGCCTTCGCCCCTAGGCTGCGACAGCACGCTGCGCCCCCGCGATCACGGCCTCGGCCATCTCGTCCGCGACTGCAGCGGGTGAACGCTTCTCCTCCTCGGCCTGGCGAAGGATCCGGGTGACGCGCGGCGCGATTCCCGCAACGCGGGCGGCGACACTTGCTTCTTCCTCGCCCAGATATTCGGCGGACACACTTATGATCCCGCCCGCATTGACGACATAGTCAGGGGCATAGGCGATCCCGCGGCGGAGCAGCAGCGCCCCGACCTCGGGCGCCGCGAGCTGGTTGTTCGCGGCACCGCAGATGAGGCGGGCCTTCATGGCGCCCACCGTGGCGTCATCAAGGGTGCCGCCGAGCGCGCAGGGCGCAAATATGTCGCAGTCGACGCGGGCGATCTCGTCGACGCCGACGACGCGCGCATCATGAACATGGGCAAGCCGGTCACGGCGCGCCGGGTTTGGGTCCGCGATCACCAGCTTCGCGCCCGCATCGGCAAGGCGGCGGCAGAGTTCGGCACCGACGTTGCCCGTGCCCTGTACCGCGACAGTCAGACCGTCGAGGTCGCTGGCGAGGGCAAAGCGCGCGGCGGCCTTCATCGCCTCGAAAACGCCGAGTGCAGTCCAAGGTGAGGGGTCACCTCCGGCGCGGCCGTCCCTCGCGCCAAGGCCCGCTACATGGCGCGAGACGCGTGCGACCTCCTCCATATCCTCGACGCTCGTGCCGACATCTTCGGCCGTGACATAGAGGCCGCCGAGCCTTTCGACCGCCTCGCCGAAGGCGCGGAAGAGGAGGGCACGGTCGAACTCGCCATCGGGCCGGCGCAGCACCGCTTTCGCGCCGCCGAAGGGCAGTCCCGCGAGCGCATTCTTGTAGCTCATGCCCTCAGCGAGCCGCAGCGCATCGGCGAGGACGGCATCCATGTCGGCATAGCTCCACAGGCGGCAGCCGCCCGCTCCCGGCCCAAGCGCAGTGGAGTGAATTGCAATGACACCGTCGAGCCCGCTCGCGCTATCATGGAGACGCACACACTCGACGGGCGGCATCAGGCGGGAAGGGCGGGAAACCATCGGCATTGCTCCTTTGAATATCGAGCGCCGATCATCGCATCGCCCGCGAGGATAATCTTTCGCGCATTGTTACAGATTTTGGCGTGAGAAAGGATATTCTTACCGGATATTTTATGATAAGTGGATAATATGACCGATCTTGACCCCTTCGAGAAAAACATCCTCCGCGAATTGCAGCGCGATGCGAATCAGACGACGGCGGAGCTTGCCGAGCGTGTTGGCCTCTCATCTTCCCCCTGCTGGCGGCGCATCGATCGGCTTGAGCGCGAGGGCTTCATTCGCAAGCGCGTCGCGGTCGTCGACCGGCGAAAGGTCGGTCTTAACGCGCATGTTTTTGCCCAGGTAAAACTCAACGCGCACGGCCGCGCCAATCTCGACGAATTTAGTGAGGCGATCCGCGCCTTTCCTGAAGTACTCGACGCATATGTTCTCATGGGATCGATGGATTTCATGTTGCGCGTCGTCGCGAAGGACATCGACGCCTATGAGCGCTTTTTCTTCGACCAGCTGAGCAAGCTGCCCGGGGTGCAGGAAATCAACTCGACCGTTGCGCTCTCGGAAATTAAGTCGACCACCGAATTGCCGATTGGCTGACCTTCTCGGGCGGCCGAAAATCGCCTAGTGGCAGGAGCGATGGAACGCAAAAGACGCGGCAAGCTCAGAAGCAACGATCCCGAGGGAACGCGGGCACGGATCCTCGATGCCGCCGCGGATCTCTTCCAGGCGCGCGGCTATCACGACACGTCGGTGCAGGACATCAAGCGAGCCGCCGGCGTGTCGAGCGGCGCCTTCCACCACCATTTCGAGTCGAAAAAGGCGCTCGGCCTGGCGGTAGTCAAGGAGCGCGTTTCGGACGCGCTGCGCGCGGCGTGGCTCGACCCGCTGCTGGCGGCTCCGACCGTTGCACAGGGAGTAGCGAACGCCATCGGCGCGACAAGCGGCGATTTGCGCGCGCAGGGCTTCGTACGCGGCTGTCCCGTGAACAACCTCGCGGTCGAGCTCGCCTTTTCAGATTCGGACTTTCGCGAGGCCTTGCTGGCAATCTTTGCTGAATGGCAGCAAACGATCGCCGCGCGTCTCGAGGTGGAGCCTCGGCCGCCGGCTTTTGCCGGCGCCAGCGCGCACGATCTGGCGGGCTTCATCGTCGCAGCCTACTCGGGAGCGATGACGATGTCGAAGGCCGAGCAATCGCCCGATAGGCTCGACGCGACCGTAGCGATCCTGATGCGATTGCTGAAGGTCTAGGCGGCTCCCATGACCGATGCGCTTGCGCAGATACTGGCAGATATTCGCGCGTGCCAGCGCTGCGCCGAGGATCTTCCCTGCTCGCCGCGGCCGGTCGTGCAGGCGGGCGCGGGGGCGCGGCTTTGTATCGTCGGGCAGGCGCCGGGGCGCAAGGTGCACGAAACAGGTATTCCATGGGACGACGCCTCGGGCCGCCGACTTCGCGACTGGCTGGGCCTTGCCCCAGCCGCTTTCTATGACCCCTCTCGCGTCGCGATCATTCCGATGGGGTTCTGCTATCCGGGCAAGGCGGGGTCGGGAGACAATCCGCCGCGGAGCGAATGTGCGCCGCTCTGGCATGCCCGGCTGAAGGGGCTGCTACCCCGCATCACACTGACGGTGCTCGTCGGCCAATATGCGCAGGCCTGGTATCTTGGTCGCCGCCGCAAGGCAACGTTGGCCGAGACCGTGCATGCGTGGCGCGACTATCTGGACTCAGGCTTCCTGCCGCTACCGCACCCATCGCCTCGTAATCAACCATGGCTGGCGAAGAATCCGTGGTTCGAGGCGGACCTCGTACCTCATGTCCAGGCGGCGGTGCTCTCGCTCGGCGTCTAGGCCCCGACCTCTTGCCTACCCCATCACCTCCTGCGGCGCGCGCCACCCCGGGACCGCCTCGATGCGCGAGCCAAGCGGTTATCGCAGGGTAATCGCCGAGCTCGAGGCCCGGGAGGTCGCGGTAGAGCAGATACGCGCTGCAGGCGATATCGGCGGCTCGTGCTGCGCCTTTTTTCCGCCGCGCTGCGAGAGAGAGGAGGCCCGCTCAGTCGATCGTGCGCGCGAGCTCGCGATTGAGCCAGAGTGCAACGAGCGTGCCGATCGCGCCCGAGAGGAGATAGGCGCCGGCTGCGAGCAAGCCGAACGCGCTCGAGAGCCACAGTGCCACCATCGGCGCGAAGCCGGCGCCGAATAGCCAGGCGAGGTCCGACGTAAATGCCGACCCGGTGTAGCGGTGACGGGGGTGGAAGCTCGATGACAGCGCTCCCGACGACTGCCCGAAAGCGAGGCCGAGAATGATGAAGCCGAGGATCATGAAGGCGGCCTCGCCGGTCTCGCCCGCGGCGAGAAGCTGCGGGGCAAAGCCGCTGAAGGCCGCGATCGCGGCGGCGGTCGCACCAAGCAGGGTCCGTCGGCCGATGCGATCCGCGATCATCCCCGACGCGATGATGGCGATGATGCCGAAGACCGCGGCGACGGCCTCGATCATCAAGAAGCGGACCGGGGTTTCCTCGGTGAACAGGAAAACCCATGAGAGCGGAAAGACGGTGACCATATGAAAGAGCGCAAAGCTCGCGAGCGGGGCAAAGGCGCCCGCCACGATCACTTTCCACTCCGAACGAACCGTCTCGAAAAGCGGCGCCGGTTCAAGATCCCGGTTTGCAAATCCCTGCTCATATTCGGGCGTCACGACGATCCGCAGCCGTGCAAACAAGGCGACGACGTTGATCGCGAAGGCGACAAAGAAGGGATAGCGCCAGCCCCAGTCGAGGAAATCCTGGGCCGGGAGCGCGGCGATCAGGAACATGAAGAGGAGGCTCGCGACGATGAGGCCAAGGGGAGCACCGAGTTGCGGGATCATCGCGTACCAGCCGCGCTTGCCCTCGGGAGCGTTGATGGCGAGGAGCGAGGCGAGCCCATCCCACGACCCGCCGAGCGCAACGCCCTGGCCCATGCGGAAGAGGGCGAGCAGAAGCGCCGAGCCAAGGCCGATCGTTGCATAGCCCGGCAGGAAGGCGATCGCGGCCGTCGAGCCTCCGAGCAGGAAGAGCGCGACGGTCAGCTTGGCGCCGCGGCCGTAGCTGCGATCGATCGCGGTGAAAATCACCGTGCCGACCGGCCGGGCTGCAAAGGCGAGGGCGAAGATAGCAAATGACCAGAGCGTTCCCTGGAGCGGATCGAGATGCGGGAAGACAAGCTTCGGGAACACCAGAACGGATGCGATGGCATAGACAAAAAAGTCAAAGAATTCCGACGTCCGGCCGATGATGACCCCGATGGCGATTTCCGCGGGCGCAAGACCGTGGCCGTCGTCGTGCAGCTTGCGCGCGTCGCGTTCGGCCTGTGTCACATGGGGCGCGGTATCGACAGACATTGATCTTCGGGTCCTGCTACTGGCACCCTAGCATATGGGCGCGCGAGTCGGAAACAGGGGCACGGCCCCTCGATAAAATGCCCCCTGCGCCAAAGCGCCCCGCGCGGGGATTGGACAAAATGTCCTATGTGCACTGCAGCAAGCGAGGGCTAGGCGCGCGAATATGCCCCAGAAACTGCCTTGTTCGATCGCCCGATTCCGGCCGCTGGTGCTGCTCGGCCTGGTGCCGCTGCTCGCCGGATGCAATCTGGTCGTTCTCGATCCCGCGGGCGACGTGGCGCGGCAGCAGGGCAATCTGATCCTGATCTCGACCGCGCTGATGCTGCTGATCATCGTGCCCGTCATGATCCTGACGGTCGTCTTTGCCTGGCGTTACCGCGCCGCGAACAAGGAGGCGACGTACAAGCCCGACTGGGATCACTCGACCCAGCTTGAATTGGTTATCTGGTCCGCTCCCCTCCTCATCATCATCTGCCTGGGCGCGCTGACCTGGGTCGCGACGCACCTTCTGGACCCTTATCGTCCCCTCGCGCGCACCGCGCCGGGCCAGGCCGTCGCCGCAGGGATCGAGCCGGTCGAGGTGCAGGTCGTCGCGCTCGACTGGAAGTGGCTGTTCATCTACCCCGAGCAGGGGATCGCGAGCGTCAATGAACTTGCGCTTCCGGCCCACCGGCCGGTGCGGTTTCGCATCTCCTCATCCTCGGTGATGAACAGTTTCTACATCCCCGCGCTCGCGGGGCAGATTTACGCGATGCCGGGAATGGAGACCAAGCTTCACGGCGTTTTCAACCAAACGGGGCAATTTTCGGGATTCTCGGCCAATTATTCAGGCGCCGGCTTCTCGGACATGCGTTTTGCGGTGAAGAGTCTCGATGATGCGGGCTTTGCAGCATGGGTCGCGTCCGCGAAGGCGGGCGGCGGCACGCTCGACCGCGCCGCATATCTCAAGCTTGAAAAGCCGAGCGAGAAGGTTCCCGCGCAGCGCTTCGCGTCCGTCGAGCCGCAGCTCTTCGACGCGGTCGTCAACATGTGTGTCGAGCCGGGCAAGATGTGCATGCACGATATGATGTCGATCGACGCTGCGGGCGGGGCGGGCGTTGCCGGGATCAGCAATGTCCGAAGCCTTACGTACGACAAATTCGCCGCGCGCGGGACCGACCCCGGATATTGGGGGCGGCGCTACGTCGGGGCGCTGTGCAGTTCGCCCCTGGTCGCGGGCGGGAACCGGCCTGACCAGGGCCCCGTCGATTTGACACCGCTGACCGGCGCCGGTCTTACCCGCCCCGCGCCAACGATAGCCGCTCTTGGTGCCCGGCCCGCGCCGTTGCCCCAATCCTGATCGCCGACGAGAAGAATGATGACGCCCCATCCCGCTCCGGAAACAAGTCCATTGCTCGGCAAGCTTTCGCTCGGCGCGCTGCCGCTGCACGAGCCGATCCTCGTCATCACCTTCATCGTGGTCGCGATCGGCGGCCTCGCGCTCGTCGCCGCGATCACCAAATACCGTCTCTGGGGCTATTTGTGGAAGGAATGGTTCACTACCGTCGACCACAAACGCATCGGGATCATGTACATGATCCTCGGGCTCATCATGTTCCTGCGCGGCTTTTCGGACGCGATCATGATGCGGCTTCAGCAGGCAATGGCCTTCGGTGGCTCCGAAGGCTATCTGCCCGCGCACCATTATGACCAGGTGTTCACTGCGCACGGCGTGATCATGATCTTCTTCGTCGCGATGCCGTTCATCACCGGGCTGATGAACTATATCGTGCCGCTCCAGATCGGCGCGCGCGACGTCAGCTTTCCCTTCCTCAACAATTTCAGTTTCTGGATGACCGCCGCAGGCGCGGCGCTCTGCATGATTTCGCTCTTCGTTGGCGAATTCGCGCAGACGGGCTGGCTTGCCTATCCGCCGCTGTCGGGGATTGCCTACAGTCCCAATGTCGGCGTCGATTATTATATCTGGTCGCTGCAGATTGCGGGTGTTGGCACGACCTTATCGGGCATCAACCTCATCGTGACCATGCTCAAGCTACGTGCGCCGGGCATGGGGCTCATGAAGATGCCCGTTTTCACCTGGACGAGCCTGTGCGCCAACATCCTCATCGTCGCGACCTTCCCGGTACTTACCGCGACGCTGGCGCTGTTGACGCTCGACCGCTACGCCGGGACCAACTTCTTCACCAATGATTTCGGCGGCTCCCCGATGATGTATGTGAACCTCATCTGGATCTGGGGTCACCCCGAGGTTTACATCCTGATCCTGCCGCTCTTCGGCGTCTTTTCCGAAGTCACCTCGACCTTCTCGGGCAAGCGGCTCTTCGGATACACCTCAATGGTTTATGCAACGGTCTGCATCACGATCCTGAGCTATATCGTGTGGCTGCACCATTTTTTCACCATGGGGTCGGGTGCGAGCGTCAACAGCTTTTTCGGCATCACGACGATGGTGATCTCGATCCCGACAGGCGCAAAGCTCTTCAACTGGCTTTTCACCATGTACCGCGGTCGCATTCGCTTCGAACTGCCCATGATGTGGACTATCGCTTTCATGCTGACCTTCGTCGTCGGGGGCATGACCGGGGTGCTGCTTGCCGTGCCGCCCGCCGACTTCGTCCTGCACAACTCGCTGTTCCTCGTCGCGCATTTCCACAACGTCATCATCGGCGGCGTGCTGTTCGGGCTTTTTGCGGCGATCAACTACTGGTGGCCGAAAGCCTTTGGCTTCAAGCTCGACATTTTCTGGGGCAAGGTCAGCTTCTGGTGCTGGGTCGTGGGTTTCTGGCTTGCCTTCATGCCGCTCTATATCCTGGGGTTGATGGGGGTTACCCGCCGGATGCGCGTCTTCGACGATCCGAGCCTGCAGATCTGGTTCCTCGTCGCCGGTGTCGGCGCGGCGGTGATCGCGGTCGGGATCGCGGCGATGCTGATCCAGTTTGCCGTCAGCATCTGGCGCCGCGACGAGCTTCGCGACGAGACCGGCGATCCCTGGGACGGCCGGACGCTCGAATGGGCGACGAGTTCACCGCCACCCGATTATAATTTCGCCTTCACGCCAGTGATCCACGATCTCGACGCGTGGCACGACATGAAGCGGCGCGGACACGCACGACCGATCGCGGGCTTCCGCGACATCCACATGCCGAGCAATACCGGCGCCGGCATCATCCTCGCGGGGATCAGCCTCGTTATGGGGTTCGCGCTCGTCTGGCACATCTGGTGGCTCGTGGGAGCAAGCTTCGTTGCTTTGATCGGCGCCGCGATCGTGCACAGCTTCAACTACAAGCGCGATTTCGACATTCCAGCGACGCGTGTCGCGGAGGTCGAGGAGGCGCGCACCCGCCAGCTCGCAGCGGCCGGAGCCTGACATGAGCACCAAGACCCTCGCCGCCGCCGACGAAGAGCTGCGCTTCTACGACCTTGATGAGCACGCGCATCCCGAGGGCCACAGCACGATGCTGGGCTTCTGGATCTACCTGATGAGCGACTGCCTCATCTTTTCGATCCTCTTTGCCTGCTATGCGGTACTCGGCGGCAATTATGCCGCGGGGCCAGCGCCCAGGGACCTTTTTGACCTGCCGCTCGTCGCGCTCAACACCGCGATGCTCCTCTTCTCCTCGATCACCTATGGCTTTGCGGTCCTTCAGATGCAGCAGGGCAGGGTGCGCGGGACGCAAATCTGGCTCGCAGTGACCGCGATTTTCGGTGCAGCCTTCCTCGCAATCGAGCTCTACGAGTTCCAGCACCTCGTTCACATCGGCGCGACGCCGCAGCGGAGCGCCTTCCTGTCGGCCTTCTTCACGCTCGTCGGCACGCACGGGCTGCACGTGACCTTCGGTATCATCTGGCTGCTGACGCTGATGGTCCAGCTTTCAAGGCACGGGCTGATCGCAGCGAACAAGCGCCGCGTCATGTGCCTCTCGATGTTCTGGCACTTCCTTGACGTCGTGTGGATCGGTGTCTTCACAATCGTCTATCTGATGGGAATGCTGCAATGAGCCACGACCCCACCCCCGGCGACGCGGCGCACCCGCACGAGATCGAAATGCCGCACGCCTCGATCCGCGACTATCTCATCGGCTTTTCCCTATCGGTCGTCTTGACCGCCATCCCCTTCTGGCTGGTGATGACGATGCCGCTCGCGCCGGCGACGACGGCGGCCATTATCATGGGCTTCGCGGTGGTGCAGATCGTCGTCCACATGATCTTCTTCCTTCACATGACGCCGAAGGCGGAAGGCGGCTGGTCGCTGACGTCGCTCGTCTTCACGATCATCGTACTTGGTATCGCCCTCGCGGGATCCTTGTGGGTCATGCACCATCTCAACACCAACATGATGCCGGCGCCGCACGACATGAACCAGCTGCCGTGAAACGCCGGCTGCTGTTGGCCCTGACGCTGCTTCTCGCGGCGGGCTTTGTTGCGCTTGGCATCTGGCAGGTCGAGCGGCGCGCGTGGAAGCACGAGCTGATCGCCGCCGTCGACGCGCGCATCCACCAGGCGGCGGTAGCCGCGCCCGGGCCCGCCGAATGGCCGGGCCTGTCGGCAAAGAGCGACGCCTACCGCCGGATCGAGGCGAGCGGCCGCTTCCGTCACGACCGCGAGACGCTGGTGCAGGCGGTCACCGAGCGCGGCGCGGGTTATTGGCTCCTCACTCCGCTCGAGACGCCCGGCTTTACCCTCCTTGTCAATCGCGGCTTTGTGCCGGCTGACAAGCGCGATGCCGCGGCGCGCGCCGCGGGCAACCCGCCGGGAAGGGTCACCGTGACAGGATTGTTGCGAGTGAGCGAGCCCGGAGGAGCCTTTCTGCGCGCCAACGACCCGTCCCGCGATCGATGGTATTCGCGCGACGTCGCCGCAATCGCCAAGGCGCGTGGGTTGAGCCGCGCAGCTCCCTATTTTCTCGACGCCGACGCGACACCCAATCGGGGCGACTATCCGGTGGGCGGCCTCACGGTCGTGCAGTTTCGCGACCCGCATCTCGTTTACGCGCTGACATGGTTCACCCTTGCCGGGATCAGTCTCTTTTTTTCCTGGTTGCTGTGGCGTCCGGCGCGCCTTCGGTCCAATATAGAATCCTGATGGCCGACCCCTCGCTGACGACTGCGCTGCCGGAAGCCGACGCCGGCCGGCGGAACATGAGCCTGCTGATCCAGCTGCGCTGGCTTGCAGTGGGAGGGCAGCTCGCGACGATCGGCGTCGTGATCGGCCTGATGGGCATCGCCCTGCCGCTCGCGCCCCTTATTGCTGCCGTCGCGGCGCTAATCATCGTCAATATTGTGAGCCTCGCCCTGCTCGGCCGGGGGCGCCCGGTCACCAACATCGAGCTCACCGCCGCATTGCTCATCGACGTCGCTGTTCTCGCCTGGCAGCTTCACCATAGCGGCGGACTTTCCAACCCCTTCGCCTCGCTCTTCCTGCTCCAGGTCGTGATTGGCGCAATATTGCTCTCGCCGCGCTCCTCATGGGCGATCGTCGCGGCGACCCTCGCCGCGCTCGCAGCCCTCAGTGTCACGCCGACGCCGCTCCTTCTTCCCGCGCGCTATGCGGGTGACCCGCTTGGGCTGTACCTGCAGGGCAGTTTCGTCTGTTTTGTGCTGATCGCGGTGCTCCTCGTCGCCTTCGTCACGCGCATCAGCCGCAATCTGCGAGATCGCGATGCCGCGCTGGCTGCAGCGCGCCAGCGGGCGGCGGAAGAAGATCATATCGTGCGCATGGGATTGCTCGCGTCCGGCGCGGCGCACGAGCTTGGAACGCCGCTCTCGACATTATCGGTGCTGATCGGCGACTGGCGGCGCTCGCCGAGGCTTGCGAAGGAGGAGGAACTCCAGGAGGATCTCTTGGAGATGGATGCGGCGGTTCAACGCTGCAAGACGATCGTCAGCGGCATCCTGATGTCGGCGGGCGAGGCGCGCGGGGTCGCGCCCCGGCTGACGACGATGCGCGCCTTCCTCACCGATATCGTCGAGGACTCGCGCGCCGGACGCCTTCCGGGAACGGTCGAGTTCAACGATGTCTTCGGCGCAGATGTCGCTATCGTCTCCGATCCGGCGCTTCGCCAGGTCATCGGCAACGTTCTCGACAATGCGGCGGAGGTCTCGCCCGACTGGATCGGCGTCACCGCCTCGCGCGACGGTGACATGGCCGTGATTGAGATCGCGGATCGCGGCCCCGGTTTCAGCGAGGAGATGCTGGAACATTTTGGCCAGCCATATCGTTCGACAAAGGGCCGGCCGGGAGGCGGGCTCGGATTATTCCTGCTCGTCAACGTGCTGCGCAAGCTTGGAGGCGGAGCCAGCGTGGCGAACCGGGACACAGGCGGAGCGCTGGTGCGCATCCTCCTGCCAATCTCGGCCATCGCCCGGCCTGGAGGAGAGGCGTCATGACCGCCCAGCGGCAATTGCTGATCGTCGAGGATGACGAGGCTTTCGCGCGGACGCTCAAGCGTTCGTTCGAGCGGCGCGGGTACGAAGTGCGCACCGCGGCAAGTCCCGACGCGATGAATGCCGTTCTGGCAGACTATCGGCCCGGCTACGCGGTGGTCGACCTGAAGCTCGGGGGGGCCTCCGGGCTCGCTTGCGTCCAGGACTTGCGCGCCTCGGACGGCGCGATGCGTATCGTCGTCCTGACCGGTTTTGCGAGTATCGCAACCGCGGTCGAGGCGATCAAGCTCGGGGCATCCTATTATCTCGCCAAGCCCTCGAATACCGACGATATCGAAGCGGCGTTCGAGCGCGCCGAGGGCAATGTCGATACGCCGCTGGGTGCCCGGCCTTCATCGATCAAGACGGTCGAGTGGGAGCATATCCACCAGACGCTTGTCGAAACCGGGTTCAACATATCCGAGACCGCACGGCGGCTGGGAATGCATCGCCGCACCCTCGCGCGCAAGCTCGAGAAGCGCCAGCTTCGCTAGCGATTACCCGATCATCATCAGGCTTGCGTTGCCGCCCGCGGCGGTCGTGTTGATCGAGGTCGAGACCTCCTCGAGCAGCCAGTCGGGATGATAGGCGAGGCCCGGCGCGTCGCTCGCGGCATGAAGCGAAACGATCGGGCCGGGAAGCGAGGCAAGGGCGGCCGCTACCTCGGCTACCCGCTCCCTGCCTCCCTCGACGAGCGCGGCTGTGAACGGGCCTTCGCCGCCCGCGGAAAAGGCAGCAGCAACGCGCGGGGGAAGGCCAGCGGGCAGTTCCAGGTCCCCGAGGACGCCATGATTGCCCGTCGCGAGCACCGCCGCCATCTGTTCGAAGAGGCCGGTGCGCGTTGCCGGACGCATCAGGATGCGGCCGCGCGGACGCAGCGCATAAATATTGCGCTCACCGACGGGACCCGGCAGCAGCAATTCGGCGCCGAGCGCCGAAGCGCTCTCATAGCGCCGTGCAATCGCCGCAGCTTCGGCTTCGCCTTGCGCGCTCAGCCAATCGGCAAATTCGCTAAGGGCTGTATCAAGAGGTCCCCCGCGCGCGGCGAACGCCGGCGGCTTGCTCACCAGCCGGCCGAGATAAAGCGGCCCCCCCGCCTTGGGGCCGGTGCCCGAGAGGCCGCAGCCTCCGAAAGGCTGGGTCCCGACGATCGCGCCGATCGTGTTCCGGTTGACGTAGCAATTGCCGGCCTTCACTCCCGAAAGCACGTCGGCGATGGTCCTGTCGAGCCGGGTGTGAAGCCCGAAGGTGAGGCCATAGCCCGTCGCGTTGATGGCCGCGATCACCTCGCCCAGGCGCTCGCGCCGAAAGCGCAGCACGTGGAGAACCGGCCCGAAAACCTCGCGCTTGAGGTCGGCGATGTCACCGATCTCGATGATCGTGGGCGGCACGAACGTGCCGCGTTCGGCACCCTCGGGGAGCCCCAATTGCACGATCGGGTGACCGAGGGCGCGCATCGCCTCGATATGGTTTTCGATATTGGTTTTTGCTTCAGCTGTGATGACAGGGCCGATGTCGACCACGAGCCGGTCGGGCCGGCCGAGCGCGAGCTCGGCAAGGGCACCCTTCAGCATGGCGAGCGTGCGGTCGGCAACTTCTTCCTGCAGGCAGAGGATACGAAGCGCCGAACAGCGCTGACCCGCGCTGTCGAAGGCGGAGGCGATCACATCGCCGACGACCTGCTCGGCGAGCGCCGAGCTGTCGACGATCATTGCATTCTGCCCGCCCGTTTCCGCAATCAAGGGTATGGGCCGGCCCGCGGGCGACAGGCGCTTTGCAAGTTCGGCCTGGATCAGCCGCGCGACTTCGGTGGACCCGGTGAACATCACGCCTGCGGTCTCGGGCGCGGCGACAAGCGCCGCGCCAATCTCGCCGTCGCCGGGGACGAGCTGCAGCGCATCGGCGGGGACCCCTGCCTCGTGGAGAAGGCGTACCGCCTCGGCGGCGATGAGCGGCGTCTCTTCGGCGGGCTTGGCAAGGACCGGATTGCCTGCAACCAGCGCCGCGCAGACCTGGCCGGTAAAGATGGCGAGCGGGAAGTTCCACGGGCTGATGCAGGTGATCGGGCCGAGCGGCAGCTGGTCGGGCCCGAAGGTCGCACGCGCCTGGGCGGCATAGTAACGCAGGAAGTCGATCGCCTCGCGCACCTCTGAAATCGCGTTCGGGAGCGACTTGCCAGCCTCGCGCACGATAAGCCCGAGAAGGAGCGGCATGCGCGCCTGCATCGCGTCGGCAGCGCGTTCGAGTATCGCCGCGCGCTCGGCGACGGGGACTTGGCTCCACTCGGAGCCCGCGGCGCGCACGGCGGCGGCGCGAGCGGCAGTGCTCAAGGCTTCGGTTACAGTGCCGACGCGGTCGTGGTGGTCAGCGGGGTTCAGCACCGCACGGGGCGCGCCGACCCCGTCCGCCGGCGCGGCCCGCCAGTCGATCGCCACGCTTTCCTTGAGGGCCTCGGCGAGCTCGGCGAGCCGGTGTTCATTGCTCAGGTCAATCCCCGCCGAATTGCGGCGACCCGGATAGAGGTGGGCGGGAAGCGCGATCTCGTCGTGCTGGGCACCGGGATGGGGCATTGCGCGGACCAGGGAGGCGGGATCGGCGACAAGCTCGTCGATGGGCACCGCGGGGTCCGCAATGCGGTGGACGAAAGAGGAGTTGGCGCCGTTTTCGAGCAGGCGGCGCACGAGATAGGCAAGCAGCGTCTCGTGGGTTCCCACGGGCGCATAGATGCGGCAGGGCCGACCGAGCTTCTTTGCACCGACGACCTGCTCGTAAAGCGGCTCACCCATGCCGTGAAGGCATTGAAACTCATATTTGCCGATCGCGAAATCATCGCCGGCAAGGCGGTAGATGGTGGCAAGCGTCTGGGCATTGTGGGTGGCGAACTGGGGGAAGACAGCGTCGCTCGCGGCCAGCAGCTTTCGTGCGCAGGCAATATAGGCGACGTCGGTGTGGACCTTGCGGGTGTAAACCGGAAAGCCCTCGAGCCCGTCGACCTGCGCGCGCTTGATTTCAGCATCCCAATAGGCGCCCTTGACGAGCCGCACCATGATCCGCCGCTCTGCCCGGCGCGCAAGATCGACGATCCAGTCGATTACGAAGGGGCATCGCTTGCCATAGGCCTGGACGACGAAGCCAAGCCCATCCCAGCCTGAAAGTTCAGGATCGAGCGCAAGGCTTTCAAGAAGGTCGAGCGAGAGTTCGAGCCGGTCGGCCTCCTCGGCGTCGATGTTGAAGCCGATATCATGAGCCCTGGCTTGCACTGCGAGCGCTTTCACCCGCGGCAGAAGCTCGCCGGCCACACGGCTCGCCTGCGCGCGTGAATAGCGCGGATGCAGCGCCGAGAGCTTGATCGAGATGCCCGGCCCCCGGTAGATACCGCGTCCCGCTGACGCTTTGCCGATTGCGTCGATTGCGCGCTGATAGTCGTCATAATAGCGGTCTGCATCGGCCATCGTGGTCGCGGCCTCGCCGAGCATGTCGTAGCTGTAGGCGAAGCCCTTGGCTTCCATCGCTTTCGCGCGCTTCAGCGCCTCGGCGATGGTTTCGCCGGTCACAAACTGTTCGCCCATCATCCGCATGGCAAGGTCGACGCCGCGGCGGATCACGGGCTCCCCGGCGCGCGCGACAAGCCGCGCGAGCGCCGCGCCGAGACCGCGGTCGTCGACGCTGCCGACGAGCTTGCCGGTCACCACGAGCCCCCAGGTCGCGGCGTTGACGAACAGCGAGCGGCCATCGCCAAGATGGGCGCTCCAGTCTCCGTCGGCGATCTTGTCACGAATGAGCGCATCGCGCGTCGCATCGTCGGGGATCCGCAGCAACGCTTCGGCAAGGCACATCAGGGCGACGCCTTCCTCGCTCGATAGCGAATATTCCTGCACCAGTCCCTCGACCCCGCTGCTTCTTCGATTAGCGCGGAGCGCGGTGACGAGCTTGCGCGCTGTCTCCCGGATGTCGGCGCGAAGCGCTTCGGGAAGCGTCGCCGCTTCAATCAGCGGCGCAAGCGCCTCGGCTTCGTCGCGGCGATAGGCGGAGGTAATCGCGTCGCGGAGCGGGGTCGCGGGGCGGATCGGGGGAGCGAAGTCGGCAAATATCGGCATGGGCCCTGCTTACTATGATCGGGCGCGCCCTAATGCCTTTTGATGTAGCGAAACGAGGTCGGATTGTCCTATGTTGCAAAGATATTAGGTCAAAAGGACTGACGATGAATGAAAAAGCAGGCGATCTGGATGAGTTCGACCGCAAAATTCTCGCAATTCTGCGCGATGACGGGCGGATCACGGTCACTGACCTTGCCGAGCGCGTGGGGCTCTCGAAGACGCCGTGCCAGGTCCGGCTCCGGCGGTTGATCGCCGGCGGCGTGATACGAGGGTTCCGCGCGGCAATCGACCCCGCGAAGATCGGAATGGACCATGTCGCCTTCGCCGAGGTCAAGCTCAGCGACACGCGCGAGGCTGCGCTGAAGGAGTTCAATGCCGCGGTGCGCCGCGTCCCCGAGGTCGAGGAATGCCACATGATCGCGAGCAGCTTTGACTATCTGCTGAAGGTGCGGACCGCGAATATCAATCGCTACCGGGTTGTGCTGGGCGAGCGCATATCGAGCCTGCCGCACGTCGCAAGCACCTCGACCTTCGTCGCAATGGAGACGGTGAAGGACAGCTGGAGCTGAGCCTATTCGGCCTCGGTGCTGAGGCCGAGTTCGGGAATACCGATCGAGCGGCGGCCGCCAAAGTCGGAGCGAACGACGACGGCCCCCTGCCGCTCCATATACTCGACAAGCCGGCGGACACGGCCTGGCGAGCGCGTGCCATAGGCGCGCCCGAGCTCGTCGTCGTCGGGGCAGGGGAGCCCCTCTGCGGCGGCGCGTGCAATGAGCACGAAGGGGGCGAGCATGTCGTCGGGGAGCCGCGCCGCGGCGCCCAATATCTCGCTCCAGCGGGGCTCAGCAGGGTCGAAGATGCCCCCCTTGGCCAGCGCGAAGCGGCGGCGGAAAGCTGCAAGATCGAGCGGTACTCGCGCGAGCCGCTGCATGCGGCAGCGCACCGAGAAGTCCTGATAGAGAAAGCTCTCGGGGTGGAAGGCACAGTCAGGGTCGGCGAGCATTTCGCGCAGCGCCGCGGCGACCGCTTCCTCAACATCTGCGGCGTCGGGCTCGGGGGCCGAGGTGACCGCCGGCGGGGCGGGAACCGCGCTGTCGTCGCTCTCGCTGATCCGCCGGAGGAGCTCGCCAGCGGCGATCGGCGCTGGCGCCGGGGCAGGCGTCGGCGGGGGCGTGCTCTCCATTGCGGCAAACAGCATCGAGCGCATGTCGCTGGGCTCGGCGTCAGGAAGCGGCAAAAGCCCGTGCGTTCCCCCGCGGGAATGCGTTTGCGTTGCGCCGATCCGCACCGAAACCGGACGGCGCGAGATGGCGGGGCCGAGCCCGAGGAAGCAGCCGCGTTCGAGGTCCCGGATCTGCTCGGCCTGCCGCCGCTCCATGCCGAGAAGATCGGCCGCGCGCGCCATGTCGATATCGAGGAAGGTGCGGCCCATCAGGAAATTACTCGCCTCGGCCGCGACATTCTTGGCAAGCTTGGCAAGGCGCTGGGTCGCGATCGCCCCGGCAAGTCCGCGCTTGCGCCCGCGGCACATGAGGTTGGTCATCGCCGCAAGGCTCGCGCGGCGCACCGCGTCGGAGACATCGCCCGACGCGCTTGGTGCGAACATCTGGGCCTCGTCGACCACGACCAGCGCGGGAAACCAATGCTCGCGCGGCGCGTCGAACAGCGCGTTCAAAAAGGCAGCGGCGCAGCCCATCTGCGCCTCGATGTCGAGCGCGTCGAGACTGAGAATGATCGACGCGCGATGCTCTCGGATGCGCGCGCCCATCGTCGCGATCTCGCGCTCATTATAGTCTCCGGCGTTAATCACGACGTGGCTGTAGGCGTCCGAAAGCGTGACGAAGTCGCCCTCGGGGTCGATCACGACCTGCTGAACGAGCCCGGCGCTTTCCTCAAGCAGCCGGCGCAGCAGGTGCGATTTTCCCGAGCCTGAATTGCCCTGGACGAGGAGGCGGGTCGCAAGCAATTCCTGCACGTTGATGTGCACCGGTCGCCCCGCGCCGTCGATTCCGATTTCGATGCTGCTGTTCACGGCGCTGCCCTACCGGCGTGCCCGCGGCTTGACAACCGGAGGGTGGGCGCCTTCGGTGGGGGCCCCAACGGATCGCAGGGAAGAAAGACGCGATGGATTTCGACGACCAGCTGAGGCGCTATTTCGGGACGGCAGACCTCGCCGCCATTCACCCCGAAGCACTCGTCGCTGGAACCGAGCGGATGCGCGTGGACCTCGGGTTGGAGACGAATAGCGGCCGCCGCTTTGCGCTCTGGTCGCTCCTTTATATGCTCGGCGCCGCGCCCGACCTCGACGTCGCCTTCAAGGACCCGCGCGAACGCGACGCCGCGCGCGATTTCCTCGACCTGATCGATCGGAACACGGAGGAGTAAAGATGCGCAGAACGGGTGCGTCTGCGCGGCGCTATTGCCTTTCGCGGCACAGCCGGGCCGCTGCGATACGGTTTCGCCCTCGGCTCGTGGGCCGGATGCCGCGCACCGCTTCGCCGACGAGAATCAGCGTTGGCGCGTCAGCCGCCAGCGACCGGACGGCAAGACCGAGGAGATCGAGCCGGGTCGCGAGCTGCTGCTCGTCGGCGCGGCTGACGTTGCATGCGGCGATTACGGGCGTTCCCGCCGGCAGGCCCGCGGCGATCAGCTGCTGCGCGATCTCGGGCGCTGCACTGCGCCCCATGTAGAAGGCAAGAGTGGAGCGCTCTGCCGCGAGCGCGTGCCAATCAAGTCCCAGCAACGCGCCGTCGCGGCTGTGCGCGGTGATGAAGCGAACGCCCGGTGCGACCCCGCGCAGCGACAGCGATACCCCCGCCGACGCCGCGGCAGCACTCGCAGCGGTAATCCCGGGACAGATGCACACGCTGTGCCCGGCGGAAATGAGCGCGTCGATCTCTTCTGCCGAGCGCCCGAATAGTGACGGATCGCCGCCCTTGAGCCGTACGACGCGCAGCCCTTTGCTTGCGGCAGCGACGAGCATCGCGTCGATCGTCCGCTGGTCCCGCGAATGGCGCCCCGACCTCTTGCCGACACTTACCCGCTCGGCGCTTGGCGGGATCAAGGCGAGGACATCGGGGCCGACGAGGGCATCGTAGAAGACAATATCAGCTGCGCCGATCAGGCGGACCGCCTTCATTGTCAGCAGTTCGGGGTTTCCGGGGCCCGCGCCGACGAGCCATACCGTTCCGGGCGCGAAATCCTCATGCGGCATGGCTTTTCTCCCCCGCGAGGATCCGCGCGAGCGCAGGGCGGCACGAGCCACAGTTTGTGCCGGCCCCCAGCGCGGCCCCGATTGCCGCGACGTCGGCGAGGCCCTGGTCGCGGATCGCCGCGGCGATTGTTTTCACGCCCACATCGAAACAGACGCAGACGATTGCGCCGCGGTCGGCTTGGACGCCCGGCGCGCGTCCCGCGAGCAGAGTGGGCGCGGCGGCGGGAGTGGCAAGCTGCGCGATCAGCCAGTCGCGCGGGGGAAGATCACCGCTCGTCGTGACGAAAAGGGCTGCAGCGAGGCGGCCATTTTCGAGAATCGCGACGCGCCGCGTACCGCGCGCGGGATCCTCGGCCTCGATCCGTTCGCCGCGGGGCAGCAATGCCTCGATGCGCTGGAGGTTTTCGTTCCCTGCAAGCTCCCAGAGCGCGCCCGCGGGTACCGCCACACGGGTCGCCCAGAGGCACGCCGGGGGATCGGCGAGCTCGCTCGCGAGGAGCAGGAAGCCGCGCCACTTCACCGGGGCGGGAGTGAGGGATGCAGGCGTGCGCTTGAAACCCGGCTGGCCCGAGACCGGATCGACGAGTGGGCGGGGAAGCAGTCCGGTTCGTCCACCGCTCGCGGTGCGATCGGTCCAATGGATTGGCACGAAGAGCTCGCCGGCGCGCTGTCCTTCGCAATAGGCAACGCGGTAGAGGCTTTCACCCTGCGGGGTGCCGACGCGCGCGAGCCCCCCGTCGGCGAGCCCGAACCGTACGCCATCGGCGGGGTGAACCTCGACGAGCGGCTCTTCGCGATGGCGCGCCAACTTGGGAGCGAGGCCCGTGCGCGTCATGCTGTGCCACTGATCGCGGTAGCGACCCGTGTTGAGTGTCAGCGGCCATTTGGCGAGGGGGTCGGGAAGGGGTTTCTGCTTGACTGGAACGAGCCGCGCGCGGCCGTCCTCGGTCGAAAAGCGCCCGTCGGCGAAGGGGCGATCGCCGCCCCAGCGGAATGGACGCATCGCGTCGTAGACGGCGTTTCCGCCCTGGGCTGCGCCCCGCAGTGCAAAGCGCCGTATCCCCTCATTCTCATAGGTCGAGAGGCGGCAATGCTCGCGCCAGATGTCCGCGGGCTGGTCGTAGGTGAAAGCGGACTTCCACCCCATGCGCCGCGCGACTTCCTTGACGATCCACCAGTCGGGCCGCGCCTCGCCGGGAAGGGGGAAGAGCGCGCGCTGGCGGCTGATCGTGCGGTCCGAATTGGTCACGGTACCGTCCTTTTCGCCCCACGCGGCGGCGGGGAGGCGTACGTGCGCAAAGGCGGTGGTATCTGTCTTCTCGATCACGTCGCTGACGATGATGAAGGGGCAGGCTGCGAGCGCGCCGCGCACGCGGCTTGCATCGGGCATCGATACCGCGGGATTGGTCGCCATCACCCACAGAGCCTTGATCCGGCCCTCGTCGACGGCCCTGAACATGTCGACGGCCTTGAGCCCCGGCCTTTCCGCCATGGTCGGCGCGGCCCAGAAGCGCTGGACGCTCGTGCGGCTTTCGGGCGCAAAGTCCCTGTGGGCGGCAAGCGTCGAGGCAAGCCCCCCAACCTCGCGCCCCCCCATCGCGTTCGGCTGGCCGGTGATCGAGAATGGCGCCGCGCCGGGCTTGCCGATGCGGCCCGTTGCGAGGTGCAAATTGGTGATCGCATTGACCTGGTCGGTACCCGCGGTCGACTGGTTGATTCCCTGGCTGAAGAGTGTGACGGTCCGCGGCGTGGCGGCGAAGAGCTCGTAGAAATGCCTGAGATCGGCGGCGGGCACGTCGCAGGTGTGCGCCGCCGACCAAAGGTCATTTCCTGAAAGCAGCTCGTCCCAAAAATTCTCAGGTACGGCGACATGCGCAGCGAGATAGGCTTCGTCGACGGCGCCCGCCTCGCGGCAATATTGAAGAAGTCCGCTCATCATGGCGACGTCGCTGCCAGGGCGGATGGCGAGGTGGAGATCGGCCTCCTCGGCGGTTTCGGTGCGCCGCGGGTCGATCACGACGAGCTTTGCACCCGCCTCGCAGCGCGCGCGGATGCGCTGATAGACGACCGGGTGACACCATGCGGTGTTCGAACCGACGAGCACGAACAGGTCGGCCGCATCGAGATCTTCATAGGCCGCAGGCACGACATCCTCGCCGAAGGCGCGCATGTGGCCTGCGACCGCGCTCGACATGCACAGGCGCGAGTTGGTGTCGATGTTGGCGCTGCCGATGAAGCCCTTCATCAGCTTGTTCGCGACGTAATAATCTTCGGTCAGGAGCTGGCCGGAGACATAGAAAGCGACACTATTCGGCCCGTGGCGGGCGATTGTTTCCTTGAAGCGCCTGGCGACAAGATCGAGCGCCTTGTCCCAGCTCGCGCGGCGGCTGCCGATGATCGGATGGAGGAGGCGGCCTTCCAGCCCAAGCGTTTCACCCAGATGCGTGCCCTTCGAGCAAAGACGGCCGCGGTTCGCCGGATGATCAGGATCACCGGTGATCATGGCGCTGCGTTCGCCCGTCACTGTTGCACGGATGCCGCATCCGACACCGCAATAGGCGCAGGTCGTGCGGATCGCCTCTGCCATCAGGCGGCCGCCATGAGCGTGCTCGCGCGGCAAAGGAGGACGCGCCCGCCATCGATCTTGACAGGGACCGTCGGCGTGCACCCCTTGTCCTCGCCCAGCGCCTCGCCCGTGGAAAGGCTGATCCGCCAATTGTGGAGTGGGCAGGATACTGCGCCGCCATGGACGATGCCCTGGCTGAGCCGCCCATGCTTGTGGGGGCAGCGGTCGAGGAGCGCGAATATTTTGCCCTCCGCGGTACGAAAAAGAGCGATATCATCGCCGCCTTCCACCTTCACGGTTCGGCTGCCACGCACGGGGATCTGGTCGACCCAGCCGATGTCGAGCCATTCTGCGGCGCTCATGCCAATTCCTCCTGTGGTGTGAAGCGCGCCATCGGCGCATGATGTTCGGCCTCGGCGCCCTCGGCGCGCTGCGCCCACGGGTCTTGCTGCGAAAATTTCTGCGAAAGGAGGAAACGCGCGCGCAGCGCCTCGCGGCCGGCCTTGTCCTCGGCGATGCGCGCCTTCACATAATCAAGGCCGACGCGTTCGATCCATGGCGCGGTGCGCTCGAGATAGCGGGCTTCCTCGCGGTAGAGCTGAATGAATGCGGCGCAATAATCCATCGCCTCTTCTTCGGTTGCGACCTTGCAGAGCAGGTCGCTCGCGCGGACATGGATGCCGCCGTTGCCACCGACATGCAGCTCGTAGCCACTGTCGACGCACAGGATTCCAAAATCCTTGATCGTTGCTTCCGCGCAATTGCGCGGGCAGCCCGAGACCGCGATCTTGAACTTGTGCGGCATCCAGCTTCCCCAGCTCATCCGCTCTATTTTCACGCCGAGCCCTGTCGAATCCTGCGTCCCGAACCGGCACCATTCGGACCCGACGCAGGTCTTTACGGTGCGCAGAGCCTTGCCATAGGCGTGGCCCGAGACCATTCCGGCGGCGCCCAGGTCCGCCCAGACAGCAGGCAAATCCTCTTTCCTGATCCCGAAGATATCGAGCCGCTGACCGCCCGTCACCTTGACCATCGGCGCGTTATATTTCTCAACGACATCTGCGATTGCGCGCAGTTCGGCCGGGTTGGTGAGCCCGCCCCACATGCGCGGCACCACCGAATAGGTGCCGTCCTTCTGGATATTGGCGTGCAGCCGTTCGTTGACGAAGCGGCTCTGCTGATCGTCCTCATATTCGCCCGGAAGCGCGCAGAGGAGATAATAGTTGAGCGCGGGACGGCATGCCGAGCAGCCGTCGGGCGTCGTCCAGTGCAGCTTCTGCATCACCTCGGGGATCGAGCGCATGCCCTGCGCGGCGATCTCGCGCCGAATGTCGTCGTGGCCGAAACTTGTGCATTTACACATCGTCTTCGGGCCGGATTGAACCTCATCGCCCAGGGTCAGCGCGAGAAGGCTTTCGACGAGGCTCGTGCACGACCCACAGCTCGCCGATGCCTTGCAGCTGCCCCGTACCGCGTCGAGGCTGTGGGCACCCTTGGCAATTGACGAGACGACCGCGCCCTTGGTGACGCCGTTGCAGCCGCAGATTTCCGCGCAATCGGAAAGCGCCGCAACGGCCGCTTTAGGGTCCGCCTGCCCACCTCCCGAGGCAAAGGCTTGGCCGAAGATCAGGACATCGCGAAGGCGCGAGACATCTTCCTGGCGCTTCAGCAGGTCGAAATACCAGTTACCGTCGGCGGTATCGCCGTAGAGCACCGCACCCACGACGCGGTCGTCCTTCAGAACCACGCGCTTGTAGACGCCGCGGCTGGCGTCGCGAAGGACGATGTCCTCGCAGCCAGCGCCGCCGGAAAAATCGCCCGCCGAGAAGACATCGATGCCCGAGACTTTGAGCTTGGTCGAGGTCACCGAGCCGCGATAACCCGTGGGCTTGTCGACAAGACCGTCGGCAAGGCTCCGGCACATATCCCAAAGCGGCGCGACGAGGCCATAAACCTGCCCCTCATGCTCGGCGCATTCGCCCACCGCGAGAACCGCGGGATCACTCGTCACCATATGGTCGTCGACCTGGATCCCGCGGCCCACGGCAAGACCCGCGTCGCGGGCGAGCTGGATCGACGGGCGGATCCCGACTGCCATCACCACGAGGTCGGCGGCGATCAGCGTCCCGTCCTTGAGCTTCACGCCTTCCACTCTACCGTTTCCGACGATCTCGCCAGTGTCGGCGCCGGTCAGGATTGTCTGGCCACGCGCCTCCAGGGCCTGCCTGAGGAGCCACCCTGCCGCCTCGTCGAGCTGGCGCTCCATCAGCGTCGGCATCAGGTGGATGACAGTGACCCTCATGCCCCGCGAGGAGAGCCCGTGCGCCGCCTCGAGCCCGAGCAGCCCGCCCCCGATCACCACCGCTGCGCCGCCGCCCTTTTCCTGGCCGGCATCGGCCGCTGCGAGCATTGCGTTGACGTCATCCATGTCTCGAAATGCTATGACTCCGGGCAGGTCCTTGCCCGGCACCGGAATGATGAAGGGATCGGAGCCGGTCGCGATCAGCAGCCGGTCGTAGCGTTCGACGAGCCCGCCGCGCGTCCTCACCGCCCTGGCAGCACGATCGATCGAGACCACCGGATCGCCCGCAACGAGCGCGATGTCGTTTGACGCATACCAGTCGGCATCGTTGATGATGATGTCGCTGAAGTCTTTCTCTCCCGCGAGGACCGGAGACAGCATGATACGGTTATAATTGACCCGCGGCTCGGCGCCGAAAATCGTGATGCGGAAACGGCCGGGATCGCGGGCAAGCAGCTCCTCGACCGCGCGGCATCCGGCCATGCCGTTGCCGATCACCACGAGATGGTCGCGCGTATCGCTCCCGGGTGTGATTGGGCGATGTTGCATCGAAATATCCAGTCCAGTTGCAGTCAGAATTCGTCGGAATCAATGGCAGGGCCGTCGGCACGGCCAAGCCCGAGGTATCTCAGATCCGCACGCCGCGCGCCGCGGTCCAGGTTGTGCGCCACTGCTTCTTTACGAACATCAGCGCCGCGAGCGCCGCGGCGGTAAGCCCGGCAAAGATGTAGAAGCCCGGCGCGAAGCTGCCCGTCCACTGCTTCGCGAAGCCGAGCGAGGAGGCGAGGTAGAAGCCGCCGACGCCCCCCGCCATTCCGACGAGCCCGGTCATCACGCCAATCTCTTCGGAAAAGCGCTGGGGAACGAGCTGGAAGACCGAGCCATTACCCGTGCCCAGCGCGAGCATCGCCGTTACGAACAGAGCGAGGGCTGCGGGCAGGCTTGCGGCTTGCGGCACCCCGGCGAGCGCCAGCGCTGCGACGACATAGACCATCATGAGTGCGCGCACGCCGCCGATGCGGTCGGCAAGCGCGCCCCCCATCGGCCGCACCAGCGAACCTGCAAAGACGCAGCCAGCTGTGCAATAGCCCGCCGCCACGGGGGTGAGGTGAAACTGGTCGGTGAAATAGATGGTGAGTGAGGCGGCGAGCCCGACGAAGCCGCCGAATGTTACCGAATAAAAGGCCATGAGCCACCAGGCGTCGGCGGTTTTGAGCGGTTCGAAATAGTCGACCAGCCTCTTCGGCGCCGGCGTGCTCGGCGCGTCCTTTGCCATGAAGAGATAAGCGATGAAGACGATCGTCAGCGGGATGCAGGCAAGGCCGAGCACGGCGTTCCAGCCGACAAGCCTCGCGAGACCCGGAGCAAAGAGCGCGGCGAGCACGGTCCCCGAATTGCCCATGCCGGCAAGCCCCATGGCTTTGCCCTGGTGCTTGGGAGGATACCAGCGGCTCGCAAGCGGCAGCGCGATCGCGAAGCTTGCTCCTGCAAAGCCAAGGATTACGCCGAGCGCAAGCGTCCCGGCGAAGCTCGATACGCCCATCACCCACGCCGTCATGAGCCCCGTGATCACGATCGCCTGGCTGATCGCGCCCGAGAGCTTGGGGCCGATGCGATCGACGAGGAGGCCGTTGCCGACCCGCAAGATCGCGCCGGCCAGCGTCGGTATGGCCACCATCAATCCTTTTTGGGCCGGGGTGAGCCCGAGATCTTCGGAAATCGCCGGGGCAAGAGGCCCGAGGATGACCCACACCATGAAGGCGAGGTCGAAATAGAGAAAAGCCGCGACCAATGTGGGCCAATGTCCGCTCGACCAGAAGCTTGTTTCTTCTTTCCTCATCGTCCGTCCCTTTTTGCGACGGGCAATAAAAAAGCCGCCAGGACGGCGGCCACATGCGGGCGCATCCTGACGGCTTCATTGCCTGTTGGAGTGCGGGAAAAGGCTCCCCGCCTGCCGCGCGGACCAGCCCCCTCGTTGGAGCGGCGCCGCCTTGATCTCGGCCCGGCAGCCTTGCCGGGCTGGGTCAAGCTGCCTGATTCGCCTCCCACGTGCAAGTGATTATTTTGCAGTGCAGCATATCTGCCCCGGTTCCTTGCGACCCTCGCTCTTACGGAAGGCCGGCAAGATATCCAGCAATGTCCTCGGGGTCGAAGGCACGGCGATCGAAGAAGCGATCCGCGCCGAGGAGAAGTCGACCCTGGGTCGAGCCCGCGCCGATCGGGGCATCGAGGCCGCCTTCGAGCTTCGAGCTCGCCCCCGGCAGGGGGGCTCCAGAGCCCGCGAGTGCCGCGCGGTAGATGTCGGGGCGGAAGACCTCGGACGCGGTCGCCGCATCGGCGGGCGAGAAGCGGATTCCGTCCCAGCGCACCATTTGCGAATATAGCCACGCGGCCTGGCTCCGCCACGGGAAGTTCGCGGCCTCTCGGTACTGGAACATGAAGTCGGGGTAGACGGCCGGCTCACCGCCGGGGACGACGCGGATCCGGTCGGTAATGGCGCGCTCGATGGCGTCCTTCGGCGCGCCCAGATAATCGGCACGGGCGAGAATGGCGGCGCTCTCGGCGGCGTTTCCCGGCTCGACGAAATGCTCGGCAGCGGCATGGAGTGCGCGCAGCAGCGCCTCGAGCGCGTGGCGGCGCGCGTCGATGACGTCGGCGCGGAGCGCGAGGACTTTCTCGACCCCTCGGCGCCAGATCTGCGCGGTTGCGAGCGCGATATGCCCTACACCGCGGTCAACCGCGATCGCGTTCCAGGGCTCGCCGACGCAAATGCCATCGACTTCGCCCGCGGCGAGCGCATCGGCGGCGAAGGGGGGGCTGGTCACTGTGATTTCGACGTCGCTGTCGGGCCTTATTCCCACACCTGCGAGCCAGTAGCGAAGCATGTAATTATGGCTTGAGTAGCGGTGAACAACGCCGAAGCGCAAAGGGCGGCCGGCTTCCTTTCGTATGGCTGCCACCTTCCTGAGCGCTGCGCCGAGCGCCGCGGGATCGCCAAGCTCGTCGCCGAGCCCGACCTCGGCCGCGAGCGCCCTTGAGAAGGTTACGGCATTGCCGTTGAGCCCGAGCACGAAGGGGACCACGAGCGGTACCGCTGGCCGGTCGCGGCCGAGCGCGGTCGCAATGGCGAGCGGAGCGATCAGGTGCGCCGCGTCAGTGTGGCCGTAGAGTAACCGGTCGCGCACCGCCGCCCAGGTTATGTCACGGACAAACTCGATCTCGAGGCCCTCGCGTGCGGCGAAGCCCAGTTCGTGCGCGAGAATCGGCAGCGCAGCGTCGACCAGGGGTAGAAAACCGATGCGGAAGCGTTCGGCGCTCACTCCATATCTCCCATTAGCGCGTCGCTCGTCACGATGGCCTCGGCAATTTCCGCGATGCGGCGGTTGGTCCGCATCGCCTGTCCGCGCAGCAGCGCATAGGCGGCCGGTTCGTCGATGCCGCGCCGTTTCATCAGTATCGCTTTCGCCCGGTCAATTGTCGCGCGCTCGGCGAGGGCACTCTTCGCTTCGTCGAGTTCGCGCTGGAGCCGTGAAAAAGCCTGGAAGCGCCGCACCGCAAGGTCGACCACCGGCTTGATCCGCTGTTTCGACAGCCCGTCGACGACATAGGCCGAGACGCCAGCATCAATGGCCGCACCCGTTGCCTCGGCGTCGCTCTGGTCGACGAACATGGCAATCGGGCGCGCGAGCGCGCGCGACATGGCGAAGAAATCCTCGAGCAGGTCACGGCTCGGGTTTTCAAGGTTTATAAGGACCACCTCGGGCCGCGCCGCCTCGACCTGCGCGACGATCGGCCCATCGGGATCAATGAGAACGAGATCGTCGAGACCCGCGTCCCGCAGGCCATCCGAAATGATCGCCGCACGGGTCGTGCTGGTGTCGATGATCGCGATCCGCATATCTCGCGCCATAGTTTGCACCGGTTCGCTTCGCCAGCCCCTTGAGGTCGAGACCAAAGAAGGGGCGATTTCCAGACCATATTGGGGTAGAGCTGCCCCGGCGGGCGATCGGCCCGGGTCCGATCCGAGGTGCCGGTGGAAGAGTGTGATCCCCGAATGGCTGATGACGACTCGATCGCACTGCGGGTCCGGCGCATCGGCCTCGGCGAGCCCGGGGATGCGTGGCTGACCCGCGCGGCGCCGATAGAGGCGCCGGTGTCGATCGAGGTGTCGGGGATCGGATATGCGGTCATGATGGCCACGCCGACCGATCTTGAAGATTTTGGGCTCGGCTTTGCCATGAGCGAAGGGCTCGTCGATGGCCCCCTCCAGGTGCATGGCATCGACGTGCATGCGATCGATGGCGGCTGGGCGCTACGCATCTGGCTGCGGCCTGAGCGCGCCGAACGGGCGCTTGATCGGGCGCGCAAGCGGGTGAGCGAGAGTAGCTGCGGGCTGTGCGGCATCGAGAATATCGAGGAGGTGCTCCGCCCGCTGCCCCGGGTCAGCGCGCGCGTCGCCGTCACGCGCGAAGCGCTAGGTGCCGCGCTGGCGGCGCTCGGCGAGCATCAGCCGCTCTCGCGTGCGACGGGGGCTGTGCACGCGGCAGCCTTCTGCGCGCCCGACGGGGCTATCCGCCTCGCCCGCGAGGATGTCGGACGGCATAACGCGCTCGACAAGCTCATCGGGGCGCTGGCGCGTGCGGGTATCGATCCCGCGAGCGGCTTCATCCTGCTCTCGGCGCGCTGCAGCTATGAGCTTGTCGAAAAGACGGTTCGCGCCGGCTGTCCGATGCTCGTCACGATTTCGGCTCCGACGAGCCTGGCGGCCGAGCGCGCCGCTGCCGCGGGGCTGACGCTGGTCACGCTCGCCCGGACCGATTCCGCCCTGTTGGTGAGCGGGGCCCTCGCTGGAGATTAGGAGCGGTTCGCCCCGCCGGGGCCAGCTAGGCTTTCGCGACCACGCGCACCGGGATCGACTTGGCTGCAGGCGTGCCGCTGACAGGGTCATAATGGCCGAGCGGGAGCAGCGGGTTGAGTTCGGGATAATAGCCCGCGACGGCGCCGCGCGACATCGGGTAGTCGATGATCGTCAACCCCGCGATCCGCCGCACAATTGCATCGTCGCTGATCGTCTCGAGCGTGACGCTTGCGCCCGCTTCGAGCCCGCGGGCCTCGCGGTCCCCGGGATTCATGAACAGGACCATCCGGTCGCCCTTCACCCCCCGATAGCGGTCGTTGTAGCTGTAGATGGTCGTGTTGAACTGGTCGTGCGACCGCACCGTGGCGAGCCTGAGCATCGCAGGCTCGGAAATCTCTGCGTCGACAGCCAGACCGGGCAGAACCAGGAAATTGGCTTTCGCATTGGGGGTCGCCCAGACGCGGCGCCGCGGCGGGATATCGAGGTGGAACCCGCGCGGCGCCTTGATCCGCTCCGAAAAGCCCTCGTAGATCGCGGGATAGACCTCGGCGATCTTGTCGCGAATGCGGTCATAATCGTCGATATAAGCTCGCCAGTCGACCTTGCTTTGGGGGAGCGTGGCCATCGCGATGCGGCAGACGATCTCGACCTCGGGCAAAAGGTGCGGGCTCGGGGGATCGAGCACCCCGCGCGAGGCCGTGACGTTCGACATCGAATCCTCGATCGTCACGAACTGCTCGCCCGCCGCGGTCTCGATGCGTTCAGAGCGCGCGATAACGGGCAGTATCAGCGCCTCCTTGCCGTGGACGAGATGTCCGCGGTTGAGCTTCGTCGCAATGCCGACGGTGAGGTCGAGCTTTCGCATCGCGTCGTAGGCGCGCTCGGTATCCGGGACCGCGCGGACAAAATTGCCGCCGAGCCCAATGAATATCTTTGCCGTGCCTGCCAGCATCGCCTCGACCGACTCGATCGTGTGGTGGCCGTGCGCGCGCGGCGGCTCGAAGCCAAAGACATCGCGCACCCGGTCGAGGTAGGCCGCGCTCGGCTTTTCGTCGATGCCGACCGTGCGGTCGCCCTGGACGTTCGAATGACCTCGGATCGGGGAGATGCCCGCCCCGGGGCGCCCGAAATTGCCCTTGAGCAGGAGAATATTGGCAACCTGCTGCACCAGCCGCGATCCGAGTTGATGCTGGGTCAGCCCCATTCCATAGCAGATGATGGTGGCACGCGAGCGAATGTAGATCTCGGCGCAGCGGCGGATCTGCTCCTCCGAAATTCCCGACGCAGCGACGATGTCGGCCCAGGCCTGCGCCTCGATGTCCTGCCTGAGTTCTTGAACACCTTCGGTGTGCTCGCGAAGGAAGTCGTGGTCGAGCACGGTCTCGCCCGCGGCCTCGCGCTCGAACATGACCTTCATCATGCCCTTGAGCAGCGCAAGGTCGCCGCCGACGCGGATATGGACAAACTCGCTCGCGATCTCGGTCGATCCGAATGTCGCCATCTGCACGGCATCTTGCGGCTCGGTGAAGCGAATCAGCGCGCGTTCGGGCATCGGGTTGACCGCGACGATCGGAACGCCGCGCTTGCGAGCCTCGACAAGCAGGCTCATCATCCTCGGCGCGTTGGTGCCGGGGTTCTGGCCCATGACGAAAATCGCCTCGGCATGTTCGAAATCCTCAAGCACGACGGTGCCCTTGCCGACACCGATCGCCGGCGGCAGACCCCGGCTCGTCGGTTCGTGACACATGTTCGAGCAGTCGGGAAAATTGTTCGTGCCATATTCGCGCACGAAGATCGAATAGAGGAAAGCCGCCTCGTTCGGTGTGCGGCCCGAGGTGTAGAACTCCGCCTGGTTCGGGTCGGCGAGCCCCCGCAGATGACGCCCGATCATTGCGAAAGCTTCATCCCAGCCCACCGGGACATAATGATCGGTTTCAGCATCGTAGCGCATGGGTTCGGTCAGGCGACCCTGCATCTCGAGCCAATAATCGGACTGCGCCATCAGCGCGCTGACCTTGCGCTGCGCAAAAAATTCCCGTGTCACGCGAAATTTCGTGGCCTCATGCGCGAGCGCCTTGGCGCCGTTCTCGCAGAATTCGAGTTTTTTCGTGCAATCGGCGTCGGGAAATGCACAGCTTGGGCATTTGAAGCCGCCTGGCTGGTTCATCGACAAGAGCGCGCGCGAGCCCTTGGTGACGACGCTCTGTTCAAGGAGCACCTTCGCGGTTGCAGCGGCCGCGCCCCAGCCGCCCGCGGGTCTTGTGTAGTTTTGGTATTTCGGCTTGCCGTCGGCCATCGTCCGCGCTCCGTTCGAGGCCGTATCGCGTGGTCTCGGCCCCCCGTCTATCGCCAATGAGGGGGCGGCTCAAGCGGTCTCGCCCCTTAGTCCTCTCCGCGTCCGCGCGCGGACTTGCGCGGGCGGCCGAGCGTCGTGATGATCCCGTGCATCATCCGGATGTCGTTGTGCGACCAGCCGGTTTTGGTGAGCGCGGTGCGCAGCGTTCGCAGCGTTGCCGTGGTCCGCTCGGGTGGGAAGAAATAGCCGGCGGCGTCGAGATCTCGGACGAGATGTTCGATCAGATCCTCAAGCTCACCGTGCGGGGCAGGGGGGTCGAGCGGCGCCTCGGGGGGGCTCGCAAGGGCTTCGCCTTTCGACCATTCATAGGCGAGGAGAATGACCGCCTGCGCGAGATTGAGCGAGCCGAACTCGGGATTGATCGGCACCGTGACGATCTCGTGCGCGAGTGCGACATCGTCGCTTTCGAGGCCCGAACGTTCGGGTCCGAAAACATAGGCCGAGCGGGCAGGACGCGCGTGAACCTCCCGCGCGGCTGCCTCGGGGGTCAGCACTGGCTTGGTGACACCGCGCTTGCGCACGGTGGTCGCATAGATATGGCCGCAATCGGCGACGGCCTCGGCGAGGCTTTCGTACAGCCTGGCGTCGGCGAGCACTTGGTCGGCCCCCGATGCCGCGGGCCCTGCGTCGGGGTTCGGCCAGCCATCGCGGGGTGCGACGAGGCGTAATTCGGTCAGCCCGAAATTGAGCATCGCGCGAGCCGCCTTGCCGATATTTTCACCGAGCTGCGGACGGACGAGAACGATGACGGGAGGCGGGGCCTTGCTCACGAGCCGTTCTTGTGCGCCGCTTCGTTGATCGTGGCCGCGAACTCCTCGAAATCCTTGGCTTCGGTGAAGTCTCGGTAGACGCTCGCAAAGCGGATGTAGGCAACATTGTCGAAGCCTTTGAGCGCTTCCATCACCATCGCGCCAATCTGGGCCGCCTCGACCTCATTCTCGCCCGAGGTCTCGAGCTGACGCTGAATCCCCGAAACGAGCCGTTCGATGCGCGCCCCGTCGATCGGCCGCTTGCGGCAGGCGATCTGGACGCTGCGCATCAGTTTTTCGCGGTCGAAGGGCTCGCGGGTGCCCCCCGCCTTGAGCACCGCGACTTCGCGCAGCTGGATTCGCTCGAAGGTGGTGAAACGCGCGCCGCAATCCTCGCACTGGCGACGGCGGCGGATCGCGGCGCCATCCTCGGTCGGACGGCTGTCCTTCACCTGACTGTCTTCGTGGCCGCAGTAGGGACAGCGCATGGATCAGCGCTTCACCCTGCCAAAGAGGGCGATGGCCGCCCCGGCGAAAAAGCCGACCGGCCAGCTGATCGCGGGAAACAGCCCTCCGGCGATCGCTCCGATGACTGCGCCGGCGAGCACGGGGCGCGTCGAGGGATGGTCAGCGCCCTGCTTTCCCATCGCCTTGACCTCTTCGATCGTGCGCTCGACGAGCGTCGGTTCCTCGGGGTGCTGCCGCGCCATCCGGTCACCCCTGATAGATGGGGAAGCGCTCGCAGAGCGCGCGGACACGCCCGCGGACATTGGCCTCGACATCGGCATCGCCCTGCTCACCCTTGTCGCGCAGCGCTTCGAGAACGTCGGCGACCATGTCGCCGATTTCCTCGAACTCCGCGGTGCCGAAGCCGCGCGTCGTGCCCGCGGGCGAGCCGACCCGGATGCCGCTGGTCTTGATCGGGGGCAGCGGGTCGAACGGAATGCCGTTCTTGTTGCAGGTGATCGCGCTGCGCTCGAGGGCTTCATCGGCGTCGCGGCCGGTTACACCGAGCGGACGCAGGTCGATGAGCGCGAGATGGGTGTCGGTGCCGCCCGCGACGAGATCGGCGCCGCGCGCCTTCAGCCGGCTCGCCAGCGCCTGCGCATTGGCGATTGTCGCCTTCGCATAGGTCTTGAATTCGGGCCGCAGCGCTTCGCCGAACGCGACGGCCTTTGCCGCAATGACATGCATCAGCGGGCCGCCCTGCAGGCCCGGGAAGACCGCCGAATTGATGCGCTTGGCAATCGCCTCGTCATTCGTGAGGATCATGCCGCCGCGCGGTCCTCGCAGCGTCTTGTGCGTGGTCGTCGTGACGACGTGCGCGTGCTGCATCGGCGAGGGATGCGCGCCGCCCGCGACGAGGCCGGCGAAATGCGCCATGTCGACCATCAAGAGCGCGCCGACATCGTCGGCAATCGCGCGGAAGCGTGCGAAGTCGAGCGTGCGCGGGTAGGCCGAGCCGCCCGCGATGATGAGGGCGGGGCGATGCTCCTTTGCGAGCCGCTCGACCTGCTCGAAGTCGACGAGGTGATCATCGGCGCGCACACCATATTGGACCGCGTTGAACCATTTGCCCGACATAGCGGGCGCGGCGCCATGGGTGAGGTGGCCGCCGGCATCGAGGCTCATGCCGAGGATCGTCGCGCCTGGCTTGGTGAGCGCGAGCATCACTGCGCCATTCGCCTGGGCTCCCGAATGGGGCTGGACGTTCGCGAAGTTGCAGTCGAACAATTGCTTGGCGCGGTCCATCGCCAGCGTCTCGACCTCGTCGGAAGGGGCGCAGCCCTGGTAATAGCGGCGCCCCGGATAACCCTCGGCATATTTGTTGGTGAACACCGAACCTTGCGCCTCGAGCACCGCCTTCGAGACGATGTTTTCGCTCGCGATCAGTTCGATCTGATATTGTTCGCGTTCGAGTTCATGCTTCATCGCTGCCGCGACCGCAGGGTCGACGGTGGCGACGCCATCGGTGAAATAGCCGGCCGATTTGATCGGCTTGTCGAGCGTTTCGGTGGTCATCGGCTGTTCTCCAGGACGGGCGGATGGGAAAGTTTGTCGACGCGGCGCGTGTGGCGGTCGCCCGCGAATTCTGTCGTGAGGAAGGCGGTGATGCACGCCTTTGCCATATCGATACCGGTCAGCCGTGCGCCCAGCGCTACGACATTGGCATCATTATGTTCGCGCGCGAGCTTTGCCGACAGCGGTTCGGACACAAGGGCGCAGCGGCATGCCGGGTTACGATTGACCGAGATCGAGATTCCGATTCCCGAGCCGCAGAGGGCAATGCCGCGCTCGGCGCTGCCGTTCGCGACGGCGTCGGCAAGACGGTATCCATAGTCGGGATAGTCGACGCTGTCGGGGCCGTTGGTGCCGAGATCGGTGACGTCGTGCCCCTCGCCGCGCAGCCATTCGGCGATGAGCGCCTTCAGCTCGTAAGCGGCATGATCGGAGGCGATGGCGATGCGCATGGGCGCGTCTCCTGCGGCGAAGAGGGAATCGATGAGCGCGCTTTAGTGGAAGGTTCGGGGATTGGCCATAAGCCAGGTGGCAAATTTGTAACCTGAAAGCTAAAGCAAGCCCATGTCCGATACCGTCATGTCCTTGTTGATGCTCACCGGGGTCGTCCTGACCGGGGGCGCAGCCTATGTCTTCCGCATGGGTGACAAGCGCCGCGCGCTGCTCATGTTCGTCGCGGCGCTGGTGATGTTCGCCAATGTTGCCATCTGGCTCGTACCGACAAAATAGTGGGGGCTCACCCCCGCCATTGCGGGGGCGAGCACGACATCAGCGGATCGGCGAGTCCGGCGCGAGACGCATATCAAGATAGTTATCGAGCGACTTCATCAACTGCTCAAGCTCATGCTCGAAGAAGTGATTGGCGCGCGGGATCTCGTCGTGGTGGATGGTGATGCCCTTTTGCGTGCGCAGCTTGTCGACAAGTTTCTGCACCGCGGCCGGCGGGACAATCTCGTCGGCGCCGCCTGCCACGATGATGCCCGAGGAGGGGCAGGGCGCGAGGAAGCTGAAATCGTACATGTTCGCCGGCGGCGCAACTGACAGAAATCCCCGGATCTCTGGACGGCGCATCAGGAGCTGCATGCCGATCCACGCGCCGAAACTGAACCCCGCGACCCAGGTTGTCTGCGCCTCGGGGTGTATAGACTGCACCCAGTCGAGAGCCGAGGCGGCGTCGCTGAGTTCGCCGATGCCATTGTCGAAGGTGCCCTGGCTACGCCCGACACCGCGGAAATTGAAGCGCAGCACCGCAAATCCGCGCGCGACGAAGCTCTTGTACATCGCCTGCGTGATGCGGTCGTTCATCGTGCCGCCGCCCTGTGGGTGCGGGTGCAGGATCAGCGCGACCGGTGCGCGCGGGCGCGGCGGCGGAGAGAAACGGCCTTCGATGCGGCCTTCGGGGCCGGGGAAAATGACGTCGGGCATGGGCGCACCTTCTATGGTTCTTGGGCTTGCCAGTGAGTCCTGGAAGTCGGGTTGGCGGAGCGGGAGCCGCGCCTATATAGAAAAAGGGTAGCAAGTTGCAACTTTTGCGAATCGTTCGCAATAAAGGCCCCATTGCCTCGCTGTCTGACCCGCTTGGATCCGCCCGGGCTCGTCCGCCAGTTCTTCGCAAATGACAGGGCGTCACTCGACACGGACGGGATTAGGGGGCAGAGGCTCGCAGGATGATCTACCTCGACTATCAGGCCACGACGCCGCTCGCGCCCGAGGCGCGCGACGCGATGCTGCGCTGGTTGGGCGACGAAGGCGACAGCTTTGCGAATCCGTCGAGCACGCACAAGGCGGGGCGCGCTGCCGCAGCCGCGGTCGAGGTCGCGCGCGATCAGGTCGCGGCGCTGCTGCCGGGGGGAGGACGCCTTTTCTTCACCTCGGGCGCGACCGAGGCGCTCAACTGGGCCCTGTTTCGCGGGGCGGAGGCGAAGCCAGGCGGAGTTGCGGGGCTCAGCATCGAGCATGCCGCCTCGCTCCAGTGCCTCGAGCGGCTCGATGCGGCGATTTTCCCCGTGGACGGTGAGGGCGTCGCATTGCCGCCGGACGAGGCCTTGATCCCCGAGAACGGCATCGTCGCGGTGATGCTGGTCAACAACGAGGTTGGGACGATCCAGCCGGTCGCCGATTTTGCCGCCGCGGCGCATGCGAAGAACAGCCTGCTCCTTTGCGACGCGGTCCAGGGCTATGGGCGCGTGGCGATCCCCGAGGAAGCAGATCTCATCGCGCTGTCGGCGCACAAGATCCATGGACCCAAGGGGATCGGGGCGCTGTGGGTCCGCGACGGCGTTGACCTTGAACCCTTGCTGGTCGGCGGCGCGCAGGAGCAAGGCATGCGCTCGGGCACCGTCTCGCCTGCACTATGTGCTGGTTTCGGCGCTGCGGCCGCGCTGGCGGCCGAGCGGTTCGACGCCGATGCCGCGCATGTCGAGCGCCTCTGGTCGCTCGCGATGGACATGCTGCCCGAATGGACAGTCAACGGAGCGGTGACGCCGCGTTATCACGGTAACCTCAACGTCTGGCGCGAAGGAGTGAACGGCCTTCGCCTGATGTCCGACGCGCGGAACATTTCCTTTTCGCTTGGCAGCGCCTGCGGCAGCGGATCGGGCAAGGTCAGCCACGTGCTGCGTGCGATGGGGGTGAGCGAGGCTGATGCACGCGCCTCGATCCGCCTTGGCTGGGGGCGCTATACGAGCGAGGACGAACTTCGCGCCGGGCTCACCGCGATCAAGGATGCGGCGCGGTTACAGGGGGTCAATTGATGCGCATCACCTTCATCCAGGCCGACGGCAAGGGGCGCACCGAGGCCGAGGCGAGCCCCGGCGACCTTCTGCTCGACGTCGCGCAGGCGCACCTGATGCCGCTCGAGGGAACGTGCGAGGGGCAGATGGCTTGCTCGACCTGCCACGTCATCGTCGCGAAGGAGGATTTCGAACGCCTCCCGCCCGCAAGCGAAGAGGAAGAGGACATGCTCGACCTCGCGGCGGGAGTGCGGCGCACGAGCCGCCTCTCATGCCAGGTCATCCTGACCGAGGATCTCGACGGCCTGACCGTGCACATCCCGGCAGAAAGCCGCAATATGCAAGGGCCGCGCTAATCGGGGCCTGAATTCCGTGGCGTGACCCGGGCCGGTTTCTCGCCCCTGAAAATTGCGGCGGCCGGAGCGGCCCCAGCTTGCAATTCCGGCTCACCCTCGCCATATGCGCGGCGGGAGTCGGGCGGACGCAGTCTTCGCCAACCCGGTCAGGTCCGGAAGGAAGCAGCCGCAACGAATTCGCTGCGGGTCGTTCCGGCTCCCACCCATTTCCCCCTTCGACAAGTCGGCGCGCCGCCCCTAAGACGGGGCCATGGACGATTCCGCCGACGACGACACGCCGATGCTGGGCATGGACCTGCCGGAGACGCCCGCGCCCGCGCCCGCGGCGTCGAGCGGCCCCTACCGCGTCCTCGCCCGCAAATATCGCCCGCAGACCTTCGCCGAGCTGATCGGGCAGGACGCGATGGTGAAGACGCTGGGCAATGCGATCGCACGTGACCGGTTGGCGCACGCCTTCTTGATGACCGGGGTGCGCGGGGTGGGCAAGACTTCGACCGCACGGCTGATCGCAAAGGCCCTCAACTGTATCGGGCCCGACGGGCAGTGCGGGCCGACGATCGACCCCTGCGGGGTGTGCGAGCCGTGCCGCGCGATCACCGAGGGGCGCCATATCGACGTGATCGAGATGGACGCTGCGTCGAATACCGGGGTCGACGATGTGCGCGAGATTATCGAGGCGGTGCGCTACGCCGCTGTCTCCGCGCGCTACAAGATATACATCATTGACGAAGTGCACATGTTGTCGCGTAACGCCTTTAACGCGCTTTTGAAAACGCTCGAAGAGCCGCCGCCGCACGTCAAGTTCCTGTTTGCGACAACCGAAGTGAACAAGGTGCCGGTGACCGTTCTCTCGCGGTGCCAGCGCTTCGACCTCCGCCGCATTACGCCCGACATGCTTTTTTCGCATTTCAGCGCGATCCTGCAAAAGGAAGGCGTCGAGGCCGAGGCGCCGGCGATCTGGTTGATCGCGAGCGCCGCCGAGGGATCGGTGCGCGACGGTCTTTCGATTCTGGACCAGGCGATTGCCCACGCCGACCTTGAAGGCGGCGGCACGATCACGGCTGATCAGGTGCGCGTAATGCTCGGGCTGTCCGACCGCTCGTCGATTGCTCAGTTGATGGCGGCGATCTTGGAGGGCGATGCGGGGGGGGCGATCGACCTTGCGCGCGCGCAATATGCGCTGGGGATTGAGCCCGTTGCGATGGTGCGCGGCCTGATGGATCTCGTTCACGCGGTCACACTGGCAAAAGTGTCCCGCCACGATGACCCGGCGCTCGCCGCTGCTGATCGCGAGCGGATCGGCGATTGGGCGGAGAAGCTGGGTTTTGCGCCGCTGAACCGGCTCTGGCAGCTGCTGCTGAAGGGACACGAGGAGGTACTGCGCGCCAATAACCCGCTCGAGCACCTCGAAATGCTTTTGCTGCGCGTGATCTATGCCGCGTCGATGCCCGATCCCGGCGAGCTTGCGAAGCTCCTCGAATCGGGCGGCCTTTCGGCGCTCCCGCAGCCCATGTCCGTGCAGCTCGCCGGAAAGGAGCGCACCGAAGCGCCCGCCGGGGCCGAGGCAGATTCTGGCGGAGCGCCCGTATCGGCCCTCACGATAGCGCAAATACACCAGCTCCTTGAAAGCACCGGAAGCCACCGCCTTGCGGGCCTTGTCTACGATCACCTGAAATTGATCGAGCTTGAGCCCGGACGCCTGATATTCGCGCCCGTGCCGGCGCTTGGCGATGCCTTTACCCGCGATCTTGGCGAGGCATTGTTTGCAGCGACCGGAACGCGCTGGCAGGTGCACGCCGGTGAAGGCGCAGCGCGCCCGAGCCTCGGGGAAGTCGAGCTGGCGAAGATTGCCGACAATGAGGCGCGCATTCGCGAACTGCCCGTGGTGAAGGCCGCCCTGGCGGCTTTTCCCGACGCAAGGCTTGAACCGCCCGAAGACAATCGCCATAGGTCCAGCTCATGAAATCGATCGAAGAAATGATGAAGGCGGCGCAGGAAGCCGCCGCCACGGTGCAGGCGCAGATGCAGGAGGCGCAGGCCAAGCTCGACAGCGTCGAGGTCGAAGGCGTCTCTGGTGGCGGTCTTGTGCGGATCGTCGCGAGCGCCAAGGGCCGGATCAAGTCGATCCGCATCGACGACAGCCTGATCGTCCCCGCCGAGAAGCAGATGCTCGAGGACCTGCTCGCCGCTGCCTTCAATGATGCCCGCGAAAAGGCCGACCAGGCGAGCAACGAGGAAATGGGCAAGATGACCAGCGGCCTGCCGCTGCCGCCCGGCTTCAAGCTGCCTTTCTGACGTTACTTCATCACGCGACACGCCATTTGGGCGAGTATGCTCGCCCCTTGGCCGAGCGGGGGAACCCTGTTCAGCCTGGCGTCATTGAACCCGGAGCAAGTTACGCCATATTAGGGCGAACCACTTAATAAAGGGGCGGTGCGCCGGTTGGCGACGCCGCCCAGGAGCCATAATGACGCAATCTTTCCCCCTGTTGCCGCTGCGCGACATCGTCGTCTTCCCGCACATGATCGTGCCGCTGTTCGTCGGCCGCGACCGCTCGGTCGCCGCGCTCGAAGTCGCGATGGAAGCCGACAAGGAAATCTTCCTCGTCGCCCAGCTTGATCCCGGCGAAGACGATCCCCAGCGCGACGACTTGTACGACGTTGGCGTAATCGCCACCGTGCTTCAGCTGCTGAAGCTTCCGGACGGCACTGTGCGGGTGCTCGTCGAAGGCAAGGAGCGCGCGAAACTCGTGTCGCTCGCCGCCGACGACAAGGCGGTGATGGCGCATGTCACGCCGATCGCCGACACGATCGACGACAGTGTCGATACCGCCGCGCTGATGCGTTCGGTCGTCGAGCAGTTCGAGAATTATGCGAAGCTCAACAAGAAGATGCCCGCGGAAACCGCGGTGCAGCTCTCTCAGATCGACGATGCTTCGCGGCTTGCCGACTCGGTCGCGGGCAATCTCAATATCAAGGTTGCCGACAAGCAGGCGCTGCTGGTCGAAGATGCACCCGCGAAACGGCTCGAGATGGTGTTCGCCTTCATGGAAGGTGAGCTCGGCGTGCTGCAGGTCGAGAAGAAGATCCGTGGCCGCGTGAAGCGGCAGATGGAGAAGAGCCAGCGGGAATATTATCTGAACGAGCAGCTGAAGGCGATTCAGCGCGAGCTCGGCAATGATAATGGCGATGGCGGCGACGACCTTGCCGAACTCCAGGCGAAGATCGACAAGCTCAAATTGTCGAAGGAAGCGCGCGCCAAGGCTGAAACCGAGCTCAAGAAGCTGCGCTCGATGGCGCCGATGTCCGCCGAGGCCACCGTGGTGCGCAACTATCTCGACACGTTGCTCGGGCTGCCTTGGGGCAAGAAGTCCAAGCTCAAGAAGGACATCGCGACCGCGCAGGCGGTGCTCGACGACGACCATTATGCGCTCGAAAAGGTCAAGGACCGGATCGTCGAGTATCTCGCGGTCCAGGCGCGCACGAACAAGCTGAAGGGGCCGATCCTCTGCCTCGTCGGCCCGCCGGGCGTCGGCAAGACCTCGCTTGGCCGCTCGATCGCGAAGGCGACGGGCCGCGAGTTCGTGCGCCAGTCGCTTGGCGGCGTGCGCGACGAGGCCGAGATCCGCGGTCACCGCCGCACCTATATCGGCTCGCTGCCGGGAAAGATCGTGACCAACCTCAAAAAGGCCGGCACGATGAATCCGCTCTTCCTGCTCGACGAGATTGACAAGCTCGGGCAGGATTTCCGCGGCGACCCCGCTTCGGCGCTGCTCGAGGTGCTCGACCCGGAGCAGAACGCGAAGTTCCAGGACCATTATCTCGAGGTCGACGTCGATCTTTCGGACGTGATGTTCGTGACGACGGCCAACTCGCTGAACCTGCCGCAGCCGTTGCTCGACCGCATGGAGATCATCCGGCTCGAAGGCTATACCGAGGACGAGAAGGTCGAGATCGCGAAGCGCCACCTCATCGCAAAGCAGGTCGAGGCGCACGGGCTGAAACCGGGCGAGTTCGAGCTCACCGAAGAGGGGCTTCGCGATCTGATCCGCTACTATACCCGCGAGGCGGGCGTGCGTACGCTCGAGCGCGAAATTGCGCGCCTTGCGCGCAAGGCGCTTCGCAAGATCCTCGAGGGCAAGGCTGAAAGCGTGACGATCACGCCTGAAAATCTCTCGGAGTTCTCTGGCGTGCGCAAGTTCCGCCACGGCGTTGGCGATCGCGAGGACCAGGTTGGCGCTGTCACCGGACTTGCCTGGACCGAGGTCGGGGGCGAGCTTCTGACGATCGAGGCGGTGACCGCGGCGGGCAAGGGGCAGGTGCGCACCACGGGCAAGCTCGGCGAGGTCATGACCGAGTCGGTGCAGGCGGCGCTCTCCTTCGTGAAGGCACGCGCACCCGCCTATGGCATCAAGCCGAGCCTCTTCGCGCGCAAGGACATTCATATCCACTTGCCCGAAGGGGCGGTCCCCAAGGACGGTCCGTCGGCGGGTGTCGGCATGGTGACCGCGATGGTGTCGACGCTCACCGGGATCGCCGTGCGCAAGGATGTCGCAATGACCGGCGAAGTCACGCTGCGCGGACGTGTTCTCGCGATCGGCGGACTTAAGGAAAAGCTGCTTGCGGCGCTTCGCGGCGGGATCACGACGGTCCTGATTCCCGAGGAAAATGAAAAGGATCTGGTCGAGATCCCGGCGAATATCACAAGCCAGCTCAAGATCATCCCGGTGAACCACGTTGACCAGGTTCTGGCAGAGGCGCTGGTGTCACCTGTCGAACCCATCGAGTGGACCGAAGCGGATGAACTCGCAGCATCGCCGCCGCACGCTTCAGGCTCTGACGCCGAAACGGCGATTCGCCACTGAGCAAGGCGGCCCGGTCGCCGCGGCCGGGCCGTCTTTTCATCGCAAAAACGTCATTTTAGGACGTTTCCCGCCATTTTTTGCTTTGACAAGCCGGGGTCAAACAGCGTTAGTGGCGCGCCATGGCCCGGCCATGAATCATCTATCCAACCACACACAGGGGTTCCTTAGGCATGAACAAACAAGACCTGATCGCCACCGTCGCTGACTCAAGCGGCCTCACTAAGGGTGACGCGAGCAAGGCGGTTGAAGCCGTTTTCGATGCGGTCACTGCGACCCTGAAGAAGGGCGGCGAAGTCCGTCTGGTCGGTTTCGGGACGTTCTCGGTCAGCAAGCGCAAGGCGTCGACCGGCCGCAACCCGCGCACCGGCGAAACGATGACCATTGCAGCGTCGAACCAGCCCAAGTTCAAGGCCGGCAAGGCCCTCAAGGATGCCTGCAATTAAGTTGCCGGTGCCTTCTGGCGAATGACATTCGGGCCGCGGCGTCAAACCGCGGCCCGATTTGCATCCGATCGCTGCTGACATGCAAATCGCCGTTGCAATCATCGCCGCAACGGCTATGGACGTCCCGCTTCCGGATGTCCGCCTTGATCGGAGCCGGAACGGGCGCGTAGCTCAGTGGTAGAGCACACCCTTCACACGGGTGGGGTCGCAAGTTCAATCCTTGCCGCGCCCACCATGATCCCGAAGCCGAACGGCTGCAGAACGGATCATTCATCATCTATTCAATGCGCTTGCCTTAGGACAGGCCCATGATCCGCGCTTTGACCATCCCCCTTGCATTCGCGCTGCTCCTCGCCACCGGGGCGCCCGCTGCTGCGCGCGGCGATCGTGATCGCGACCAGGCCCATCTCCGCGAGGCCGCGGCGCAAGGGCAGGTCATCCCGCTTGGGCGACTGATTGCAGAGGTTCGCTCGCGCCCTCCCTACAGTGACATGACTTATCTCGGCGGGCCGCAGTTTGATGCGCAGCGCATGATCTATGCGCTGAAGTTCATGGACGGCAGCCAGGTGGTCATTGTTTATGTCGACGCGCGGACGGGGCGGATCGTGGGGCGCAGACCCTGAGGCCCCTTGGCCCCGGTCAGGCGCAACGACCTTTTGCGATGATCGTTCCGACTTGTTAGAGACGAAGAGACGGACCGGCACGTCGCCGGCCGCGGTTGAAAGGCGCCTTAATGCGGATTTTGATTGTCGAGGACGAGCCCACGCTGGGGCCGCAGCTCAAGGCCACGCTCGAAGGTAACGGCTATGCTGTCGATCTCGCCACCGATGGCGAGGACGGTCATTTCCTCGGATCGACCGAAGATTATGACGCGGCGATCCTTGATCTTGGTCTGCCCGAGATCGACGGGCTGACCGTGCTCGACCGCTGGCGCAAGGAAAAGCGCAATTTTCCGGTGCTGGTCCTTACCGCGCGCGACAGCTGGTCAGACAAGGTCGCCGGGCTCGACGCAGGCGCCGATGATTATCTCGCGAAGCCCTTCCAGACCGAGGAACTCATTGCTCGCCTTCGCGCGCTGATCCGCCGCGCCTCGGGCAATGCGTCGAGCGAGCTGATCGCGGGCAAGGTGCGCCTCGACACACGCTCGGGCCGCGTCACCCTCGACGGGCAGCCGGTGAAGCTGACCGCGCAGGAGTATAAGCTCCTGTCCTACCTCCTGCATCACAAGGGCAAGGTGGTGTCGCGCACCGAGTTGATCGAGCATATTTACGACCAGGATTTCGACCGCGATTCAAACACGATCGAGGTGTTCGTGACCCGTATCCGCAAGAAGCTCGGCGCGGATATCATCACGACGATCCGCGGTCTCGGCTACCAGCTCGACGATCCGCAGGGCTGACGCGGCGCTCAGCATGGCCGAAGCCCGCGTCGCCCCGGCTCTCGAGACGGACCCGGATGCGGCGGGAAAACCGCAGGCGTTAAGGAGCCGGATTACCGGCTCGCTGGCGCGCCGCATGATTGCGATCGCGGCGCTGTGGATCTCGGTGCTTCTCCTCGGGGGCGGCTTTGCGCTCGACCGGGTGCTCACCGGAGCGATCACGCGTAATTTCGATTCGGGTCTTGAATATGTGTTGATGGCGATGATCCGCTCGTCGGAAATCGGTCCCGATGGGGAGGTTCGTCTGATTCAGCCGCTCGGTGATCAGCGCTTCCTTGAACCCTATAGCGGACTTTACTGGCAAATCAGCGGCGGGGAGCAGGAGCCCTATCCCTCGCGTTCGCTCTGGGAACGCCGGCTTGCGACCACGGACGAGCATGCCGACCAGCAGCTCCACACTTACGACAGCAACCAGTTCCCGGGTGAGGAACTGCGCGTACTCGAGCGCGACGTCGTGTTGCCGGGGAGCCAGACAAGGTGGAAGTTCCAGATTGCGCAATCGCGCGAGACCCTGGACCTCCAGATCCGCGCGGTGCGCGCAACCCTTATCCCGAGTCTGGGGCTGCTCGGCCTGGGGCTGATCGCGCTTGCCGCGCTTCAGACCTTCTACGGCCTCTGGCCGCTCCGCCACATCCGGCGCGCGATTGCCGCGATGCGCGGCGGTGAGAGGAGCCGGGTGATCGCGCCGCTTCCGCTCGAGGTGCAGCCGATGGTGGAAGAACTCAATGCGCTGCTTGCGCACAATGAAAAGCAGGCCGAGGAGGCGCGGCTTCACGCCGGCAATCTCGCACATGCGCTGAAGACGCCGCTGACCGTGCTCGTCAACAGCGCGACCGGCTCAGACAGCGAGCTTGCCGAGACGGTCCGCCGTGAGGCGGCCACGATGCAGCGCCAGGTCGAGCATCACCTGGCGCGCGCGCGTGCGGTCGGGCGCCGCGGCGCTGCGCAGGCGCGGGCAAATGTGTGGGAAAGCGTCGAGGGCGTGTCACGCGCGGTGGGAGCGCTCTATCCCGAGGTTCGGCTCGACGCCGCGGGCGACAAGGCTCTCGTCGCGCGGGTCGAGCGGCAGGACCTGGACGAACTGGTCGGCAACCTTCTCGAGAACGCCGCCAAATATGGCGGCGGCAGCATCTTCGTGACGATCCAGCGCGAGGACGGGATGGCCGAGATACTGGTCGAGGACGATGGTCCCGGCATCTCGCCCGTTGACCGCGTGCGCATCTTCGATCGGGGGGTGCGGCTCGATACGGGCAAGCCTGGCACCGGGCTCGGCCTTGCCATCGTCCGCGACGTTGCCGAGATCTACGGAGGCAGCATCGGGCTGGAGGAAAGCGAAGACCTCGGCGGATTGCTGGTCCGGCTGCGACTGCCGGCGGGATAGTCACGAAGCTGCCCCGAGCCGGGGCTCAATTCTTAAGGGCGTATGAAAAAGGGGCGCGGGGACTAATCCTCACGCCCCTCATCACGGCCTCGCCGGCTTAATTGGCCTGGCGGCTCTGGGGCTCGCCTTCTTCGGCCGTCGCGGCGTCGGCGTCGGCGGTCTGCGACGCTTCGCCGCCGGTCACCTGGGCAACGGCCGCGGCGAACTGCTCCGCCGTATAGGCAGCGCTGAGGCCGCTTGGTCCCATGTTGAAGGCGCTGCGGGGAAGCGCTACGTCGCCGCTTGAGGTCGCGACGACAACATTTTCCGCGTCGAACGACTTCACCGTGCCGAGCACGGCGGTGCCCTCGAGGCCGCGGACCTCGGCACCGGGCGTCAGCGCCGCGGCGACCGCGGCGTCGTCAGCCGCCGAGGCCTGGCTCGCCTCCTTCATCGCGGCGGCAAATTGCTCGGCGGTAAAGCTGCTCTGGAGCCCGTTAGCACCGACGAAGAACGCACCTCTCGGGACCTTCACGTCGCCCGTGGGCGTGGTTACGACCACGCCCGATGCATCGGCGAGCTTCACCGATCCAAGGACGGCCGAACCGTCAGCGCTGCGAACTTCGGCGCCGGCAGTAAGCGCCGTGCTGAGCGCCGCCTCGTTGGCGGCGGCCGCCTGGTCGATCGCGGCGCTGAGCTGAGCGACCGTGATCGTGATCGCCGGGCCCTTTTCGCCCTTGGCGAAGGCATTTTTGGGGAGGGTCACCGGCTTTTCATCAAGCGTCACGACGACATTGTCGCCAGCCTCGCTCGCGATAGGGCCGATTGCCGCGCCTTCGCTGTCATAAACAATCGTGCCGGGGGTCAGATCAGGACCGCTGGCAGCAGCCGGAGCCACTATATCCTGCGCCATGGCGGGGGCCCCGGCGGCCATTGCAGTCCCGAGAAAAAGGGTCGTTACAAAGGTAGCGATTTTTCGCATCGCGTGGTCTCTCCTTGAGAATTTAAGTTACAGTCATGGGTCTCAACGCGCGAAGGGGGTTCGTGGCCACGCAAATGCTGCCCAGCCGTGGCCTCGACGGGACGAGTCGTTCCAATTTGGCGCAGTTCATGCTTCGGCCTTCCATGGGGGCGGGGGGCGGCGTCTCGATATTCACGGCCACCTGATCCGCCCTCGCGTTGACAGCGAGCGGCTCGAAGCCTATATGCCGGTCACACCCTTCCGTCCGGGACGGACCCGATCTTGCGCAGCGGGTCCACGAATAGGGCGTCGGGGATTTCGAGATGCGTTGAGAAGCTGCGGTAAGCCGGCAACGGTTGGTCGCGGCCTTTTTGCGTCTCTATCGCGCTCGCGATTTGGTTTTTTTGAGGCGAGACAATCACATATGGCGACCAAGGCGAAGTCGGTGGGCAAGGCCCTCGAAGCAACCGCTAGCAAGCGTATCCGCAAGCTGTTCGGCAACATCCACGAGGCGGTGGAAATGCCCAACCTCATCGAGGTGCAGCGCGAATCCTATGAGCAGTTCCTGCGGTCCGACCCGTCGGTCGGTTATGTTTCGGGTCTTGAGAAGACGCTGCGGAGCGTTTTTCCGATCCGCGACTTTGCCGGCACCGCCGAGCTCGACTTTGTTCACTACGAACTCGAAGATCCGAAATATGACGTCGAGGAGTGCCGCCAGCGCGGTATCACCTATGCGGCGCCGATGAAGGTCACGCTCCGCCTGATCGTCTTTGAAGTCGACAGCGAAACCGACACCCGCTCGGTCCTCGATATCAAGGAGCAGGACGTTTACATGGGCGACATGCCGCTCATGACCGAGAATGGCACCTTTTTCGTCAATGGCACCGAGCGCGTTATCGTGTCGCAGATGCACCGTTCGCCGGGTGTGCTCTTCGACCATGACCGCGGCAAGACCCACTCGTCGGGCAAGTTCCTCTTTGCTGCGCGCGTGATCCCCTATCGCGGTTCGTGGCTCGACTTCGAGTTCGACGCCAAGGACATCGTCAACGTCCGCATCGACCGCAAGCGCAAGCTGCCGGTCACCAGCCTCCTTTATGCGCTCGGCATGTCGGGCGAGGAAATCCTCAATCATTTCTATGACCGCCTCGTCTTCGAGCGCGCCGAGAATGGCTGGAAGGTTCCCTTCGTCGTCGAAAACTGGCGTGGTTCGAAGCCCGCGTTCGACGTGGTCGACGCGAAGACCGGCGAAGTCGTCTTCGCCGCCGGGCACAAGATCAGCCCCCGCCTTGCGAACAAGGCCGCGAAGGACGGTCTCGATACGCTCCTCATCCCGACCGAGGAAATCTTCGGCCGCTATTCGGCCTATGACCTTATCAACGAGGCAACGGGCGAGATCTATATCGAGGCCGGCGATGAAGTGACCGCCGAGAATCTCGAGAAGCTCGACGCCGCCGGCATCGACAAGCTCGTCCTCCTCGACATCGACCACAACAACACCGGTCCCTGGATCCGCAACACGCTGAAGGCCGACAAGGCCGAGGACCGCGACCAGGCGCTGAGCGATATCTACCGCGTGATGCGCCCCGGCGAGCCGCCGACGCGCGAAACTGCCGAAGCGCTCTTCGCAGGCCTCTTCTTCGATCCCGAGCGTTACGACCTCTCGGCCGTCGGCCGCGTCAAGCTCAACATGCGGCTCGGCCTCGATGCCGAGGACACGGTCACCACGCTTCGCGCCGAGGACATCCTCGCCGTGGTGAAGGAACTGGTGAACCTCAAGGACGGCAAGGGCGAGATCGACGACATCGACAACCTCGGCAACCGTCGTGTCCGTTCGGTCGGCGAGCTGCTTGAGAACCAGTATCGGGTCGGCTTGCTGCGCATGGAACGTGCGGTGAAGGAGCGCATGAGCTCGGTCGATGTCTCGACCGTCATGCCGAACGACCTCATCAACGCAAAGCCCGCGGTCGCCGCCGTGCGCGAGTTCTTCGGCTCGTCGCAGCTCTCGCAGTTCATGGACCAGACCAACCCGCTCTCGGAAGTCACCCACAAGCGCCGTGTTTCGGCGCTCGGGCCGGGCGGCCTGACCCGCGAGCGCGCCGGCTTCGAGGTTCGCGACGTTCACCCGACGCACTACGGCCGTATCTGCCCGATCGAAACGCCGGAAGGCCCGAACATCGGTCTGATCAACAGCCTTGCGACCTTCGCGCGCGTCAACAAATATGGCTTTATCGAAACGCCGTATCGCAAGGTCATCGACGGAAAGGTGACCAATGAGGTCGTCTACCTGTCGGCGATGGAAGAGCAGAAGCACACTGTCGCGCAGGCAAACGCCGATCTCAACCCCGACGGAAGCTTCATCGATGAGCTGATCTCGGCGCGTGAAGCCGGCGAATTCCTGATGGCGCCGCGCGACCAGATCACGCTGATGGACGTGTCGCCAAAGCAGCTCGTGTCGGTTGCGGCCTCGCTGATCCCGTTCCTCGAGAACGACGACGCGAACCGCGCGCTCATGGGTTCGAACATGCAGCGCCAGGCTGTCCCGCTGCTCCGCGCCGAGGCTCCGGTCGTCGGCACGGGTATGGAAGGCACCGTTGCCCGCGATTCAGGCGCGGCGATCGCAGCGCGCCGCGGCGGCGTGATCGACCAGGTCGACGCGACCCGTATCGTGATCCGTGCGACCGACATGGTCGAGCCAGGCAGGTCGGGCGTCGACATTTATCGCCTGCAGAAGTTCCAGCGCTCGAACCAGAACACCTGCATCAACCAGCGTCCGCTGGTGAAGGTGGGCGACGTCGTTCGCGCCGGCGACATCATCGCCGACGGTCCCTCGACCGAGCTTGGCGAACTGGCGCTCGGCAAGAATGTGCTCGTCGCCTTCATGCCGTGGAACGGCTACAACTACGAGGACTCGATCCTCATCTCCGAACGTATCGTGAAGGACGACGTCTTCACCTCGATCCACATCGAGGAATTCGAGGTCACCGCGCGCGACACGCGCCTTGGCCCTGAGGACATCACCCGCGACATTCCGAATGTCGGCGAGGAGGCGCTGCGCAACCTCGACGAGGCGGGCATCGTCTACATCGGCGCCGAAGTCGGTCCCGGCGACATTCTTGCCGGCAAGATCACCCCCAAGGGTGAATCGCCGATGACGCCGGAAGAGAAACTGCTGCGCGCGATCTTCGGTGAAAAGGCGAGCGATGTGCGCGACACCTCGCTGCGTCTGCCCCCGGGCGTGTCGGGCACAGTCGTCGAGGTCCGTGTTTTCAACCGTCACGGTATCGACAAGGATGAGCGCGCCATCGCGATCGAGCGCGAAGAGATCGAACGCCTGAAGCAGGACGCCGACGACGAGCGCGCGATCCTCAACCGCGCGACCTTCTCGAGCCTCAAGGACCTGTTGATCGGTCAGACGACCAGCGCAGTACCGAAGGGCCTGAAGAAGGGCGATGTGGTCACCGAGGAGATGCTGACCGGCCTCGATCGCGCGGATTGGTGGAAGCTCGCCGTTGTCGACGACAAGGCGCAGACCGCGCTCGAGGCGATCAAGGCGCAGTATGACGACGCGATCAAGCGGATCAACGCCAAGTATGAAGACCGCGTCGAGAAGCTGCAGCGCGGCGACGAACTCGCGCCGGGCGTGCTCAAGATGGTCAAGGTCTTCGTCGCGGTGAAGCGCAAACTGCAGCCGGGCGACAAGATGGCCGGCCGCCACGGGAACAAGGGCGTCATCAGCCGCATCCTGCCGAACGAGGACATGCCGTTCCTCGAAGACGGGACGCCCGTTGACATCGTGCTGAACCCGCTCGGCGTGCCGTCGCGCATGAACGTCGGGCAGATCCTCGAGACACACCTCGGCTGGGCTTCGCGCGGACTTGGGCGGCAGGTCACGCAGGCGCTCGAGGATTGGCGTGACGCCAATCCGGACGCGACCGGCGGCCAGATGCCCGAGGCAGTGCGCGAGACGCTCGAGCGCGTCTACGGCTCCGACTATGTCGACGACATTCGCTCGCGCGATGCCGACAGCATCGTCGAGCTGGCGTCGAACCTCAAGGTCGGCGTGCCCTTCGCAACGCCGGTATTCGACGGTGCCAAGGAAGCCGACGTGTCGAACATGCTGACGCTGGCGGGTCTCGACTCGTCGGGCCAGTCGGACCTTTACGACGGCCGCACCGGCGACAAGTTCGACCGCAAGGTGACCGTCGGCTACATCTACATGCTGAAGCTCCACCACCTTGTCGACGACAAGATCCACGCGCGTTCGATCGGGCCGTACAGCCTCGTTACCCAGCAGCCGCTGGGCGGCAAGGCGCAGTTCGGTGGCCAGCGCTTCGGTGAGATGGAGGTCTGGGCGCTCCAGGCCTATGGCGCAGCCTACACGCTCCAGGAAATGCTCACGGTGAAGTCCGACGACGTGATCGGTCGCACCAAGGTCTACGAAGCGATCGTCAAGGGTGACGATACGTTCGAGGCCGGCATTCCCGAAAGCTTCAACGTGCTCGTCAAGGAAATGCGCTCGCTGGGTCTCAACGTCGAGCTTTCGTCCTATTCGGACGACGACCCTGACGAAGGTCCGGAAGCCCTTCCCGAAGCCGCCGAATAAGATTTTTCCTCACCCCTCCTGCCTCCGGGCGGGAGGGGAAGATGGAGCAGATATATGAACCAGCTTACCAACTTCATGAACCCGGTCGCGAAGCCCGAAACCTTCGACATGATCAAGATCGGCATCGCGAGCCCGGAGCGCATCCGCTCGTGGTCATTCGGCGAGATCAAGAAGCCCGAGACGATCAACTACCGCACGTTCAAGCCCGAGCG
>JBIQHE010000032.1:0-37251 GCA_044508875.1 Sphingomonadales bacterium | reverse complement strand
TACGCTACTCCCGCCTACCGCTCAGACACCCCTTGGTGCATAAGAGCGGCTAGGTGAAGGAGTTAAAAAGGAGGTAAGCGCGCGCGGCTTAAATCCACCCGCCAAGTTCGCGCCGGACCATTGTTTCGATAAGTGCCATTCCTGGCGCATCGGCATTGAGGCAGGGGAGATAGGCGAAGTCGCGGCCGCCAGCCCCGGCAAACTCAGCCTTGCCGCGGATCGCCAGCTCCTCAAGTGTTTCGAGACAGTCGGCGGCAAAACCCGGGGCGAAGACGGCGATGCTCTTCCCCGCCGCGCCCAGCTTCGCGAGGACCGTGTCGGTTGCAGGCTCGAGCCATTTCGCGCGGCCAAAGCGCGACTGGAAGGCGACCTCGACGGGTCGGCCGAGTGCGTCGGCGAGCCGGCGGGCGGTGCTACAGCATTGGTCGTAATATGGGTCGCCGAGTTCGCGCGTTCGCTCAGGCATACCATGGAAGCTCGCAAGCAGAATGTCGGGCTGGAAGTCGAGCGCGGCGAGAGCGGTTTCGACCGACAGCTTCAGGGCCGCGATATAGGCCGGGTCGCACGGATAAGGGGGCAGGAAACGTAGCGCGGGCTGACGGCGGAGCGTCTTCAGATGATCGCCTGCCGCGTCGACCACCGTTGCCGTCGTCGCAGCGCTATACTGGGGATAGAGCGGCGCGACGAGGATCCGTTCGCACCCCTCGGCGATAAGCCTGTCGATCGTCGCGCCGATCGCTGGCTGGCCGTAGCGCATCGCGTGGGCGACGCGCGCGCTGCCGCCGAGCGCCGTTTGCAGGGCGGCCACCTGCCCTTGGGTGATCGCCGCGAGCGGGGACCCTGCCTCGGTCCAGACCTGCCGATAGGCGTGCGCTGATTTTCGCGGCCTCGTGCGCAGGATGATGCCGCGCAGGATCGGCTGCCACAAAAGGGCCGGGATTTCGACGACGCGGCGGTCGGACAGGAATTCCGCGAGATAGCGGCGAACGGCCTTCGGCTCGGGCGCATCGGGGGTACCGAGGTTGACGAGCAGCACGCCGATGGGAGAGGGCGCGGTCATACGGAATGCGCCGAAAGAGGCAGCCGGCGGATGCGGCGGCCAGTAGCGACGAACAGCGCGTTGGCGATTGCCGGCGCAACGACCGGGACGCTGATCTCCCCAAGGCCGCCGGGCTCGCGATCGCTCTCGAGGAACTCGACCAGGATCTGCGGGGTCTGCGACAATTTTGGGAGGCCGAGCTGGTGCAGCTTGCGCGCGGTCGCAATGCCGCCTTCATAATCGGTCGTCGCGCCGACCGCGGCCGCGAGGCCGAAGATGAGCCCGCCCTCGATCTGCTGGCGGGCGATTGCCGGGTTGACGAGGCGCCCAGCGTCGACGACCGCGACCAATTGTTCGACTTGTATCCCCTTGTCGCTCTGCCGCGCCGTCGCGAGCAACGCGATATAGCTGCCCCGCATGGCATGGCAGGCGAGCCCCTGGGCGCTCCCGGCGATGCCGCCTTCCCAGCCGCCGAGCGTCGCCGCAGTGAGGAGGCAGCGCGCGAGCAGCGGCGCGTCGCCGAGCATCGCCATGCGATAGGACAGCGCATCCGATCCCGCCCGCGCAGCCATTTCATCGACGAAACATTCGGTGAAGAAGGCGGTGTAGCTGTCGGCGTTGCCGCGCCAACGCGCGGTTGGCAGACCGATGTCGGCGGGGCAATGGTCTACCGCGAAATGAGGGATCGCATAGAACGGCGCGGCGCCCTCGACCGCGGCGGCGTCGGGCGACCCAGCCGCCGCGCGCTGGGCGACGTCGGCGGGAATATTATCGAATAGCCTCGCGCGGACCTCGTGATTGGTCGGCGGCACCGCGATACGGCTAACGAGCGCGTCGATGCCCCCCCCGGCGTTGAGCGTGGCGACCATTTTCGCCCGCGCCGGCGCGCGCGGTGGCACGCGCATGATCTCTTCGGCGCGCGACCAGGCCAGTTGCACCGGGCGCTTCACCTGCCGCGCAATGATCCCCGCCTGCACGGCGACGCTGTGGTCGAGACAGGCATCGAACGAGCCTCCCGCCATCATGGGGAACAGCGTCACCGCATTCGGCCCAAGTCCGGTCGCGGCGGCGATCGCGTCTCGGCACTGCGCGGGCGCCTGCGTCGCGACCCAGACACGCAGTCCATCGCCGTCGACCGCCGCGGTTGCGGTGCGGGTTTCGATCCCGGCATGCAGCGCGGGAGCAACGAGATATTCAGCGGAGATCTTCGGGCGGCCTTCCATCGCCTCGGCGACGTCGCCCTTCTTTGCGATGCGAAAGCCGTCGGCGGCAAGCGCGGTCTTGAGCGCGCTGTCGATGTCTTTGCTCGATACCGAATTGCCCTGCGTCTCGAACACGGGCGCGAAGCGGTCGAGCGCGCGGTTGGCCGCCCACCAGTTGCGCGCGACGGCTGCGACCCAGCGCTCATGTTCGACGACATAGAGCACGCCGGGCGAGGCGAGACCCGCCTTGCGGTTGATGCTCTTGAGCCGCGTTGCACCGATGGGGCCCTGACGAATCGCGGCGTAGACCATGTCGGGCAGCCGGATGTCGCCGGCAAAATTGGCCGACCCGTCGACCTTCGCTGGCAGGTCGAGGCGCGTCAGTTCCTTGCCGTAGAGCGGGTCGGCGTTCGACCCGCGATAGACGGGTGAGGGGGGCGGCTCGAGTCTCGCCGCACCCGCAGCGAGCTCGGCGAAGCGCAGCCGCTTCTGTCCGAGGATGACGAAACCGTCCTGGGTGTCGCAATCCTCCCAATTTGCATCCCAGCGCCGGGCCGCCTCCTTCATAAGCAGCGCGCGCGCCTGCGCCGCGGCGTCGCGGCACGGCCCCTCGAACATCCGCACAGACGAGGAATTGGCGGTCAGCATCACCGCGTGCCGCACCGCCCATTCGCGCCGGGCCCAGCTGCGCACGTCCTGCACGAAATCGGGGACACCGCGGCGCGGCGTGAAGACACGGCTGTCTTCGTCCACGAGCAGCGTGTTTGCATAGAGCGGGCTGATCGGCGCCGTCTCGACGGCAATTGTCCGCCAGTCGGCACCAAGCTCGTCAGCCATGATCTGTGGCAGCAATGTGGTGACGCCCTGACCCATCTCGCATTGCGGGACGATAACGCTGATATGCCCGTCGTCGCCGATCTTGAGAAAGGCATTGAAGATATGTTCGTCGTCGGCGGCGGTAAGGTTGGGGCGGTAATCGCGTGGCCAGACTGACCAGGCTAGCGCAAGTCCGCCAGCGGCGGTTGCCCCGACGAGCAGCGTCCGGCGCGTGACGAGCGGCGGACGCGCTGATTTTCTATCCACGGTATCGCGAATGCCGCTCATGCCCGCTGCTGATAGTCGGGGCGGGGAGGGGAGGCAAAGCCTATATTGCCCGTCTATGCTGCGCAGGAGGGCGGCGCGCGACGTGGCGGGGCGCCATGCCGTCTGCTTGCCCTCCGGGCGACGGGGAAATTATCGCAGCAAGCCGAGCCGCGGGATCTCCACCTTCGGGCAGCGGTCCATCACGACGGCGAGACCCGCGTCGGCGGCGCGCTTTGCAGCGGCCTGGTCGATCACCCCGATTTGCATCCATACCGCCTTCGCCCCGTGGACAATCGCGTCATCGACTGCCCGGCCGGCCTCGGAGCTGTTGCGGAAGATGTCGACGATCTCGGCGGGCGGCTCGACGTCGGCAAGCGCCGCGACAACGGGCGCGCCGTGGATCGTGGCGCCGGCGTGGCCGGGATTGACCGCGATGACATCATGCCCCTGGCGAACCAGAAAGGCGAGCACCTCGTTCGAGGGGCGGGCGGGGTTGGGCGAGGCACCGATCACCGCAATGCGGCGCGGCTCGCTCAAGAGCTCGCGGATTTCGCTTTCGTCGTTGATGGCCATTCAACGTGCCTTTCGTGCCTCGAGCCACTCGGCGACCCTCGCCGCCACGGCGTGAAACGGCTCGCCAGCGGGGTCGGTTCCCGCCGCGGGGGGAACGCCGCCGTCGCTGGCCAGACGGATGCCCATCGCGAGCGGCACACGGCCGAGGAAGTCGAGCTCCATCGCTTTTGCCGCTGCCTCGGTGCCGCCACGGCCGAACGGATCGCTGACCTCACCGCAGTGCGGGCAGACATATCCCGCCATATTCTCGACGAGGCCGATGATCGGCACGTCGGCCTGTTCGAACAGAGTGATCGCACGGGCGGCATCGATCAGCGCGAGATCCTGGGGGGTCGATACGATCACGGCGCCGGCGGGCTTGTGGCGCTGGATCATGGTGAGCTGAACGTCGCCGGTGCCGGGGGGCAGGTCAACGACGAGCGTGTCGATCTCGCCCCAGCTTGCATCGACAAGCTGCTCCAAGGCCTTGCCTGCCATCGGGCCGCGCCACGCAATCGCCTGGCCGGGCGCCGCGATCTGACCGGTGGACAGCATCGGCACGCCATAGGCATTGGGAACGGGGACAAGCTTTGATCCGCGCGCGTCGGGTTTTCTCCCTTCGCTGTCGAGCAACTTGGGAAGCGATGGGCCATAAATGTCGGCGTCGACCAGTCCCACTTTAACCCCGCGCCGCTGGAGGGCTACCGCGAGATTGGCCGCGAGGGTCGATTTGCCAACCCCCCCTTTGCCGCTGCCAACCGCGATGATCGTCAGCGCTTTCTTTTCCGCGGTCATCGCGATGCGGACCTCGCTCACGCCCGCCTCGGCGAGCAGGCCCGTGCGGAGGCGATCCTCGAGCGGCTTCCGCGCCTCGGCCGCGAGCCCGGTGACGTCGAGCACTGCTGCGAGTGTTCCGGCCTCATCGAGCAAGCGCAGGCCCGAGGCGCGCCCTTCGCTGAGTTCGGCGGCAGTGGCGGCCAGGCGGGCGATGTCGGGAGTTTTCTTGGTCATCTATTCGGCGAAATAGGCATGAACCGCACGATTGCCAGCCATTTTCGCGCGAACCCCCCTGTTAATCGCGTCCGCCGCCCCTATAACTGCAGCATGAGCAACGACAATGACGGTACGATGGGGCGCCGCGCTCCGGGGGGATGGCGGCGAATTTTCGATTCGATCAGCCTGATGGCAAACAGCCCATGGGGCAATGGTCCCAGAGACGGCGACGATGGAAAGGGTGGCGAAAGGAAGCCCGGTCCGCGTAACCCCTGGGTCACCCCCGATCCCGCCGATGCCGGGCGCGGGCGGCGGCCGCGTGGCCCCTCGGCGCTCGACGAGCTCTTCCGCAAGGGTCGCGGCAGCTTCGGCGGCGGCGGATCGGGCGGCGGCGACGGGTTCGACCTGTCGGCGTCGGCACGGCGATGGAAATGGGCGATCCTCGCGATCGTCGCCATCCTCCTTCTCTTCTCGACCGTGCATGTCGTCCCGCCCGAGAAGGAAGGCGTGGTGACACGTCTTGGCAGCTATTCGCGCACCGTCGGCCCGGGCGTCAAATTCACGCTCCCGCCTCCGCTCGAGCGGATTCGGCTCGAGGACGTACGCGCAATTCGCACGATGGCGATCGGCTCGCCCAGCGCGAGCGACGAGAATTTCGTACTGACCCGCGACCAGAGTATCGTCGACCTTGCCTATGAAGTGCGTTGGTCGATCCGCGATCCCGAGCTTTTCATCTTCCAGCTGGCCGACCCCGAGGGCACGATCCGCGAAGTCGCCGAAAGCTCGATGCGCGCGACGGTCGCTAACTTCGACCTCGTCCAGGCGATCGGCCCCGGCCGCGTGGAGATCGAATCGCAGGTACAGCAGCGCATGCAGGACCTGCTCGACCAGTATCGCGCGGGCGTAACGATCCAGGGCATCGCGATCCGCCAGGTCGATCCGCCGAAGCAGGTCGACGAAGCCTTCAAGGAAGTGACTGCGGCGCGGCAGGAGCGCGAATCCGCGATTAACCTCGCGCGTGCCTATGAGCAGCAGGTGCTCGAACGCGCGCGCGGCGACACCGCGGCCTTCGACAAGATCTATGAGCAGTATCAACTCTCGCCCGCGGTGACGCGGCGCCGCATGTATTACGAGACGATGGAGGCCGTGCTGTCGAAGGCGGACAAGACGATCGTCGAGCCGCGCGGCGTGACCCCCTATCTGCCACTGACCGAAGTGCAGCGGCGCACCGCCGATTCGGCCCTGAAGGGAGGCCAGTGATGCTCGACAACCTGCTCCGCCGGCCTGTGCGGCTGCTCATCTCGCTGCTCGCGCTGCTCGTGCTCATCTCGATGACGGTCTCGATCGTCCCCGAGGACAAGCAGGCGCTGATTCTTCGCTTCGGTGAGATCGAAGCGACGGTGAACAAATACCGGAAGGGCGAGGATTTCGGACGCTCGGGCGCCGGGCTGGTGCTTCGCATGCCCTTCGTCGACAATATCCAGATTATCGACAAGCGCATCCTCGGCATCAATATGGAGCGCCAGCAGGTGCTCTCGACCGACCAGCAGCGGCTGCAGGTTGATGCCTTCGCGCGCTTCCGCATCACTGACCCGGTGCGCATGTATACCGCGATCCGCACCGAGGAGAGGTTGCAGCAGCAGTTGGCGACGATCCTTGGCTCCTCGCTGCGCAACGAGCTTGGCAAGCGCACCTTTGCGACCCTGCTGTCGCCCGAGCGCGGCGCCGTGATGGACAATATCCAGGTCGCGCTCAACCGCGAGGCACTCAAATATGGGGCGGAGATCATCGATGTGCGGATCAAGCGCGCCGACCTTCCCGAAGGCGCGACGCTAGACGCAGCCTATAACCGCATGCGCACCGCGCGCCAGCAGGAGGCGACGGCAATCCGCGCCGAAGGGCAGAAAGAGGCGCAGATCATCCGCGGCAACGCTGACGGCGAGGCGGCCCGCATCTATGCCGCGAGCTATGGCAAGGACCCGGAATTCTATGATTTTTACCGCGCCATGATCAGCTATCGCCAGACCTTCCTCGGCGACGACAGCAGCGGCGAAACGTCGATCATCCTGTCGCCCGACAATGAATATCTGAAGCGGTTCCACGGAAAATAGCGGCCGCGGGCTGGGCATGAACGGCTTGTGCAACCGCCGTTCATGTTCAAACACCGTTAAGCCGCCCCGGGGCAGACAGCCCCGCCGGGAACGCTGGGACCCAGAAACGAAGAGGATATGCAAACGTGCGTTATGTATATGGCATTACTTCGGCGCTGCTCGTGGGCGGGACAGCGCTGGCGCTCGTCACGCAGTCGCCTGTCGGGGCGCAGGTGGCGCAGAACGAGAAGAGCGAGATTGCCAAGGCCGTGCCGCGCTCGGGGGCACCCGAAAGCTTTGCCGACCTCGTCGAACAGCTCCAGCCTGCAGTCGTCAATATCTCGACCAAGCAGGAGGTCACGCTGGGCGTGCGGCTCAATCCCTTTGCCGGGACGCGGGAGCCGATCACGCAGGAACAGCAGGGCGGCGGATCGGGCTTCCTGATTTCGTCTGACGGCTACATCGTCACCAATAATCATGTCGTCACTGGCGGCCCGCGCGGCGAGCAGGTGAACGAAGTCACGGTGACGATGACCAACCAGAAGGAATATCGCGCGAAGATCGTTGGTCGCGATGCGACTTCGGATCTGGCGCTCTTGAAGATCGACGCGACGGGCCTGCCCTTTGTGCGCTTTGGTGAAAGCAGCAAGGCGCGCGTGGGCGACTGGGTTGTCGCGATCGGCAATCCGCTTGGCCTAGGCTCGACGGTTACTGCCGGAATCATTTCGGCCGTGCAGCGCAATATCGGTAGCGGCGGCCCCTATGATCGCTACATTCAGACCGATACCGCGATCAACCGGGGTAACTCGGGCGGTCCGCTGTTCGACTTGCAGGGCAATGTGGTCGGCATCAACAACATGCTAATCTCGCCCGTCGGCGCGAACATCGGCGTCAATTTCGCAATCCCGGCCGACGCCGCTGCACCGGTTATCGCCGCGCTCAAGGCGGGAGAAAAGCCGCAGCGCGGTTATCTGGGCATCGGAATTGCACCGGTGGGCGAAGACTTCGCCGCCGCGCTCGGCTTGCCAAAGGATCGCGGCGAGATCATCCAGCGTATCGAGGACGGGGGGCCGGCGGCCAAAGCCGGGCTGAAGCGTGGCGATGTGGTCACGAGGGTCGACGGCAAGGACGTTACCCCGCAGCAGACACTGTCCTATCTGATCGCCAATGTGAAGCCGGGCACGCGCATTCCGCTCGAGATCATTCGCGATGGAAAGGCGATGACGATCAACGCCGTGGTTGGCACCCGCCCACCCGAAGAGGAGCTGACCGGCAGCAACTTCGACCCCGAAGAAGAGCAGACGATGCCCGACGACCCCAAGGGCAGCGCCGACCAGGCGATCCAGAATCAGCTCGGAATGGCGGTCCAGCCGCTGACCCCGGCGATTGCGGGCAGCATCGGCGTCGAGCGCAACACCAAGGGTCTTGTTATCGCCGCCGTTGGGGGCAGCAGCGATGCTGGCCGCAAGGGGCTGCGCCGCGGCGACGTGATCCTCAGCGCCAACCGCATCCCGGTTACGACGAACGAGGCGCTCGCGAAGGCGATTGCGGACGCGAAAAAGGCAGGCCGCGGCGCGGTTCTGCTCGAAATCTTGCGCCGCGGCCAGCCGCCGGCCTTCATTCCGGTCCGCGTCGACGGGAAATAGGTCGCGCCGAAGCTTTGCGAAGGGCGCCCGATCCGCGGACCGGGCGCCCTTTTCTTTGCGCGCCAAGGACGAGCCGAGGTGCAGCGCCTCCGGGACATCGGTTTTGGCGACGATGGGGATGCCGCGGGACCGGGCGGCGAAGGCTTTACGCTGGCTGTTCTCCGCGATCCCGATGGAGCAAGATCATCGCATCCATTACCTAGTTGGCGGCGCGGGTGCGCCGAGGGATCCGAGCCCGATCGTTCTCCTAAGCCGCCTTGAACCGGATCGGCAGCCGCTTCAGACCGCCCACGAACACCGATTGGACCCGCGCTGGCTCACCGGCCAGTTCGACCGATTCCAGCCTCGGCAGTAATTCCTCCATCAAGATCCGCATCTCCATGCGCGCGAGATGCTGGCCGAGGCACACATGCGCGCCGAATCCGAAAGCAATCTGCTGGTTCTTTGCGCGGTCGGGGTCGAAGCTGAAAGGGTCGGCAAACACCGCCTCGTCGCGGTTTGCCGAGACATAGTTCAGCATGAGCCAGTCGCCCCCGCGGATCGTCTGCCCCCCAATCTCCACATCCTCCTTGGCGCTGCGCATGAAATGCTGCACCGGGGTCGACCAGCGGATTGCCTCCTCGATGAGCCCTGTCTTGTCGCTGGCCGCGTCGCGGAAGCGGGCGAAGAGCGCCGGGTTCTTTGCAAGTTCCATCATCGCCCCCGCCGTGGACGCGCTCGTCGTGTCGTGCCCCGCGGTCGCGACGATCATATAATAGCCAGCGAGCTCACGATCGGGGATCTGTCCGCCGTCGATCGTCGCGTTGGCGATCACCGTTGCAATATCCTCGCGGGGATTGGCGCGGCGATCGGCCGTGAGATTACGGAAGTAATTTTCGAAATCGGCGATCACATAATGGAGCATCGCAACGACTTGCTCGGTGCTCTGGACCGCCTCGCGCCCGCGATTGAGTTCAGGATCGGTCGAGCCGAAGAGCTGCTGCGTCAGCATCAGCATTCGCGGCTCGTCCTCGGGCGGCACCCCCAGAATGTCCATGATCACGCGCAGCGGATAATGCGCCGCAACGTCGCGCGCAAAGTCGCAGGCATCGCCGAGCGACAGCATATGATCGACCGTCTCGCGCGCAATCTCCCGGATCCGGTCTTCAACGATTCGCAGATTCTTGGGCATGAACCATGCCTGCGTAAGCAGGCGGTATTTCATGTGATCGGGCGCGTCCATTTGCACGAGCGAGCGGATGAGGTGCCCGTCGCCCCCCGGGGTCGCGGCGCGCGCGAGGGCTTCGCCCTCGCGGTCGGTCAGCACCGTCGGCCGGATGCCGTTCGCGAAGCGCTGCGGGTCGCGGCTGATTGCCATGATGTCGGCATGGCGTGTGACGAGCCAGAAAGGGTCGTGGGTGGGATTTTCCGCGACCGCCAGGGGCGCGTTCGCGCGCGCCCAGGCCAATTGTTCGTGAAGCGGCTCCCACGCGGCATAGGCGGTGGGGTCGATGACCGCGGCGGCAACCTCTCCGGGCAATATAGGTTTTGTCATGAAACGAAACTGCCGCAAGAAAGACCGTCTGTCGAGCAGGATTGGACGCCTGTCGAATTGGGGCCGTGACGCCCCGGCCGGCAGGGCCTAGGCCCTGCAACATTATTGCTCGAAACGGAAACAACGGGGATGAAGCCATGAGATTTGCCACGCGCCACCTGCTCCTCGCGACGCTGTCGTCGCTGAGTCTTGCCGTCGCCGTTCCGGCGCACGCACAAAAAGCCGCAGTGGCAGCCCCCGCGATTGACGCCGCACCGCTAGCCAAAAGCGTTCCAAGCCAGCTTCCGCGGATCGCGCGCCCCTCGCATTACGACATTGCCATCACGCCCGATGCCGAGGGGCTGACCTTCACCGGTCGCGTCGCGATCGACCTGGATCTGTTCGAAAGCTCGAACAGCATCACGATGAACGCGCTCGACCTGAGCTTTGCCGGCGCGAGTCTTTCCAAGGCCGATGGGTCTGATACGGTGCCGCTCATGGCGACGCTCGACGCCGCTGACCAGACCGTCACCTTCGTCGCGCCCGCCGCGCTCGCACCTGGAAAATACAGACTGACGGCCGATTACACGGGGGTCATCAATACACAGGCGAACGGACTTTTCGCGCTCGACTATCCCGACAAGGCGACCGGGGAGCCGCGCCGCGGCCTCTTCACGCAGTTCGAGGCGGCGGACGCGCGCCGCTTCGTGCCGAGTTTCGACGAGCCGAGCTACAAGGCAAGCTTTACCCTGACCGCAACCGTCCCCGCGGATCAGTTGGCGGTGAGTAACATGCCAGCGGAGCGCGAGGCGGCGGCCGCGAACGGAATGAAGACCGTGCACTTCGGCACCTCGCCGCGCATGTCCTCCTACCTCCTGTTCTTCGGTGCCGGCGATTTCGAACGCATGGCGAAGGAGAGCGAAAGCGGTGTCGAGGTCGGCATCGTGTCGCCCAGGGGGTCGAGCGAACAGGCGCGCTTCGCGCTCGACAGCCTTGCGCCCTTGCTCACCTATTACACCGATTATTTCGGCCAGCCCTATCCGCTGCCCAAGCTCGACAATATCGCGGGGCCGGGCCAGTCGCAGTTTTTCGGCGCGATGGAGAATTGGGGCGCGATCTTCACCTTCGAGCGCATCCTGCTCGACGACCCCGCAATTACGAGCGAGGCGACGCGACAAGCGATCTACGGGGTGCAGGCACATGAGGTCGCGCACCAGTGGTTCGGCGACCTGGTAACGATGGCGTGGTGGGACGATCTCTGGCTCAACGAGGGCTTCGCGAGCTGGATGGCCACCAAGGTCACCGACCATTTCCATCCCGAATGGCAGCCTCTCCTCCTCCGCGTCGGCGGACGCGAGAGCGCGATGGGCCTTGATGCCTATCAGACCACGCACCCGATCCTCCAGACAATCCGCACGGTCGAGGATACGAACCAGGCCTTTGACGCGATCACCTACAGGAAGGGCGAGGCGGTGATTTCTATGCTCGAAGCCTATGCGGGCGAAGATGTATGGCGTGACGGACTGCGCCGTTACATGGCCGCGCACAAATATGAAAACAGCCGTACTGATGATTTGTGGAACGCCATCGAGGCCGCGGGCGCGAAAGGGCTCACGGCGATCGCCCACGATTTTACCGGGCAGCCTGGCATCCCGCTGATCCGCATGACGGGGAGCAAGTGCAAGGGCGGCATCAACCTCATCAGCGTGACGCAGGGCGAATTCTCGCGCGATCGCCGCGGCACCATCGACAGCGAGACGCGCCGCTGGCAAGTGCCGATGCTCGTCCGCACCATCGGGGGCAAAGAGCAGCGCATCGTCGTCCGCGACGGCAAGGCATCGATCAAGGCGGACAATTGCGGCGCCACCATTCTCAATGGCGGCCAACTCGGCTACTTCCGAACTCTCTACACCGGTGAAGCGCTCGACGCCCTGCGCCGCGCATTTTCGAGCATCGAACCGATTGACCAGCTCGGCCTCCTCAGCGACAATTTCGCGCTGTCGGTTGCCGGCTATCAGCCGATGGGCGCCGCGCTCGGGCTGCTCGCCGCGGTGCCCGGTGACGCCAGTCCCTATGTGCTGATCGAGACCGCCGACCGCTACGCGCAGCTCTACGGCGCGTTCGACGGCGATGCCGCGACGCAGGCGACAATCGCCGCGCGCGGCGCGGCGGCGCTGCGCCCGGCGCTGACCCGGCTTGGCTTCGATCCGAAAGATGGCGAGCCCGCGCTCGACGCGGTGCTCCGCGCCGACGTGATCCGCGCCCTCGGCACGATGGGTGACGCCGCCGTGCTCGGCGAAGCGCGTCGCCGCTTCGCGCTGCTCGACAGCGACCCGAGGGCGCTCGACGGTTCCGCGAAGGGGCTGTGGCTCGATATCGTCGCGGCCAATGCCAGCGCCGCTGACTGGGACAAGCTTCGCCGCCTCGCCCAAGCGAGCAAGTCGGCGGTCGAGCGCAGCACGCTCTACACGCTTCTCGGGGCCCCGAAGGACGACGCGCTCGCGCAGCGTGCCCTCGACCTCTCGCTGACCGGCGAACCTGGGCAGACGGTGAGCGCCGCGATCATCGGCCGTGTTGCGGGCTATCACGCCGAGGCCGCTGTTGCCTTTGTGGAAGCGCACCAGGCCGAGGTCGACAAGCTGACCGACGCCTCGGCCCGCGTTCGCTTCCTCGCCAGCCTGGCGCTGAATTCAAACGATCCCGCAATGATCGCGGCGCTCGAGACGAAGGCGGCCGCCCTGCCCGCCGATGTCCGCAAGCCCTATGAACGGACGATCGCGGTGCTCAAGGAACAGGCCGAAAGCCGGCCGCGCATCCAGGCCGAAACCAGGGCCTGGCTCGCCAGCCAGTAGGCGCCGTGCCGCCTCCGTTCAGGCGGGGGTGGCTGCCGGGCCACGAGGCATGGCGCTCTGCCATTCCGCAAGCGCGCGGCGGACGAGCGCCTTTAGGTCTTCCCCTTGCCGCCGCCACGCCGCGGCTTGGGCGTCCGTCCATACCGGCCCGGCGGCACGGCTGAGCTCGTCGATTGTCATGTCGATGAAGGCGTCATATTCCTCCGGGGGAAGCGCACCATAATTACGGTGCGTTACGACAAGTTCGGCGACAAGCGGCCAGACCCAGCCCTCACCACTCGCAAGCCCGAAGAGGATCTGGAGCGTCTCGTCGGTCATCCGCCGTGATGCAGCGTCGAGGTTCAGAAAGGCGGGGCGCCTCTCGGGGTATGCGGCAAGGAATCGCTCGAACAGTGCGTGACGGATGTCGATGCCAGCGTCGCCCACGGCGGCGAGACCCGCCTCCATCAGCGCGGCGTCGCCGCCCTCGCTCATTTGAACAGGCCGCCCAATATCCCCCGCATGAGCTGACCGCCGAGCTTGCCCGCCATCTGCCGCCCGATGCTTGTCGCGGCCGATCGTGCCGCGGACTGAATCATCTTTTCCGTCATGCTCGGTTTCGCGGCTTCGCGCGCCGCCGCCTTTTCGAGCCTAAGCCGCTCCTTCTCCTCGGCCGCTTTGCGCTTCGCTTCTTCTTTCGCTGCAATCGCGGCCTGCTTGTCCGCCTCGGCCTTGGCTTTCGCCTCGGCGGCGGCCGCCTGCGCCTGCGCGGCCTTGGCGGCCAGCAGTTCCTCGGCGCTTTCGCGGTTTACCGGCGTGTCATATTTGTCGGCGACGGGCGAGATCGACTTGATGATCGCGCGCTCCTTGGCGTCGAGCGGCCCCGCGCGCGAACAGGGCGCCTTGATCAGCGTGCGCTCGACGGGTGAGGGCGCGCCGTCGGCCATCAGCAGCGACACCAGCGCCTCACCCACCTTGAGTTCGGTAATCTCGCGCGCAACATCGACCTTGGGGTTGGGGCGGAAGGTTTCGGCAGCCGCCTTCACCGCCTTCTGATCACGCGGCGTGAAGGCGCGCAGAGCGTGCTGGACGCGGTTGCCAAGCTGGCCAGCGACCTTCTCGGGAATATCGATCGGATTTTGCGTCACGAAATAGACGCCGACGCCCTTCGATCGGATCAGGCGGACGACCTGCTCGATCTTCTCGGTCAGCGCCGGCGGCGCATCGTCAAACAAGAGGTGCGCCTCATCGAAGAAGAAGACCAGCTTGGGCTTGTCGGGATCGCCGACCTCGGGCAGCGTCTCGAACATCTCGGAGAGCAACCAGAGCAGAAAGGTCGCATAGAGCTTTGGGCTCGCCATCAGCTTGTCGGCGGCGAGGATGTTCACGTAGCCGCGCCCCTGTTCGTCGCAGCGGATCATGTCCATGATGTCGAGTGCGGGTTCGCCGAAGAAATGGTCGCCCCCCTGGCTTTCGAGGCTGAGGAGCTGGCGCTGGATCGTGCCGACCGTCGCCTTCGAGACGTTGCCGTATTTGGTGGTCAGCTGGTCGGCATTTTCGGCGCACCAGGCGAGCATCGCCTGCAAGTCGCCCATATCGAGGAGCAGCAAATTCTGCTCGTCGGCGACCCGGAAGGCAATGGCAAGGACACCTTCCTGCACTTCGTTAAGGCCCATCAGCCGCGAAAGCAGTAGCGGTCCCATTTCGGATACGGTGGTACGAACCGGGTGCCCCTGTTCGCCAAACAGATCCCAGAAAATCACGGGATTGTCGCGATAGGCCCAATCGGTGTCGCCAATTTCGGCGGCGCGTTTCGAGAAAGAATCGTGGGTCTTCGCGGTCGGGCTGCCGGCCATCGCGATGCCCGATAGATCCCCTTTTACGTCGGCGACGAACACCGACACGCCCACTGCCGAAAAACTCTCGGCAAGACCCTGGAGGGTCACCGTCTTGCCGGTGCCGGTAGCGCCCGCGATCAGCCCGTGCCGGTTGGCCCTTTTCAGCACCAGCGACTGCCGCGCCCCGTCACCAGCTCCGCCTCCCAGACCGAGATAAATTTCAGTCGCTTCGCTGCCTTCGCTCACTGTCCAATCCTCCAAACCGGGCGTTTCCCTCAGGTCTAGAGCGGAGCGCTGCGCCGGGCAATCGGCAAAGGCACGGCGGAAGGGCAAAGCGGACGGCGCGGACGTGCCTCCTTTGTCTGCAAGACCCTCGGATAGCCTCTGGCGCCCGCCACACGGGGCTTCAGCGCTTCCCATATCCCTTTATCCACGCTCCCACCCTCTCTATCATTGCCCAGATGGAGCAGGCTTCGATGATCCGGTGCGCGAGCGCGGTGGCGGGGTCCTTGATGTTGTCGGCCTGCGCCGGTGGTCCCTTCTCTCCGGTCAGCGACACACCGGTGCGCATCGGCCAGCCCTATTCGGTTCGCGGAGTCACTTATGTGCCCGCCGCAGCGCCGACCTATGACGCGCTTGGCTACGCAAGCTGGTATGGCGGTGAGTCGGGCAATCGCACCGCGAATGGCGAGAAATTCCGCTCCGACTGGATCACCGCTGCACACACCACGCTGCCGCTGCCAACCTATGTCGAGGTGACCGCGCTTGACACCGGGCGCCGGATCATCGTGCGGGTCAACGACCGCGGACCGTTCGCGCGCGCGCGCCTCATCGACCTGTCGCGCGGCGCAGCCGAGGAGCTTGGCATCAGGACGCAAGGCCACGCACCCGTCCGCGTGCGGCGCGTCGAGCCTTTGGAGAGGGATCGCGAGCGGCTGCGGCGCGGCAAGCCTGCGACCCCGCTTCCCCCTGTGCCCGAAGGTGAGCTGCGCCAGCTGCGCGCCCTGCTTTCAGCGCAGGGGGGCTGAACGCGGCGGGAGCATATTAGATTTTTTCGTTCGGAAAGAAGCGTGCCACAACCTCGCTGGCGAGGCGCGCGGGGCGCAGTGTTTTTGCGTCGATGCAGCACCAGCTCGACTTGACCTCGGCCAGCACCTCCTCGCCGCGCTTGATGACCGTGTCATAGAAGGCGCGCGCGCCCTGGACCTTTTCGAGGATCACCGTGGCGATTACCCGGTCGTCGAGGAAGGCCGGGCGGCGGTAGGTGATCTCGTGCTTCAGCGCGACCCACAGATGCTCAGCGACCGCTTCGGGCGGCGCGATCTTGCGCCAGTGGGCGAGCACAGCCTCCTGCACCCAGCTCAGATAATGGGCATTGTTGACGTGTCCCATGAAGTCGATCTGTTCAGGGGCTACGATGATCTTGTGGTCGTGCGGAGTTGCGGTCGCGGTCATAAGATTGACACTAATGTCAACAGAATGTGACCGAAAGATGAAATCTCGGATTTTTGTGGTGATCCGGCGGCAACACCAGGCGCCGTGGAATGGATCTCGTCCGGGCGCGGCGCCGCGCGAAGGGCTTGCTAACCCCGGCCGCGATAGGGCGCGACGCCCTGGTCGGGGAGCCAGAGGCCGGCGGGCGGCGCACCCGATTGCCAGAAGACGTCAATCGGTATGCCCCCGCGCGGGTACCAGTAGCCGCCGATGCGGAGCCATTGCGGCTGCATTTCGTCGAACAGGCGCCGACCGATGCCGACCGTGCAATCCTCGTGAAAGGCGGCATGGTTGCGGAACGAGCCGAGAAAGAGCTTCAGGCTCTTCGATTCGACGATTGTCTCCCGAGGCGCATAGTCGATCACGAGATGCGCAAAATCGGGCTGTCCCGTCACCGGACATAGCGAGGTAAATTCCGGCGCGGCAAAGCGCACAAGAAAAAGCTCGCCGCGCCGCGGATTGGGCACATAGTCGAGCACAGCGGCGCCGGGTGAGGCAGGAAGTTCGCTCGGTTGGCCGAGATGTTTGGGCGCAAGCGGGGGATGGCTGGAATCACTCATGGAAACCGTCTAGTGCGGCGCGCGGTCGCTGTCATCCGTCGATGACCGGCCGGGTTCAGCGTCCGTTCAAGACGCGGGCCGAAAGACATGATCGGGCCTTGGGCTAGGAATGACGAAGAGGAATTTTGCAGCAAGAAAGACAGCGGCGTCTGTGCCGCTGGTCGCGCTGGCTCTCGCGCTCGCCGCGATGGGGCCCGCGCGCGCGCAGCAGGACGAAACGCCCGCCCCGACCCCCGCGCCGGCGCCGGGCAGCCTCATCGATTTCCGCCTCCGCCCGGACAGCGACGGACGCCAGTCGGGCGTGCAGGGCCCCGCAGACAATGGCATCGCGCCGCTCGCTCCCGGCGAGCGCCGCGGCGCACCAACCCCTGCACCCCAGCCAGCTGCGCCTCGGGTCGTTCCGACCCAGCCGGCACCCGCGGCCTCGACGCCGACCCCCGCACCGGAAACGGCTCCTTCACGCAACACGGCCGCGCCCGCGCCAACCCCGCCCCGCCCCAGGGGTGTCCCGGCCGCGGCGGAGACAATGCCCCGCGATCCGGCACCGACACCCGCTGAACCTGCACTGACGCCTTCCGACTCCTCGCCAATCACCAACAGCAATCCAGCGGCTTCGGGCGCAGAGGATCTGGATGCGGTTCGAGCGAAGGATCGCAGCAGCGGCGGCACGCCCATCTGGGGTTGGCTCCTCGCTGTGCTCGCGGCGAGCGCGGCGGGCTTCTGGTACTGGCGGCGCCGTCCCGCGCTCGCCGCGGATGCGCCGCGCGAGCCGGCGGCACCCCAAGCGCTACCGCCCACGCCGCGCGCGGCAACTCCGCCCGCGAGCCCGCCGCCTCCGGCGCCGCGTTCCGCCGTCGCCCCGCCGCCTGCCGGGAGCCCCGCCGCCCCTTCCTCGCTTGTCACGCGTCCCGTCGCCGAGCAGCGCGCGGAGGTTGCGATGACGCTCGAGGTGCGCTCGATACACATGACCGAGGAGAACCTCGTCGTCGGCTTCGTGCTGGACCTTGCGAATCGCGGGTCCGTCTCCGCAACGGGCTTGATGGTGCGCATCGCGCTCAACCAGGGCTCTGCGATGCAGGAGGGCGTGCTGATGCGCTTCTTCGACGGTGCAGGGGGCAGCGTGCTGCGCGACGGGATCGAACTGGCGCCGGGAGCAAGCGAGGCGTTGACGACCGAGGTTATGCTGGCCCGCGCTAGCGTCGAGCCGCTGGTGGTCGGCGGCAAGCCCATGCTCGTGCCCGTACTCGCCTTCGACGTCACCTATCACTGGGAGGGGGACGCCGATGCTTTCGGGCAGGTCGCCGGAACTTTCGTCCTCGGCCGCGGACCCGCTCCAGGAGCGGGCGACAAGCTTGCACCGCTGCCGCTCGATCGCCCCGCTTATAACGTCGACCGTCCTGCCGCCCGCGCCACCGCGATGCGGCGCAGGGTCTAGGCTTCAGCCTCCGCGCAATCCTTTTCTGTTGCAGCGCAGCATCGGCTGAGGCAGAGCAGCCATACGCTTGAAAAAGCGTCGGTGGAGGCATAGGCTGATCGTCTTCCCCGGAAAGGATCAGAGCCACAGCAGGATGGCCGGCGGAGGGACAGGGTAACAAGGTTCCCCGCGGGTTGTAACAGGAGCATGACATGGACGCCTTGGTGTCAACGGAATGGCTGGAACGCGAACTGGGGGCATCGGACCTGCGGGTTGTCGATGCGACAAAATTCATGCCCGACGCAGGCCGCGACCCGCGCGCCGAATATGAGGCGGGACACATTCCCGGCGCGGTCTTCATGGACCTCGCTGAGCTCGCTGACACGAACAGCGCCATCGACAATATGGCGCCTCCGCCGGAGAAATTTGCGAGCCGCATGCAGTCACTCGGGCTCGGCGACGGCAGCCGCATCGTGATCTATGACGATAGCCCCCTCAAGAGCGCGGCGCGCGCGTGGTGGCTGCTCAAACTGTTCGGGGCCCATGATGTCGCGCTGCTCGATGGCGGTCTTGCCAAGTGGAAGGCCGAGGGACGTCCGCTCGAAATGGGCAAGCAGACGCTGCGTCACCGCCACTTCACCGTATGGCGCGACGCCAAGGCGGTGCGTACCAAGGAGCAGATGCTCGAAAACCTGGCGAACACCGCCGAGCAGGTCGTCGATGCGCGCCCGGCTTCGCGCTTCACCGGCGAAGAGCGTGACCCGCGGCCCGGCGTCGCCCCAGGCCACATTCCAGGGTCAGTCAGCCTGCCGCACAGCACGCTGTTCAATGCCGACGGAACATGGAAACAGGGCGACGCGCTGAAAGCGGCCTTCGATGCCGCCGGGGTCGACCTCGAAAAGCCCCTCGTCACCACCTGCGGAACTGGCATGACAGCGACCGTGGTAGCGTTTGGCGCGCATCTGCTCGGCAAGGACGATGTCGCGGTCTACGACGGCAGCTGGACCGAATGGGGCGCGGACCCTGCGACCCCCAAGGCCACCGGCGCAGCCTGATCGGCGGCGCAGCGCGCCCTCACCGCGGTCGATTTTGCGTCTTGTCGCACTCTGCAGTGATGGATTAATCATCGTGCATCGGGGCAAGGCAACCTCCCGGTCAGGCGTCCGCCCAAGCGTTGCTTTTTCGCCCGGCTTTGCCGGATGGAGAAGCATGACATATGGTCGCCCATCCTGACCACCCTCCGGCCGAAGCTATGGTCCGGCCGACTTTTGCCGAGGCGCTGCGGGTCTATGCTCGCATTGGCTGGCTGAGCTTCGGCGGCCCCGCCGGGCAGATCGCGTTGATGCATCGCGAGTTCGTAGACGAGCGGCGATGGGTCGATGAATCGACCTTTCTCCACGCCCTCAACTTCTGTCACTTGCTGCCCGGTCCCGAGGCGCAGCAGCTCGCGACGTGGATCGGCTGGCGGCAGCACGGGCTTCGCGGGGGACTCGCCGCGGGGCTCCTCTTCGTCGTGCCGGGCGCGCTCGTCATGTTCGTCCTGTCGCTGCTCTATGTCGCCGCGGCGGGGCTCGGCTGGTTCATGGCCTTGTTTCTCGGCATCAAGGCGGCGGTGCTTGCGATCGTCGTCGAGGCGCTGATCCGTATCGCAGGGCGCGCGCTCAAGACGCCCTTTCTGCGCGGGGTGGCGGTCGCGGCCTTCCTCGCCCTGGCAGCGATTGGCCTGCCTTTTCCTATCGTCGTCCTGTCGGCCCTGTTGCTCGGCTGGGCGGCGGCGCGATGGCGTCCCGGCTGGTTGAAGCTGGCGGCGGGCGGAGACCGCGTCGCGTCACCCGCCGGCGCCGCGTGGCGACAAAGCCTTTCGGCAGTGCTGCTGTGGGGCGGTCTCTGGGCGGCGCCGATGTTGCTGATTCTCGTCACCTTGGGGCGCGGTCATATTCTGTGGGATATTGGCGCCTTCTTCTCGCAGCTCGCGGTGGTGAGCTTTGGCGGTGCATATGCGGTGCTCGCCTATATGGCACAGGAAGCGGTGAACGGATTCGGCTGGCTACGTCCGGGGGAGATGGCCGACGGCCTCGGGCTTGCCGAAACGACGCCGGGGCCGCTGATCCTTGTGACGCAGTTCGTCGGTTTTCTGGCCGCCTGGCGGGATGCTGCACCCTTTACCCCGTTCGTTGCGGCGCTTCTTGGCAGCCTCCTGACGCTATGGGTCACCTTTGCACCATGTTTCTTGTGGATATTCTCCTTTGCGCCCTGGATCGATCGCCTCGAGCGGGCGGCAGGGCTGAAAGGTGCGCTCGCGGCCGTGACGGCGGCGGTGGTCGGCGTCATCGCAAACCTTTCCTTGTGGTTCGCACTGCACGTCCTGTTTCGCCAGCTTGAGCGGACGGCGTGGGGTGCTGAGCTGCCGGTTCTGGAAACGATCGATCTTCCCGCCTTGGCGCTGACGATTCTCGCCTTCCTGCTGCTATTTCGCGTCCGGCTCGGAATCATACCTCTGCTGGCGATTTGTTCCGCGGTCGGCCTGCTACTGGATTTTGCCTAGGGCTCCGCTAACAAGGCGGGCATGAGCAAGCGCGACGATCAGAGCCTCCGCCCCGCTACGAAATTGGTGCAAGGGGGGCGGCGGCCCGAATGGACGGGCGACCCCCGGCTCGGGGGCGGGGTCGTCAATCCCCCGGTGTGGCGCGCCTCGACCGTTCTTTATGATTCGATCGCCGATCTGAAGGCGCGCGGTCACGCGACTCACGACAAGCTCTATTACGGCCGGCGTGGGACGCCGACGGTGTGGGCGCTTGCCGACGCGCTGACAGAAATGGAGCCGGGCGCTGAAGGGACTTTGCTCTATCCTTCGGGCGTCGCGGCGATTTCTGCAGGGTTGCTGGCGCTGCTCGCGCCCGGTGATCATTTGCTGATGGTTGATAGCGCTTACGAACCGACTCGGCTGTTCTGCGACGGAATGCTGAAGCGTTACGGCGTCGCCACGACCTATTATGACCCGCTCATCGGCGGCCGGATCACCGATCTCATTCGTCGTGAGACCAAGCTGATCTTCCTCGAATCGCCCGGCAGCCTGACGTTCGAAGTGCAGGATGTTCCTGCGATCACTGCAATCGCGCGCGAGCGCGGCGTGCTGACGATGCTCGACAATACATGGGCGACGCCGCTGCTGTTCCCGGCGCTCGCGCATGGCGTCGACGTGACGATGATGAGCCTCACCAAATATGTCGGCGGCCATTCGGATGCGATGATGGGCTCGCTGACGGCGGTGCGGCCCGTGTGGCCTCGTCTGCGGCAGGCGGCCTATCAACTGGGGCAGGCGGTATCGCCCGACGATTGCGCGCTGATGCTGCGCGGGCTGCGCACGCTTGACGTGCGGATGCGGCGCCACGAGGAAAATGCCCTCGCCGTGGCGCGCTGGCTCGCGGCACGAGGCGAGGTGGGCCGCGTCCTCTACCCCGCGCTCCCCGATGATGGCGGTCATCTGCTCTGGTCGCGCGATTTCTCGGGCGCGAGCGGCCTGTTCGGCTTTACGCTGAAGGGCGCGGACGACGCGGCGCGCGCGCGCTTTATCGACGCGCTGGCGCATTTCGGCATTGGCTTCAGTTGGGGCGGCTACGAAAGCCTGGTCGTGCCGAGCGACCCCGGGACGATTCGCACCGCGAGCCAGTGGACCGAGCCCGATCCGCTCGTCCGTCTGTCGATCGGGCTCGAGGATCCCGCGGACTTGATCACCGATATCGAACGCGGCTTTGGAGCGATGGCCGGATGAGTGTCGAGGGCGGCCTGCGCGCCGGCGCCGCGGAGCTGATTGCGACGATGAAGGCGCTCGGTCTCGACGTGGGCGACTATCGCCTGTCGCTCTATTCGCTGTTTGCAACGTTGGTCGTGGCCGTGCTGCTCTACGCGAGCGTACGTCTCGTCCTTCGCGCAATCAAATGGCTGCTTCGGCGCAACAGGCAGATCGACGATACGCAGCGCATCCTGACGGAAAAACTCATTGCGATCGCGCTGTTCATTTTTGCGATCCTGTTCGGCATCGACCTGCTTGGCATCGACCTCACCGCGCTCGCGGTCTTTTCTGGCGCTGCCGGCCTTGCCATCGGGTTCGGGCTCCAGAAGACCGTGGGGAACCTGATCGCGGGAATCATCCTGCTGATGGATCGCTCGATCAAGCCCGGCGACGTGATCGTCGTGGGTGATGCAGCCTCGATGGGGGTGGCAACGCTTGGTGGTGTGCCCAATGTCGGGCGCGTCGCCAAGATCGGGGTGCGGGCGGTCAGTGTCGTCACCCGCGACGGCAAGAAGCACCTGATCCCGAACGAGCTGCTGATGACGCAGGCGGTCGAAAACTGGAGCTATTCGAGCCGCGAGGTGCGCGTCCGGATGCGCATCCCGGTCGCCTATGATAGCGACATCAAGCTGGCGCAGCGCATCATGCTCGATATCGCAAAGGCGAATCCGCGCATTCTCGATCATCCCGAACCCGCGGTGTGGATAACGGCTTTCAGTGAGCGCGCGGTCGAACATGAACTGCGCTTCTGGATTTCCGATCCCGAATCGGGGCTCGGCAATATCCAGGGCGAGGTGTTTTTAGGGATTTGGGACGCATTCCAGGCCGCGGCCATCCGTGTGCCATATCCGCGGCACGATGTGCGGCTGGTGGAAAAAGTCAGCGAAGCGATGGAGCAAGAATAGAGTATCAGGGCGAAGGCCGGGATCGCTATCGCTCCATCCGGGCGGGAGCGGCCCCAGCCTCGGCTCGAGCTCCTTTGCTCAGATTCCCTTCGCCTTTGCGCGCTCAACGCCTTCGAGAATGATGCGCTTCGCCTCGTCGACATCTCCCCAGCCGCCAAGCTTTACCCACTTGCCAGGCTCGAGGTCCTTGTAGTGGGCGAAGAAATGCTCGATCTGCTGCAGCACGATCTCGGGCATATCCTTGTAGGTCTTGACCTTGTCGTAATAGGGGAACGTCGCGCTTACCGGAACGCAGAGCAGCTTTTCGTCCCCGCCGGCATTGTCCTCCATCCGCAGAACGCCGATCGGGCGGCACTTGACCACTGCGCCCGCGACCAACGACGAGCGGGCGACGACCAGCGCGTCGAGCGGGTCGCCGTCATCGCCAAGCGTGTGGGGAATGAAGCCGTAGTTCGCAGGATAGCGCATCGGGGTGTGGAGAAAACGGTCGACGAACAGGGCGCCCGACGCCTTGTCGAATTCATATTTCACCGGCTCGCCGCCAATCGGCACTTCAATCAGCACGTTGAGGCTGTCGGGCGGGTTGTCGCCGGCCGGGATGAGGTCGATGCGCATGGGAGATGTCCTTTGGTATGTTGTAAAATCGCGCGCGCCTTTAGCGCCGGATGGCGCGAAAAGTCGAGGGGATCATGCAAATTCGCGTCATTGCCGTGAAGCGGGGGGTCGGCTCAGTCCCCCTTCAGCCCCGGGAATAATCCCGCCGCGAACCCACCATTGCCAAGGCAGTGCCTTCAGGCGTCAAAGCGCTCGTTTCGCGGCGAAAAGGCGATCGAACCAGTCGGGGCCGGAGCCCGTCCGTTCGAGCCATGGCCAGCGCAGCCCGCCATGGTATTCGATCGTGACGTCGCGGAAGCGACCGCCGCGATCGACCAGCAGGCGTATGGGGGTATTGCCGTCGCTCGCCGCCTTGATCGCCCTCTCGAGCCGGTCTCTGCTATAGGCGAGGCCGTCGACCGCGACGATCTTCGTTCCGTTGACGATATCGGCGCGGAAGGCGGGCCCGTCCCAAAGGATGTTGCCAGCGATCCCGTCCTTGTCGATCGTCAGTCCGAGCGAATGGGTGAGGTCATAGGCCTTCGACATGGCCATCCGCGCCTTGTCGTATACATTGGGTGTGTCGCGCCAGACGAGCTGGTAGCCTGCGCGCTCGATCCCGCCGACCGGCGCGGGCTGTCCTGGCGTCTGAAGCCGCTGATGGAGGAAGGTCGCCCAATCGTGAGGGTGGACGGTGTTCAGGGCCCGGACCACGTCGTCGAAATCATAGGTCACCTGGCCCCAGTCGCCCTCGCGCCCGCCGAAAAAGCTCTTCGCAAAATCGTCGAGGCTCTTCCGGTTGTTCGTCGCGCTGCGGATCAGCATGTCGGCGTCGAGCCACACCAGCGATCCTTCGCTGTAATAATCCTCGCCCCGCGACCAGCTTGCGAAAGGTTTGGGCTTGCGAGCGGCGATAACCGGGTCGAGCGTCGTATCCTCGACCGAGCGCCAGCTTCGTCCCGGCATCGCGGCATAATTGGCGGCGCTCGTCGCCCATTGCGCGAGCGCCATGTCCTTGGACTGCATCCCCGAGCGCGCCGCGAGTACGATGTCCCAGAAGCTCGTCTGCCCTTCATAGACCCACAGGAGATTGCCCTGCATCGGCACGCGATAGTCGGGGGTCCAGAGCTTTGCCGGGCGGCGGTATTTGCCGTTCCAGCTGTGGGTGAATTCGTGCGGCAACAGCCCGCGCAGCACCTCCCCGTCGCCCCATTTGGTAAAATAGTCAGGGCTGCTGCTGTTCTCGCTACTGCGATGATGCTCGACCCCGATGCCTCCGAGTTCCTCGGTGAGCGCCAGCAGAAACTCATAGCGATCGAAATGCCGGACGCCGAAAAGCGCGACTGCCTCGCTTACGAGCGCGGCATGGGTTGCGATCTGGTCAGGCCTTGCCTCGAGATACCGGGCCTCGTCGGCGACAACGTTGAGCGTGACACTGTGCCCAAGGTCCCATTTGCGGAAATAGCGTCCCGCGAACATCGGGCTGTCGATCAGGTTTTCATAATTTGTGGGCGCGTAGCTGTACCGGTTCCCGCTGACTTTCAAGCCGTCGAGCGCGGCAGCGCCCGTCCACCCCTCGGGCAGGCTTACCTCGAGCTGAACTGGAATGTCGCGGGTGAAATATCCCGCGGGATAAAGGCTGACCTGTTCCCATTGCAGGTTCATCATCGCCGGGGTGACGACGACCCGGCCCTCGCTGGCCCGCGTGGGCGACAGAAAGTCGAAGGCGACATCGATGCTTTTTACCCCCTCGGGGACCTCGACGTCGAACGCGTAGACATCGGTGGGCTGGCGCGTCCAGGCGAGCGGCCTGCCCCCGGCGCTGGGGCGAAAGCCCGCGAGCTCGGCGATTGCGCCGCGCGGCGCATGCTTGCCGGGAATCCATTTGGGATAAAGGAGTGTGAGCTTGCCGCTCTTTGCGACGGGAATTGTCTGGCGGACGCGGAATATTCCGCGGGCTACGTCGGTCGCGTCGACCCGTAGCGCGATGGTGCCGGGATAGGGTCTGTCGGCAGGCAGCGGAATGGTGAGCGGAGACGCCGCCGGTTGCGGCCGGCTGTTGGCATCCTGCGCGTAAGTGGTGGAAACGAGAGTGAGGGAGGCGGCCATCAGGGCGGCCGCGACGAACGGTGCCATTTTCATGCCGGGTTTACTGCCGGGAAAAGAGCCGAAGGTCCAGCGCGGGCTCTGCGAGGACCCTTTGCGTTTCGACGAAAAGCCAGTAGACGGCGCCGCCATGAGCAAGGACAAAAGCGCGAAAATCCCGACGCCGCAGCCGGTGCGCGGCACCCAGGACATGCTCGGCGATTTCGCCGATCGCTTTGCGCATGTGGTCGACGTGTTCGAACGGGTGCGGCGCCTTTATGGCTTCAAGCGCGTCGAGGTGCCGGTGGTCGAACCGACCGCGGTCTTCGCGCGCAGCCTGGGCGAGACGACCGACGTCGTATCCAAGGAAATGTACAGCTTCGAGGATCGGGGGGGCGAATCAATTACGCTGCGCCCCGAGTTCACCGCGGGGATCGCGCGCGCCTATATTACCAACGGTTGGCAGCAGTTCGCGCCGCTTAAAGTGGCGACTCACGGCCCCCTGTTCCGTTATGAACGACCGCAAAAGGGGCGCTATCGTCAGTTCCACCAGCTCGATGCCGAGGTTATCGGCAGCGACAGCCCGCTCGCCGACACCGAGCTTCTGGTGTTCGCCGATCAGCTTTTGAAGGAGCTGGGAATCGGCGATGGCATCACGTTGACGCTCAACACGCTCGGCGATGCAGAGAGCCGCGAGGCATGGCGCGCAGCGCTGGTCGAACATTTTGAAGGACATCGCGGTGACCTGTCCGAGGACAGCCTTGCGCGGCTCGAGAAGAATCCGCTGCGCATCCTCGACAGCAAGGACCCGCGCGACCGGCCGATCGCCGACAGTGCGCCCGACATTGATGCATATCTCACGAGTGAGGCGCAGGATTTCTTTGGCGCGGTCACGGCGGGCCTCGATGCGGCGGGCGTCGCATGGGAACGCAACGCGCGGCTCGTGCGTGGGCTCGACTATTATCGCCACACCGCCTTTGAATTCGTCACCGACCGGCTCGGCGCGCAGGGAACCGTGATTGGCGGCGGGCGCTATGATGGACTGGTCGAAATGCTGGGAGGCCCGGCGACCGCCGCGGTCGGCTGGGCTGGCGGGATCGAGCGCCTCGCGATGCTGCTCGATTTCAAGGCGCAGCCGGCAACGGATGTGGTGATCGTTCCGATGGGAGCAGCTGCCGAGCAGCGCGCGGTTGGACTGCTCGCCGATTTGCGCCGGTGGGGATTGGCAGCGGACATGGCCTATTCGGGCAACATGAAGAAGCGGATGACAAAGGCGAATGCGGCAGGCGCTGCGTTCGCCGTCATTTTGGGTGATGATGAGCTCGCGCGCGAGGCCGCCGCGGTCAAGAATCTCGTGGATGGCCATCAGGGGGACGTACCCTTCGATGCGGTGAGCGATCATATCACAGCCGGACTCGCGGGCCTCGGACGAGGACCGCTTGGGGGCATGACGGTGTACGCGCCGGATAAAGGCTGATGCGCTTCCTTTTCGATTATCCCGGCGAATCCAGCCTCCACCGCGCCGTTTATTCGCGACCATAGCGGGTGGGTTCCCGCTTCCGCTGGAATGACGAGATAGGAAACCCCGATGGTCAGCATCCCGGAAAAACAGATTGACGCGATCATCGAGCGTCACGCCGCGCTGCAGGCGCGGATGGCGACGGGCGAAATGGCGCCCGCCGATTTCGTCGCGGCGTCCAAGGAATTCGCCGAGCTCGAGCCCGTCGCGGCGGCGGCCGCTGAGGTGAGACGGCTGCGCGCAGAGCTGGGATCGCTGAACGAGATGCTCGCCGACCCCGAGATGAAGGCGATGGCCGAAGAGGAAATCGCGACCGTCGAGGCGGCTCTCCCCGCGGCTGAGCATGTCCTCGCGATCAAGCTGCTGCCCAAGGACGTTGCCGACGAGCGCGCCGCGATGCTCGAAATCCGTGCGGGCACGGGGGGCGACGAGGCGGCGCTGTTCGCGGGCGACCTGCTTCGCATGTACAGCCGCTACGCCGATACGCAGGGGTGGAAGGTCGAAATCATCTCTGCCAACGAGGCCGAGGTGGGCGGCTATAAGGAAGTCGTCGCGTCGGTGAGCGGACAGGGCGTGTTTGCAAAGCTCAAGTTCGAAAGCGGCGTGCACCGCGTTCAGCGCGTGCCGGTGACCGAGAGCGGCGGGCGCATCCACACCAGCGCCGCAACCGTTGCGGTGTTGCCCGAGGCCGAAGAAGTCGACGTCGCTATCAACGACAATGACCTGAAGATCGACATCTACCGCGCGAGTGGCGCCGGCGGGCAGCACGTCAACACGACCGACAGTGCGATCCGCATCACGCATATCCCGACGGGCCTTGTGGTGATCCAGCAGGACCAGCGCAGTCAGCACAAGAATCGCGCAAAGGCGATGCAGGTGTTGCGTGCCCGGCTTTATGACCTTGAGCGCGAGAAGATCCACAGCGCCGAGGCCTCGGCGCGCAAGTCGATGGTCGGGTCGGGCGATCGTTCGGAGCGCATCCGCACCTATAATTTCCCGCAAGGGCGCGTGACCGACCACCGCATCAACCTGACCCTTCACCGCCTGCCCGAAATATTGGAAGGGCAAATGGACGAGCTGATCGACGCGCTGATCGCCGAAGACCAGGCGCAAAGGCTGGCGGGGCTTGGTGAATAGCGTGCCGCTGAGCTTGGGGGAAGGCGACGTTCGCGCAGCCCTTCGCGACGCGGCTTCGCGGCTCGCTGAAACCTCCGACACTCCGCGTCTCGATGCCGAGCTGCTGATGGCGCACGCGCTGGGAGTCGAGCGCGAGGCGCTGCTGCTTGACCCCACTCGCTTTGTCGTGCCGCAATCCTTCGCGGGATTGATCGAGCGTCGGCTGGCGCATGAGCCGATCGCCTATATTGTCGGTCACCGTGATTTCTGGACGATCCGGCTTCGTGTCGGTCCCGGCGTCCTGATCCCGCGCCCCGACAGCGAAACGTTGTTGGAAACCAGTCTCGACTTTGCGCGGCAGGAGCGGGGAGAGGGCTGGCCGCAAACCGTGCTCGATCTTGGTACCGGGCCAGGCACACTGCTGCTCGCGGCGCTTTCGGAATGGCCCGATGCGATTGGGCTGGGGCTCGACATGAGCGAGACCGCGCTGGATTATGCGCGCAGCAACGCGGCGGCGCTGGGCCTGGCCGATCGGGCGGCGTTCCGGCGTGGCGACTGGGGAGAAGGGCTTGCCGAACGTTTCGACCTCGTCCTGTGCAATCCGCCCTACGTCCCGGCCCCGGAGGCGCTGATGCCGGACGTTGCCGATCATGAGCCTGCGTCGGCGTTGTTCGCGGGGGAGGACGGTCTCGCCGACTATCGGCGGATCCTTCCCGATCTGCCGCGCTTGCTCGCGCCCGGGGGGGCGGCGATCCTTGAAATCGGCGCGGCGCAACTTACATCGGTGAAGTCGCTGGCCGAAGAGGCGGGGTTTGCGGTTCAATGCCGCAAGGATCTCGCCGGCCGCGATCGGGCTGTGCTCTTGACCCCCGCGGGGTAACGGCCCGCCAACAAATCGCTTGGTTTTGCGCTCAAAGCGCGTTAGGGGCGGCTCACAGGCCTGATCGGGGTCCCTTTGGCGATGCTGGTGCATCGATACTGGTCCGACGGGTTTGCTTCCCATTTACGGCGCTGGTGCGGACCCTCGGGTTCCGTGCAAGCGGTAGAGGGCAAGGGCCGCGCACGAAAGCGCGGGCGCGACGCACATATGTTGCGATCGGCCAAAAAGGGGTTTGGCATAGCTTTTCGACAGGATGCTTCAGTTGAACATGAACAACCGGCAGAGCGGTCGCCGTCGCGGCCGCAACAACAGCAACAACAACCGGTCGCAGTCGGGTGGGCGCGGTGGCGTCGATCAGGCGAACCGGATCGACAGCCGGGCACGCGGTAACGCGGTCCAGATGATCGAAAAGTACAAGAACCTCGCGCGCGACGCGCAGCTTGCCGGCGACCGTGTTCAGACCGAATATTATCTGCAGTTCGCCGACCATTATTTCCGCGTCCACAGCGATTTTCGCGCCCGTCAGGAAGAGAAGGCGGCGCAGAATGGCCAGGAACGCAATGATCGTGGCCGCGAGGTTCGGGGAGTCGAGGATTTCGACGGTCACGACGATAGCGATCTCGATACCGAGAGCGAAAGCGAACGCGGCGAAGAGCGCGACAGCCGCCCGCAGGGACGCGACCGCCGCGATGAGGATGACAATCGGGGGAACCGCCAGCAGCAGGGCCGCGGACGCCGCGAGCGCGAACAGGAGCGCACCGAACGCGAAGAGCCGCGCGAGAACGAAACGCGTGATAGCGAAGAGGCCGCCGAGGCCCCGCCTGCACCCAAGGCCCGGCGCCCCCGGCGCGCCCGTCAGCAGGACGATAGCGAAAGCAGTGCCGGCATCGACAGCGCCGTGTTGCCCCCTGCAATCGGCCGCACCGCCGAGGCGGCCGAACCCGAGGCCGAGGAGGCTGCGCCCGCTCCAAAGACCCGCCGTCCGCGCCGGACGCTCGCAGCGCGGGGAACCGGGGTCGAAGCGGCGGAATAAGCCCGCGATTTCGCGCTGGTTTTTGGCGCGGACATGACATAGCCTTCCCGCACGGACATCTGCGGGGAGGATATGATGCGTGCAGAACCAGGGGCCTGGACCGGGCTTTGCACCGCAGCGGCGCTGGTCGGCGCTTTCCCAGCTGCCGCCCAGGATGCGGCCGGAAGCGCGCAGGGCGATCTCGCCGTCACCATCTATAATAATGGTCAGTCCCTGGTGCAGGATGACCGCCAGCTGAGCGTCAATGCCGGGCGCAATCGCATCGAATTTCCCGATGTCTCGGCGCGCATACGGCCCGAAACGGTGACGCTGTCGGGTCCCGGGCTTTCGATCGTGGAGCAGAATTTCGATTTCGACCTGCTGACCCCTGACAAGCTGATGGACAAGGCGGTCGGCCAGACGATTACGCTCGTTCGTACAAATCCCGCGACGGGTGCCGAGAGAAGTGAGCGCGCCAAGGTGCTCGCGGCCAATGGCGGCATCGTGCTGCAAATTGGTGACCGCGTCGAAGTGCTGCGCGACGATGGTCTGCCGGTGCGCGCGGTATTTGACCGTCTACCGCCCAACTTGCGCGCCCGCCCAACGCTTTCGGTGACCGTCGACGCGGCGCGGGGCGGCGCGGTCCCAGCGCGCCTATCCTACCTCACCCCGAACCTCGGCTGGACTGCCGATTATGTCGCGCTGTTCGACGCGGCGAACGGCGCGATGGATATACAGGGCTGGGTGACGCTCACCAATTCGACCGGTACCACCTACACGAACGCGCGCACGCTGCTTGTCGCCGGCAACCCCGGTGGGAGAGCGGGCTTTCGCCGACTTGCCGGGGCGATCGATCGCGCGGGGACCGAGTCGAACGGTCGTGAGCGGCTCGGCGACTATTATCTCTACCCGCTGGCGGCGCGTACCACGATCGCCAATTCGCAGCAAAAACAAGTGAGCTTTCTCGACGTGAAAGGCGCGCCCGCGCGTGCGACCTATGAATATGTAAACCGGTGGCTCGGGAGCAGCACCGACCCTGTGAGCACCGCGAGCGTGCTGCGCTTCTCGACCTCGAGGCAAGGGGGGCTCGGTGACCAGCTCCCGGCGGGCACGATTCGCGTCTATATGCGCGATGCGCGCGGCGATCCCCAGTACATCGGCGAGAACCGAATCGACCACACACCGATGGGGTCGGCGATGTCGCTGCGCACCGGTGACGCCTTTGACGTCAAGGTGCAGTCGACGATCGTGTCGCGCACGCGCAAGGGCGATTCGCGCTGGATGACCAAGATGCGCTACTCCCTCAGCAATGCGCGACCCGAGCCGGTTACGGTGCTGCTCGCGCAGGATGGCCTCTACGGCGACGTGCGGATCGGCGACGAGAGCCTGAAGAGCGAGCGCGTCTCGGCGGACCGCGTCGAATGGCAGGTGCTGGTGCCCGCCAACGGCAGGACCGAGGTCACCGCTACCTTCGACACGCGGTATTGAGGGCGGGTTGCGGGTCTTCCCGCTTCTGCTTGGCTCCGCGGCACTGCTGGCGCCGCTGCCCATCCTCGCGAATTCGGGGCCCGAGGTCGTCGTCTCGTCGCGAATCGACGATGTCGCGGTCACGGTCTATCGTGCCCCTTCACGCGGGGCAGGGCCTATCAACCCTGATTGGCCCGAGGGCTTTGCCTTCATCACCGAGACGCGGACGGTGACGCTGCCCGCCGGAACATCGGTGTTGCGGCTCGAGGGAGTTGCTGAGGGGCTGCTCCCCGAAACGGCCGTCCTGAACGGCCTTCCCGACGGAGTGGTGGAGAAGAATCGCGACGCGCGGCTCTTGTCACCTGCAGGCCTCGTCGACGCCTATCTGAAACGGAGCGCCACACTGCGCCGCACCAACCTCAAGACCGGCGAGGCGGTCGAGCAGGAAGCGGTGATCCAGTCAGGACCTCATGGGGGCGTGATTCTCCAAACGGCTGATGGTTTTGAGGCGCTCGGATGTTCCGGGCTGCCCGAGCGCATGATGTATTCCCGCGTTCCCGGCGACCTTTCGGCGAAACCGACGCTGTCGCTGCTGGTCGACAGCAAGGCGGCGCGCAGCGTGACGGTGCAATTGCTGTATCTTGCCGAGGGATTCGACTGGGCCGCCAATTATGTCGCCGATCGCGCGGCCGACGGCCGGACGATCGCGCTGACCGGCTGGGTCACGGTTGCGAACGGCGGTGTCACGCGCTTTCCGGGCGCGCAACTGAACGTGATCGCAGGCAGGCTGAACAAACTCTACAGCCCGCCGCTGCCGCAGGCTACGCCAGGATCGCTCACCCTCGAATGCTGGCCAATGGATAATATGAGCACGCATCCCTATTGGGACCTGCCGCCCATCATCGAGGGGAAGGACATGGCGGGCGACCGGCTCGAAGAGATAGTTGTTACAGCGCAGCGCCGCGCCGGTTTTTCGGATGTGCCCGTCGAGATGCTGCCGCCTCCACCGCCGGCCGCGCCGCCGCCGCCCGAGGACCTGGGCGACCTTAAGTTCTACCGTGTCCCCTTTCGCGTCGACCTGTCGGCGAAAGGGCAGAAGCAGGTCGCGCTCCTCGCGAAGGACAAGGTGCCCGTTGAGCAACTCTATGCCGCGACGCTCGCTTCTTCTGGAACCGGACGTCCCCAACCGCTGACCTTGAGGCTGCGCGCGCGAAACGAAGAGGCCGATGGGCTGGGGCTTGCGCTGCCCGCGGGTATGGCGAGCGTTTTCGAGATAGTCGGTGACCGTCGTCTGCTCGTGGGCGAGGCGAAGATCGGGGACAAGGCGAAAGGCGAGCGTGTCGATTATGACATCGCAGCAAGCCCGGCGGTCCAATTCAGTGTTCGCCGCCTCCCCGGTTCGGATTCCAAAAATTATCGGCAGTGGGAAGTAACGCTAACCAACGCACGGGACTCCGGCGCCGAGGTCGAGATGCTGATACCCTTCGCACTCGACCCAGCTCCCGACGACTGGGAGCGCCGCGGTAGCGCGTGGGTCTGGCGCGTGGAGGTGCCCGCGAATGATAGTCTTGTCCGGATTTTCAGGCAGAAGCTGAAAGGCGATTAGATCGCGGCCAGGTCCGCTTCACGCCGGCGGTAACGGCCGCGGGCGGTGATTCTCGTCGAGGGCAACGAAGGTGAACAGGCCTTCGGTCACCTTGACTTCGGTCTCTCCCTGATCGCGCGTCGCGATCACCTCGATGCGGATGCCCATGGACGTGCGGCCACGCCTTTCGAGATGGGCGTAGACCGAAATGATGTCGCGCAGCAAGATTGGCGCAATGAACTCCATTGCCTCGATCGCAACCGTCGCGGTCGGGCCCTGGGCGATCCGCGCGGCGACGATGCCGCCCGCGATATCCATCTGGCTCAGCACCCAGCCGCCGAAGATATGGCCATTGCTGTTGATATCGGCGGGCGCCGGAACGACGCGCAATATCGGGTCCGGGCGCTGCGGAAGATTGTGGATGCCGTCGGTCATGGGTTGAGGTCCGGATCATCCTTGAAGGGATCCTCGATCGCCTCGTCGTGACCACTGCCGCTCGAGAGGAAAACGAGCCCCATCAGTGCCGCGCCGAGCATGACCGACAGACCCACTCCCGCCGCCGTCGCGATGATCATGTGGATCGACAGCGCGTCGCCCATCGCCCATCGCAGATAACCGAGCGCGCCGATGACCGCCAGCAGCGAAACCAGCGTCATGCCGCGCATCAGCCGGCGGTAGCGGTTCCATGCGATTTTCGACGCGCCATCGTCGTCGAGGGGGGAGCGTTTGACCATGATGGCGCTTCCATGAACCATGCGGAGGCGAAGGCCAAGTGTGAATGCCGCGGCGCGTTTCGGCTTCGTCGCGAATCATGGTAGGATGCCATTAATATCGAAGCGACAGGGAAGAGGGAGCCGCAGCTTATGACGATCGCAGCGATCTTGCACAGGCGTACGGGGCCGGTGATTTCGGCGCGGCCCACCGATTCGGTGCGAGCGGTGGTCGATCTGCTTGCGCAACATCGTATCGGCGCAGTGCCGGTAGTGGAGGGCGATCTGCTCGTCGGGATTTTTTCCGAGCGTGATCTCGTTCGGCTGATGTCCTCTTATGGTCCCGAAGCGCTCGACCGGAGCCTCGATGAGGTGATGACCCAATCGCCAGTTACCTGCGACTCGGGCATGGCCGTGATCGGCGCCTTGTCCCAGATGACTCAAAAACGCATTCGCCACCTGCCGGTGGTAGACGGCGGCCGGCTCGTGGGCTTTGTGTCCATCGGCGACCTCGTCAAATATCGCATCGATATGATCGAAGCCGAAGCAGCGGCGATGCGCGATTATATCGCGTCGTGATTCGCACGGGCCCCGGCTGGCCCGGACACCCGGCCTAAACGAAGGGCTCGGCTGCCCGCCGCCGCTTCACCACGAGTCGCAACACCTCGGCGAGCGCCTCGCGCTCAAGCAGCCACAAGAGCGCCCCGTAAAGGCAGACGCCAAGTGAGACGAGAACCACGAGCCGCATAGGGGCGGTGAGCCCGGTTCCGGCAATCCCTTCACTGGCAAATCGAACCGTAACCGCCATCCCCAGCGCAGGCACGAGGCCGGGCAGCATCGCGCGTCCGACATCCAGGAGTGACACCCCGTTGAGCGGGGCCGAAAGCCGGGCGGTCAGCACGAGGAGCGTTGGTGTCGCCACCAGCCAGGCCCACGCCATGCCGATCAGCCCCCACTGCGCGCCGACCAGGAAGGTAGCAGGAAAGAGAATCGCTCCGCAAAGCGATACGCGCATCGACACCGACGGCCGGCCCAGTGCGTTGTTCACCGGTGCGAAGAGAATCTGTACCGTCATGAAGATGAGAGCGAAGGCGATAAGCTGGATATAAGGGACCATCCCGATCCACTTCATCCCGAACAATGTTTCGACGATCGGCGCCGCGGTCACGGCAAGCCCGCAATAAAAGGGCGCGGCGATCAGCATGAGCATCCGAATCGTCTTGATCAGACCCCAGCGCACCGCAGCGGGATCATCCTTGATGCGCGAATAGGCGGGGAACGCCACCTCGTTCAGCGGCGGCACGAACTTCGCCATGAAGATCTGGGCGAGAAACAGCGCCTCGGCATAAAGGCCGAGAGCATGTGGGTCGAATCGGCGGCCAGCGATGAAGACGTCCGACTGGCTCTGCACCAGCCAGAAGAGCTGGCTGAAAAGAATCGCCGAACCGAACCCCACGATCTGTCCGCAGCCGCGGAAATTGAAGCTTGGCCAGACAAGAAGACGTGCGATGATCGTGAGACCGATTGCGCGGGTCCAGAATAGAGCGATCGGCGCGTAGACGAGAGTCCAGACCCCGAAGCCTGCAAGCGCCGAGCCGAGCGCGGTGCCCGCGCCTGCAAACGCCGCAGCAAGGTTAACGATCGCCTGGCGGCGGAAATCGAGCTTTCGCGCCATCATCACTTCGGGCAGCGCAATGAAGGGGGTCGCAAGGAAGATCAGCGCCTGCACGCGCAGCAGCTCGGCAACCATCGGTTGGCCATAATAGGCCGCGGCGATCGGGGCGCCCATATACTGGGCTCCCGCCAGCAGGGCATTGAGCAGGAGAAGCAGGCCAAAGGCCTGCCGGATTCGGAAAGGGTCGAGCGAATCGGATTGGACGAGCGCGCTCGCGAATCCCCACCCATTGAGGAAGGTGAGAAAGGAAATGATCACCTGCGTCATCGCAAAAAGCCCGTAATCGGCCGGATCGAGCAGGCGAATCACGAACAAAGTTGATGCCCAGGTGACGATCTGCGCGAGAATCTGGCTACCCGAGCGCCAGATCACGGCGCTGCGCACTCGATCATTGAATGCCCCGGTGCTCCCGATTTCCTCGCTGGAACCCTTGATTTCCGTGGCTTCGCCCACCATCTCATCCTTCTGGAGCCGGGACGTTCCCGGCGCGTCGATGCTAGTTTGAAACAAAATTGCAAAAAGGGTGTTGACGCGAATCAATGAGGGGCCTAGAGGCCTGTTCACCGGACGGGGCGCGGCGCCAACCGCCACGCTCCAGACGGTCGCCAACAGATACGGACAGATGTCCCCCGATAGCAATAGCGGGGAACAACAGCTGTCCGCTTCTTCCTGTCGGTGAGCTCTTTGACATTGTGATTGTCGATGAAGGGACATGTGGGCGGCGGCCCTGGGTCCGGCAGCTTTAAGGTGCCGGTAACTCAGGATAAAAAGCCAAGCCTGACCTGCATGTCTTACACGTTTCCATAACGTGGAAGCAGCCTCTCACGAGGTTGCTTCTTGTGTAGGCCAGGCTCCTTAAAATGAGCGGGTCTGCGAGGGATATTCCACCTTGGCAGATTCGAACATCAAACTTGAGAGTTTGATCCTGGCTCAGAACGAACGCTGGCGGCATGCCTAACACATGCAAGTCGAACGAGACCTTCGGGTCTAGTGGCGCACGGGTGCGTAACGCGTGGGAATCTGCCCTTGGGTGCGGAATAACTTCCCGAAAGGGATGCTAATACCGCATAATGTCGTAAGACCAAAGATTTATCGCCCAAGGATGAGCCCGCGTAAGATTAGCTAGTTGGTGGGGTAAAAGCCTACCAAGGCGACGATCTTTAGCTGGTCTGAGAGGATGATCAGCCACACTGGGACTGAGACACGGCCCAGACTCCTACGGGAGGCAGCAGTGGGGAATATTGGACAATGGGCGAAAGCCTGATCCAGCAATGCCGCGTGAGTGATGAAGGCCCTAGGGTTGTAAAGCTCTTTTACCCGGGATGATAATGACAGTACCGGGAGAATAAGCTCCGGCTAACTCCGTGCCAGCAGCCGCGGTAATACGGAGGGAGCTAGCGTTGTTCGGAATTACTGGGCGTAAAGCGCGCGTAGGCGGTTTTTTAAGTCAGAGGTGAAAGCCCGGGGCTCAACCCCGGAATTGCCTTTGAAACTGGAAAACTTGAATCTTGGAGAGGTCAGTGGAATTCCGAGTGTAGAGGTGAAATTCGTAGATATTCGGAAGAACACCAGTGGCGAAGGCGACTGACTGGACAAGTATTGACGCTGAGGTGCGAAAGCGTGGGGAGCAAACAGGATTAGATACCCTGGTAGTC
>JBIQHE010000031.1:0-38053 GCA_044508875.1 Sphingomonadales bacterium | reverse complement strand
AGAGGGGGTCAGTTCTCAGATTCGGAAGGGGGGCAGTTTCTCACTTCGCCTGACAAATGCCAAGCTCAAGCGTTTGGTCGCCGACCTATCGTTGGACAAGGCGATGCTGCAGGATGTCGTCTCGCGAAAGCTCTGACCACGCTGAGTGGAACGAATTCGACCTCGACGAAGGCGTCTGGAAAATCCCCGAGGGCAAGATGAAAGCCCGGCGTGCGCATGCGGTGCCGCTGTCGCGCCAGGTGGGCGCCTATCTGAAGGAGTTGGGAGAGATTCTCGGGTCCGAAGGCTACGTGTTCCCCTCGGCCCGCTCGTCGTCGCGCCCGATGAGCGAGAACACCCTCAACGCCGCCTTCCGCCGGATGGGCTATTCGAAGGCGGAGGTCACCGTTCACGGGCTGCGTGCGACGGCCTCGACCATGCTCAACGAAAGCGGGCTATGGAGCGCCGATGCCATCGAGCGCGGACTTGCGCACAACGACGGCAATGCGATCCGCGGCATCTATCATCGCGGCAAGCACTGGGAGGAGCGCGTCCGAATGGCCCAGTGGTGGAGCGATCATCTCGACGAGTTGCGCGCTGGTCAGAGGGTCAAGCGACGGCTGCGTGTCGTTTGATCCGTCAGGCTTAGGAGTACTATGCTAGCGGTGTGAGCGAATGGTAACATTCTACAAATGTGATCGAACACTCTCATTTTATGATTGCGATCGAACGGTAACATGCATATAAAGTGAGCGTTCGGTAACAGGAGGCCACTCGTGCACGTCCGCACGGCAAAAGAGATCGGCACGTTCATTCGTGACCAGCGCAAGCGGCAAAAGCTGGATCAGGCAACATTGGCATCGCTCATCGGAGTCAATCGCCGATGGGTCATGGAGGTCGAGCGCGGCAAGCCGCGAGCCGAAATCGGTCTCGTCCTGAAAGCCTTGGCTGCGCTAGGCCTAAGCCTGTCCGTCCATCGGGACGACATATCCGGTTCGAGCGCAAATGCGCTCGATACCGTCGATATCGATGCGATCGTGCGCAAGGCCAAGGAGCCGGCGACGTGAGCAAGGAACTCTTCGTCCTGCTTTCCAATCGAGTGGTCGGGCGGGTGATCCAGGAGGACCGAGGCAAACTGTCGTTCACCTACGACGAAGCCTGGCGCGATATCCGCGGCTCATACCCGCTGTCGCTTTCCATGCCGCTCGCGGCGCTGGAGCACCGCCACAACGAGATCAGCGCCTATATCTGGGGACTGCTCCCCGACAACGAGCGCGTCCTCGATCGATGGGCCAAGAAATTCCAGGTGTCCGCGCGCAACCCGTTCGCGCTGATCGCCAACGTGGGCGAAGATTGTGCAGGCGCCGTGCAATTCGTTCGTCCCGAGCGTCTCGACGCCGTTATCGACAGCGAAGGCGGCGATATCGCCTGGCTAGAAGAAGCTGAAATCGCAGCCCGCATCCGGCAACTCCGCGAGGACCAATCGGCCTGGCGCCTGCCGGCCGACACCGGGCAGTTCAGCTTGGCCGGCGCCCAGCCGAAAACGGCGCTTCTCCTTCAAAATGGTCAATGGGGCGTACCGTCCGGGCGCGCTCCGACAACCCATATTCTGAAGCCGCCGAGCGCCGACTTCGACGGGCACGCGGAGAACGAGCATTTCTGCTTGGCGGTTGCACGCGCACTCGGCCTCCCCGTGGCAACCTCGACCGTCATGCGTTTCGAAGACGAAGTGGTGTTCGTCGTTGATCGCTATGATCGGCAGGCGACCGAGGGCGGTGTCATCCGCATTCATCAGGAGGACATGTGCCAGGCGTTGGGCGTACCGCCGACGCACAAATACGAAAATGAAGGCGGCCCCGGCGTTGCGCAAATCGTTAGCCTGCTGAGGGAGAATTCGGGTGCGCCGGGCGAGGATGTCCAAGTCTTCGTCGACGCGGTGGCGCTCAACTGGCTGATCGGCGGCACCGATGCCCACGCGAAGAACTATTCCATCCTGATTGGCGCCGCCGGCCGCGTCCGCCTGGCGCCATTCTACGACGTGGCGAGCATTTTGCCCTATAAAGGCTTCGACCCGATGCGCGCCAAACTCGCCATGAAGCTGGGAGGAAAATACCGGCTTCGCGACATCTCCGCCCGCGACTGGGAGAAACTCGCCGACGAACTGGGGTTGAAGCAGAATGCGGTATCCGAGCGTGTTCTCGCCATGGCCGAGGCCTTGCCCGCAGCCGCGGACGGCGTCCGGCGACAGATGCGCGAAACCGGTATGACGCATGGCATTGTCGATCGGCTGGTCGACCGCCTGAGCGAACATGCGGCTAGGTGTGCCAGGCTGTTTGCCTTGGCGCGGTGAGATCGACGAGCTGCGCGTCGGCAGGCCGGTCACTTGGCGGCTGGAACGCCTCTGCTTCAACTATTCGCCGACCTTCTCTGCGATCCACCGGTCAACTTCGCTCTCCGCCCAAGCGACAATCCTGCCGCCGAGCGGATAGGGCTTGGGGAACTGCCCGAGCTCGATCCGGCGATAGATGGTGGAACGGGACAGCCCCGTTCGATGTAGCACCTCGCGTAGCCGTATCAGGCGGCGCGGTGAAAGACCGCTTTGCGGTGCGGGTTTTGCGGAAAGCGACTAACCATCACCATTTCCTAAACCGGCGGTCTGGTTCGCGCTGCGAAAGGCAGCTACGTTCTTATTTTGCTTCGAGGGAGCGTCAAGTGGCTGCCTTCCGAGGCATCCCCAGGGAAGCTCCTCTCCGGACTGATCATTCCTAGGGAAACCCCGAAGGCGAACTGGGCCTTCGCCAGATCGCGCGACAAACCTGTGCGGCCAATCTAACATCATCACTGTTAGATGTCGGCGCCATGTTAGACAGGATACGCCTGAGCTGGTCTCCCGCTCTCTGCGGTCTGTAGCTCTTCGGCTTCTATCCCATTCTCTACATGTTGACGCGGGTGAGGGGCGCGCGCGACTGGGGGTCGGGGCTGGAGCTCAAGGCGGAGCTGCTGGGCAAGATGAGCAGCCTGGAGGTGCATCACATCTTCCCGAAGGCGCAACTCTACAAGGCGAACGTCGGACGCGCGAAGGTCAACGCGCTCGCCAATTTCTGCTTCCTCACCAAGGGCACCAACTTGGAGATCTCCGACACCCGACCAGAGGTCTATTTCCCGGAGATCGAGAAGCGTCATCCAGGCGCGCTGGCCTCGCAATGGGTGCCGATGGACGAGGATCTGTGGCGGATCGAGAACTTCGATCGGTTCCTCGAGGCCCGCCGGAAGCTGCTCGCCGACGAGGCAAATCGGGTGTTCAAGGAATTGCTGAACGGCGATGAACGCTGGTTGGCGGCGATGGGGCCGGCGACTCCAAGCGTACCCGGTTCATCGGCGGGGCATGTGCTTGGCGGCGTCTCGAGCGACGAGGAAGAAGACCCGCAGCTACAAGGACGCCGACGGCAACCGCCAGAGCGAGACCGAATGGCACCGGATCACCTGCTTCAACGGCGTCGGCAAAAGCGTCGCCCAGCAGGTCGCCAAAGGCGCGATGATCATGGTCACGGGCCGCATCCATTACAGCCGCTGGACTGACAGCGAAGGCCAGGCCCGCTACGGCTGCGAGATCATCGCCGAGCAGGTCGACTTCCTCGCCAAGGCCAAGGAAGCGACGACGAGCGAACCGAAGAGGCGGCGCGCGAAGTAGCGCCGCAACCTTACAGCTCCGAATCCTCCCGGCCCTGAAGGCATATGCCTTCAGGGCCTTTCCTTGTTCGCTGCTCAGCCCAACAGCGAATCCTCCCACTGATCGCTCCCATGCCGCGCAGGCGGAAGGGTCCGGCCGGACCTTGCTCCCATGTTCGATTTTCACGGTCTGGCGGAAAGGGCGGAACGAGGGCTGGCGGATGGGGATGGAGAGCACACCTTACCCCTCAGCGGAAGGCATTTTCGAGGTTATATTACTGAATTGTCGAGCAAAATCTCTGACCACCGGAACTCGCCAAATGTGACCGCCGGTCACCGTGGTCATCAGCGGTGACCGCGCTCCCAACCTGTTGGCGCGACAGGGGGTTTTCCGGCTTGCTCGGCTTAGATGTTCCATATATGTTCTCATATCGAAGAGGGGTGACCTGGAGGGGACGGAGAATGCCCGCGTGTCGCGCCGCTACCATCTGGCCTGCTATGTAACTCCGGAGATCTTCGCCGCTTTCGGCGAACTCGCCCGCAGCCGCCACATGACCGTGACCGGTCTCTTGCGGCGCCTGGTCGTGGCCGAGATCGAGGCCTCCTCGCTGCTCGATCCGGGCGATCTGGAGCGCAACATCGTGTTCCTCGTGCGCGCGGTGAACGCGCTGCTCGCCGCTCAGGACCCGCGCCTGCGCGACCGCGTCGTCGCCGAATGGCACCGCGAGGTGTTCGAGGAAGGCGGGCGCGATGATTGATCACGCCGACCCCTTCCGGACTATTCGCAAGCGTTACGATCGATGCGCTTCGGTTGTCTGGCCTGGACGAAAGCGCAGCGGCATCGATCGCTAGAGAGGCCGTTACCGCTGCGGTGAAGCGCGTGGCCACACTCGACAGTGCCGTGGCCTTCGCTCTTTCGTCGTGTGGAATTGTTAGCTTCGACGAGGCGGTCCCCACTTTGCTCGATGCGACCGGCGGTTACGTCCGCCGGACATGGGATCGCGGCGAGTTGGCTGTGGGGCTTGCGCGATTCCTATCAGCAATCGCTGCCGGCCCACCTCGGCTTTGCCGCCTCCTTCCCCGGCGGCATCCGCCTCGACGACCGGTACCGCGAGACCGACGTGTCGCCGCAGGTCACGCTGCGCTACAAGCCCTCGCGCGATCTGACCTTCTATGCCGCCTACAAGGAGGGCTTCAAATCGGGCGGGTTCAACATCTCGCAGACGCTGACCCCCGCTTCCTCGATTGCCGCCGGTCAGTTCGGCGCCGAGCGCGCCCGCGGCGGCGAAGTCGGCGCGCGCGCAATCCTGATGGGAGGCGCTTTGTCGCTTAATGCGACGGCCTATTATTACGACTATCTCGATCTGCAGGTGCAGAATTTTGATCCCGTCACGATCGGCCAGGTTGTCGCCAACGCCGGTACGCTGCGCGTCCAAGGGATCGAAGGCGACTTCAACTGGCGCTCGGGGGGCTTTTCACTTCGCGGTGCGGCCGCATACAACCATGCAAGCTACAAGGATTATGTCGGCCAATGCTATGGCGGGCAGACGATCGCAGCCGGTTGTACGCTGCTTGCAGGCCCCGGCGGCGCCTTTACCAGCCAGGATTATGACGGCCGAACTCCGCCAAAGGCGCCGCGCTTCGCGGGACGCATCGGCGCGAGCTATGAGATGCCGCTCACCGACAGCGGCTGGACGCTGCGGCTGTCGAGCGACGTCAGCTACACGTCCAAATACAACTTCACCGACACGCTGCGTCCCGATGCGGTGCAGAAGGCCTATACGAAGCTCGATGCCGCGCTGCGGGTCAACGGCCCCGACGATCGCTGGACGATAGGCCTGATTGGGCGGAACCTCACCAACAAGCTCGTGGTAACGGCGGCGAATGATATCCCGTTCGCAGGCGGCTCGGGAACGGGAACGGCAGGTCCGGGCGTCCTTGCGGACATGTCGGCCTTTGTCGACAATCCCCGCGAAATCTACGTCGAGGTCGGCTTCAAATTCTGATCGTGCCAAGCGAGATGGGGAAGGCCTGCGGCGTGCAGCGGGCTTTCCTCAGTTCGCATCATCGGCTTCGAAATCAGGGAGATATAGGCCCTTCTCGTCGGCAATCTTGCAAGCCCTGGCTTTAGGTTTAAGGGCGCGGATTGCAGTCTGTGTCAGAGCCATTCGGGGGCCTTTGGAATTTGGGGTGGCGAAGTCCCCCACAAAAGGCCGCCAAATCGTTGCGGCTGCAGGCGAAGTTCAGCGAAGCTTGGCGGCCAAGCCAAGGCAATTCATCGCAAATTTCCGGGGCTTTAGCAACCTTCAGCGGTCAATGGCGAAGGTGGATGTGGTGCCGCTTACAGGACTCGAACCTGTGGCCCCATCATTACGAATGATGTGCTCTACCAACTGAGCTAAAGCGGCAACGCCGGCGCCTCTAACAGCGGGTTTCGGCGATGACAAGCGCCCAGTCATATTTGTTGCAGGCTATGCGAGCGGCGGCGGCTATTTTGATTCCTATCAGACGGGGAAGGGCGGCCGCCCATGGCGCTCACCCCGCCATCGCGCTGTGCCGATCGTGCGCACGGCTCCGGTTTCGGGCCGGATCCGCTACGCGCCCGCCTCTGCATCACCGAGCGCCTTCTTGAGCGTGGCCTTGATATTTCGGAGCAGGCGGCGGAGGGCGATGATGACGATCACCCCGGCAATCGCCAGGAGAACAGCAATGACGATGGCAAGGGGAGGGTAGACGATCGCGAGCGCGAGCAATCCGCCTGTGGCGACGTCTTCGCCGGCCGACACGACGGCGTTGCTGTAGGGTTCAGGGCTGACATTGACGACCGCGCGGGTGGTCGCTTTGGCGCCGTGGCTGAGCAGAGCGCCGCCTCCGCCGAGGAGAAAGGCGATCACCTGCCAGGCGGGGTCCGACGAGTCGACGAGCGCGAGCGCCAATAGCGCGCCGCCGAGGGGACGCACGATGCTGTGAATGCCGTCCCAGATCGAATCGATCCAAGCGACCTTGTCGGCGAGGAATTCCGCAAGCGTGCCAGCCGCCGCCACGCCAAGCACCCATGGATTGGCAAGGATCTGCAGGGCCTTCAGATGTTCGGGAAGAGGTAGCCATCCAAAATACATCGCGGTGCCCGTTGCGAATATGGTCAAGTAGAGCCGCCACCCAGCGAGCAGGCTGAGGCTGCTCGCAACCCCCAAGATCTCGGCAATGCCCATGTCCCGCTCCCGGCTGTACTTCAGCGCATCCTGCACCGCCGCCGCTCCAGTCGCAATGCTGGATGACAAGGCGGCGAACGCGGGTTATCGATCTTCTCATGACGGATAACAACGTGCAGACGAGCCCATCCCCAGCGCTGCCCGCCAGCGCCATTCCCGCCGCGACCCTCGTGATCATGCGGCGTTCCGAGAGCGGCGGGCCCAATGAGATACTGATGGTGAAGCGGTCCAACACGATGGCTTTTGCGGCGGGGGCGGTCGTGTTCCCGGGGGGGCGGATCGATCCGGACGATTACCTCGTCGCGGCGCAGCACGGCTTTGCCAAGGGCGACGTCGAGGCGGCGGCGCGTGTGGCCGCTTTGCGCGAGACGCTCGAAGAAACGGGACTTGCGGTGGGCTGGCCGACCCTCGCCGATGTCGAGGCCGATGAGGTGCGCCGCGCGCTTCTCGCCGAAAACCGGCTTTCGGACATATTGAATTCCCGCGGTGACAGGCTCGCGCTCGACGCGCTCGTTCCGTTCGCGCGCTGGTGTCCGAACTTCAAGGAAGCCAGGACTTTCGACACGCGCTTCTTTGCGGTCGAGGCGCCCCCGCACGGATACGAACTCACCGTCGAGGCGGCCGAGCATAGTCATATTTTCTGGGCCAGTGCCCGCGCTACGCTATCGATGGCGGACCAAGGCGAGGTGTCGATCATCTTCCCGACGCGCCGAAATCTCGAGCGCCTGGCGCAGGTCGATGATTTCAGCGCATTTTCAGCTCACGCAGCCAACCATCCTGTCGAATTGGTGACGCCGTGGATCGAGGAACGCGGCGGCGAAACCCATCTTTGTATCCCGGAGCACCTGGGCTATCCGGTCACGAGCGAACCCTTCGAACGCGTCCGCCGCGGATGACGCCGATAAGGGACCTTACGTATTGCCGCCCTGTCGAAGCCTTTCGAGCTGGTTAACGCTATAGCATGAAAGCCATTGCAATTATTGGCGCCCTTGCCTAGAAGGGCCTGCGGAAACGGGACGGGGATTGATTCTCCTCGGCTCGATTCGAGAAGATTAAAGTCCAGTGGATGGAGAAAAAGATGAATCTGCTCAAGAAAGCTGCGATCTCCCTCGCGGCCACTTCGATGATTGCGGCGCCGGTCGCGGCATCGGCTGCTCCTGTTGTTGCGGACGCAGTATCGCGCGTTGACGGCCAGAGCGAACTCGAAGGTAGCTCGGGCTGGCTCATCGGCCTCCTGGCACTGATCGCTATCGTCGGCGGCATCATCATCGCTGCGGACAACGACAAGGACTCGCCGACCAGCCCGTAATCTGGCGGTTATGCAAGTTACAGGGGGCTCCGGACATTGTCCGGGGCCCTTTTTGCATTGGGGCATCGGTTTCCAGGTCGGCCGCCTGCCTGCGGAGGTCAGGCCGGGGCAACTCCTCCAGTCTATAGTCGAACCTTGCGGATCGTGCGCGAGCGCGCGAGCGGTATTGCTGCGCGCGCCTTTCGAGTGGCTCCGGGGTCGACATCGGCGAAGACCAGGGTGAAGCCAAGCTCTGAAGGTTCAGCGCCTGCATCGGCCAGGACGCAGCCCCACGGGTCCGCAACGAGGCTGTGGCCAAAGGTTGCGCGGCCATCCGCATGGGTGCCGCCTTGTGCGGCTGCGACGACATGGCATGCGGTTTCGATCGCGCGCGCGCGCAGCAGCACATGCCAATGCGCCTCGCCGGTGGGGACCGTGAAGGCCGCGGGCACCGCCAGCACTTCAGCGCCCCGGTCCACAAGCGCGCGGTAGAGCTCGGGGAAGCGAAGGTCATAGCAGACGCTGAGGCCGAGCATTCCGATCGGCGTTTCGACCACCACCAGCGCATCGCCGCCGACATAGCTTGCGGATTCGGCCCAACGTTCACCCGTCGGGAGATCGACATCGAACATGTGGATCTTGTCGTATCGGGCGCGAATGCTGCCGTCCGCGGCGATCACGTGGCTGCGATTGACGCGGCGCTCGCCGCTGTCAGCGAGGAGCGGCATCGATCCCGAATGAAGCCAGACGCCGTGGCGCCGGGCCATATCCTGCAATGACCCGGGCCAGTGGCTCTCGGCTTCGCATGCGATATGTGCCGCCGATCGCTGGCGGTCGCGATCGAGCAGGACCGACATTTCCGGGAGGAACGCCATCGCGGCGCCGCCCGCGGCAGCCTCTCCCAGCGCGCGGTCGATCACCGCGAGGTTGGCGGCAGGATCGGTGCCGCTGGTCATCTGAATGAGCGCGATGCGGGGTATCTCTGGGGGCGTATCCATCCGGTATCGCTAGGCACAAGCTCTTCGCCGTGCAAGCGCGGCTCGAGCCGCGATAGTTCAGTGGCCAGCAAGGTTCGAACGCGATAAGATCGGGCGATGTCCACTCTCCCCGCGTCGGCGCCGCTGCGTCTCGCCCGCTCGATCCTGTCGGCCGCCACACTGGCCCTGTTCGTTGCGCCCCCATTGGCCGTGGCGCAGCAGGCCCTGCCCGCGGCCCCGGCACCGCCGGCGAAACCCGCGTCGCTCAAGGGCGCGGCAGATAGCTGGCTCTACCAGGGCAGCGACATTCCCCGCGACACTGGCTGGCAGTTCGGCGAGCTTTCCAATGGCCTGCGCTATGCCGTCCGCAATAATGGTGTCCCGCCCGGGCAAGTATCAATCCGTGTCCGCATGGACGTGGGCTCGATGTTCGAGACCGACAAGGAGCGCGGCTTTGCGCACCTGCTTGAGCATCTCACATTTCGGGGCTCGGAGCATATCCCCGACGGCGAGGCGAAGCGCATCTGGCAGCGCTTCGGCGTGACCTTCGGGAGCGATTCGAATGCGCAGACGACGCCGTCGCAGACTGTCTATCAGCTCGACCTGCCAAGCGTCACGCAGGCGAACCTCGATGAAAGCATGAAATTGCTTGCCGGGATGGTGCGCGAGCCGCGCATCTCGGAAGCCGCAGTGACCGCGGAGCGGGGCGTGGTCATGTCGGAGCTCAGGGAATCGGACGGTCCCCAGAAGCGGATTGCCGACGCGACCGCGGCGCATCTGTTCGCTGGCCAGCTCCTCGGCAAACGCTCGCCGATCGGAACGATCGAATCGCTGAACGCAGCGCGCGCCGATGCCGTCGCGGCATTTCACAAGCGCTGGTACAGGCCCGACCGGGCGGTCGTGGTTATCGTCGGTGACGGCGACCCGGTGGAGTTCGCGCGGCTGATCGAGAAATATTATGGCGACTGGAAGGCAAGCGGCCCCAATCCCAGGCAGCCCGATTTCGGAAAGCCCGACCCGAAAGCACCCGTCGCGCGGACGATCGTCGAACCCAACCAGCCGCTGTCGCTGACGCTTGCGACGATCCGCCCCTGGGTCAAACGGGTCGATACGGTCGAGAATACCCGCAGGCTCTATCTCGAATTCCTCGCCGTGGCCCTGGTGAACCGCCGGCTCGAGAACCGGGCGCGGAGCGGCGGCTCCTATCTCGTCGCGACCGTCGACCAGGAATATCTGAACCGGAGCGCCGATATCACCATGGCGCAGATCGTGCCGCTCAGCGACTGGCAGGCGGCGCTCGCCGACGTCCGCGGCGTCCTCGCCGACGCGATGAAGACGCCTTCCTCGCAGGCCGACATCGATCGCGAAGCGAACGAGATCGAGGCGTTCCTCCTGAAGGAGCTTGAGAACGCCCGCAATGAACCCGGCGCCCGGCTCGCCGACGATCTCGTCCGCGCCGTTGATATCAACGAAACCGTGACGAGCCCGCAGGCGCAGGCCGACATGTTCCAGGCGATCCGCGCTTCGGCGACGCCCGAGGTGATGCTCGAGATCAGCCGCGCCATCTTCACCGGGCCCGCGACGCGGCTTGTCCTTACGACGCCTACTCCCATCGAGGGCGGTGACGGCGCGCTGCTCGCCGCGCTCGCGCGGCCCGCGACAATAAAGGATGAGCGGCTGGCCGCGATCAAGGCGGACTTCGGCCAGCTTCCCGCGCTCGGCGAGCCGGGCACGGTCGCTTCGACCACCCTCATCGGAGGATTGCGCGCCGAACGGATCGAGTTCGCGAACGGCGTCACCGCGCTCGTCTCGAACAATCCGGTCGAACCGGGCAAGGTGCGCGTAAACGTCCGCTTCGGCAGCGGCAATCGAAGTGTCGCTGCGGATGCGCCCAATCTCTTGTGGACGGGTGACTATGCGCTCGTTGCGAGCGGGATTGGGCCGTGGGACCAGAATGCAATCGATCAGCTGACCAACGGCCGCCAGATCCAGCTCAACTTCGCGGTCGATGATGACGCGTTCGAACTGTCGGCCGAAAGCAAGCCCTCAGACCTTGAAGACCAGTTGAAGCTGATTGCCGGAAAGCTTGCTTTTCCGCGTTGGGACACCGCGCCCGTCGACCGGCTGCGGGTCGGATACCTCACCGGCTATGATCTCAATGACGCGACGCCCAATGCGGTGCTCGACCGCAACCTGCGCGGTTGGCTGGCGGGCGGCGACAAGCGCTGGGCGCCCCCGAGCCGGCCCGAGATCGAAGCGCTGACCTCGAAAGCCTTCAAGGCCTTCTGGGCGCCGCGCCTTGCAAGCGGACCGATCGAGGTGCAGCTCTTCGGCGATCTTTCGACCCTCGACTACAAGCAGGTACTGGCGAATACTCTGGGCGCGCTGCCGCCGCGCGCGCCGCTTGCGCCGGCGGGCGGCGAAAAGGTCGCGTTCGCCGAGCCTGTCACCGAGCCCGTTATCGCCTATCACCGCGGCGAGAAGAGCCAGGCCGCGGCGATGACCGCCTGGCCGACGAGCGGCGGACTAGGGGCCCCGCGTGATCAGCAGGGGCTCCAGGTTCTCGCATCGATCTTCAATGACCGGCTCTTCGACAGGCTCCGCGCCGAACAGGGGGCAAGCTACGGCCCCGTGGTCGACAGCCATTGGCCGACCGCCTTCGACAGCGGTGGCTACCTCCTTGTCGGCAGCTTGCTCGCACCGAAAGACATCGACCGCTTTTACACGGTCGCCAGCGAGATCGCGGCTGACCTCGTGGCGAACCCGGTAAGCGCGGACGAACTCGCGCGCAACGCGGGTCCGATCCGCGAGCAGGTTGCGCGCGCCTCGACGGGCAATGTCTACTGGATGCACATGCTCGAGGGAGCGACCCGCGACCCGCGGATTGCGGCGGCGGCGCTCTCGATCCAGGACGATATCATGGCGGTGACCCCCGCGGATATCCAGCGGCTCGCGAAACAATATCTCGAGCCCGGGAAGCAATGGTCGCTCGCGATCCTGCCCAAGGGCATGACCCTCGCCGAGGCATCGGCACCCGACGCGCCCCCTGCCGCATCGGCGGGCGGGCGGTAGCCGCCGCTATCGGTCGTCGCCCGCCGCTGCCGGCGTCGATCGTATCCGCCGTATGCGCGGCTCGCGGTCGAGATGGCTCTTGGTCATGATATCGTGACGCATCTTGGCGCGCACGTCGTGGATCGAGGCGATCACCGGACCCATTGCGACGCCGAGGTCGACGAGCACCGCTTCGGCAAGCTGCAGCGAGCTTTCGAGCGTTTCGGGGACCGCATCGGTCGCGCCCGCCTGGTAGAGCGCGGCGGCGTGGTCGGAGCCGCGCGCGCGCGAAATGATCGGGAGTTCGGGGTATCGGCGGCGTAGCTGGCGCGTCATGCGCAGCTGCTGCACGGGATCGTCCATCGTGAGCACCACAGCTTCGGCGTTTTCGATCCCGAGCTTGTCGAGGCTGCCCGGGCGCGCGACGTCGGCATAGCGAACGTGGAAGCCATCGCGCCGCGCCTGCGCCACCGCGTCGATGTCGGCATCGACCGCGACATAGGTGCGTTGATGCTCGCGCAGCAGTTCGGCGACGACGCGTCCGACGCGGCCAAAGCCGACGATGACGGTGCGCTTCGGGGGTATGTTGTCCGCCTCGGCTTCGACATTGCCCATTTCGATGCGCCGCGCGACGCTCCGTCCGATGCGCGCGAGGAGCGGCGTGATGGTGAGGCCAATCGCGGTTACGAGCTGCCAGAACTCTGCTGTCTGGCGGCTGATCAGCTGCGCCTGGAACGCCGTCGCGAGAACGATGAGCGTGGTCTCTGAAGGGCTCGCCATCAAGAGGCCGACCTCGGCTGCTGTCCCCCTTGTCGCGGATCCCGAAAAGCGGAGCATGGTCGCGGTGACGATCGCCTTTATCGCGACGACGATGACGACCGCGGCCAGGAGCGCTGGCCATTGCTCCGCGATCGACTTGAGGTTGAGCCCCATGCCGACACTGATCAGGAAAACACCGAGCGCGAGACCCTTGAAGGGTGCGGTGATGGCCTCGACCTCGCCGTGATATTCGGTCTCGGCGATCATCAGGCCGGCGAGCAGCGCGCCGACGATCGGGGAGAGGCCGACCGTCGCGGTCGCGAGTGCGGCGACGATGACGACGAGGAGACTTGCGGCAAGGAAGAGCTCGGGGTCCTTCGCTCGCGCCGCCTGCGCAAAGATGCGCGGGAGGAGGAACCAGCCGCCGATCGCAAGCGCGGCGACAACGAGCGCGCCTTGCCAAAGCGTCGTCAGCAGCAGTTCGGCATTATCGCCGCCGGCGCTCGGGGCAAAGGCGCCGAGGACGAAGATGATCGGGACGATCGCAAGATCCTCGAAGAGCAGCATCGAGAAGGAGGCGCGGCCGACCGCTGACTTGGTGCCTGCAATAGGGAGAACGAGTGCCGTCGAGGAAAGGGCGAGGGCGATACCGAGGCCGAAGGCCGCGGGCAGCGACAGCGTCCCGATCATGTAGAGCAGGCCGCCGAGAACGGCGCCGCTGATCACGAGCTCGGCTGCGCCGACCCCGAAGACGAGCTTGCGCAATTGCCACAGGCGCCGGAACGAGAGCTCGAGGCCGATCGAGAAGAGCAGCAGGATGATACCGAACTCGCCGAAGAGCTCGATATCTTCGGCCGATCGGATCGTGATGTGGCGCAGCCACGGATAATCGCCGACGAGCGCGCCGAGCCCCGATGGCCCAACGAGGAGGCCAACGAGAATGAAGCCGATAACCGGAGTGATGCGAAAGCGGGCGAAGGCCGGGATCACGATCCCCGCGGCCCCCAGGACAACGAGCGCGTTGCCGAGACTGGATGCTTCGGTTTCGATGGACATGAAACGCTCTTAAGGAGCGAGCCCGGCCTTGGCTACGGCTTTGTCAATCAAAACGCTTGTGGGAGGAAAAGGGGAGCGCTCGCTCCCCTTTTCCCAGAGCCCGCGCCTCAGGCGCCCATTTTCTGTTCGAGATTCTCGACGATCGCCTCGAAGAAGCCCTCGGTGGTGAGCCAGTTCTGGTCGGGACCGATGAGCAGCGCGAGGTCCTTGGTCATCTTGCCGCTTTCGACGGTTTCGACGCAGACCCTTTCGAGGTCTTCGGCAAACTTTACCAGCGCGGCATTGTCGTCGAGCTTGCCGCGGTGCTTGAGGCCGCCGGTCCAGGCGAAGATCGACGCGATCGGGTTGGTCGAGGTCGCCTTGCCCTGCTGGTGCATCCGGTAGTGGCGGGTCACGGTGCCGTGCGCGGCTTCCGATTCCACCGTCTGGCCGTCGGGGGTCATCAGCACGCTGGTCATCAGGCCCAGCGAGCCGAAACCCTGCGCAACCGTGTCCGACTGGACGTCGCCGTCGTAATTCTTGCAGGCCCAGACGAACTTGCCCGACCATTTGAGCGCCGAGGCGACCATGTCGTCGATCAGGCGATGCTCATAGGTGATGCCGAGTTCGTCGAACTTCGCCTTGAATTCGGCCTGGTAAATTTCCTCGAACAGGTCCTTGAAGCGCCCGTCATAGGCCTTGAGGATCGTGTTCTTCGTCGACAGGTATACCGGCCACTGGCGCGCAATGCCGTAGTTCAGGCTCGCGCGGGCGAAGTCGCGGATCGAATCGTCGAGGTTGTACATGCCCATCGCGACGCCCGACGAGGGGAACTGGAAAACTTCCTCGTCGATCAAGGTGCCGTCCTCGCCTTCGAACACCAGCCGGAGCTTGCCCGGGCCGGGGACGCGGAAATCGGTCGCCTTGTACTGGTCGCCGAACGCGTGGCGGCCAACGACGATCGGATCGGTCCAGCCGGGGACGAGGCGGGGGACGTTCTTCATCACGATCGGTTCGCGGAAGACGACACCGCCGAGGATATTGCGGATCGTGCCGTTCGGCGACTTCCACATCTTCTTGAGGCCGAATTCCTCGACCCGCGCTTCGTCGGGGGTGATCGTCGCGCACTTCACGCCGACGCCATGCTTCTTGATCGCGTTCGCGGCCTCGACCGTGATCTTGTCGTCGGTGCGGTCGCGTTCCTCGATGCCGAGGTCATAATAATGAAGGTCGATATCGAGATAGGGCAGGATCAGCCGCTCGCGAATCCATTGCCAGATGATCCGCGTCATTTCGTCGCCGTCGAGTTCGACGACGGGGTTGGCTACCTTGATCTTGCCCATATGCGTGCCTTTTCCTTGGGGAGTCGAATTGCAGCGGGCCTTAGGCAATGCCGCCCGATTGATCAACTCTCCTGACCCGATGAGCTGCCCTGGCCGCAAGGGGATCAATCATTGCAGCGCTGATCCAGACAGGCCGCGCGATAGGCTCGCCGCTAACGCCTGCGCTCTCCATCACTTAAGTGGAACCGGCTCCTCGCCTTATTCATTGTCAGTGCCAAGGTCGCACCGTAGAAGAGCGCGCATGTCCACGACCATATCCTCCAACCGCCCTGGCGGCGGCATCAAGTGGCGCTGGCCCTCGATTCACCCCGAAGGCCGCAAGTTCCTGTTGATTGCAGCGATCGTCACGCTCTGCTTCTGGCTTCTTGGCTGGGCCATCGCCGGGTGGCTGATGCTCGGCCTGACCATCTGGGTCGGTGCCTTTTTCCGCGATCCCGAGCGCGTCACGCCGGTGGGCGCTGATCTCGTCATCGCGCCCGCCGACGGGCTGGTGACGCAGATCGCCGAGGTTGTGCCGCCGCCCGAGATCGCGGGACCGGACGGTCTTGGCGAGGCGCCCTTGCTGCGCGTCTCGATCTTCATGAGCGTCTTTGACGTCCATATCAATCGTACCCCCGTGGCGGGCACGCTGCGCAAGCTTGCCTATATTCCGGGGCGCTTCCTCAACGCCGACCTCGACAAGGCGAGCGAGGAGAATGAACGCCAGCACTTCCTCGTCGAGCGCGCCGACGGGGTGCGTATCGGCTTTACCCAGATTGCGGGCCTCGTCGCGCGCCGGATCATGCCGTTCGTCAGCATGGGGACCGAGCTTGCGGTCGGCCAGCGCGTCGGCCTCATTCGCTTCGGGAGCCGCGTCGACGTCTACCTCCCGGCAGGCACGGCGCCGCAGGTGCTGCTCGGGCAGCGCACGCTGGCCGGGGAGACGATTATCGCCCGGATCGGCGACGGTTCGGTTCTCGAGGGCGTCGGACAGTAGATGGCCGAAAGCGAGCTTTCGTCGCCCGGCGGGCCAGGGCGCGGCATTCGCGGCATTCCGCTGCGTGCCTTCGCGCCGAACGCGATCACCGCGCTCGCGCTCTGCTTCGGCCTCACCGGGGTGCGCTTCGCGATCGGAGGCGAGTGGGAAAAAGCGCTCGCGGCGGTAATCTTTGCCGGGGTGCTCGACGGGATGGACGGGCGCATCGCCCGGCTTCTGCGTGCGCAGAGCAAGTTCGGCGCCGAGCTCGATTCGCTGTCCGACGTGATTGCCTTCGGGGTCGCTCCGGCAATGATCCTTTTCCTCTGGTCGCTCGCCGACGCACCGAAATTCGGCTGGACCGCAGCGCTTGCGCTCGCCGTGTGCTGCGCGCTTCGCCTTGCGCGTTTCAATTCGCGCATGGAGGCTGATTTCCAGCCGCACAAGTCAGCGGGCTTCAACACCGGCATCCCGGCGCCCGCCGGGGCGGGGCTTGCCTTCGTTCCCGTCTATTTGTGGCTCGCGACGGGCTATGAACCGTTCCGCGCCTGGTATGTCGTGATGCCCTGGGCGCTAGCCGTTGCCATGCTGATGATTTCGGCGATCCCGACCTACAGCTGGACATCAATCCGCCTGCGCCGCTCGTGGCGCCTGTTTGCGCTCGCCGGTGTGGGACTGCTTGGCGCCGCACTCGTCACGGCGCCATGGCCGACCCTGCTCGTCGTATGTGCGCTCTACCTAGTCCTCATGCCTTTCGGCATCATGAGCTACGCGAAGGTCAGGCGGCGCGGCTCAGCGGTGAGCGGACAGGCATAGACGCGCGCACCGGACGCGAGGCTTCGGGGCGCCCGCCCGTGCGGCGGAGTGTTACCGCCTTAGCCTTGGGGCCGGACTGCGGCCCCGCGGCAACCGGGAACGCACCTTCGCCGGCGAGCGCCGAGATGATTGCCGCGCCATTGGACTTGAGCATCCCCAATATCACCGCAACGCCAAGCCCGGCGGCGATGGCAAAGAGGAGAGCAGCGGCGATCTGAACCATGAGCATGTCCTTTTTCGGGCTTTGGCGCGGGCCCGCCAATTCGACGATTCCGCCCGAGATTTGTTCCGTGTTCTATGTTTGTTCTCAACAGGATTGCGATGAACGGTTTTATTTCATCGACGAAATGAGCGTCTGCGTCCAACTCGTGAAGGGGAGGTGCGATGTCGGATCAGCCGTCGGCGACGCGGCCCATTCAGGCGGCCGCGCGGGACCAGGAAGATTGCTCGCTCCAGTTTTCGGCGCGTCCGCCCTTGCTTTTCACAGAAAACGCCGCTAACGGCCCGCGCATTCCACATGGAAGGCGCACATACCGGTGCCGGGCCATCTCCCCCGCGAGAGACCCTGGTTCTTGCCTTCCAGAGGACTAACCGGAAGGAGAAAGACTATGGCGGCTCCTGTCGTCACGATGCAGAATCTTATCGAGGCCGGCGCGCACTTCGGCCACCAGACCCACCGTTGGAACCCGCGCATGAAGCCGTACATCTTCGGCGCGCGTAACGGCATCCACATTCTCGACCTGTCGCAGACCGTGCCGCTTTTTGCGCGTGCGCTCGACTTCATCTCGTCGACCGCGGCTGCGGGCGGCAAGGTGCTGTTCGTCGGCACCAAGCGCCAGGCGCAGGGGCCGATCGCTGACGCGGCGCGTGCTTCGGGTCAGCACTTCGTCAACCACCGCTGGCTGGGCGGCATGCTCACCAACTGGAAGACGATCTCGAACTCGATCAAGCGCCTGAAGGCGCTCGAGGAACAGCTTTCGGGCGACACTTCGGGTCTCACCAAGAAGGAAGTGCTCAACAAGACGCGCGAGCGCGACAAGCTCGAGCTCAGCCTTGGCGGTATCCGCGACATGGGCGGTATTCCCGACGTGATGTTCGTGATCGACGCGAACAAGGAAGAGCTCGCGATCAAGGAAGCCAATGTTCTTGGTATCCCGGTCGTCGCGATCCTCGATTCGAACGTCTCGCCCGACGGCATCGCCTTCCCGGTTCCGGCGAACGATGACGCGGCGCGCGCGATCCGCCTTTATTGTGATGCGGTCGCCCAGGCGGCGACCCGTGGCGGTCAGCAGGCCCGCGCGGATCGGGGTGAAGACCTTGGCGCGGCGGTCGAGCCCGTTGCCGAGCCCGCGCTCACCGAAGAGGCTGCTGCCCCGGTGACCGAGGATGAACAGGTTCCGGCCGAAGCTGCTGCCGAAACCGAACGTCAGAGCGACGCCTAAAGGCGTGCTCGCATGACGGGGCGGGGCGCTGGGATCCACGGCGCGCCGCCCCGGTCATCGATTTGACTTATCGCCCGGCCATGCGCGCGGGCAGATCGCAGGGCCAGGCTGGCCTGCCGCTTTTGAAAGGATATTCCCATGGCTGAGATTACGGCCGCTCTCGTCAAGGAACTGCGCGACCGCACCGGCGCAGGCATGATGGACTGCAAGAAGGCGCTCGCCGAGAATAACGGCGACATCGAAGCCTCGATCGACTGGCTGCGCACCAAGGGCCTTGCCGCCGCCGCCAAGAAGGCCGGCCGCGTTGCCGCCGAGGGTCTCGTCGGCGTTGCCACCGACGGCACCAAGGGCGCGATGGTCGAGGTGAACAGCGAGACCGACTTCGTCGCCAAGAACGAGCAGTTCCAGGGCTTTGTTCGCGACGTGACGCAGGTCGCGCTTGCCGGCAACATCAGCGACGCCGAAGCGCTGGGCGCCGCCGCTTATCCCTCGGGCGGCACCGTTACCGAGGCGCTGACGCAGAATATTGCAACGATCGGCGAGAACCAGTCGCTGCGCCGGGCCGCGATCCTCTCGGTCGGCTCGGGCGTCGTCACGGGCTATGTCCATAATGCTGCCGCGCCGGGCCTCGGCAAGATCGGCGTTCTCGTCGCGCTCGAATCGAGCGCAGGCGCCGATCTCCTCGAGCCGCTCGGCAAGCAGCTTGCCATGCATGTCGCAGCGGCAAACCCGCTCGCGCTCAACGGCGATGATCTCGACTCCGACCTCGTTGCGCGCGAACGCGCGATCGCCGAGGAAAAGGCTGCGCAGTCGGGCAAGCCCGCCGATATCGTGTCGAAGATGGTCGACGGCACCATCGCGAAGTTCCGCAAGGAAAACGCGCTCCTGTCGCAGCCCTTCGTGATCGACGGCAAGACCCCGGTTGCCGAAGTCGTCGCGGCCGCGGGCAAGGATGTCGGCGCGACGATCACCCTGAAGGGCTTCGTCCGCTTCCAGCTCGGCGAAGGCATCGAGAAGGAAGAGAGCGACTTTGCTGCTGAAGTCGCCGCTGCCGCCGGCCGCTGATCGGAAAGCTGCGGCTGCCGCGCCCGCGATGCACGGCAGTCCGCTTGGCAATGGCGCGCGCTCTCACTAGGGTGCGCGCCATTCGCATATTGTGCCCCATCGATAGAGGTTCCCTCCCATGGCATTGCCCGGCCTGAAACGCATCTTGCTCAAACTGTCGGGCGAGGCGCTGATGGGCTCCAGCGCCTTCGGGATCGACCCCGCCACCGTCGCGAGCATGGCGGCCGAGGTGAAGGCGGCAAAGGACCGCGGGCTCGAAATCTGCCTCGTCATCGGCGGCGGCAACATCTTTCGCGGCATGGCGGGCGCCGCCAAGGGCATGGACCGCGCGCAGGCCGATTATATGGGGATGCTCGCGACCGTGATGAACGCGCTCGCGATGCAGAATGCACTCGAACAGCTCGGGGTCGAGACACGCGTCCAATCGGCGATCGAGATGGACAAGGTGTGCGAGCCGGTGATCCGTCGCCGCGCGGAGCGCCACATGGAAAAAGGCCGCGTCGTGATCTTCGCCGCGGGCGTCGGAGCTCCCTATTTCACCACCGACAGCGGCGCGGCCCTCCGCGCGGCCGAGATGAAGTGCGACGCGCTCCTGAAGGGCACGAGCGTCGACGGCGTGTATAATGCCGACCCCAAGAAGGACTCGTCCGCAACCCGCTACGAGCGGCTGACCTACGACCGCGTGCTCGCCGACAATCTGAAGGTGATGGACGCGAGCGCGGTTGCGCTCTGCCGCGACAATCATATCCCGATCGTCGTGTTCAACATCCGCGAACCCGGCAATCTCGCGCGCGTCCTCGCTGGCGAAGGTGTCGCCACCGTGGTCGGCGATGCTGCCGGCAACGCCTAAGAGAGGAATGAAAAATGGCGAAATATGACAAGGCCGATCTTGAGCGTCGCATGCACGGCGCGGTCGAATCGCTGAAGCACGACCTCGCCGGTCTGCGCACCGGCCGCGCGCATTCGGCGCTGCTCGATCCCGTGACGGTGGAGGTTTACGGCGCCCATATGCCGCTCAACCAGGTCGCGTCGGTGAGCGCGCCCGAACCGCGCATGCTCACGGTGCAGGTGTGGGACAAGTCGAACGTCGGGCCGGTCGACAAGGCGATCCGCTCTGCCGGTCTTGGCCTCAACCCGATCGTCGATGGCCAGATGCTGCGTCTCCCGATTCCCGAAATGACCCAGGAGCGCCGCAAGGAGCTCTCGAAGCTCGCCGGCCAATATGCCGAAAAGGCGCGCGTTGCCGTGCGCAACGTCCGCCGCGACGGCATGGACAATCTGAAGGCCGACGAGAGCAAGAAGGAAATCAGCGAGGACGAGCGCAAGCGCCACGAGACCGAGGTGCAAAAGCTCACCGACGCGACGATTGCAGAGATCGACGCCGCGGCCGCGGCGAAGGAAAAGGAAATCCTGGGCTAGTGCTTTTCAGCGCCCACCTTTTTCCCGTTCGGACCGAGCGAAGTCGAGAGACAGGTTGGACGAGTGCCACGCCCAAGAACCTCATGACTTCGCCCGGCGCGAACGGGATTTGAGGCGAGTTGATGTCGGCAACTGACCACCGTGCCCGCCATGTCGCCATCATCATGGACGGCAATGGACGCTGGGCGAAGAAGCGCCACCTGCCGCGCGTCGCGGGCCACCGCGCGGGGGTGGAGGCGGTGCGAAAGATCGTGCGCGCCGCGGGCGATCTCGGCCTCGAGGTGCTGACCCTTTACGCCTTTTCCTCGGAAAACTGGAAGCGGCCCGAAGAGGAAGTCAGCGACCTGATGGGGCTGATGAAACGCTTCATCCTCAGCGATCTCGACGATTTTGCCGCCAATGACGTGCGCCTCAAGATCATCGGCAACTGGCGCGCGCTAGCGCCCGACGTCGTGGAGCTCATCGAGAAAGCGCTCGCGCGCACTGCGGGCAACAAGCGGACCACGCTCGCGGTCGCACTCAACTACGGCGCGCAGGACGAGCTCGTCCGCGCCGCGCGTGCGGCGGCCGGGGAGGGGGCCATCACCGCCGAGGCGATCGAGGCGCATCTCGATACCGCCGACCTGCCGCCGCTCGATCTGCTTATCCGCACCTCGGGCGAGGTCCGGCTTTCGAACTTCCTGCTGTGGCAGGCGGCATACGCCGAGCTTTATTTCACCGATTGCCTGTGGCCCGATTTCGGGCCGGCCGATCTTGCGGCGGCGCTCGATCAATTTGCGCGGCGTGAACGCCGTTTCGGAGGGTTGTAGGATGGGGTCAGCAAAGTCCGATCTCGGCATAAGGATCATATCGGCGCTCGTTTTGTTCGCGATCGCCGGGACAGCGCTGTGGCTTGGCGGCATCGCCTTCGGCCTGCTGCTCCTCGTCGGGAGCGCGCTGGTGCTCGTCGAATGGTTTGCCCTCGTGCGCGCAATGACGCTCGGCAGCGGCGCCAAGGCGGCGCTGATGGTCGCGGGCCCGGTCCTCGTGCTCGGCGCAATCGCGGGGCTCTGGTTCATCCGTGACCGCCTCGGCGTCACCGCGGCGCTCTGGGTGTTCGGCATGGTCTGGGCGACCGACATCGGGGCCTATTTCGCCGGCCGCGCGTTCGGAGGCGCGCGCCTCGCGCCGCGGATCAGTCCATCCAAGACCTGGTCGGGGCTCGTCGGCGGCATGATTGCGTCGCTCATCGCGAGCGCGACGATTGGCGACCGCGCGGGCATCCTCGGCGTCCCGCTCTGGATCGGTATCTTCATGGGCGCGCTCGCGCAGCTTGGTGATCTTGGCGAAAGCTGGATGAAACGCCGCGCTGGCGTCAAGGATTCGGGCAAGCTCATCCCGGGCCATGGCGGCCTCTACGACCGCGTCGACGGGCTGCTGCCGGTCGCGCTCGTGCTGGGGGCGCTCGCGGCGATCGGGCAGATCACCGTGCGGGCGGCGACCTGAGATGAGGCGGCAGCTTTCGCTGTTCGGCGCCACGGGCTCGGTCGGGCGCTCGACGCTCGACCTCGTGCGGCAGGACGGTGAAAGCTGGGCGCTATCGGTGCTCACCGCGAACAGCGACGTTGCCGAGCTTGCAAGGCTCGCGCGCGAGTTTCGCCCGGCGCTTGCGGTCATCGCCGATGAGGCGCGCTACGGTGAGCTTAAGGAAGCGCTCGCCGGTACCGGTGTTGAAATCGCGGCAGGGGCTGATGCGCTTGTCGAGGCGGCGAAGCGGCCCACCGACCTCGTCATGGCCGCGATTGTCGGCTGCGCGGGGCTTGCCCCCACGATGGCGGCCCTCGAGGCCGGACACGACGTCGCCCTTGCCAACAAGGAGGCGCTTGTTTCGGCCGGCGATCTCATGACGGCGGCGGCCAAGGCGTCGGGTGCGACGATCCTCCCCGTCGATTCGGAACATAATGCGATCTTCCAATGCCTCGCGGGCGGGCGCATCGACCAGGTGAAGCGCATTATCCTGACCGCGAGCGGCGGGCCGTTCCGTACGCTGAGCGCCGCCAAGATGGCGCATGTCACCCCTGCCGAGGCGGTGGCGCACCCCAATTGGTCGATGGGCGCAAAGATCAGCGTCGATTCGGCAACGATGATGAACAAGGGCCTTGAACTTATTGAGGCGCATCATCTTTTTCCGGTTGGCCTCGACCGGATCGAGATTCTTGTTCACCCGCAGTCGGTGATTCATTCGATGGTTGAATATATCGATCGCTCGACGCTGGCGCAGCTTGGCTCGCCCGACATGCGCATCCCGATCAGCAGCGCGCTCGCCTGGCCGCAGCGCATGGAAACGCCGTGCGCGCCGCTCGATCTTGCTGCCATCGGCCGGCTTGATTTCGAGGCCCCGGACGAGGCGCGCTTTCCCGCGACCGCGCTGTGCCGCGCCGCGATAGACGAGGGCGGGGCGCGCCCCGCGCAGCTCAATGCGGCCAATGAAGTCGCGGTCGCCGCGTTCCTCGCGGGGCGCATTTCCTTCCCCGCGATCATCGACACGGTGCGCCGCGTTATTGACGCCGCGGCCCCGGCCCATCCGGCGTCGCTTCAGGACATATTCAGCGTCGATGCTGCATCGCGCGCGGCCGCGCAGCAATTTGTGGACCAATTTGAACATGCCTGACGTGCCTTTCTGGCTTTATGTCGTCGCTTTCCTCCTCGTGCTGGGGCCGCTCGTCTTCGTGCACGAATATGGCCACTATATCGTCGGACGCTGGTGCGGGGTGAAAGCCGATACCTTCTCGATCGGCTTCGGGCGCCGGATTCTCGGCTGGACCGACCGGCGCGGCACCGAGTGGAAGGTCGGCTGGCTGCCGCTTGGCGGCTATGTCCAGTTCGCGGGCGACCGTGACGCCGTCAGCCAGCCCGACGCCGATTGGCAAAAGCTCCCCGCTGACGAGCGCGCGCAAAGCTTTCCCGCCCAGCCGGTGTGGAAGCGCGCGCTGATCGTCGCGGCGGGGCCGGTCACCAATTTCCTGTTCGCGATCCTGATCCTCGCCGGATTCGCGGCGCTGAGCGGTGTGCCCACCAATCCCCCGGTCGTGGGGACCGTGATGGCCGGGTCGGCTGCCGACGCCGCGGGCTTGCGCCCGGGAGACCGGATTATTGCCGTTGATGGACGTTCGATGGAACGCTTCATCGACATTCCCATGGCGGTTGCGCATCGTCCAGGCGAGGCGATGGACATTCGCCTGGTGCGCGGCGGCAGCGAACAGACAATCCGGCTGACGCCAAGGGCGGTCAAGGAAACGGACCGATTCGGCAATGTCTTCGAGCGCGGGCTGATCGGCATCGGGCCGGGCAAGGTCGTCTTCGAGAAAGTCCCGCTCGCCGAAGCGCCGCTGGTCGGCGCCCGCCAGACCGGGCAGATCATCCGGCAGACGTGGGAAGTGCTCGGACAGCTCCTGACCGGCAATCGGTCGATCAAGGACATGAGCGGGCTGGTCAAGATCGCGCAGGTCTCGGGCGAGGCCGCGAGCCTCGGCGCATCGCAGCTCGTGTTTCTCGCCGCGCTCATATCCATCAATCTCGGGTTCATAAACCTCTTGCCATTGCCCATGCTCGATGGTGGCCATCTGCTCTTCTACGGCTATGAAGCTGTCCGGCGGCGTCCGGCGCCGCAGCAAGTGCAGGAATGGGCATTCCGGTTCGGCTTTGCGGCGATCGTGACCTTGATGTTGGTCGTGACTTTCAACGATTTGGGCTCAATCGGCGTGTGGGACGGGATCGCGCGCTTGATTGGATAGGCGGACTGGTGCAGGAGTGCGCGCCAACCCGCAGCTATGCGGGTTGATCGCTTTCGAGTTATTTTGGCGGGATGAACAGCGTGGCTTCACACAATTTCAGGGCGCGGACGCAGCTGTCGGCACTCCTTATGGCGGGAACGATGCTGGCATGGCCCGCCGCACCGCTGCTGGCCCAGGAAACCGCACCGACGCCGCCCCCGGCGGTGCCGACCCTTGGCGTGCCTGCCCCCGAGGCCGTCCCGACGGCATCCACGATCCGCTCGATCACGGTCAGCGGCAACCAGCGCCTCGAATCCCAGACGATCCTTTCCTACCTTCGCTTGCGCGTCGGCCAGTCCTATGACCGCTCGACGCTCGACCAGGCGCTGAAGGACCTGGCCGCGACCGAGCTGTTCAAGGATTATCAGATCACCGACGATGCGGGTGCGCTGACGATCCAGGTCACCGAAAACCCGGTGATCAACCGCGTGATCCTCGAAGGGAACAAGCGGCTGAAGGAAGAAAAGATCCGTCCGGAGATCAAGCTCGCCCCCCGCCAGATCTTCACGCGCTCGAAAGTCCGCGCCGACGTCGCGCGCATCATCGAGCTCTACAAGCGCCAGGGCCGTTTCGCCGCTACCGTCGAGCCCAAGATGGTGCAGCTCGACCAGAACCGCGTCGACGTCGTCTTCGAGATCAACGAGGGGCCGAAATCGAAGGTCCGCCAGATCAACATCATCGGCAACGAGAAGTTCAGCGACGGTGACATCAAGGACGAGATGGCGACCAAGGAGACGGGGCTCCTGACGATGCTGTCGTCAAACACCACCTACGACCCCGACCGCCTTGCCTACGACCAGCAAAAGGTGCGCCTTTTCTACCTGCAGAACGGCTATGCCGATTTCCGCGTCATCTCGGCGGTCGCCGAGCTGACGAGCAACAAGCAGGATTTCATCATCACCTACGTCGTCGAGGAAGGCGAACGCTACAAGTTCGGCGACGTGAATCTCGAGAGCAGCCTGCGCGACTTCAAGCCGGAGACGATGAAGGCGATGCTGCCGATGAAGACCGGCGACTGGTATAATGCGAAGCAGGTCGAGGATACCGTCGAACGCCTCAGCGAAACCGCGGGCCTCTTCGGCTATGCCTTTGCCGACATCAATCCCGAGTTCCGTCGCAACCCCGAAACGCGGACGATGGACATCACCTTCAACGTCGCGGAAAGTCCGCGTACCTACGTCGAGCGGATCGATGTTAACGGCAACACGCTGACACAGGACAAGGTGGTCCGCCGCGAGTTCCGCCTCAACGAAGGCGATGCGTTCAACAGCTTCGCGGTGAAGCGCACCGAGGCGCGCATCAACAGCCTTGGCTATTTCCAGGAGAATCTCGAGGTCCAGCGCAAGGAAGGCAGCGCTCCCGACCGCATCATCCTCGAGACCAATGTCGAAGAAAAGCCGACGGGCGAACTGTCGCTTTCGGCGGGCTTCTCGTCGATCGAGAGCTTCCTCGTCCAGGCGTCGGTCCGCCAGCGCAACTTCCGCGGCAAGGGCCAGCAGCTGCAGGCCTCGGTCAATTATTCGAGCTATTCGAAATCGGTCGAACTCGGCTTTACCGAGCCCTATCTGTTCGACCGCAACGTCTCGATCGGCGGCAGCGTCTATCGCCGCGATCTCAATTCGTTCAACTTTATCAACAACGACCGCCGGACGACCTTCGAGCAGACGACGACGGGGTTCCAGGTCAATGTCGGCGTGCCGCTGACCGAATATATGTCGGCGTTTGGCCGCTACAGCCTCAACTTCGATGACGTGTCGCTCGATCGCAGCATTTATTATTTCGGCGACCAGTGCGACCCGCTGGTCGCGGGCCGCTATCTCTGCGATGCGATCGGCAAGCGGACGACCTCGCTGCTCGGCCTTACGCTGGCCTATGATGATCGCGACAACCGCCTGCGCCCGACGCGCGGCCAGTCGCTCTCGTTCAGTCAGGATTTCGCGGGTCTCGGCGGCAGCGTCAAATATGTCCGCAGCCGCGCCGCGGCGAGCAAGCATTTCAACCTCGGCAGCCGCTTCATTCTCAATCTCTCGGCGGAAGGCGGTTATATTTATCCGCTCGGTGGCCGCCCGACGCCGACGAGCGACAAGGTCCGCCTGACCGACCGCTTCTTCCTCGGCGAACCCCAGATGCGCGGCTTCGACATTCGCGGTCTCGGCCCGCGCGTGATCCGCTACAGCAATGTCGATATCAGCGATCCCGCCAATCCGGTGCTCGACACGACGATCAACCGCAACCAGCTCATCGACGACGCGCTCGGCGGCCGCGCTTATTACCAGGGCCGCGTCGAGATCGACATTCCGCTCGGAACGGGCGCCAAGGAGATGGGGCTGCGGCCTTCGGTCTTCCTCGATGTTGGCTCGGTGTTCAATGTTCGCCGCCCACAGCTCACCACGCTTGCCGATTTCCGCGACCCCGCGGACGGGCTGACCAAATATCTGTGCCGCAATGCCTCGAGCGGAACCCAGCAGTTCGGAACGCAGGCGACCGGCTCGGACGGCACCCCGAGCGGCAGCTACAGCGTCTGCCCCGAAGGCTTTTCCTCGCTCGCCCCGTTCGAGGAGCGCTTTTATGGCGATACCTGGATGCCGCGCGTGTCGATCGGCGCGGGCGTCAACTGGAATTCTCCTTTCGGTCCCTTCCGGATCGACTTCGCTTACGCCCTTCGCAAAGAAGAGGGCGATGATACCAAACGCTTCTCATTCAACGTAGGAACTCAATTCTGATGAAGAAAATTTTTGTCGCTTCGGCGCTGGCGATTGCCGCGCTGTCGGTTTCGCCCATGACTGCCGCGCCCGCCGCGGCCCAATCGAAGACCGGGATCGGCATCGCCGACCTCGATGTGGCGACGACGCGCTCGAACGCCTATCAGACCGCGCTGAACCAGATCCGTACCACCTACAAGGCGCAGATCGACCAGGTCGAGGCGCGCGACCAGACGCTGGGCGCAGAGCTCAACGTGCTGCGTGCCAAGGCGAACGAAGAAGCCAAGAAGACGCCGCAGAACAAGGCAGCGCTCGATGCCGCGGTCAAGGCATTCCAGGACAAGTCGGCGGCCGCGCAGCGCGAAATCGCGCAGATGGCCCAGCCCTATGAACTCGCGCGTGCCTACGCGATCGACCAAATCACCGTGCGTCTCGACGATGCGGTCAAGGGTGCGATGACCAAGCGCAAGGTCGATCTGCTACTCAACTATGACCAGCAGGTCGTTCTCGCCGCGCAGCCGCCCGTCGATATCACCGATGCGATCATCGCCGAGCTCAACACGCTGGTGCCGAGCGTGTCGATCGCCGTTCCCGCCGGCTACCAGCCGGGTCAGCTGATGCAGCAGAAGAACCAGGCGCTCCTCAACGCCGCCCGCGCGCAGCAGGGCCAGGCAGCACCGGCTGCGACGACCCCGGCGCCGGCGACCGGCACGCCGCCGACCACGCGCTAAGGCGATGGCCGAAGGAAGCGAGGATAAGGCTGCTTTGGACCCGGCGGACATCCGCCGGGTCCTCGCGCTGCTGCCGCATCGCTATCCGATGCTGCTCGTCGACCGGGTGGTCGCGATGGAGAAGGACAGCTCGATCCACGCAGTCAAGGCCGTGACGATGAACGAGCCGTTCTTTCAGGGACATTTTCCGGGCCGGCCGATCATGCCCGGTGTTCTCATCGTCGAGGCGCTGGCGCAGGCCGGCGGCGTCCTTGCGATCGAATCGCTGGGGCTCGCAGGTTCCGGCAAGCTGGTCTACTTCATGGGCATCGACGGAGTGAAATTCCGCAAGCCCGTCGAGCCCGGCCACCTTCTCGACCTCCACGTCACCATCCTTCAGGCGAAGCGGAACATCTGCAAGTTCGAAGGGCGCGCGATGCTGGATGGTCAGCTCGCGACCGAATGCCAGTTCACCGCGATGATCGCCGATCCGCCCGCGGATTAAGGCGCCCTTGCAAATTATCGCGTTCGCCGTTAGGGGACGCCGCTTCGCGGCCCCCCGACGGGAAAGCATCGACTCAGCGGCTGGTCGGAAACCAGCGGCACAGGAGCTTTAGAGATGAAAAAAGACATTCACCCCGACTATCACATGATCACGGTCAAGATGACCGATGGCACCGAATATCAGACGCGCTCGACCTGGGGCAGCGAGGGCGACGTGATGACGCTCGAAATCGACCCCACCGCGCACCCGGCCTGGACCGGCGGTCAGGGCCGCATGCTCGACACGGGCGGCCAGGTCGCCAAGTTCAACAAGCGTTTCGGCGGTCTGACGCTCAAGCGCTGATCGCGCGCTCCCGGCCTTGGCCAGGAGGAGCTTATTCCAGAACTTTAGCAAGCGCGCTTTGCCAACCGGCAAGGCGCGCTTTGCGTATGTCCGCCTCCAGTGCCGGGGTGAAGCGCGTCGTCTGTCCGCGCATCGCCTGCGCCGCGCTGGCAAGATCGGGGTAGAGGCCCGCCCCCGTCGCCGCGAGCATGGCGGCGCCAAGCGCGGTGCTCTCGATGAAGTCGGGCCGCTCGACGGTGAGGTCAAGCATGTCGGCAAGATCCTGGGCCATCCAGTTGTTTGCTGCCATGCCGCCGTCGATCCTCAGATCCGCCCAGTCGACGCCGTCGGCGGCAAAGGCGGATTTGAGGTCATGCGCCTGATAGGCCTGCGCCTCCAGTGCGGCGCGCGCCACATGCGCCTTGCTGCTTGAAAAGCTGAGCCCCGAGAGCGCGGCGAGCGCCCCGGGCTGCCAGTGCGGCGCCCCGAGGCCCGAGAGGGCGGGTACGAGATAGACGCCGCCATTGTCGCCGAGCGAGCGGGCGAGCCCCTCGCTCTCGCCCGCGCTTGCGAGAAGGCCGAGCCCGTCGCGGAGCCACTGGATAAGGCTGCCCGCGACGAACACCGAGCCTTCGAGCGCGTAGGATCGGACATCGCCTTCCTGGACGAGCACGGTGGAAAGAAGGCGGTTTGCTGAATTCGGGCGGCGCGTTCCGCTTGCCGAAAGGATGAAGGCGCCGGTGCCGAAGGTCGCCTTGGTCTGCCCGGGGGAAAAACAGGCCTGGCCGATCGTCGCAGCTTGCTGGTCGCCCGCCATGCCGCAGATCGGAACCGCGCCGCCGAAGAGGGCGGGATCGGTGGTCCCGACGCTCGCCGTGCAGCCGACGATCTCGGGCAGCAGCGCCATTGGAACGCCGAAGAGGTCGCAAAGCCCTGCGTCCCAACCGCCGCCGCCGTCGATGGCCATCAGCAAGGTGCGCGAGGCATTGGTCGCATCGCTCACATGCACGCCGCCCGTCAGGCGATAGACGAGGTAGGATTCGATCGTTCCCACCGCAAGCCGGTCTCCTGCCTCGCGAAGCTGCGGCCAGTTCTGAAGCGCCCAGCCGATCTTGGTTCCGGAAAAATAGGGATCAAGAAGGAGGCCGCTTTTCGCCTGTACGGCCGCCTCATGGCCTCCCTCTTTCAGCGCCATGCAGTCGGCGGCGGTGCGCCGGTCCTGCCAGACGATCGCAGGGGCGAGAGGTTCGCCGGTCTCGCGGTCCCAGAACACCGCCGTCTCGCGCTGGTTAGTGATGCCGATCGCTGCGATCCGAGCCGCGCCGCCTGCCTTGTCGATCATCGCGCGGGTGCAGGCGAGGGTGGCCTTCCAGATTTCGGCCGCGTCATGCTCGACGAGCCCGGGGCCCGGGTAATGCTGGCGGAACTCGCGCTGCGCGCTGCCGAGCGGCGTGCCGTCGGCGGCAAAGAGCATCGTGCGGGTGGAGGTCGTGCCCTCGTCGATGACGATGATATACTCGGTCATTCGCCTGTCCGCTCCTCCGCCCGTACAGAGCCTGGCTCCCTGCCTGTCTCTTTCCCCGCACGATGCAGAAAGAAGGACCTTTCGACAAGGTCAGCGCGATATGGGACGTAGATGTACAGCGCTGTCGCATTTGACCGAAGATGGCCTGGCGAAGTCGTTGAACCATCCGAAGCGCCTTCGCTTTCTCCTGGCTGAGATTCCGGTCTGGCGGCTCGCAAGACATTAGGGCAGTTTGCGCAATATTGCAGCAACTCGACCGCGTAGAACTATGACAATGATTTGCATTCGTTCTTACTATGTTCTATTTTGCCTCGCAAGCCGACGCGGCCCAAGCGACTTGACGGACCCGCAGGCGAGCGCCCATTTGTAGGCCAGAGAGAAGCGAGAGAAACGTGCAACAACAGACTTTCTGGGGTTTCAGAGACGCCAGCGGTCCGATCGCGGCGCCGCTCGACGCGCTGCTGGAGCTTGGCGCCTATGAGGCACTTTGGTCGCAGCAGAATGCAAGCTTCAAATCGATCGCGGATCGGTTTCGAGATAATCCTGATCTGAGGCCTTCGGATCTTGTTCCCCTGGACGAGGCACGCGCTGTCGGCGCGCGCGTACTCAACAAGCTGCGCAATCGGACTGGACGATTTGACGTCCGCATCCATGGCGAGACTGAATATCCTGAGCGGCTTCGCGACGCGACGCATCCGCTCGAGTTTTTTTATTTTCAGGGTAATTGGGCACTAGCCTCGACTCCGGCTGTCGCGGTCGTTGGCACTCGCAAACCCTCGCAAAAGGCGCTTGAACGCGCCCGCTTTCTTGCGAAAAAGCTCGTAGCAGACGACTTTACCGTAGTGTCGGGTCTTGCTGAAGGTATCGACACCGCGGCGCATAGCGCGGCGATTGAAGGCGGCGGCCAGACGATTGCCGTGATTGGTACGCCGCTCGGTGAAGTCTATCCCAAAAGCAACGCCGCCCTTCAGGAGAAGATTGCGCGCGAATATCTGCTTATCAGTCAAGTTCCGGTTGAACGCTATGAAGCGCAGAATTTTCGCGTCAATCGCTTCTTCTTTCCTGAGCGCAACAAGACAATGGCGGCGCTCACACAGGCTACCATTATTGTCGAGGCCGGTGAGACGTCCGGGACGCTCGTTCAGGCGCGCGAAGCGCTGAAGCAGAAGCGAAAGCTCTTCATCATGAACAGCTGTTTCGAAAATTCGGAGTTGACCTGGCCCCGCAAGTTTGAACTGGAGGGCGCGATCCGCGTCAACAGCTATGCCGACGTCAGACGCGAGCTGGTCGGGACGGCTTAGGCTGATTGGGGACCTCGAGCGCCCCGATCACCATCACCTCGAAGCCGGCGACCAGTGTGCCTTCTTTGGCGAATATACGCCTGGCGAAGGCTGGAAGCACAGCAGCACCAACAATCTTATCCTCAATCTCAAAAAAGGTACCGAGGACTACCCGAAATACGGCACAATGGCCGCACAAGCTCGCTGCAATCAGAGATGCCGCCGCGGCGATCCGGGCAAACCTAGATCCGCAGCGCGCGGCGACGACTTTGCTCGTGCCGATCCCGTCTTCGAAGACGGCCGTGCATCCTGACTATGATCCGCGAATGCTCCACGTGGCCGAAAGCGCGGGCGCCCCTTTCTGCTGCGCCGAGCTATTGCGGACCGTCATCGACCGCGCCGCGCTCCACGGCTCTGCCGAACGCCGCGACCCTGAGGCACTCGCCGCGACGATGGCGTGCGAAGCGCACCTCCTTGCGCCTGGCATTGAACGCATCATCCTAATAGACGACATGATCACAACCGGCTGCAGCTTTCGCGCCTGCCGTAATATCATCGCCGACCAATGGCCCTCGATGCCGGTCTTCGGCCTCTTCATCTCGCGCCGCGTTCTTCCAAATCCCTTTGCCGCCTTCACCGATTTGATACCCTGACGCCTTGGAGGATAACGCGAGCCAACCACATTGACGTGATGGACCATCGCCTCGCCATTGGGCTGGTAGCAGCTGCCGAGATCGAGCCGGATCTGGGTGACGGAAGCGATGCTCCGGGAGTTGAGCGTGCCGATGGCGAGGGCATGGATGCGGCGCTCTCAGCGCGTGCGAGCCGCAAAGCGCCCGGGCGTGGGGCGAAAGCCCTGCGGAGATTTTGGCAATATCTTGCAATCGGGAACTACATCTGCCATATGATTGTGCAGCGCAGCATGGCGGACACACCGCCGCAACCCCCGGCAGCGTGATTTTCCCGCCCGAGACAGGTGCGGGACGAGCCGGAAGCGCTTTTGTCCCCTGAGGCACCCTTTCACGCGGGTCGTTTCGAACCCGCCCGCCGCGCGCGGCCGTTCTTCGGCGCGTTCGCGGCCCGTTTGTGAGTATGAGATAACATGGAATTCAAGGACTTCGGCCTCCACGCCGACATCGAGCGAGCACTCGCGGCCAAGCGTTACAGCGAGCCGACCCCGATCCAGGAGCAGGCGATCCCCGTCCTGCTCCAGGGCCGCGACCTTTGCGGCATTGCGCAGACCGGCACCGGCAAGACCGCAGCCTTTTCGCTTCCCTCGCTCGACTATCTGCTGAACAATCCCAGGCGGCCCGCGCCGCGTGGCTGCCGCATGCTTGTTCTTTCGCCGACGCGCGAGCTTGCAGCGCAGATTGCGCAGAGCTGCCGTGATTATGGCCGCTTTACCAAATTCAGCGTCACGACCGTCTTCGGCGGCGTGCCGATCAACAGGCAGATCCGCGACCTTGCGCAGGGCGTCGACATTCTCGTCGCCACGCCCGGCCGCCTGCTCGACCTCATCGACCAGCGTGCGCTTCGCCTCGCGGATGTCGAGATATTCGTCCTCGACGAGGCCGACCAGATGATGGACATGGGCTTCATCCATTCGCTGCGCCGGATCGCCAAGCTCTTGCCGGAAGAACGCCAGAACCTCTTCTTCTCGGCGACCATGCCGAAGGAAATCGCGGCGCTTGCGCAGCAGTTCCTCAATGATCCCGTCACCGTCTCGGTAGCGCCGCAGGCGACGACTGCCGAAAAGGTCCGCCAGCAGGTGACCTTTGTCGAGCAGAAGGAAAAGCAGGCGCTTCTCCATCATGTGCTGAAGAGCGAGAATATCGACCGCGCGCTCATTTTCACGCGCACCAAGCACGGCGCCGACCGCGTCGTGCGCCACCTCGCGGGCGCCGGGATCCAGGCCTATGCCATCCACGGCAACAAGAGCCAGGCGCAGCGGACGACCGCGCTCCAGGCCTTCCGCTCGGGGCAGGTGCGGCTGCTCGTTGCGACCGACATCGCCGCGCGCGGCATCGACGTCTCGGGGGTGAGCCATGTGATCAACTTCGAGATCCCGAACGTGCCCGAGCAATATGTGCACCGCATCGGTCGCACCGCCCGCGCCGGGGCCGAGGGGCTTGCGATCAGTTTCGTCGCGCCCGACGAAAAGGCGTATCTGCGCGATATCGAACGGGTGACGCGCACCCGCGCCGAGCCGGTAAAGCTCCCCGAGGGTTTTTCCGAAATGGTGCGCAACCTGCCCAAGCCCGCCCAGGCGCCCCGCAACACCGGCGGCAAGGGCCGCGATCCGCAGCGCCAGCGCGACGAGGCGCTGCGCAGGAAGGGCGAAGGGCAGCGCGATGCAGCGCACCGCGGCCCGCGCCGCGAGGCGCAAGCCGGTGACGGCGTACAGCAGCCGCAGCGCAAGCGGCGTTTTCGTCCGCGCCGAAGCGGCGTTGGCGCGCACAAGGGCGCGGTGACGCGCGTCGGTTAATTCGCTCGCACCTGCTCCTTCCGCTCGCGGCCGCGCTTGCCCATTCCCCTGTCTTTTCCTAGCGTTAGGCGAACGAAAGAGGGGCCTTGAGGCAAACTCGAAGGCGAACGGGAGACGCGCATGGCCGGGCAGGACGCTGACGGTGCCACGACAAGCCGGCAGAGCGAACGCAAGGTCATCCTTGCCTCTTCGCTCGGCACGGTCTTCGAATGGTATGATTTCTACCTCTACGGTCTGCTTGCGACGATCATTTCGGCGCAGTTTTTCTCGGGCGTCAACGAGACCACGGGCTTCATCTTCGCGCTGGCCGCCTTTGCGGCGGGCTTTGCCGTGCGCCCGTTTGGCGCGCTCGTCTTTGGCCGGATCGGCGATCTTGTCGGACGCAAATATACCTTCCTCGTGACGATGGGGCTGATGGGCCTCTCGACCTTTCTGGTCGGCGTTCTCCCAAGCTATGCAGCGGTGGGCGTTGCGGCGCCGATCCTGCTTGTGCTGCTCCGACTCGTCCAGGGGCTCGCGCTCGGCGGCGAATATGGGGGCGCTGCAACCTATGTCGCTGAACATGCGCCCGAGGGCAAGCGCGGCCTCTTCACCAGCTTCATCCAGACCACGGCAACGCTCGGCCTGTTCGCAGCATTGCTCGTCGTCATCGCAACGCGCTTCCTCGTGGGCGAGGAAGCCTTCGCCGACTGGGGGTGGCGCATTCCCTTCCTCATCTCGGTCATTCTCCTTGGCGTCTCGCTGTGGATCCGCCTGCAGCTCGAGGAAAGCCCGGTTTTCAGGCGGATGAAGGAAGAAGGGACGACCTCCAAGGCGCCGCTCACCGAGGCCTTCGGGCGATGGTCGAACCTGAAATGGGTGCTCGTTGCCCTGCTCGGCGCGGTCGCAGGACAGGCCGTCGTCTGGTACACGGGGCAATTCTACGCGCTCTTTTTCCTGGAAAAGACGCTGAAGATCGATGGCGCAACCGCGAATATCCTGATCGCGATCGCGCTGGCGCTCGGCACGCCCTTCTTCATCGTCTTTGGCTGGCTGAGCGACCGGATCGGACGCAAGCCGATCATCCTCCTGGGCTGCGCGCTTGCGGCACTGACCTATTTTCCGGCCTTCCAGATGCTGACGGCGGCAGGCAATCCGGCGATGGCCGCAGCGCAGGCGCGCGCCGCGGTCACGGTCACGGCCGATCCTGGCGTCTGTTCGTTCCAGTTCGACCCTGTCGGAAAGAACAAGTTCGAGCGCACCGGCTGCGACGTCGCGAAGGCCGCCCTCGCCAAGTCCGGGGTCAGCTATACCAGCGTGACGCGCGAGCGTATCACGGGCGCGCCCGCGCATGTCCGGATCGGCGCGCGCGAGCTCATTGCCCCCGAGCCGTGGCGGCTGGCGGAAGAGGCGCGCAGCGATGCCGCCGAGGCCTTTCGCCGCGAGCTTTCCGCCGCAACCGCTGCGGCGGGCTATCCTGCGGCCGCCGATCCCGATGCGATCGACAAGCCGCGCGTCGTTGCGATCCTCTTCTGGCTCGTTCTCCTCGTGACGATGGTTTATGGCCCGATCGCGGCGCTTCTCGTTGAACTTTTTCCGAGCCGCATCCGCTACTCGGCGATGTCGCTTCCCTATCATATCGGCAATGGCTGGTTCGGCGGCTTTCTGCCCACGACCGCCTTTGCGATGGTCGCCGCGACGGGGAACATCTATTATGGTCTCTGGTATCCGATCGGAGTTGCGCTGCTGACGCTGGTCGTGGGCCTGCTCTTCCTCCCCGAAACCTTCCGCCGCTCCATTCATTGAGCGCGCCCGGATTGACCCCGCCGGGCCGCCCGCTAGGGTCGGATGACGGGGTTCGGGAGGGCTTATGATTGACGATGATGATTTCGAGGAGCCGCCGCTGCGGCGTCCGCTCGTGCGACGCAAGCGTGTCCTTATCCCGCTCGGCCTGTGCCTCCTGGTGCTTGCGGCCTTTCTTGCGCTCAGGACGCCTGACACCGACCGCGACGCGATGATCGCCAAATATGGCGGCCCCGATGCCCAGTTTGCGCTCGGTCCTGCCGGGCAGCGCATCCATTATCGCGACGCGGGCCGGCGCGATGGTCCCGTGATGGTGTTGCTTCACGGCTCGAACAGCAGCCTCCACACGTGGGAGCCGCTGGTAAAGCGGCTCGGTGAGAGCTACCGCATCGTCACGCTCGACCTGCCCGGGCACGGGTTGACCGGCGCGACGCCCGACAAGGATTATGGCGCCGACGGGATGATGGCCGCGGTCGATGTCGTCGCCGCACGGCTTGACCTTGATCATTTCATTCTCGGCGGCAATTCGATGGGGGGCTGGGTCGCGTGGCGCTACGCGCTCTCCGAGCCCGGACGCGTCGATGCGCTGCTGCTGCTCGATGCCGCCGGAATGCCGCTGCGCAAGGGTGAAAAGCGGCCACCCTCGAACGTCGGTTTCCGCTTGCTGCAATATCCGTTCGGCCGGTGGCTTGCAGGCCAGATCACCCCGCGCGCGCTCGTTGAAAAATCCTTGCGCGGGTCTGTCGCGCGCCAGGAGATCGTCGATGACGCCATGGTCGACCGCTATTGGGAGCTCTTGCGCTTCCCGGGTAACCGCGAGGCGACCTCCAAGCGGGCTCAGCTCGACCGCGAGCTATCCATCGCGGACCAGATCGGGGCGATCAAGGCGCCGACGCTGGTCCTGTTCGGCATGGAGGACCGACTGATCAACCCGAGCGCGGCCGAAACCTTCCGTGAACGTATCACCGGGTCGGAGGTGGTGCTCCTCGCCGGCATCGGGCATTTGCCGATGGAAGAGGCGCCGGATGCGACCGCGGCGGCGATCTCCGACTTTCTCAAGCGGCGGCTTGCGCCCCCTGCGGCTGGTCCAGAAACGCCCTGATCCGCGCCGCGACCGCGGCGGCATGGGTGAAGGGGAAGAGATGTGCTCCCGGCATCACTTCGAGAAGCGCGCCCCCGATCAGTTCAGCGATGGCCCGGCCGTGATACGCTGGAACAACCCCGTCGCGTTCGGCCGTCAGGATCAACGTCGGGAGGTTCTTGAGCGAGGGCAGCATTGGCGCGCTCGTCCAGCCGGCCATGGCAGCGGTCTGGTAGGCGAGGCCGAGCGGGGTAGCCGTCGGCAGCTTGAGCCCGCTCGCCAGCATGTCGTCGTCGAGCAGCGCGGCCCAGCCGATCCCGGGCGCGGCGACCGTTGGCGTCGTTGCCATCAATATGAGCCGGCGGACGCGGCCGGGAAACTGCACTGCGATCTGCTGGGCAAGCGCTCCGCCCCAGCTGAAGCCCGCAAGGTCGATCTTGCCATGACCGAAGCGGTCCGCGATTTCCATCACCGTTGCCGCCATCGTCGGCGCACCATAGGGCATCAACGCGTCGGGGGACCCCCCGACGCCGGGCATGTCGAGGGTCCAGACCTCGCGCCCCGTAATTTGCGCAAGCAGCGGCGCGGCGGCCGCCACGTCGGCGCCAATGCCATTGAGGAAGACGAGCGGCGTTCCGGCTGCATCCTCCCGCCAGCGCGCGACGCGCAGCGTCAGGCCATAGACCTCTTGCATATCGAGAGATGGGTTACCCGCAATCCTGCTCATCGCGCGGCCCCCTTCGCATATCCGGGCCGCCGAGGAAAGCGTGCTGCCGCCTATGCCGGGGGAATCGCTTCAGGTTAACGCGGGGTCTTGAGTGAGGAGTTTCTGGAGGTAGT
>JBIQHE010000030.1:0-38357 GCA_044508875.1 Sphingomonadales bacterium | reverse complement strand
ACTTCGTGCGAGCTGCGGCGTACGTTCCAAGACCGTCCGCGAACGGTACAGGGGGCTTCTCGACTTCGCGCGATGGGAGCGGCTAAATGGCGAGATGGCCAACTCCTCGCTGCACCCGCCTGTCAAACGCTCGGTGACGATCGCCGGTCACCCGACCTCGATCAGCCTTGAACCCGTCTTCTGGGAGGCGCTTGAGGCTGCGGCGGCGCGGCTGGAACTCCCGATCAACGCCCTTGTCGCACGGATCGACGTCGAGCGGATGGAAACTGGCGACCCGCCGAACTTGACCTCAGCAATCCGGCAATGGCTGTGGCATGAGCGCGACAGGCGCGGACGATAAGCGCCGCATCGAGCGTCAAACCGCGGCGTAGATCGCCCGTCCGAAGGCTGCGCCGCGGTCGCGAGCATAATGGAGAAAGAGCGACGGTTCGATCAGTTCGAGTTCCATGATGTGCAGACGGTCCGCGGCGTCTGCGACCATGTCGACGCGGGCATAGACGGGCGCCGCGGGGGCAGCCGCCAGCGCTGCGGCGGCGAGCGCCTGCGCTTCGGAATTGGCCTCGCACGCCATCTCGCGCCCACCGAATTGTGCCTGAACGCGAAAATCGCCCGCGGCAGGTCGCTTGAGGATGGCATGGCTGAAACGACCCCCAAAGAAAAAGAGCGAGGTTTCACCCCCTTCCAGAATGCCCGGCATCAGCGGCTGGACGAGGCGGCGCTGACCGAGCGCGTCGACGGGAAGCCGCGCGCCAGGGGCGATCCGGTGGGTGCCGTCGGCGCCGCCCGAGATCGCGGGCTTGATCACCAGCTCCTCGGCCTCCAGCCTGGCGCGCACTTCCGCGAGACTCGTCTCGTCGAGCGCTTCAACCTCGATCGTTGGCACAATTGCGACGCCGGCCGCGGCGAGCTCGGCGAGATAGGCCTTGTCGCTATTCCAGCGGAGCACCGGTACCGGGTTTACGACCCGTCGCCCCTCCTCCTCGAGACGGGCGAGCAACGCGTACCAGCGCGCGGGATCGCGCTGATAGCCCCAGGCGAAGAGCGGAAGGATCAGGTCGAAACCGGCTAGGTCACCGGGCTCGGTCCACACCCGCTGCTCGGCCGCGAGTCCCGCCGAGGCGAGTGCCGCCGCCTTGCGGGCAAAGGCGGGCTGCCAAGACTCTTCATAGTCTGGCGCCGGGACCAGGATCGCGACGCGCGGCTGATAGGGCATGAAATCTGCGCCCCTACCGTCCGAGCAGTCCGCGTGCCTGTCCCGCGAGGTGGGAGAGCATCGCGCCATTGGGAGTCGGGATCGTCCGCGCGCGGTCGACTGTTGAGCGGAACTGCGCGACGCGCTGCGCCTGTTCGCCGAGCCACCGGGTCACCGCGCCGTCGAGATCATCGCCCTTCAGCCCGGCGAGGAAATTCAGGCGCATCTGCTGGAAGTCGCGTGCGAGACTATTTACCAGGAGCCGCTCCCACGGGTCGGTCGGGCTCATGTGCGCCGCAAGGGTCTGCGCCCAGTCGAGCCCCAGCGCCTCGCCCAGATGCGTGAAGGCATGCGTCACAGCGACTTCATCGTCGCCGCGCCGTTCGGCGAGGTCGACGATGCCGATTGCACCGTCGAGCTTGAACAGCCGGACCACCGCAGCGGCGAGCGCCTCGGGCGCGCCCGCGTCCAGCAGCTGCTGGCTCAGCATGTCCCACTGGCGCCGCACCGATTCGCTGAGCAGACCGTCGACGCGCGCGGTCAGCCGATCGACCCCCGGCTCGAGCCGCGTCACGAGCGGACGGGGCTGTGCCCCGGTGGGCGCAACGCGCAGCAGGTCGGCCATTTGCGACGCCATCGCCGACGCCGCCTGGCTGAAGAGCGACAGGCGGATTGCCTCCTCGATCTTCGCCGTGTCGAGTGCCTCCCAGATCTCGCGCATGTCGAGCAGTTTTTCGACTGTCACAAACGCCGCGGCGACATCCGCGAGCGAGCAGCCCTCCTCCTCGACCAACTCGAACGGATGGACGACCCCCATGCGGTTGATGATGCGGTTGGCGAGCTTGGTCGCGATGATTTCGCGGCGGAGCTGGTGCCCGGCGATCGCCTGCGCGTAATCGCGCTGCATCTCGGCCGGAAAGGCGGCGGCAAGGTCGCGATCGAGCATCGGGTCGTCGGGCAGGTCGCTCGCCTCGATCGCGTCCTGCAGCGCCAGCTTCGCGGTCGAAAGAAGCACCGCAAGTTCGGGCCGCGCGAGGCCGCGCCCTTCCTGCGCGCGGCGCAGCAACTCGTCGTTGGCTGCAAGCCCCTCGACCTTGCGATCGAGCCGGCCGCTGCTTTCGAAGGTCTCCATCAGACGCACCAGCGACGGCACCGCGCCAGACCCGCCCTTTTCCGCGATCGACAGGGCGAGCGCCTGCAGGCGATTGTCCTCGAGCACAAGCGCCGCGACATCGTCGGTCATGCGGATCAGCAGCGCGTCGCGATCCGCCTGCGCGAGCCGACCCTCGATCACCTCGCGATTGAGCGCGATCTTGATATTGACCTCGTTATCCGAGCAGTCGACGCCCGCGCTATTGTCGATGAAATCGGTGTTGATGCGGCCGCCGCGCTGCGAAAAGGCAATGCGCGCGGCTTGCGTCACACCGAGGTTCGCGCCCTCGCCGACCACCCGGACACGCAGCTCCTCGGCATCGACGCGCAGCGCGTCATTGGCAGGGTCGCCGACCTCGGCATTATTCTGGCTCGCCGCCTTCAAATAGGTGCCAATTCCGCCGAACCAGAGGAGGTCGACCGGCGCTTTCAATATCGCCGAAATCAGTCCCGCGGGATCGATCTCGTCGACATCAAGATCGAGCATCGCCTTAACCTCGTCGGTCAGCGGGATACTCTTCTGGCTGCGCGAGAAGACGCCGCCCCCCTTCGAGATGAGCTTCTTGTCAAAATCGTCCCAGCTCGAGCGCGGCAGGTTGAACAGTCGCTCGCGCTCCTTCCAGCTCTTCACCGGATCGGGCTGCGGGTCGAGGAAGATGTGCCGATGGTCGAACGCAGCGACGAGCTGGATCGCATTGCTGAGGAGCATGCCATTGCCGAACACGTCGCCCGACATGTCGCCGCATCCGACAACGCGGATCGTGTCGGTCTGCACGTCCACGCCCATTTCGGCGAAGTGGCGCTGCACCGATACCCAAGCGCCCTTGGCAGTGATGCCCATCGCCTTGTGATCATAGCCGTGCGACCCGCCGCTCGCGAATGCATCGCCCAGCCAGAAGTCGCGTTCCATCGCGAGGCTATTGGCAACATCGGAGAAGGTCGCGGTGCCCTTGTCGGCGGCGACGACGAAATAGGGATCCTCGCCGTCATGGATCACGACGTCCTTGGGGTGCACGACCTTCCCCGCCACGATATTGTCGGTGATCGAAAGCAGGGAGCGGATGAAGATGCGGTAGCATTCGGTCCCTTCCGCGAACCAGGCGTCGCGGTCGAGCGCCGGACTTGGAAGCGCCTTGGGATAGAAGCCACCCTTTGCGCCGGTCGGGACAATCACGGCGTTTTTGACGCGCTGCGCCTTCATCAGACCGAGGATCTCGGTGCGGAAGTCGTCACGCCGGTCCGACCAGCGCAGGCCGCCGCGCGCGACGGGTCCGGCGCGAAGGTGAATGCCCTCGACGCGGGGCGAGTAGACCCACACCTCGCGCCAGGGCAGCGGCTTGGGCAGTCCCGGCACCTTGCTGCTGTCAATCTTGAAGGCAAGCGCCTCCTCGGCGGCGGGCGCAAAGGCGTTGGTGCGAAGCGTGGCGCCAATGACCGCGTTGAATCGGCGCAGGATCCGGTCGTCGTCGATCGACTTGATACCAGCAAAGCCCGCCTGGATATCGGCTTCGAGCTCTTCGGCACGCTTCCAATCGCGGACTTGCGGGTCATGCAGCGCGCGGAAGCGTTCGATCATCGCCCGGGTCAGCGCGGGCGCGTGGCGGAGCGCCGCCACGACGGTGTCCATGCCATAGCTCGACCCGCCCTGGCGCAGATAACGGAACCAGGCGCGCAGCCATATAATGGCCTGCGGGTCGGTTTGCGTGACCAGCATCAGTTCATTGAACGCATCATCCTCCGCCGACTCGTCGAGCACCGCAGCGATCGCACCCTCTATAACCGCGGCGTGCGGCAGCAGCGTCGTGTCATCGACAGAGGCCGGGAGGCGCAGCTTGAAATCATGGATGAAGGCGGGCTGATCCTCGCCGTCGGCGGAAGGCCGGCCATAGCTCAGCGCCGTTGGGATCTCCTCGAGCACCTCGAAGCCGAAATGCTCAAGCGCTGGGACCACGTCGGAGAGCGCGAGCGCGCCCGTGAGGCTGTAGACCTTGAGCCGCAGCCGGTCGTCGCCATCGAGGCTCTTGAGCACAAGGCGTACGCCGCGGGGGTGCGCAGCGTCGAGATCGCGCAGCCTCAAAATGTCGCGCGCAGCCTCTTCGGGATCATAAAGATTGCGGTAGTTGGGCGGGAAAAGCGGAGCGAAACGCGCAGCAAGCGCCGCAGCGCGGCCCGCATCGCCGTGCTTCGCCAGCGCGGCCTCGACCTCGGGCTGCCAGCCGCGCACCATCTGTTCGAGCATGGTGCCGAGCGCGTCTTCGTCGGGGATCACCCCGCCGCTGCGAAGGTCGAGCGTGTAGCGAAGGAGCGCAGCCCCCCCGTCTTCGAGCACCATGGTCCAGCCGATGACGCCTGCACGCGCTTCCCGCGCCAGCATACCCTCGATTGCCAGCCGGCGGCCGGTCGACACTTCGTCGCGCGGCAGCCATACGAAAACGAACAGGTGGCGGCCGAGCGCGCTGCGTACCGTCACAAGCTTCGGCCGCGGCCGATCGGTAATCGACATGGACGTCAGCGCGACCCGCTCGAGCGAATCGGCGTCGAACGCGATCAAGAGGTCGTGCGGCAACGCCGTCAACGCGTGGGTCAGCGCCTTGCCCGCGTGCCCCGCAGGATCGAATCCGAACTTCGCCATCAGTGCCGATAGCTGGGCGCGCAGCATCGGCACTTTCGCGGGGGGCATCGATAGCGCGTGGCTGGTCCACAGCCCCGCGTGGATCGACAGGCGCTCGACTTTCCGGTCCTTGAGCTCGGGAATGATGACAAGGTCCAGCAGGACGCGGCGGTGCACCGCCGACAGGCGGTTCGACTTTATGAGGAGCGGGCTCGCTCCGCCGCCATCGAACCAGGCAAAGGCCGCGGCGAGTGCTTCGGATGAGAGAAGCTGGCTGCGGCTCGACGCACAGATGCCGAGCGGGTCGTGCGCCGCGCCGTCACGGCTGCGCCATTCATGACCAAGCTGCGTCATCGCCCCGCCTTCGAACCAGCGCAGCAGCTCGGCGCCCTCGCCGTCGGTGCGCATGGCAGCGTCGGCAAGCATCGCGGCGCGCATCGCCTTCCAATCAGAAACCGCGGCGCGCACGTCGGCAAGCGCGGCCTCGATCGCGTCGAGCAGACGGCGGCGTGCACGCGCGTCGCCGCGCTCCAGTTCCAAATAGATGACGGATTCGCGATTTTGCGCCCCCTTCTCTGGGGTGCCTGCCTCGGTCAGATGGCCCGTGGCATCGCGGACCACAGAAACGACCGGATGCAGGATGCGATGAACGACCAGCCCCTGCGCCGCTGCGACCTGCGAAGTCGAGTCGACGAGAAAGGGCATGTCGTCGTTGACGATGGCGAGACGCATCCGGCGGTCGGTGCCGTCGGCGGCCATCGGTTCGAGCGCGAGGACGGGGGCACCGGGGGGACGATCGAGCGCCGCAGCGGCGATAAAGCGGCTCGCGTCGACGAGTGCGGCTTCGTCCATGTCGTCGCCTTCGCCAGGAAGGGCGCTGCCGCGCAGCGCGGCGAGGTAGGCGGACTGGACTTTCGTGGGAACAGCGGGGACGGAGGCGGAAGAAGCGTCCGATTCCGATTGACTAGGCATAGGGTGCAGCATCCCGAACCAAAAAAGCGGGCCTGTCACCGACGATCGGCGGGCCGTTCGCTTCGGTCCATATGCGCCTGCGGCCCACAGGGCTCAAGACCCGTGCGCCGATTCGCGTAAAAATATTTCAAAATTCGGTTTTTCTGTTGCGTTGCAGCGAAAGCGCCTCAGGCGCCCGGGGCGATCGCGATCGCTTTCTTTGCAAGTCGCGCGACCAGCGCCGCATCGTCGGCGGCCTTGGCGACGATGCCGATGTGCCCCCCGGGCATCGTGCGGGCAATCAACACCACGAACTCGGCGTCCCCCGCGTCATGCTCGAGGATCACCGCAGGATGGGCGCGGCGCAGAGCATCGAGGGTCGTGTCCGTCATGTCCGCACGCGCGCGCGGCCTGCGGCGCGCACGCGCGTCCTTGACCAGGCCCTTAAGGCCGCCTGGATAGCGATCGAGATAGGCGGAGAGTTCGCCGCGAGCGACGCCTTCCTCGCGCGCGTGGCTGAGCACGCACGCATATTCGGCGATCCGCGTCTTGTCGTAATTGGCGCCGAAAACCAGCTTGACCACGGGGGTCATCGGTGCGCGTTCCTGCACGCTCAGCCCGGCGTCTTCAAGCAGCTCGGCGAACGCCTCGGGCTGCGTTTCGGCAACCAGCGCGAAGTCCCACGCCTTGCCGACGGCCTGATAAAGCGCGCTGCGGCTGCGGCTGTCGGCGGCGATGGCCCTTTCGGCGGTCTCGCGCGCAACGGCGAGCCAGTCGGCAAGGTCCGCATCCGCGCCCGGTTCGGTCGGCGCGTCGCCGACCGCCGTTTCCGCGTCTTCGGCGAGCGGGTCGAGCGATGAAAAACCCGGTGCCGCATCGGCGTCAATATGTCCCGAGTCGGGACCGTCCGCCCACAACGGCATCGGCGCGGTCAGCGGCGGTGCGCTCCGCAGCGCCTGATCGACCGACAGTTGGAGCTCTTCCTCCTCGTCGGCCGTCAGCGCTTCCTTCCAGTTGATGACGCCGAGGATGAAATCAATCGTGTCGTCGTCGGAGGAGAAGGGCAGCAGGATGCCGCGGTACATGATCGTGACACCGCGGTCGTTCACAAACTCCGCCTCGAAGCCGATTGGCGTGCGGTTGGCGATGATCTGCAGATAATGATCGGTCAACCGTGACAGCAGTGAGCGGCCCGGTATCTGGCTGATATACTGGACCTCTGCGTCGATCTGCGATTCAGCGCGCAGGCGGTCCCCAAGAAAGGCGATAGCCGGATTGTCTATACCCGAGGTGAAGTCGAGGAGCACCGAATGCGGGCCGAAATCGCCGGCATGTTCAAGGTCGAGATCCTCGACCGAGGGGTAGGCGCGATCGGCCAGTAGCGAGGCCCAGTGATTATAGGCCCGGACCTGCATCCGCCGTTCGTCGACACCGACCGCCGCGGGTGTGTCGATGCCGCCGTCATCCTGGCCGTAGCTGCCCGAAAGCAGCCCGCGCATGCTGTCCATCAATCATCCCCAGTGGCAAACATCAGACGATGTCATGCCCCAGAAGTGGTAAAGGCCGCGTAAACGATGGGGTTTTCGCGGCCCATTGCCTGCCGCCTACTTCCCCTGCTCGAGGCGGATCGCTGCCCCGCCACCGGGTGCGAGCCACAGCTTGTAGCTGTCGCCGTTCTTCACCTCGATGGTCTCATAGGCGATCTTGTGCCGCGCGTCGGTCCGATAGGTCGCGCCCTCGCCATCTTTCCAGACCGTTGCGGTATAGCCTTTGTCCGCATCGAGGAAATCAAAGCGCAGCGTCAGCGTCCGTTCGGTCGCGTCATTGACCCCGCCGACATACCAGTCGCTGCTGTCCCGGTCCTTGCGCGCAAAGATCGCATAGTCGCCGACCTCGCCAGCAATCAGGTGGCTTTCGGACCAGTCCGCTGGCACCGCCTTGATGAACGCCAGCTCGCGCGGGTGCGCTTCCAGGTTCTCGATGAAATCGGCTGCCATCTGGATCGGCGAATAAAGGGCAAGATAGAGGCCGAGCTGCTTGGCGAGCGTCGATGCGAAAGGCGCGTTGCCCGAACCTTCGAGACTCAGCACCCCGGGCGTGTAATCCATGGGCCCCGACAACATCCGGGTGTAGACCAGCGTCGGTTCATGGTCTGGGCCGCTCCCGAAATCGCTCCACGCATTATATTCCATTCCCCGGGCTCCCTCGCGCGAAACCCAGTTGGGATAGGTCCGGCGCAGGCCCGTGTCCTTGACCGGCTCGTGCGGGTTGACCGCAATGTGATGCTGTGCGGCAACTTCGACCACTTTGAGATGATGCTCGACCTGCCGCTGCCCGTCATGCCATTCCATCGCGGTTGTCCCTGCCGCCGTGCCCGGCGCAATGATCCCGCCCGCATCGGCGACATAGCCCGTCTTCACCGCCTTGACGCCGAGCTTGCCATAAAGCGCCATCGCATCGGCAAGTTGCGCCTCGTAATTCACGATATTGCCGCCGGTCTCATGATGGCCGATCAGCGTCACGCCTTTCGCCCGCGCATAATCAGTGACCGCCTTCAGGTCGAAATCGGGGGTGGGCTCGGTAAAGCTATAGGCGTCCCCGTGACCGAACCAATTGCTGTTCCAGCCCTTGTTCCACCCCTCGACGAGGACGCCGCCAAAGCCGTTCTTTGCCGCGAAATCGATATATTGCTTGGTCCGCTCGGTCGTCGCGCCGTGGGTCGGCCCCTCGGCCCAGCTCCACGGGCCGCGGATCATCCCCCACCAGATGCCGATATATTTCATCGGCTTGACCCAGCTGACGTCACCGAGCTTATTGGGTTCGTTGAGGTTGAGCTCGAGATCGTTTTCGACGAGTCCAGCCGCGTCGCCCGCAATACGGATCGTCCGCCACGGCGTATGAAAAGGAAGGTCTCGCACGACGCGAGGCCCCCGCGACGAAGGCGCCAGCGTCGCGCGAAACTTGCGTCCCTCGACGCGCTTCAGCCACATCCCGGAATAATTGACCAGCGCAGCCTCGTGAAACGCCAGATGCGTATCGTCGTCGAGGCGCATCGTCAGCGGCGTATGCGCGGTCGCGACCGCATCGATCGGCGTCTTTTGATACATCTGCTCGTAGCGGTTCCACTCGCCCCCCGCGATCCACCAGGCCGTGCCCGCGGGCGCGATGTCGAATTCGGTGATCTCGTCGGCGATCCTCACCGTCTTTAACCCCGCCTGCGCGGGCAGTTCGTAGCGAAAACCGATGCCGTTATCGAACAGGCGAAAGCGCAGGTTCATGGCATGCCCGCCCCAGCTTTCATCCTGGCGAAAGCGAACGAGCAGCTCATTATAGTTGTCGCGAACATATCGCCGTTCGCCCCACGGCTGCTCCCATGTATCGTCCCCGCTCGCGCGCTCCGCGCCTTCGATCGCGAAACCGCGCTGGAGCCCAACCCCGTCGGTCAAGAGAAAGCCGAGTTTCGACGGCGCGATCAAGAGCTTACCCTTGCGCGACAGCGACCAGGTCGGGCGGGCGTCATTGTCCGTCGACACAGTCAGCACGATGCTGCCGTCGGGCGAGGTGAGCGTCTGCTGCTCTCGTGCGTCCTGCGCGAGCGCGGGAGCGGCGGCCAGAAGCGCGAAGGACATCAGAATCGCGGGAGGTACAGGGCGGAACATCGAAATCATCCTTCCATCTTGAGCCAGAGCGCGCCGCAAGGTGGCAGCAGGGCGGGGCTGGCGCCGTTCAGCGCCACAAGCGGTGTGCCGGCCGCAGCCAGCGCAGCAATGTCGATCGTAGCGCCGCCGAGGTTGAAGAGACAGCGGATCGTCTCCCTGTCGGCGACGCGATCGAACGCCAGCAGTTCGCCCTCGGCAATCCAATGCGCATTGCGTCCGCAGCGCAGCGCCGGATGCGCGGCACGCAGCGCAACGAGGCGGCGGGTCAGCGCGAGCATCGAGGTGGGGTCGGCTTCCTGCCGGTCGACCGCGAGCGCGGCATGATCTGCCCCCAACGGCAGCCAGGGGTCGACGTTGGAAAAACCCGCGTGCATCGCCTCCGCCGACCAGGGCATCGGAGTGCGGGCGCCATCGCGCGACAGGGTCAGCGGCCAATTCTTGCGCGCCTCTGGATCCTTGACGAGTTCAAAGGGGATTTCGACCTGCCCCAGCCCCAGTTCTTCGCCATTATAAAGAATGACGTTGCCGCGCAGCGCGCAGAGCAGCGCCATCTTCATCCGCGCATAGGCCGCGGGATCGACGCCCTCGGGCGTCCAGCGCGACAGCGCGCGTGGCGCGTCGTGATTCTCGAACGCCCAGCTCGGCCAGCCGACTCCCGGGGCGTCGGGCCATCCCTCCGCCGCTTCGCGCACCAACTGCGGTGTCAGGCGATCAGCATAGAGGAAATCGAAACCATAGGCGCTGTTCAGCCGCCGGTCGCCCGCGGTGAACAGCTTCATCTCGCGCGCCGCATCGTCACCGCCGACTTCGGCGACGGTGAAGCGGCCCTCAAATTCGTCTGTCAGCGCTCGGATGCGTTCGAGGAACAGCGGTATGTCGGGGTGCGACTGGTTGTAGATCTTCTGCTGAAAATCGAACGGCCGAGTGCGCCGCTTGTTCGACGGCGGCGCGGGCGGATTGTCCCGCAGCTGGGGGTCGTGCATCGCGAAATTTATCGCGTCGATCCGAAACCCGTCCACGCCGCGCTCAAGCCAGAATCGCACGACATCAAGCAGCGCGTCCTGCACGTCGCGATTGTGGACGTTGAGCTGCGGCTGCGAACCAAGAAAGTTATGCAGATAATATTGGCCGCGGCGCGCATCCCACGTCCATGCTGGACCGCCGAACACCGACTGCCAGTTGGTCGGAGGCGATCCGTCGGCCTTGGCATCAGCCCAGACATACCAGTCAGCCTTGGCGTTGTCCCTGCTTTCCCGACTCTCGGCGAACCAGATGTGCCGGTCCGACGTGTGCGCAAAGACAAGGTCGGTGGTTACCTTTAGCCCCAGGCTATGCGCGCGGGAGACGAGCCCGTCGAAGTCTGCGAGGGTGCCGAAGATCGGGTCAACATCGCAATAGTCGGCGATGTCATATCCGAAATCGTCCATCGGCGAGGGATAGAATGGCGAGAGCCAGATCGCATCGACCCCAAGCGAGGCGATATAGTCGAGCCGCGCCGTGATCCCCGCGAGATCCCCGACGCCGTCGCCGTTCGAATCGGCATAGCTGCGCGGATAGACCTGATAGATGACCGCGCCCTTCCACCACAAAGGCTGCGATTTCCGGGTGGAGGATGGGAGGGGAGAGAGTTCGTTCATCGGGTTTCGCAGATCATGTATCCGAGCGGCGGGAGGGTGATGGCGAGCTGCCCTGGCGCAGCGGCCGCGGCCGGGCATTCGCCGCGGAGCGCCGAGTAGCTGTTCTTGGCCGGATCGACGGCAACGTTGGCGCTCAGCGGCGCGCTCGACGTGTTGAAGACAAGCAGAATCTCCTGTCCCGACACCGCATCGATGCGCGACACCGCAAACAGTCCCGGCTTCTCGGCATAGCTGCGGATAATCTGCCGGCCACGGCGCAGCGCGATATGGTCCTGCCTCAGTTTCGCCAGACGTGCGATGGCGCGGTACAGGGGATGGTGGGGGTCGAAATTGCTCTCGGCAGTCGTCGCATCGGTGCCGATCAGATCATTGTCGTTATAGACCGCGACCTTCGATGCGAACATGTCCTCGCGCGCGTCCTGATCGCCGCCGTCGCCGGAGAAGCCCTGTTCATCGCCCGAATAGAGCACCGGCACGCCGCGCAGCCCAAGCAGCATCGCATGGGCAAGTTCGACGCGGCGCAACAATTCCGCGTCGCCTGCATCTGGAAAAGACCTGCGCGCAAAATGTGCAAAGCGGCCGAAATCATGGTTGCCGGTAAAGGTGGGAAGCTGAAGCGCCACGGCGTCGTCGCCATAGAGCGGATCCGCGGAGAACAGCTTCTCCAGCAAATCTGGCGCCTTCTCCCCCCCCACCACATCGCGGACCGCCGCGAAGAAAGGGAAGTCGAGGCTAGCGGGCAGTCCTGCGAAACGCGTGCCCTGCGCCGTGATGGTCGGATCCATATCGCCCGTCGCATATTCGCCGAAGATATGGAAATGAGGGATACCGTTCTTCGCTGCGCGTTCGAGCATCGCGGGCGCGAAGACCCGCCAGAACTCCGGGTTCACATGCTTGGCGGTGTCGATGCGAAACCCGTCGATCTTAAATTTGTCGATCCACTCGCCATAGATGTCGATGAACCCCTGAACGACACGGGGATTTTCGGTCATCAGATCGTCGAGTCCCACGAAATCGCCCATCGTCGCGCTTTCGCCGGTAAAGGTCGAATTGCCGCGATTGTGATAATAGATGGGGTCGTTGAGCCACGCGGGGACCTTGATGTCCTTTTCGCGCGGATCGATCTTGACCGTATAGGCGAAGTTGGGGTCGGTTAGCCGGCCGAAATTCTCTGCCGAGGGAACCGCATCGCCGGCGAAGCCGTGGTTGATCGGGGCCCCGTCGGCGGCTCGGCGCGAATAGGGAAAGTCAGCACGGCTGCGGTAGGGGCAGTCATAGCCTTCGCATTCGGCCATCTCGATCACGTCGGCGGTGTGGTTGATGAGAATGTCCATATAGACCTTCATCCCGCGCGCATGCGCGGCATCGACCAGCGCCTTGAAATCGGCATTCGTGCCCAAATGCGGGTCGACCCGGGTGAAATCGGTCACCCAATAGCCGTGATAGCCTGCGCTCTCCTGCCCCTTCGGCCCCTGCACCACCTTGTTCTGGAACACCGGCGACAGCCAGATCGCCGTCGCGCCGAGCGACTGGATATAGTCGAGCCGGCGGGTCACGCCCTTGAGGTCGCCGCCGTGGAAAAAGCCCTTGCCGGCCGGGTCGTAACCGGTCGTCAGCCGGTCACCCTCGAGTCCGCCCCGGTCGTTCGACGGGTCGCCATTTTCAAACCGGTCTGGCAGCAGGAAATAGATGATTTCGTCTTCCGGCCGCCGCTGGCGATAATCTTCTGCAGGCGCGGCGGCGGGCGTGGCGCCCGCCATGCTCAGCGCCACGAGCGATGTAAGAAGGCTCATGCGGGCACTCCTGCCGCGCAATGTTGCGCGATGAAATCGTCATGCGTGGGAAGGCGCGACGCGGTGCCTGCCACGATCGTTTCGATATCCCCGAAAAAGCCCGACAGCTCGTCGCGGCTCAGTTGATCAGCCATCGGGTGATAGGCGCGCGGTGCGACATTCTGCCCGGTGAGCACCTGGAACCAGCCGATCTCCACGAACAGTTCGTCGGCCTCGCGAACGATCTGTCCCTGGCTTCGAAACAGATCGATCTTGAGCGTCAGCGTCTCGGGGATCGCCATCTCGCGGCACCGCGCCCAGAACGCGGAATCGGTGCGCTGATTGGCATGATAATGGAGGATGATGAAGTCGCGGATGCGCTCATAATCGAAGCGAACCCGCCGGTTGTAGGCGTCGACATTGGCACCGTCGAAATCGCGGCCCGGAAAATGCGCGAGCAGACGGGCGATACCGTTCTGGATCAGATGGATGCTCGTCGATTCGAGGGGTTCGAGGAAGCCCGAGGCAAGGCCCAGCGCGACGACATTGCCGCTCCAGGCCCGGCTGCGCATTCCCGTCCGGAAACGCAGCGTCCGCGGTTCGGCGAGCGGCCGGCCTTCGATGTTGGCAAGCAGCACCGCGGCCGCCTCGTCCTCGCTGATGAAGTCGCTGCAAAAGACGTGGCCGTTTCCCGTGCGGTGCTGGAGCGGGATGCGCCATTGCCAGCCGCTCTGGTGCGCGATTGCCTGTGTATAGGGCCGCGCTGGGCCAGCATTTTCGCTGGGCACCGCAATCGCGCGGTCGCAGGGAAGCCAATGCGTCCAGTCCTCAAAGCCGGTTTGGAGAGCGTCCCCGACCAGCAGCGCGCGAAAGCCCGAGCAGTCGATGAAAAGCTCGCCGTCGATCGCGGTTCCGTCTTCGAGGACGACCGCTTCGACATGGCCGCTCTCGCCGTTCTGCCGGACCTCGGCGACCTTGCCTTCCGTGCGATCCACCCCGGCAGCTTCGGCGATCCGGCGCAGATAGGCCGCATAGAGCGCCGCGTCGAAGTGAAAGGCATAGCCGATGCCCTCGAGGCCGGTGTTCGGGATATGGGGAAGCCGAGCAAAACGGTTCTGAAGCGCCGCCGTCTCGTTCAGCGAATAGGTGCCGAAGCGACCCGCGATGCCCTCTGCGCGGCCGCGCAGCCAATATTGTTGGAACGGCAGCATGCCGAGGCTGCGCCCGATCTGCCCGAAGGCGTGCATATAGACATCGCCGATGCGCCCCCAGTTCTGAAACTCGATCCCCAGTTTGAACGATCCGCGGGTCTCGCGGATGAAATCATTTTCGTCGATGCCGACCAGCGCGTTGAACAGGCGGATCGACGGAATCGTCGCCTCGCCCACCCCCACGGTGCCGATCTCCTCGCTCTCGACCAGCCGGATCGACAGGCCGTCCATCGTGCGGGACAGCGCCGCGGCCGCCATCCAGCCTGCCGTTCCGCCGCCGACGATCACTACCTTCGTGATGCGACTGTCGCCCACTCTTCCCCTTCCCTCTCGTGCGTGCCGTCCGGGAACCGCTCGCCCCGCAACGGGCGGGCCGGACATATCGTCCGGCCCGCCGTTCAACTCAGAACCTGTAGGTGATGCCCGCCATGAAGTTGCGGCCGTAATTCTGATAGTCGCGGATCTGACGGGGGTCGTTGTTGTAATAGGTGACGAACGGCTCATTCGTCAGGTTCGATGCCTGGAGCAGGATGCCCAGTCCTTCGAGTGTGCCGCTTTGGAACGTATAGCCGATCTGCGCGTCGACCACGAATTCGCTCTTCGCCATCACCTTGTCGCGAACGAGGCTCAGCCCCGAAACCTCCGCGAGGAATTTGGAGCGATAGCGGCCCGACACTCGCGCCTGGAACCCGGCCTTTTCGAAATAGGCGGTTCCGTTGACGACCCAGCGCGACAGGCCCGGCATGGCGATCGGCGCGGCTCCGCCTTCGCGGACGCGGCTCTTCGTATAGGAGCCGCTGGCGAGCACGCCGAAGCCGTCGAGCGCGCGGGTGAAGGTCGCGAAGGGCAGCGAGAGCGAGGCTTCGGCGCCATACAGGTGGCCGCCGTTCCCGTTCCGCCACTGGTTCGCGATGCCTTGATAGGTGGCGACCGTTCCGCCGTCGGGAATTTCAAAGCCGGTGAAATCGAACGCGTCGCTCTGGCGATAGATGTAGTTTTCGAGATATTTGTAGAATCCGCCCAGCGAAACATAGGCGCCCTGTCCGAAATATTTCTCGACCGCGACATCGACAGCTTCAGCCATCAGCGGCCGCAGCTTCGCGTTGCCGAGGTCGAGCGACCAGGGGGAGGCGTTGATGTCGGTGTTGTTGCGCTTCGACGCGTCGAAATTGACGCCGCCGCCGGGCTTCAGCTGATCCATCCGCGCCCGCGCCAGCATGCGCGCCGCACCGAAGCGCAGGAAGCTGTTGTCGGCAAACTCGACCGTCAGATTCAGGCTGGGGAGAATCTCGGTATATTTGACGCCGTCGGTGACGGGAGTCGACTGGGTCTGTCCGTTCACGACCTGGGCATAGAAGCTGGAGGCCGACTGGTCGGTGTGGACGATCTGCACCCCGACGTTGCCCCGAACCGGCGTGCCGCCGGCGTCGGCGTCGAAATTGGCCTGGACGAAGCCCGTCAGCACCTTTTCGCGAACCTTGTAGTCGTTGAAGATGCGCCCGGGGGTCCAACCGGCCTCGTCGGTCAGCGTATAGTTGCCGTCGTTGTAATAGCGCCAGCTGTCGAACGCCACCATGCCGGGAATGCCGATGAAGTCGAGCGAGACCGGGTCGAACAGATAGTCCGAAGGCACCGGGGTGTCGGCAGGGTAGTCGGTGCTGGTCAGCACGAAGCCGCGGTCGTCGAGGCTCTTCTCGCGGTCCGAATAATTGGCGCCGACGCGCAGGCTGCTGAACACGCCGCCCAGCTCCTGCGTCGCCTGCAGGCGCAGCGACTTGAGCTCGTCGCGGATCTTCGGCGTGTTGACGAAGCCGTCCTGACAGTTGGGCACCGCGCCGCCGCAGCTGTTCCAGCCCTGCGGGTCGGTGATCACGAACAGATTGGGGTCGGCATAGTCGAGCGAGGGGTCGAGGATGATCCCGCCCTTCGGCCGCATCTCGAATCCCAGCGCCGTCTCGCGCGCGCCCACGCCCGCGCCGCGCCCGGTACCGAGATAGATCTCCAGATTCTCCTCGGTCTTCCTGAGCCGCGAATAGCCGAGATCGAGTTCGAGCGTCAGCTTTTCATTGGGCTTGAACTGGGTGTTCCAGCCGCCCGCAATGATCGTCGAATCGCGGTGGACGACGTCGTTGCGCATCACTGCCTCGGTTCCCGACCAGGTGCCCCGCGTTACCAGCCCGTTTTCGATGGTGAAGCCGGGCAGCAGCGTCGAATTGCCCCAGGCCAGCGGCAATTCGATACCGCGCAGGCGCTGCACGTCCTTGAACTTCGACCAATAGCCGTCCAGCGTCGTATGGACCTTATCGCTCGGCTCCCATTCGAGCACGGCCATCACACCGTCGCGCTTCAACTCGTTCGATTTCACATATGGCTTGGCGCCGCCGATCAGGAACGCGGTGTTGGTGCCGTCGCTCACCTCGGGATAGCCCCAGGCGTTGAATCGCTCCTCGGCGGTCGGCGATTGCATGCGGGCGTAGCCGATCGCCCAGCCGAGCGTCCCGTCGGCATTCTGGTCGATATAGGAGATATTGGCGCGATAGCCCTTGTCCGAGATGTCGGGGTTGAGCTCGCCGAGGTCGTTGATCTCGAAACGTGCGCCGACCGCGATCGCGCGCTTCCCATAGGCAAGGGGGCGCACCGTCCGCATGTCGATCGTGCCGCCGAGCGCCTGCCCGATCAGCGAGGCGTCGGGGGTCTTGTAGACGATGGCGCCGTTCAGAAGCTCCGAGGGATATTGGTCGAGTTCGACCCCGCGATTGTTGCTCGCCGACACCTGTTCGCGGCCGTTGAGCAATGTGGTGGTGAAATCGGGCGCTAGACCGCGGATCGACACGACGTTGGCGCGGCCGTCGAGCCGCTGCGTTGCAAGGCCGGGAAGGCGCGACAGCGATTCGGCAATCGACAGGTCCGGTAGCTTGCCGATGTCTTCGGCGGAGACGACCTCGACGATCGACGTATTTTCCTTCTTCGCCTGGACCGAATTGTTGATTGCGCCGCGAATGCCGGTGACGACGATTTCCCCCTCGACGGCGGCCGCAGCGTCGTCGAGCGACGCGGCTCCTGCGTTCTGCGCCATTGCACTGTCCGGCACGATAGCGATCAAGGCAAGGCCGAGCGCGATCGCGCTAGCACCGCGACGGAATGTGGTCGGCATGGTCATGAAAAGGCTCCCCTGGCTCGGACGGGCAGTCTTGCCACGCATCGGCCTAAGGGACGGCGCTCCGTCCGCCAGGCTCCTCTCCGACACGCGGGTGTTCCCGTCTTCACCCTGCAATTGAAACCAATCGGGAGCGGCGGCCATAGGGTATACGTATACGCATATTATGCGGCCGCGGTGCCTGGTACCAAAATGTCACAGCCTGCTTCGCGCCTCAAAGGTCCCGATGCGAAGCCTTGCGCGGCGCCGGCCACCCGCTAGATTCCGGCGCGCGCCGCCTTGGGAAAGGCTGCGAGGCAGGAGAGGAACATGGGGAGGCCGCCCTCGTCCAAGCCGACGTCGTTCGACATCGCCTATCTGGCGGGCGTGTCGCAGCCGACCGTGTCGCGCGCGCTGCGCGGCAGCAAGTCGGTGAGCGCCGCGACCCGTGCGAACATCGAGCGCATCGCGCGCGAGCTCAACTATACCGTCGACAAAAACGCGTCGAGCCTGCGCTCGCAGCGCACCCATACGCTCGCCCTGCTCTTCTTCGAGGACCCAAACCCCGACGATTCGATGATCAACCCCTTCTTCCTGTCGATGCTGGGGTCGATCACCCGCCAATGCGCGCTGAGAGGCTATGACCTGCTCATCAGTTTCCAACAGATGCATAACGACTGGCACGTCACCTATCAGGACAGCCACCGGTCGGACGGCATCATCCTCCTCGGCTATGGCGACTATCAGCTCTACCGCACGAAGCTTGAGCATCTCGTCGAAATGGGGACCAAGTTCGTTCGCTGGGGGTCAGTGTCGGACGACAGTATCGGGCTGACCGTCGGGTCGGACAATCTCGGCGCGGGTGAGCTGGCAGGCGAACATCTGGTCGAGATCGGGCGGCGGCGTATCGCCTTTCTCGGCGATGCGTCGGATCATGCACCCGAATTTCAGGACCGCTACACCGGTCTCTGTCGCGCACTGACCGCGGCAGGCCTCACGGCGGACCCCACGCTTAAGCAGGACGCGGTTTCGTCCGAGGATTCGGGCTACGCCGCCGCCAAGGCGCTGCTCGCGCGTGGCAAGGCATTCGACGCCATCTTCGCAGGTAGCGACCTGATCGCGATCGGCGCGATGCGCGCGCTCGCCGAAGCTGGGCTGGGCTGCCCGCAGGATGTTGCGCTGATCGGCTTCGACGACATTCCCGCGGCCAGCCAGACCTCGCCGACGCTGACCACCCTGATGCAGGACATGAAGGGCGCGGGCGAACTGCTCATCGACGCATTGCTCCGCCGCATCGACGGCAAGGCGGCCGACCGCACCATGCTCCCCGCGCGGCTGATCAGGCGGCAGAGCACGGCAATTTGACTGATAGCCCCTCCCCTGAAGGGGAGGGCGAGGCAAACGCATTCGTATACCCACCCCGCCCCGCTTGCCCCCTTCCGCGCCGCACGGCAGAGTCCGCCCGAACGCGAGCCGCATCGGCGGCCAGAAAGAGGGAGAGGCAATGGACAAGCCGCGGCAGAGCCTTGCCGGCCTGTGGAACATCAGCTTCGGCTTTTTCGGTATCCAGATCGGCTTTGCGCTGCAGAACGCCAATATGAGCCGCATCTTCCAGTCGCTGGGGGAGGATATCGAGAAACTGCCCGGGCTGTGGGTCGCGGCGCCGCTCACCGGGCTGCTGGTCCAACCGGTGATCGGCCATATGAGCGACCGCACCTGGCTCGGCCGCCTTGGCCGCCGGCGCCCCTATTTTCTCGCCGGCGCCATCCTCGCCGCGATGGCGCTGTTCGTAATGCCCCAAAGCCCCGCGATCTGGTTCGCGGCGGTGATGCTGTGGCTGCTCGACGCCTCGCTCAATATCTCGATGGAGCCTTTCCGAGCCTTCGTCGGCGACATGCTGCGCAAGGACCAGCACAGCGCCGGCTATGCCGTGCAGACCGCGTTCATCGGCGCGGGCGCGGTCGTCGGATCGCTGTTTCCCGCGCTGATGGAAGCGATGGGAGTCGCCAATGTAGCGCCGCCGGGGCAGATTCCCGACACGGTACGCTACGCGTTCTGGTTCGGCGGGATTGCGCTCTTCCTCGCGGTGCTGTGGACCGTCGTCACCACCAGCGAATACAGCCCTGAACAGATGACGGCGTTCGAGGCCGCGCGCGCCGAAGCAGCGGCGCCCGCGAAGCGTGCGCTCGCCTCGCGCGGCTATGGTGCGAGCCTCGCGTGGATCGCCAGCGGCATCCTCGTCGCCTTCGTCCAGACGCGTTTTGCGCTGCTCCGCGAAATTCTGCTGCTCGGCGCGTTGCTCGCGGGTTACGGCCTCGCCGCGATGATCGCGATCGCGCTCGCGCGCCGCGGCAATACGGCGAATATGTTGTCGAGCATCGTCGGCGATTTCGCTGGGATGCCGCCCCTGATGAAGCGTCTCGCGCTCGTCCAGTTCTTCAGCTGGTCGGCGCTCTTCATCATGTGGATCAACACGACGCCAATCGTCACCCAATATCATTTCCACGCTACCGATCCCGCTTCGGCCGCCTATCAGGACGGCGCCAATTGGGTCGGCGAGCTGTTCGCGATCTACAACGGCGTGGCAGCGGTCGCGGCGCTGACACTACTGCCTTGGCTCGCGGCGCGGATCGGCGCGGCGCGTACCCATATCATCGCCCTGCTGTGCGGCGCCGCTGGCTATGCGAGTTTTCTCGTCCTGCGCGACCCGGCCGAGCTCATCCTCAGCGAGCTGTTCATCGGCATTTTCTGGGCCTCGGTGCTCGCCATGCCTTATGCTATCCTCGCGTCCAACCTGCCGCAGGCGAAGCTTGGCACCTATATGGGATTGTTCAATGTCTTCATCGTCGTCCCGCAGTTGCTCGTGGCGACAGTGATGGGGCAGCTGATGAAGGCCTTCTTCCCGGACGAGCCGATCTGGACGATGGCCTTCGCGGCGGCAACGCTGCTCATGGCCGCCGCCGCGATGACGCGGGTGACGCCGCTGGTTCCGGCCAGCGAACGCACTTCCTAGGACCAGCCGCCCGCCAGCGCCCGGAACAGCGCGATCTGCCGGCGCGAAATCGCCGCATCCTGCGCCGCGAGCGCCGCTTCGGCCTCCGCCGCGGTGCGTTCGGCATCGAGCCAGGCCAGCGAGTCCGCGGCGCCTTCCTCGCGCTGGGCGCGCACGATCCGCGCCGCCTTTGCCGCCTGCTCGCGCGCGGCGCGAAGCGCCTGCCGCTGTTCGAGCGCGCGCGCATAGCCCGAAAGCGCGGTTTCGGTTTCCTCGAGCGCGCGCAGCACCGTGCCGTCGAAGCGTGCGAGCGACGCCTGCGTTTCGGCCTCGGCCGCCGCGATCCGCGCCCGCGCGGGCTCCTGATTGGGGAAAGCCCAGTTAATGAGCGGCCCCAGCAGCCAGCGCAGCGGCCCGCCACCGAAAATGTCGCCGAGACCCGTCCCCGTCGACCCGACCGATCCGCCCAGCGTGATGTGCGGATAAAGGTCGGCGGTCGCAACTCCGATCCGCGCCGTGTCGGCGGCAAGGCGGCGTTCGGCGGCGCGAATGTCGGGGCGACGCTTCAGAAGCGCCGCCCCGTCACCGACCGGGATGGGATCGGTGATTTCGAGGCTGATGTTGCGGTCGGCCGCAATGGCAGGGAGCTCCGCAGGCGCGCGGCCGGTGAGCGTCACGAGGCGGAAGAGCGCCGCCTGCCGCTCGGCTTCGAGCGCGGGAATATCGGCGGCGCGCTGATCGCGCAGCGTCGTGATCCGCGCGAGGTCGAGCCCAGTCGCGAGCCCCGCCTCCTTGCGCCGCCCGGTCAGCATCACCTGCCGGTCGAGCAGGTCGACGATATGGCGCGCGACGTCGAGCCTCGCCGCGCCCGAGGCCGCGTCAGCATAGGCGAGCGTCGTGTCCGACACGACCATCACGCGTACCGCCTCGGCATCGGCTTGCGCCGCCGCGACGTCGCCGCGTGCCGCCTCGACCGAGCGCGCAACGCGGCCGAACAGGTCGACCTCGTAGGCGACGTTCAGCCCGGCATCGACCGTCCAGTCTTCGCGGGACGCGCCGGGCGCACGCTGGCCTTCGGGCAGACGGCCATAGTCCGCGCCGGCCGAAATCCCGGTCTGCGGCAGCCGGTCGCTACGCGCACCGCGCAGCGCCGCGCGGGCCTTGGCGATGTTGGCGACGGCTACGCGAACGTCGGTATTGGCCTGCAGCGCATCGGCGACGAGACCGTCGAGCACGGGATCGTCATAGAGACGCCACCAGTCCGGCGCGACCGGATCGAGACTGACGGCGGAGCTATCCGCCGCAACGAACGCGCCGGCCGCGGCAGGCGTCGACGCCGATTGCGGCGCCTTATAGTCGGGGCCAACCGCGCAGGCAGCGAGCGCCAGCACCGACGCGGCGGTGAGGGTGGTGCGGAGTATCATCGTCTTTTCTCCTATTCCGCCGGAACCGGCGCCAGCGCGCCGTGGCCGCCCGTCCCGCCCCGCCGGTGCGCGAACCACTCGCCGAGTGCGCGGCAAACGACGTAGAAGGTGGGGGTGAAGATGAGGCCGAACGCGGTGACGCCGAGCATCCCGAAGAATACCGCGGTGCCAAGCGCCTGACGCAACTCCGCCCCCGCGCCGCTCGCGATCAGCAGCGGCACGGCGCCGAGGATGAAGGCAAAGCTCGTCATAAGGATGGGGCGCAGGCGGTCGCGCGCGGCTCGCACGGCGGCCTCGACCGGCGACAGCCCGTCCTGTTCCTCGGCCTGGCGGGCGAATTCGACGATCAGGATGGCGTTCTTCGCCGCGAGCGCGATCAGGACGACGAGGCCGATCTGCGTGAGGACATTATTGTCCATCCCGCGAAGATTGACGCCCACCATCGCCGCGAGCAGGCACATCGGGACGATCAGAATGATCGCCAGCGGCAGCGTCAGGCTTTCATACTGCGCCGCGAGCACCAGGAAGACGAAGACCACCGCGAGCGCGAAGACGATGCCGGCTGTGTTCGCCGCCGCCTTCTGCTGGAAGGCGATGCCCGTCCATTCGGTGCCATAGCCCGCGGGCAGCGTTTCGCTCGCCAGCTTCTCCATCGTGGTCAGCGAGGCGCCCGAGGACGATCCCGGTGCCGTGTCGCCATCGACCTCGACCGCAGGGAAGAGATTGTAGCGCGTGACACGGTACGGCCCGGTGCGGTCCTCGAAATTGGCGACCGACCCGATCGGCACCATCGCCCCCGAGTTGGACCGGGTACGAAGGTTGGCAATGTCGGCGACCGTCTGGCGATAGGGCGCATCGGCCTGCGCGGTCACACGGTAGGTGCGCCCGAGCAGGTTGAAATCGTTGACGAAAGCCGAGCCCAGGTAGACCTGCAGCGCTTCGAAAACGCGGTCGGGCGGAACGCCGAGAGCGTTCGCCTTCGCCCGGTCGATGTCCGCGAAGACGCGCGGATTGGTCGGATCGAAGAAGGTGAAGACATTTGCAAGGCCTTGCGCCTGGTTCGCCTTACCGATCAGATTGTTCGATTCCTTCGCCAGCTCGGCATAGCCGTGCCCACCGCGATCTTGGACGATCATCCGGTAGCCACCCGCCGAACCGATCCCCTGGATCAGTGGCGGGGGAATGATCACGATTTGCGCCTCGGTGATGTCGGCCGTCCGCTTGCGCGCCTCGTTGATGATATCGTCAAGCTTTACGCCGAGCTTCTTGCGCTCCTCAAAGGACTTGAGCGGGAAATAAGCAGCCGCCGAATTGGGCGCGAGCGTTTGGGACGGGCCGTCGAAGCCCGCGAGCATCACCGAACCCAATATGCCCTCGACCGGCAGCACGCGCTGCGCCACCTTCTGCAGCACGGCGTCTGTGCGCTCGACCGACGCGCCGGAGGGCAGCTTGGCGACGACGAGGAAATAGCCCTGATCCTGCGCCGGGATGAAGCCCGTGGGCGTCGCCCAGAACAGCGCGACGGTCGCCGCGATCAGCCCCGCATAGGTCGCCATCACTTTTCTCGGCGCGCGCACGAGCCGCGCGGTGAGCGCCGCATAGGCGCCGCCCATACGCTCAAATCCGCGGTTGAAGGCATCACCGGCCCGGCGCAGCATCTGCATACCGCGCCCTTCGTTCGTGGGGGCCGCATGCGGACGCAGCAGTATCGCGGCGAGCGCGGGCGACAGGGTGAGCGAGAGGATCAGCGAGATGATCGTGGCGGTCGAGATGGTCACCGCGAACTGCTGATAGAAAGCGCCCGACAGCCCGGTGAGAAACAGGGTCGGCACGAACACCGCGCAGAGCACCAGCACGATCGCCACCAGCGCGGCCGACACCTCGTCCATCGACGTTCGCGCGGCCTCCAGCGCGCTCATCCCCTTTTCGAGGTTGCGCTCGACATTCTCGACCACGACGATCGCGTCGTCGACGACGATCCCGATCGCGAGCACCATGCCGAACAGCGACAGATTGTTGAGGCTGTATCCGAACGCCGCAAGCACCGTGAAAGTGCCGACCAGCGATACGGGAATGGCAAGCACCGGAATGATCGCCGCGCGCCATTTCTGGAGGAATACCAGAATGACGATCACGACGAGCACCACCGCTTCGAACAAGGTGTCCATCACCGCGTCGATCGACTGGGAGATGAATTCGGTGGGATTATAGATGACGCGATATTCGAGCCCCTTGGGGAAGCTCTTTGACGCTGTTTCCATCTCGGCCTCGACCGCCTGCGCGGCGGCGAGCGCGTTCGATCCGGGGCGCTGGAAGACCGCCATGATCACCGTCGGATCGCCCGACAGATAGGTGTTGCTGTTGTAATCCGACGCGCCGAGCTCGACGCGCGCGACATCCGACACGCGCACCTGCCGCCCGTCGGCGTCACTGCGGATGACGATGTTGGCAAAGTCGCTGGGGTCGGTCAGGCGGCCCTGCGTTTCCACATTCAATTGGAAATCGCTGCCGTTCGCATAAGGCGGCTGGCCGAGCGTGCCCGCGGCGACCTGCACGTTTTCGCGGCGCAGCGCAGCGACGATCTCGCCCGCGGTCAGGTCAAGCGCGGCCGCGCGGCCGGGGTCGATCCATACGCGCATCGAATAGTCGCGATTGCCGAACAGGCGCACGTCGCCGACGCCGTCGATGCGGCTGAGGCGGTCGCGAAGCTGGGTCAGCGCATAGTTGGAGATATAGGCACGGTCGAGCGACTTGTCGGGGGAGACGAGGTTCACGACCATCAGGAAGTCCGGCGAAGTCTTGCGCGTCACCACGCCGAGGCGTTGCACGGTTTCAGGAAGGCGCGGGGTCGCGATTGCCACACGGTTCTGCACGAGCACCTGCGCCGCATCGAGGTCGGTTCCGATCTTGAAGGTCACGGTGATCGTGACGACGCCATCGCCAGTCGATTGGCTGCTCATATAGAGCATGTTCTCGACGCCATTGATTTCCTGCTCGATGGGCGCCGCCACCGTGTCTGCTACAGTTTCAGCCGAGGCACCGGGATAGCTTGCCGTCACGGTCACCGTCGGCGGGACGATGTCGGGATATTGCGAGACCGGCAGGCCCACATAGGCCACCGCTCCGATGATGGTGATGATCACCGCGAGGACGGCCGCAAAGATCGGCCGGTCGATAAAGAAACGGGAAAGGCGCATGGGAGAGCCCCTGTTCTGCTGTTTGGGTTCAAATTGCCCCCTCCCGCTGACGAGGAGGGGCGAAGGGTCAGCTTGCGAAGGTTGCCTGCGCCGACACCGGTTCGTGCGCGGACGCAGCCGCCTTTTCGGGTTCAGCCGCGATGCGGCCCGCCTTGGTAAGGGCTTTCTCGCCTGGCCGCGCGAACTGAAAGCCGTTGATCACCACCTGGTCGGCCGCAGCGATGCCGGAACGGATCACGCGAAGCCCGTCGACTTCAGGCCCGATCTCGACCGGCTTCGCGGCAATGACGCCGTCGCGGCCGACGACATAGACGATCTTGCGCGCCTGATCGGTCTGCACTGCGGCGGCCGGGACAAGAAGCGCACGGGTCGTTTCATCGGTCGCGAGCCGCATGTTTCCAAACATTCCGGGGGTCAGGAACATTTCCGGGTTGGCGAGGCGCGCACGGGCCCTGATCGTCCCCGAGCGCGGGTCGAGCCCATTGTCGGTAAAGTCGAGCTCGCCCTTCCACCGATAATCAGCTTCGTCCTGCAGCCGCACTTCTACCGCCGCGCCCTTGCCGGTTCCGTCGCGCTTGGTCTTGAGGAACAAGGCCTCGGAGCCCTGGAAGGTGAAATAAATGGGGTCGAGCGCATTGATCGTGGTGAGCAGTGTTCCGCGCTCGTCACCGGCGGACACGAGGTTTCCGGGGTCGATCATCCGGTCAGAGATGCGTCCGCTCTGCGGCGCCCTGACGGTAGTGAATTCGACGTCGAGCGCCCGCGCCGCAATGCGAGCCTCGGCCCCGGCGAGCGCGGCCGACGCTGCGCGAACGCGGGCGCGGAGCCGGTCGATCTCGCTCTCGGATACCGCCTCTACGTCGACGAGCCGGCCAGCGCGCTCGAGTTCGAGCTTGGCGAGCGCGAGGTCGCTACGCGCGCTCGCAGCGGCCGCTCGTGCCTCAGCCAGCGCAGCGCGATAGGGACGCGGATCTATTGTGAACAGCGGCTGGCCCTTGCGGACGATTTGGCCATCGGTGAAATGCACCGCGGTGACGGCACCCGAGACGCGCGGGCGCACCTCGACCGACTGGCTGGCCTCAAAGCGGCCGATATAATCGTCCCAAAGTGTCACTCCGCGCGACAGGGGGCTGGCCACGGTAAGCACCGGCGGCGGCGCGGCGGCCGCCTGCGGCGCGCCATCGCGGAGTACCCACCACGCGCCCACGACAATCGCCAGCAGGACGGCGATCCAGACCATCCGGTTTCGCCGGTGCGGATGGAGGAGCTCGGCAAGCTCGCGCCGGACGCGGGCGTCGGCGGGGTCGGTTTTCTCGATTGGAATATGGACAGTCATGGCAGGGCCTTTTCTCTGGTCGGTCGCTGCGCGGAGCGCAAAAGGGGGCCGGCGCCGGGAGCATGGCCACCGGCCCTAGGAGTTGCGAAAGGGTCGTCAGAGAGCAGCCGAGGGCTGCCCTCCCTGGGAGCGCCACGCGCGCCGCGTGGACGTCTGGTCTTATTATGTGCGCTGGAGCAGCGCGGTCAGGGGCCCGGCCGCCGCAGAGGGGACATGCGGCGGCCGGCCGGGGGGAGAGATGTTTCTTGTCGAGACATGGCGACACTCCTTCGGCAACCACATCATGATTGCCGACCGGGGAGAGGGAATGCTTTATGTACTATGCGGTATATAAGTGAGAATGCGCCACGTCAAGGCTATTCTGTACCGGCCAGTAAAAATTTTCTGTCAGCGCCCCGGCCACAGCTTTAGACTTGTCTCCACCAGACGTTCGAGCTCGGCCCGCGTGGCGCCCGCGCCCGCTTGAACGGCCAGCCCCTGGTTAATCGCGGTCAGGAGCGCTGCGAGACCTTCAGGGTCGACGTCGGCCGGGAGATCACCGTCGGCCTTCGCTTGTTCGAAGCGGCTGAGCAGCGCGCGCTTTGCCGCCGCGCTCCGCTCGAGCACCGCTTCGCGAATGCCCTCCGCCTCCGACCCGCAGGCAACCGAGCTGATGACGCCAAGACAGCCGTGGGGATTGTCAGGACAGGTCTGCATTTCAAGCGCGCCGCGCATCAAATGTTCGGCGACGCCGCGGGCGGTGGGCGCCTTCAGCGCCTCGCGCATATAATCGAGCTTTTCGCGCTCATAAAGGTCGAGCGCCTTGTTGAAGAGCGCCTCCTTGTTGCCGAACGCGGCATAAAGGCTGGGCTTGGTGATCCCCATCGCCTCGGTGAGGTCCGCCATCGAGGCGCCCTCATAGCCCTTGCTCCAGAAAACGCGCAGCGCAGCCGCGAGCGCGGCATCCACGCAAAATTCGCGCGGACGGCCCTTGGGGGCGGCAGGAGCTTCGACTTTCATAACGTCCGGTATATATGTTCTCGCGCCCCGCTTGTCTAGGGGCGGACGTCGGTGACAGGCCGGCCGGCAAGCGGGTCCGCCGCGGGGCCCAGATTGAGGAACCACTGCTCACCCGCCGCGCGGCGACGCCGCATCACCGCTTCGTGCAACTCGAACATGCCGGGCAGCGGATCGCGGCCGGCACCGGGCCGTGTGGCAAAGCGCATATAGGCTTCATCGCTCCCATAGGAAGCCCAGATCGGCGAGCCGGCGACGGCGGGCACGCCCTCGCGCGCAAAGCTCACCCAATAGTCGATCATGGCTCCGGCCAGCGCGCTGTCCACGGGGCCGCCGGGCGCGGGCCAATTCGGGGGAAGCCCGGTATCGGCGCGGCCGAAGACGAACGGCAGCTCGCTCGCGTGAAAGGCGCAAAGATCGCGCGCCCGCGCCGCAGCATAGCAATGGTCGAACAGATAGAGATAGGCGGGCAGCCCCGCCGCGGCCTGCGCACGCACCAGCCGTTCGCTCGCCCAGCCATAGACGGCATCACGCGTCGCGGCGATCAGGCTGCCCTCCATGTCCGCCGCCGGATAGAGCCGAAGCCAGGCGCGCGCGAGGTCGCCATAGCTCCGCTCGATCCCGGCCTCATAGGCCGCGGCGTCGGCGGGGGCCTTCGGCACCAGCCCGCGCTGCGAGCGCACCTCACCGCTGTTGAAGCCGGCAAGCAGCGGCACCGGCGCCTGCTCGCCGCGATCAAGAATATCGGCGAGCTGGCCGGGCAGCAACGCGCCGTCGACCGTCGGCTGCGGCACAAAGCGCGCGGCGAGCGCCGCCCGCGTCAGCCGCTCTGCATCGACCGCGCGGAGCGCCGGCAGATCCTTTGCCCCCACCGCGTCGGCGAATAGCGCTCCCATCGCCTCGGCCGCAGCAAGTCCGAAGGCCGGTTCGCGAAGCCTCGGCACCGCACGGATATTAGGGCTTTGCGCAATTGCTTTCGCAAACAGCCCCCGCGCGCGCGGCACGCCAAGCAGATAGGCGACGCTCAGCGCGCCGGCAGATTCGCCCATGATGGTAACATTGGCGGGATCGCCGCCGAACGCCGCGATGTTGCGCCTGACCCAGCGAAGCGCTGCGATCTGGTCGAGCAGTCCGTAGTTGCCCGATACCCCCTCGGGCGATTCGGCACTCAGTGCGGGGTGCGCGAACCAGCCGAGGACGCCGAGTCGATAGTTGATCGAGACAAAGACGATCCCGCGCTTCGCATATTCGCCGCCGTCGTAGAGCGCACTCGCGCTTGTGCCGCGGAGCAACGCGCCGCCATGAATCCAGACGATCACCGGCGCCTTCGCCGCCGCCTTCGGTGTCCAGATATTGAGCGTCAGACAATCCTCGCTCATAGGCGCCGGTGGTTCGAAATAGACACTGTCGTCGGGATAAGCGGGCTGGGCGCACGCCGCGCCGAACGCTGCCGCCTTGCGAACACCCTGCCACGCCTCGGGCGGTGCGGGCGGGCGCCAGCGCCGCGCACCGACCGGAGGCGCGGCATAGGGAATGCCGCGAAAGACGCGAAGATCACCCCGCCATTCGCCCGCAAGCAGGCCCTCCGAGACGCGCACCTGCGGGCGATCCGCCGCATGTCCCGGAGAGGCGGGCGCAAGCGCGAGGAGCAGCACCCATAGCCAGACGCCGACGCGCCTCATATCGTCTCTCCCGCCGCGGCGCGGTTGTCAGCGCCATCGGCACGACCTAAACTCACACGCGAGTGAATATCAAGCAGGATGAGCGGAAGGCGGACTTTGGGAATGGGGCAACCAACGCGGCGCGGATTTCTGGCGGGGAGCGCGGCGCTGCCCCTGGCGACCGCAGCGGGAGCGGCCGAGGCGGACACCCTCGCCACGATGGTGCGCGATCTCGATCGGTATCTGGGCTTCGGGAACAAGCAGTCAGGCGGCGAGGGTGATACCGCTTGCGGTCATTGGCTTGCCGGCGAGCTCGAGCGCGCGGGCTTCGTCGTCGAAAAGCCCGCCATTTCGGTGCCATCGTTCACGCCCGGCGACTGCGCGATCGTCACGGGGGACGCGCGCGCAGCGCTGTGGCCGCAGCCGATCGTGGTGCCCACACCCGCGGGCGGCCTCTCTGGCCCGCTCGTGCGCATCGACGGCGCAGGGCGCGCGGGCGCGCCGCTCGACGAGGCCATCGCGCTCGTCGAGCTTCCATATGGCCGCTGGTCGTCGGCGCTCGCCAAGTCCGTCCGCGGCCCCATCGACGCCGCCTTTTCGGCCGGCGCACGAGCGGCGGTGGTCGTGACCAACGGCCCGACCGAAGAGGTCATCGCGCTCAATGCCGACGGGCGTGAGCCGATGTTCGCGGGCCCAGTCGGGCTCCTCGCTCCGGCCGACGCCGCGCCCTTCCTTTCCGCCGCGATGGAGCATGCGCGAGCGACGGTCACGCTCAGCGGCGAAGGGGGGCGCCGGGCGGCTTTCAACGTCATCGGGCGGCTCGAGAGGGGCAAGCGGCGCTGGATCGTCGTGTCGACCCCGCGCTCGGGCTGGTTCGGCTGCGCGGGCGAACGCGGCGGCGGCATTGCGGCGTGGCTCGACCTCGCGCGCCGGGCGCCGACGATGTTGCCCGATCATAACCTCGCCTTCCTTTGCAACAGCGGCCATGAATATGAGAATCTGGGCGCCGAGGAATCCCTGAAGGCCGCAGCGCCCAAACCGGACGAGACGCATTTCTGGCTCCACCTCGGCGCCAATCTCGCCGCGCGCGACTGGCACGAAGGGCTGTTCGGGCTTGCCCCGCTCGCCGGGACAGATTCGCAGCGCTATCTGGTCGTCAGCCCGCCGCTGCTACCCGCGGCGCGGCGGCTGTTCGCAGGTCTCGCGGGCCTGGAAAGCCCCTATCCGAGCGACAAGCTGGCCGCCGGCGAACTGAGCGCGATCATTGCCGCCGGCTATTCGCCGGTCGCGGGCGTGTTCGGGCTCCACCGATTCCATCACGTAGCGGGCGACGACGCGCGCTGCATTGATCCGGCGAACGTCGCCGCGACCACGGCGGCGTTCGTCAAGCTGCTGGCGGAAGCAGCGCGAACCTGAGCCCCCGCTATGCCTCGATATCGCGCTTGTAGGTTTCGGGCAGGAACAGGATGCCGACGACTGCAGTAATCGCCGCAAAGGCGACCGCATACCAGAGCCCCTGATAGATATTCCCCGTCGCGGCAACCATCGCGAAACCGATCGTCGGCATGAAGCCGCCGATCCAGCCATTGCCGATATGATAGGGCAGCGACAGCGAACTATAGCGGATGCGCGCCGGAAACAGCTCGACAAGCAGCGCGGCGAGCGGACCGTAGACCATCGTCGCAAGCAGGCCGAAAATGCACAGGATGGCGATGACCTTCACCTTGTTGACCTGCGCCGGATCGGCGGCAGGGGGATAGCCCGCACGGGTGAGCGCGGTGTGGAGCTCCGTCTGGAACGCGGCGATCGCGCTCGCCTTCGCTTCGCCCGTCAGGGTCGCCGGATCCGGTGCGCGGTGAACTTCCTCGCCGATTTGGACCGAGGCGACGGTTCCGGGGGCGGCATCGGCATTCGAGTAATTGACCCCGCTGCGCGCCAGATAGGCTTTCACGATGTCGCAGCTCGTGCCGTCGAACTTGTTGCGGCCGATCGGGTCGAACTGGAACGAGCATTCGCCGGCGTCGGCGACGACCGTGACCGGCGCCTGCTCGACCGCCGCCGCCATCGCCGGATTGGCGGCCATCACCAGCGCCTTGTAGAGCGGGAAATAGGCGAAGACGGCGATGACGCAGGCAGTCATCATGATCGGCTTGCGCCCGATCTTGTCGCTGAGCCAGCCGAAGAAGACGAAGCTCGGGATGATGATGGTCAGCGCGGTGGCGACGAGGAAATTGGCGGTCGCCCCGTCGACCCGCGCGATGCGCTCGAGATAGAAGAGCGGATAGAGATGCGCGGCAAAGCCGATCACTGCCTGCCCCGCGACGGCGCCGAACAGCGCGAGCAGCACGATCTTCAGGTTGCGCCATTCGCCGAACGCTTCCTTGAGCGGCGCCTTCGACGTCGCGCCGGCGGCCTTCATCCGCTGGAACACCGGGCTCTCCTCCAGCTGCAAGCGGATCCAGAGCGCGACCGAGAGGAGAACGATCGAGAAAATGAAGGGCAGCCGCCAGCCCCACGCCTCGAACGTCTCTGCATCCATGAACAGGCGCAGCGACACGACGAAGGTCGAGGCGAGGATCAGCCCGATCATCGCGGTGGTCTGGATGAAGCTGGTATAAAAGCCGCGCTTTCCCGGCGGCGCATGTTCGGCGATATAGACGGCCGCGCCGCCATATTCGCCGCCGATCGCCAGCCCCTGCAGCAGCCGCAGCAGCATGAGGATGATCGGTGCCGCTATACCGATGCTGTCATAGCCCGGGAGGAAGCCGACGGCGAAGGTCGAAAGCCCCATGATCGCCATGGTGACGAGGAAAGTGTTCTTGCGCCCCACGATATCACCGACGCGCCCGAAGACCAGCGCGCCGAAGGGGCGGACGGCAAAGCCCGCGGCAAAGGCCATCAGCGCAAGGATGGAGCCGGTCGTCTCGTTGACTCCGGCGAAGAAGTGGACCGAGATCGCGCTGGCGAGCAGTCCGTAAAGGTAAAAATCATACCATTCGAAGACCGTGCCCAGCGACGATGCGGCGATCACCAGCGTTTCGCTGCGCGCCTTGGGGGCGCCGGCCGGCGCTTCGCTCTTCCTAGCCATCACTCTCTCTCCCGTTCGTCCCGGTGCGGCGGCGGGCACTTTCTCCGGTCCGTCCGCCACGCTCGGGGAATGTCAGCGCGCGGCCGCCATGGTCGGCGCGTCGAAGCCCGCGCTCGCCAGTTCGCGTTCGGCCTGCGTGAAGCCGTACGCCGGCACCACCTCTCCCGCCCGGTCCACCACGCGATCCCAGGCAGCGATCAGCCGCTCGGCGGCATCGCCACCCTCGCCGATGAAGACCCCGTCGGTCAGCGTGACATGGGCGCTCGCGAAATGCCCCGCGCCTGCGCAGAGGATCGTGCGCGTCGGCGCCTCATCGCCCACGAGCGCGAGGAGGCCGGGACTTACAGCTTCGGGCGACAGCCGCGCCAGCGCATCGCGCGCCAGCACGCCTTCGGTCATCGCCGTCGCCGCAGTGGGCGCGAGACAGTTGACCCTGACATTATATTTCTCGCCCTCGAGCGCGAGCGTCTGCATCAGTCCGACGAGCGCCATCTTGGCCGCGCCGTAATTGGCCTGGCCGAAATTGCCGTAGAGCCCCGAGGAAGAGGTCGTCATCACGATGCGGCCGAAACGGCGCTCACGCATCTGATCCCACACAGCCTTCGCGCAGATAGCTGCCCCCATCAGATGCACGTCCAGGACGAGGCGAAAGTCGGCGAGATCCATCTTTGCGAAGCTCTTGTCGCGCAGAATGCCCGCATTGTTGATCAATATGTCCACGCCGCCCCAGGTGCGCGTCGCCGCACGAACCATGGTCGCGACCTGTTCCTCATCGGTAACGGAGGCTGGCGCCGCCAGCGCCTGTTCGCCCCTTGCCTCGATTTCGGCAGCGACCCGTTCCGCGGCACCTGCATTGCTATCGTTGACGACCACGCGCGCGCCGTACCGCGCGAGGAGCAGCGCGTGTGAGCGGCCCAGCCCGCCGCCCGCACCCGTCACGATGGCTACCCGATCCTGCAACTCTCGCGACATGCCTTTTCTCCTCGAACGATTATAACTCACTTGTGAGTGAATAAAATGAATGGCGTGCGGAGATGCGGGAAAGGTGCTGAAGTCCTCCGCTTCTTCCTTATTCTCTCTCGCGTTTGCGCTGTTCGCAGATGTCGCGGAAGCCGGCCGCCATGAAGCGGGCCATCCGTGCCTTGACCGCGGCATAATCGTCCGAATGGCAAAGGCCTTGCGACAATTTGTCGATGCGCCCCGTGCGCGCGAGGGTGAGCATCAGCGCGCCGGTGACGAAATGATAACCCCAGAAGATGTCTGCCTCGTCGGCATCGGGCAGCGCCTTCTTCAAGATCTCGATCAGCCGCAGCACCACGGGATCGAAATATTTGTCCATGAATTCGGCGCCCTCGGGGCTGTTCGACGCCTGCGCGCTGAAGGCACCATAATTTTTCCAGCCCTCGCCGCCCTGGATATAGAGATCGAGGTCGGTGTCCAGAAAGGCGTGGAGCGCGCCCTCGACCGTGGGCTTTCCCCCTGCAGCGCGATCATAATCGTCGAGCGCCTTCATGCGCTTTTCGATCGTGACCACCGCGCGCCGCGCGAACACCGCATCGAACAGGGTCTTCTTGTCATCGAAATAATAGTTGAGGAGCGTATGGTGGACGCCGACCTGCTTGGCGACATCCTTCAGCGTCACCCCGTAAAATCCGTGCTTTGAAAAGAGACGCTCGGCGGTGTCGAGTATCTGTTCCATCGTTTCGGCGCGCTGTTCCGCTTTTGTCGACCTTTTGGTCGCGGTCTGCCTTGTCGCGGTCTTCGCCTTGGACACCAAATTCTTTTCCCTTCCGGACCGCTCGATAGGGTGTGCGGCCGCCCCCGGCCTACACCTCTCCATATTCCGCTCGCAATTGCATTTTGTCGATCTTCCCTGTGGGTGCGAGGGGCATCGCCCCGACGCGAATTACGGCGTCGGGAACCCACCAGGGCGCAACGCGCCCGGCGAGCGGTTCGAGCAGTTCGGCGTCGCTGACCGAGGGGTCGCACGTTTCGACGAGCAGCACCGGACGTTCGCCCCATTTGGGGTCGGCACGCCCGATCACTGCCGCCAGCGACACCTGCGGCAGCGCTCCCACGAGCGCTTCGATCTCCGCCGGGTTGATCCACTCACCCCCGGACTTGATGAGATCCTTGGCGCGGCCGGTGATCGTCAGGTTGCCCTTCGCGTCGATCCGCGCAAGGTCGCCGGTATCGAACCAGCCCTCAGCGTCCGTCGCCGGCTCGCTCTGCCCGAAATAGCGTTCAACGACCGTGCCGCCGCGCACGCGCAAATGGCCTTCGGCACCGCGTTGCTCGGGCAGCGGCCGCCCATGAGCATCGGTGATCAGCAGGTCGATCCCCATCGCCGGCTTGCCCGACAGCGACGCCCGGCGCGCCGGGTCTCCCGGCATCGCCGCGGTGCCGAGCGGCGACAATTCAGTCATTCCCCAGCTCGTCTGCACTTCGGCGCCGAGCCGTGTCTCGATCCGTTCCATCAGCGCCGGGGGCATCGAGGCCCCCCCGACGAGAATGCGCTGCAGGGTCGGCACCTCACCGCCCTCGGCCTCGAGATGCTCGAGAAGACCGAGCCAGACAGTCGGCACACCTGCCGCAGCGGTGACTCCTTCGGAGCGTATCAGCCGCGCCAGATGCGCGCCATCGCTGTGACGGCCCGGCAGCACCAGCTTCGCGCCGACCGCGGGCGCTGCGAAGGGCAGGCCCCATGCGTTGGCGTGGAACATCGGCACCACCGCGAGGATCGCATCGCGCGCCGTGGGGCCGAGGACGTCGGCCTGAAGCTGACGCATCGTGTGGAGGTAGCAGCCGCGGTGCGTGTAGGTCACGCCCTTCGGCGCGCCGGTGCTTCCCGAGGTAAAGCAGAGACCCGAGGGTGCCGTCTCGTCGAAATCGCCCCATCGGCTGTCGCGCGGCGCGGCATCGATCAGCGGATTGAGCGCCGCCGCATCCCCCTGCCCCGCTTCGCTGTCGAGCAGCAGGATATGGGCCAGCGCGGGCAGGTTGGCGCTCGCATCGCGCGCGAGCGGCACGAGATCGGGGCTCGCGAGCAGGACCCGCGCCTCCGACTGCGCGAGCATCGAGCCGAGCTGCGCCGCGGTCAGACGCGGGTTCAGCGTATGGCACACCGCGCCCATTCCCATGATACCGTACCATGCCTCGACATGCCCCTGCGTGTTCCACGCGAGCGTCGCGACGCGGTCACCCGGCGCGATGCCAAGCGCGGCGAGCGCTCCCGAGACGCCCCGCGCCCGATCATGGAGCGCGGCATAGGAGATGCGCTGGATGCTTCCGTCTGCCCCGCCCGACACGATTTCAGCGTCAGGGTGCCATTTGGCGGCGTGGGAGAGAAATTTGTCGAGCGTCAGTCCGTAGGATTGCATCGATCCGTCGATCATTGGCACCCCTCGGCCTTCGGCGGCAGCGGCGGCGAGGCGAGGCCGACGTTCCAGTTCCAGGGAATATCGCCGGCCGCGCGGCGGCGGCACACCACGGCTTCGTGCAGCGCGGCGGTCCCGGGAAAGAGATTGTGCGCGGCGCGCGGCTCGTCCGCGAAATGAACGAAACCCCGGTCGTCGGCATAGTCGGGCCAGTCGGGCGCTCCCCCTGCCCTGGGCTTTGCGCTACGGGCAAAGCTTGCCCAATAATCGCCCATCGCCTGGCTCAGTTTGCGCTCGGCCAGCGCGTCCGGAATCTTCGGCCACAGCGGCGGGGTCTTGCCAGCTGTCCCGAACACATAAGGCAGTTCGGCTGCGTGAAAGCCATGGAGCTCCCATTGCTCCATGGCGGGATAACCATGATCGAAGATATAGAAAAAGGAAGGCTGGCCAAGCGCCGCCTGGTCCGACACCAGCCGCTCGGCGGTCCAGCCATACATGGCGTCGCGCGTCGCCGCGAGCATCGAATCATCGATTCGTTTGGCCGGATAGCGCGCGAGGAACGCCTCGGCGAATTCGCCATGCCGGGCCCGAATCTCCCTTTCATAGGCGACCGCGTCCGCGGGAGGCTTCGGGAGCAGAAAGCGCAGTGACCGGATTTCACCGCTGTTGAAGCCGGCCAGGATCGGCACCGGCGCCTGCTCGCCGCGGTCGAATGTCTCAACGAGCTGGCGCGGCACGATCTTTCCGTCGACCGCCGGGAAGGGGAAATAGCCGACCGTCGGCGGCTTGCTCGCGATATCTTCGGCCGAGAGGGCGCGCAGCGCCGCAAGATCGGCGGCGCCGAGTTTTTCGGCGAGCGCCACGCCCTGCTCTTCGGCGGGCACCATGCCGTTGAGCCGCTCGCGAAGGCCGGGCGCGGAGATCATATAGGCGCTCTGGGCAATCGCCTTCGCGAACAGCCCGCGCGCCTGCGGCGCCGCCATCAGATATATGACGCTGAGCGCGCCCGCGGACTCGCCCGCGATCGTCACATTCTTCGCATCGCCGCCAAAGGCTCCGATGTTGCGCTTCACCCATTCGAGCGCCGCGATCTGGTCGAGCAGCCCGTAATTGCCCGACAGATGGTCGGGCGATTCGGCGCTCAGCGCCGGATGGGCGAACCAGCCGAACATGCCGAGCCGGTAGTTGATCGACACGACGACCATTCCGCGCTTCGCCAGCGCGTTGCCGTCATAGAGTGGATCGCCGCCCGACCCCGACACCAGCGAGCCGCCGTGAATCCAGACGAAGACCGGCAGATCCTTTGCCCCCTCAGGCGCCCAGATGTTGAGCGACAGGCAATCCTCGCTCATCGCCGGCAGATCCCAGCTGTAGATGCTGCCCGCGCGCGCCTTCGGCTGCATGCACGCCGGGCCGAACGCGCTTGCATCGCGCACGCCCTGCCATGGGAGCGCGGGCTGCGGCGGCTTCCAGCGCCCCGCTCCGACCGGCGGCGCAGCATAGGGAATTCCTTTGAAGACTCGAATGCCGTCCGCCGCCTCCCCCCGCACCTCACCCGCTGGCGCCGCGACGACGGGTCCCGGCGCCGCAGCGGCCGGGGCCGCGAGCAGCGCTGTCAGAAGCAGGACAAGCGAAATGCGGCGAGCGGCCATTGGCTTGCCAGTCAGAAGCGATAATCGGCGCGCAGGCCGACAGTGCGAGGCCGCATCCGGGCATAACGCCCGTCGAGGAAGGCCTCCGGGTGCACATAGGTGATCCTGCTCGCATCGAAGAGATTCTCGACATATGCGGTGAGGTTCAGCGCCCCGAGCTTCGTCCCGGCATAAAGGTTCGTATTGGTCCAGGCCTGCGTATAATCATAGGTCGGGCTCGCCGCGTTGGGATTGCCGGGAACATTGGGGAACTGGTTCGGGAAGGAACCGGCGTGCGACACGTTGACCGAGGCGAAAGCGGTCTTTCCGTCACCGATCGGGAAATCATAGCGCAGCGTCCCCGAGCCCTGGAAGTGCGGCGAGGCGAGCCGCGTTCCGAGCTCGGCGCCCGAAATCGCAGCTTCGGTATCGGTCAGCTTGGTCACCTTGGCGCGGTTGAACGAGCCGTTGAGCGAAAGGCTGAGCCCCGCGACCGGCCGGGCGACGAATTCGAATTCAAGGCCATAGCTTTCCGCCGCACCGATGTTGGTCGCGAACTGGACCGAATCCGAGACGCGGTTCGCCTGTACCTGGATGTCCTTCCAGTCGATATAATAGGCCGCGAGATTTGCGGTGAGGTCGCCATCGAACCAGCGGCCCTTCAACCCGATCTCATAATTGGTCACGCTGTCGGACTTGGCGCCGTCAGGGATGATGAGGTCGCTGGGGTCGACAACGCTTGCAAGCCCGGCGCGCGCATTGACCACCGGGGTGCGGAAGCCCGTGGACACCGTCGCATAGGTGGTAAGGCTGTCGACCGGCTTCCACGACACGCTGGCCTTCCATGAGAGCCGGTTGGCCTTGACCTTCAAGCCTTCGGCATAGTTGATCGGAACGATCGTCACCGGCAGATTGGAAAGCCCGAGCAGCGCGAGCGTCAGATAATTGCTGTTGTAGCCGCCGCCGCGCGTGAAGCTCTGCACTTGCGTGCTACCGTAGCGCAGGCCGCCGGTGAGCCAGAAGCGGTCGCTGAGATGCGCGGTCACTTCGCCGAAGCCCGCGATTTCCTTCTGATCGGTGTAGCTGTTGAAACGCTGATAATATTCGTCGGGCAGGCCGGTCAGACCGCGCGCGTCGAGGAATTCCTGCGTCGAGCGATAGGCGAAATCGACGGTGCGCCGCTTGTCATAATAGAAGAAGCCGGCGACCCAGTCGATTGGTCCTGAGGTGCGCGACAGGGCGATCGCTTCAGGTTAACGATTGGGGGTGGCGTTTGAAATGCTGAGCTGATTCAGGGGTGCTCCACCCAGGAGGGGGCATTTGATGGCCGGCAC
>JBIQHE010000005.1:0-169923 GCA_044508875.1 Sphingomonadales bacterium | reverse complement strand
TCGGCGTCACCAGGACCTGGCGGCCAAGCAGGCCGTTCACCGGCGTGTTCGCCAATGTCGTCGCCCCATCCTTGTGATCCCGCGCCGTCGGCGTCATCCACATCCCCGCCGCATGGGTCAGGTCGGCACTCCTGCGGTTGCCCGCGCTCGGCTTGCAGCCGTCGTTCGCCATCGGCGTTGGCCAGTCCCGCGCCATGCGGTCCAGACCCTTCTCGTCGCGCCTGTCGCCACCTCGACTGCGAAAACTGTCGGTCTGCGGCGTCGGCCAAAGTGCTGCCGTCGTCGCAAGGTTCATCCCATGCTGGCCCGCCGCCTGCGACGGCGTCGGTTTCGTCTGCCGGTTTTCGTTGGCACTGGCCCTCGGCGTCGGCCAAAGCTGCAGCATCTCCGTCCGGTTCCCGCCACTCGACCGGGTTCCAGAGCAAGCGCGCGGGGTCGGCCAGCTCGTCCCCCTCGCGAATGGCGAGGATGAACAGACGCTCGCGTTTGTGGGGAGCACCGACTTCCGCCGCTGTGAAGAGGCCCGCCGCAAGGCGGTAGCCCATGCCGACCAGTCCTGCGGCGACTTCGGGGAAACCGAGGCGGAGATGATTGGCGACATTTTCGAGGAAGACGAAGGGCGGCTCGGCCTCGGCGATAATTCGGGCGACATGCGGCCAGAGATGGCGCGGATCGTCCGATCCCTTACGTTTGCCTGCAACGCTGAACGGCTGGCACGGGTAGCCCGCAGTGACGACGTCCACCGCGCCGCGCCATGGGCGGCCGTCAAAGGTGGCAAGGTCGTCCCAGACAGGCGCCGGATCCAGGGTCGCGTCTTCCATCCGCGCCACGAGGATGGCTGCGGCGTAGGTTTCCCGTTCGACATAGCCCACAGCACGATATCCGGGGCAGGCGATTGCGAGCCCGAGGTCAAGGCTGCCGGCGCCAGAACAGAGCGAGAGACCGAACAGACAAGCGTCTCCGGCTCCGGAAGCGCGTCCGGAGGAAGGTAAAGCCAAGTCATGCATGTCACGCGGCGGTCTTGCGCTTTCGCGCGGGTACGGACACGGGTTTGCTGTCGGTCGTTTCCGTGGATGCGGTTTCGTCGCCGCCCAACCGTTCGGCCTTCACCTGCACGAAGGTCCGGCCGTCGCCGTCGAGGACCGCCTCGCGGCCCGTGTCCGCCTGCCAGCGCTCCACGGCGACATCGACATAGGCCGGACTGATCTCCATTGCGAAGACACGCCGGCCGTTGGCCTCGCCCGCCATGATCTGCGAGCCGGAGCCAGAGAATGGCTCGTAGCAGAGCCCGCCGCGAGCCACATGCTGGCGCATCGGTATCCCGAAGGCGTCGAGCGGTTTCGGCGTCGGGTGGTCGGGGCGCTCATCCTTGGCGAAGGACGGCATTTCCCACGTCGAGGGCAGCGTCTCCTCGGCGACCTTCGGCGGACGGTTCGGGCGCCGCCAGCCCATGAAGCAGGGCTCGTGCTTCCAAAGGTAATGGGACCGGGTCAGGACGCCGCGGTCCTTCACCCAGATGATCTGCTGATGGACGAAGGCGCCGGCCTTCTCCCAGCAAGCCTCCAGCATCGCTTGGCGGCGAGAGGCGTGCCAGCAATACCAGGCGGCGTCCTCGGTGATCGCCTCGGCCACTGCGGCGGCTATGAAGCCGTCGTAAAGCTCCGCGCCCTGCGAACTGTCGTCCCAGGTGACGCCGTAGGATTGGCTCCAATCCTTGTTCCGCGTCGGGTGGTTCGAGCCGTCGTAGTCCACGAGATACGGCGGGTCGGTGGCGAACAGGACCGCACGCTCGCCGTTCATCAGACGGCGTACATCCTGATGGTTCGTACTGTCGCCGCAGAGCAGCCGGTGATCGCCGAGGATCCATAGATCGCCCTTGCGGGAGGCCGGATTGCGCGGCGGCTCGGGTATGGTCACGGGCGGAACCGAGCCGCCAGCCCCGCCGTCTTCATCGTCTGCGTGCGGGTCGTGCGCGAGGAGCTTGTCGAGTTCGCCGTCGGAGAATCCGACCAGCGACAGATCGAAGTCCTCGGCCAGCAGTCCCTGCAGCTCGGCGGAGAGCAATGCCTCGTCCCAGCTTCCGAGTTCCGTCAGCTTGTTGTCCGCGATGCGGTAGGCCCGGCGCTGCGCCTCGGTCAGATGCCCGAGCACGATCACAGGCGCCTCGGTGAGCCCCAGCTGCGTCGCGGCAAGCACGCGCCCATGGCCTGCGATCAGCTCCCCGTCCTCGGCCACGAGGCAGGGCACGGTCCAGCCGAACTCGGCCATGCTGGCGGCAATCTTGGCGACCTGGTCCGTGCCGTGCACCTTCGCGTTCTTGGCGTAGGGCTGGAGGCGCGAAAGCGGCCAGGTCTCGATCCGCTCGGGGGCGAAGCTCAGCGTCATGGGTCGGATGGGTCCGTGGATCGAAGTGGACACCTGTGGTCCTGGACTCCGGAGACCGCGCTGGACTCCGTGCGGAGTCCAGCGGGCGCGACGGGCGTCCGGCCATCAGGCGCGTGTTCGTTGGTGGTTTCTCGGGATTGGCGTGGATCCGGATACCGGGTGGCTTCCCAAAAATCCGGCCCTGTCGCTGGCGATCCATCGCGCCTCGCCCGCCAGCATACGATTTCCGCCAGGAAGGACCCGCGAACTCGTCTGGAAGCGGGACCAAGGCCGCGACGCGCGCGCCTCTCCCGAGGATAGCCAAAAACCTAGCCCGATCCGCCGTTTCTGTCCGTTCGAAAACTGTCCGCCGGACACCTTCCTCGCCATCGCTCAGCGCTGCGCCGCCCCAGCCAGCTCGATCACTTTGCGCTTCGAATAGCTGCGGTTGAGCCGCCGACCGTTAAGCCGGAATGCGATCACGCAGAGTGCATAGAGCCAGTGCTCGTGCGCCGCCGACCGCTGCAATCCGACGGTCCAGCAGATGGTTTTCCATCGCTCGCCGTAGGCGCGCAGCCAGACGATCTTGCCGTCGATCGGATCGAGCCCCACCGTCCAGGTCAGCGTCTCCTCCATCCGGCTGATCGCCGCCGGCGATGGCACGACGCGCATCGGCTTTGGCTCCTGTCCGACCTTGTCGGCGAAGCTATGGATGACCTCCGGCCAGACGCTGAAATATCCCTGCCGCCGGGGTTCGGGCAGGCGCTTGAGCACGAAGGCCGCTTCCGCGAGACGTTCCTCGACGAGGCTCGGTGTCCACTGGGTCATCGACGCGCCTCCTTTGCCTGATCGCGGTCGCCATAGAGCTTCTCGCCGAGTTGCCGGACGAGCTCACGCTCGGGCCAGGTCAGCCGGTCGTCATCGAGAGAGACCGCGAGGACACGCTGCTCGCGCCAGCCATCGCGCTTGACTTGGTCAGGGGTGCGGCGCTGGCCGCCATATCCGCGTGGCGTCCACCTCACAGCACACCTCCCCGGGTCTCCATCGCCCAGAGCAGGATCGCGATCGCGTCGGCCTCGTTGTCGTCGGCGGGTTGGAACCCGCGCTGCCGCATCGCGGCGAGCACGGCATCCTTGCCGGCGTTGCCCTTGCCCGTGGCGAAGCGTTTGATGGTGCCGACAGGAACGCCCTGATAGGCGACGCCCTCACGCTCGCACCAAGCGGTCAACGTCGCCAGGAAACCGCCATAGAGGTGGGCGGCGTCAGTGCCGATATGGCGCCGGACCTCCTCGAAATAGATCGCGGCCAACCCACCGCCGTCGTCGGCCAGTTGTTCGAGCCATTGCTGGAAGCGCAGGTAGCGCATGCCGCCGCCGTCGTAGCGGCCGGAGCGGAAGCTGGCGGTTCCGCTGTGCACGATCCCGCCCGCCAGGCTCGCCCAGCCCGTGGTGGTGCCGAGATCCAGGGCGAGAATGGCGCTGCCCGCGGATGTCGAGATGACCGGGGCCGGATGGGGCGCGCTCTTGGGGAGGGGTGACGGGCACTGGCTCATGGTGGTGGGTCCTTCTCGTCTAATGTCGGTGAGGGGATGGGCGGCACGGTGCCTGCGCGCGCGAAGCCCCTGGGGGTGGGAGTGGGAGAACCCGCTTGGCGCGGTTCTCCCCCACCCCCGAAGGGGGTGGCTTTCACCCCCACAACTTCGAGAGCGCAGCAACGCATTGAATCTTTTGGCGAAATCGAAGTTGGGACGGCCTATTGTGTGGGTCGCGTTCCCAACTTGAATCTGCGAAAGGCCGCGCAGCGGAGCGCGCGGGAGCCAAGGTAGTTGGGACGAGCTTTCCCAACTTGAATGTGCGCGGGATGGCTGGGCGGTGCGCGGTGGCGCGAAAAGCAACGAAAGTAGTTGGGAAGCTGGCCGCCCAGCTCGCCGCAACTTGCCACAACTTGATTCTGCGTAGGTCCGCGTAATCGGGATGAGCTGCCGCATCACGAGGTCTCCTCCGTCTGATAGACCCAGACCAGGGGGTTCTCGACCGGCAGCGCCGCGCCGCTCTGCGGGCATTTGTAGGTGCTGGGAAGGACCGGGATCCGGACGGACACGACCTCGCCGGTGTCGGGGTCTGCCGTCTCTTCTCCGGTCGGGAACGTCATGCCCTCGACGCAGAGATAGCCGAACTTCGAACGCGAGGTTGGCAGACCGAATGGCGCGCCATCGCGAACGAACTTGATGAAACCCTTCGTGGCCAGCACGCTGATCCGTTCGCGGATCGTGTCCTTGCCGCCGAGCCCGGCCTGATTCTCGAAGCTCTCGGCGAACTGCAGCGCGGTATAGAGCCGGCCGGCCTCGGCCTCATCGAAGAGCAGTTGAAGGATCACGTCGTGTTTGCGCGCGCGCTCGGCGTCGAGCTTCTCGCCGAACTCGCGACGCACGAGCCTTGTCTCCGAGCGGTCGATCGCGATCCAGCGTCCATCCGCCTTGTCGACGATCATCGGCTCGATGCCGGGGCCGTTGCGGAGCTCGAAATGCAGCATCCGCTCCGGTCGGTCCTCGTCGGGCCGGTGCATGATCACGCCGGAGGTGTAGAAGCTGCGGAGGCTGCCCGCGCCCGAGAGCGCCATGAACGGGTCCTCGACGAGCTGCTTCTTGGTGATCTTGCGGGTGTGATGGCAGAGGATCAGGCCGGCATCCGGGGCTACGGCGTCCCGCAGCGTTTCGACCCGCTCCTGCAGGAAGAAGAGCATCGCGGTGTTGTCGTTCTCCCCGCCGCCGTCCGGACCGCCATCGAAGAGATTGCGGATCGGGTCGATGCAGAGGATGTCGGGCGCGCCATGGCCGTAGTGGGCGCGGACCGCGGCGATGGTCAGGCCCACGCCGCCGGCGTCGAGCAGCATGCGGACCTTCGGCGTGGCGACGAGATTGTCGCGCGCCGCGGCCAGGAGCGCCGGCTCGATCCGGATGGCCTGGAGGCGCTCCCGGAGGTAATGGTACTGGATCTCCGCCTGCAGATAGAAGATCCGCAAGGGCCGGCTCGGCGCAAAGCCGAGGAAGGGCACGCCCGCCGCCATGTGGACCAGCAGACTGATCAGGAAGTCGCTCTTGCCGACCTTGGGGGCGCCGCCGAGCACCAGCATCCCGCCGGGCGTCAGCAGTCGCGGCGCGATGATGTCGTCGGGCATCGGGCTCACGTCGTCGAGCAGTGCGCCGAGCGTGAAAACCGGCAGCGCGGACATCGGCGGCACGGCGATCCGTTCGAGGGCCGGTCCGTGGCGCTCTTCGTGCAGCCGCCAGAGGCGCTGTGCTTCCGAGGCGAGGCGTTCGAGCGGCCAGCTGGGACGGAGTTGGGCGGCGTTGTACTGGCAGATCGCCTCCCACGCGTCGTCGCGGCTCATGCGGCCCTCATGCGCCATGCGGACGTAGTGGCCGATGGCGGCGCTCGCCCCCTGGAAGCGGGTCCAATCGTCTGATCCGCCTTCGCGGACCGGCGTCGTCAGGACATCGGTGATCGACGGTTTGTCCGTAGAGGGGCCTAGCTGGGATCCGACCCCGGCAAGCGGCGGCATGTCGGCGACGAGTTCGGCGAAGTCGCGCAGATGGACTTCGACCCGCGGGCTGTGGCGGCGGATGTTGACCAGCCGCTTGAACCCGCCCTTGTGATAGACGGAGCCGGCCAGACGGATCGGCTGGTGGGCCGATCGGAAATGCGTGTCGCCGCCGACCTTGACCGCGATTTCGCCGCGCAGCCGACAGAGCAGCGCGATGTCCTCGCCCTCGGCCGGTTCGCTCAAGCGCCACCAGACATGCAGCTTGTCGAGACCGTCCGGCGTCCGGCCGCCACTTTCGACGAGCAGTGTCGGCTCGCCGAGATGACGAACGAGGTGGTCAAGCTTGGCCGCAATGTCTCCGGCGTCGAGGTCGACCAGGACCGTCTGCATCTGCTGGACATCGGCGGCCTTGGCCTTGCCGGTCTCGGCGACCGTTCCCGGCACCACATAGAAGGCCGCCCCTTCGCGTGCTGCCCAACCGGCGAAGGAAACCGCCTTCTCCAGCAAACTGTCGTCGATCTCGATCCAAGCGTTGTGGGGTCGGCCGTCGATGCCTTGGCCCTTGTCCACGAACCCGCGCAGGGGCACCCAGCCCTCGCAGTAACCGAAGACGACGTCGAGAAAGACGGCGATCTGCTCGGGATCCGGCTCGATGTCGAACGGATCGGCCTGCGGCGCGGCGTCGTTGAAGTCGCGCCAGGCATCGAGGGAGACGACCTTGTTCCCGCTCATGCCGCCAGCCCCCAGCAGCGATCCGCCCACGGGCACATCCGGCACTCGTGGAAGTCACGGGTCGTGGCGATGCGCGGCAACAAGTCCCCTACATCCGTCGCCTGAAGGATCCGCACGGCGCGGTCGCTCATGCGTTGGGCGAGCCCCGCGTCGAACGGCACGAGTTCGTGGTGCAGTTCGGCCGTGTCCTTGTTGATCGCGGTGAAGAGCGCGGGATTGTCGGAGATGCCGGGGACCTGCGCCTCCATGTAGGCCTGGTAGAGGGCGATCTGGGACGCGTAGACGGGCTTCGCGACAACCACGCCCTTGGCCACGGTCTCGCGCCAGTTCCTGGCGTTCATCGTCTTGCATTCCCAGAGCGCGGGAACGCCGATGCCCAGCAGCTGGGGTGCGGCGGCGATGATCCCATCGACATGACCGCGGATGCGGCCACCAGCGACCGAGAAGCCGAATTGCTCGCCGTCCGGACGGTTGCCCTTGCGGGTATAGAGATCGAACCCGGCGCCGCGCAGCCAGCGGATGGCAAGATCTTCGAGCGCGTGTCCGATCTCGAAGATCCGCAGAGTCTGGCCGGAAAACTCCTGGCCCTCATCCTTCGGCGCGCCCGCGAACTCGAATTGCAGAGCGCGCTCACAGCCGTGTCCAAGGCGGGAGCCGCCGAGGTAGGTCCTGGGCGCAACCGCCGCGCGTTCAGCGGCGATCGCCTCGTCGATCACCGCATTGATGCGTTCGGCGCAGGTGGGGCGGTGGTTGTAGTCGAGCATCAGAACGGCACCTCCGCGCCGGCGTCGGCTGCCATGGCGTGCATGGCGTCCTGGAAGCCGCCGACGGCGACCTCGATGAGCGTGAGGACCTGCGCCTCCGTGAGGTCGGAAAGGCGCGCCTGCCAGCCGATCTCCTCCATGATCTCGGCGACCGGCTTCATGGCGGCGCGGATCGCCGCCTTCTCCTGTTCGGTGAGATCAACCATGGCCCAGCGCTCCCGCGCCAAGCGCGTCCAGAAGCCTTGGCAGGCCATCGAGCAGAACCAGACCGAGGGGCGCGGTTGCTTCGACCGCACCGGGTCGAACCAGCCAAAGCCACGGGTGGGTCGCCGGCAGACAGCACAGAGCGTTCCACGCGGATGCCAGAGCCGCCGCCGGTCCTCGGCCGTGGTGGGGGAAACAGATGCCATGGCTCATGCCGCCCTCCCTATGGCTGCTTCGGGCGCGGCATCGGCCGCCCCGAAGACGAGGGAGCGGATGGCGTCGCGGTTGAAGCGGAAGGCCAGCAGCGCCGATGCCTGGTAGCGGGTGAGCCCGAAGTCCTGCCGGTACTCCGGCGGCAGGAAGGCGAGCTGCCGGTCGGTGGGCGGCTGGTTCAACCAGCGGCGCGTCTTGTGGGCGCTCTCGTCGCTCTCATGCTCGTTGAGCCAATCGTCGGCCGCCGCGAGGCAAACGGTGCGTTCGCCCACGGCCAACAGATGAGGGCGCTGCTTCTGGAGGCCTCCGATGCCGTACCAGCGGCCGTTCAGGAAGAAGACACCGCCCCAGGCATTGAAGCCGTTGGCGATGAGCGCCGCATCGTCGCCGAAGAGATCGCACCAGCGGAAACTCGACCGCTTCAGGAGGTCGATCTCGGACATCACGAAGTCGCCGAGTGGCGTGGCTTCGCCCGCGTCCTCCCGCTCCCAGAGGTGCCCACACAGCGGGCATTCGGTGGTGGCGAGCGGCACGATGGCGCCGCAGTCCGGGCAATCCTTGGTCGGCGCTTCGCCGGAGGGCTCGCGACCGTCCAGGTCGACGTCCTGCTCCAGCGATCCGTGCAGCAGGGTCGACGTGCCGAAGTCGAGCACGATGCAGTCGGTCTTGACGACGCCTGGATGTTCCTCGGGCGAGACCGTGCGCAGGCCGCGGCCGACCATCTGGATCATGGTCGACTTGTAGGAGCTCGGCCGCAGCAGCACGACGCAGCCCGTCGGCGGATGATCCCAGCCCTCGGTCAGGACGGCGACATTGACGACGACCCGCAGCTCTCCGGCGGCGTAGGCGTCGAGGGTCGTCTTGCGGTCGGTATCGGCCATGTCGCCGTGGATCAGCCCGGCGGCGACACCGGCCGCGTTGAAAGCGGCGGTCACGTTGCGCGCGTGGTCCACGGTCGAGCAGAACACCACCGTCTGGCGCTCGCCTGCCTTTTCCCGCCAGTGGCGGATGACGGCGTCCGTGACCGGCGACCGGTTCATGATCGCGTCGACCTCGGTCATGTCGAAATCGTCGGCCGTGCGGCGCACCTTGGTGAGCTGATCCTGGACGCCGACATCGATCACGAAGGTGCGCGGCGGCACGAGATGACCGGACGCGATGAGCTCCCCGATCCGGATCTGATCGGCGACGTTCGAGAACACCGGGCGCAGACCGCGCTTGTCGCCTCGGTTGGGGGTCGCCGTGACGCCGTAGACCCGGCACTCGGGATTGCGCTGCAGCGCGGCGTCGATGATGCGGCGATAGCTGTCGGCGGCCGCGTGGTGCGCCTCGTCGATCACCAGGAGGTCGAGCGCGGGCAGCTGGTCGAGATTGCCCGCGCGCGCCAGCGTCGGCACCATCGCGAAGGTGACCTGTCCAGCCCACGACTTCTCCTTCGCATCGACGACCGAGGTCGTGATCTTCGGGTTCACCCGGCCGAACTTGCTGCGGTTCTGAGCGGTCAACTCGTCGCGGTGGGCGAGCACGCAGGCCTTGGCGCCCGTGCTCTTCGGGGTTTCGCCGACCATGCGACCGACGACTCCCGAGAGCATGATCGTCTTGCCGGCTCCGGTCGGGGCGACGCCGAGGGTGTTTCCGTGTTCGTCGAGCGCGCGGACGCTGCGCTCGACGAACTGCTTCTGGCGGGGACGCAGCAGCATGGCCGCCTCACTGCGCCCAGGACGGGCGCGTGCCCGCCATGGGTGCTGAAGATTGGGGCATGGAGGGCGGGGAAGGCTGAGCCTGCGGCTGCGCTGCCACACCGGGCACGCCGCCCATGAGAGCGGCATAGTCCTTGTGATCCGGCGTCACGGCCGCGCGGATCTCGTTTTTCTCCTCGCCGTTGGTGTCGGTGCCGATGTCGATCCGCGCCACGAACTCGAGCCCGTCGAGATCGGCAAAGCCGCTGATGCGACGCGCGGCCTGGGCCTGAGCGGACGTGTCCTTGTCCGAAATGCCGCGCGCGGAGTTGAGCATGCCGCGGATCAGGCTGCGGCCCATGTTCGCCCAGTCCGGTCCCTTGGGGCTGTAGAGCCCGATCAGGGTGAAGATCTTGCGCCGGGCGAAGGGCCCTTCGAGAACCGTGAACTCGCCCGAGAGATAGACCGAGCCGGTGGTCCCCCGCGTAGCGTATCCGCCGGTCCAGCCCTGCGCCGGATCGTCGAAACCGCCCGGACGGATCGTCAGGCGCACCTTGGCCAGCGTGCCCTTGGGGATGATGTTGCTGTTCTGCTTGGCGTCGTTGAAATCGTTCCAGGATCCAGTCATGGCTGGGGTCTCCTCGTTCAGGCTTTTTCGGAATGGGTGGGGGCGTCGAAGGTCGGCGCCGTCGCGGCCGGGGACGGGCTGCGATAGGCCAGCCGCTCGGAGGCGGGCTTCACGGGGCCGCGGATCTTGGCCATCAGGCGGCCGAGATGCGGCTCCTCGATCAGGTCGAGACGGCCGGATCGATCCTTCGCCGGGAAGTTCCAGGGGTTGATCGTCTGGCAGACGAAGGCACGGTACGGCGCGCCGGACTCGTCCTTGATCTCCGCCATCGTCAGGACTTCATCGACGATGCCCGGCAGCTCGAGGCCGGTCTTCGAGCCGTCGATCTGCGGCTGGAAGATGCGCCGATTGAAGTCGTCGAGCTTCTCGTCGAGGATCCCGACGAACCAGACGTTCTTCGCCCGCGTGTGCTGGAGATGCGTGAGCCACGCGATCATCTCGCGGCCGTGCAGGCCATAGGCGCCGCGGACATCGGGCTTGCCGGTCTTCTCTGAGAACGCCTCGGGCTGCCCCTTGCACCATTGGAAGCAGAGCCGCCCGGCGACGGTGATCGAGTCGATGAAGACCGTGTGGTACCGGTCGAGCGCCGCCGGATCGCCGAAGCGCTCGCACACCGCCGCGAAGTGGGCCTCGCTGTAGACCTGGTCGTCCCGCAGCGCCGGATTGGGGCCGCCGATGAAGACCGCGAAGTCGCGGCACTCGGCCCATGTGCGCGGCCGGACGCTGTCGCCGGACCATCCCTCGATGGCCAAGTCACCCGCCTCCAAATCGATGAACAGCGTGGTGGCGGGGTCGAGCGTCCAGAGAAGCGAGGTCTTGCCGATCCCGGACTTGCCAAAGATCGTGCCCTTGATGCCGCGCGGCTCGGCGAGCCGCTGATCGGCGGAGATGATCGGGAGGGCCATCACTTGCCTCCCTTCGCCGCGATCAGGGCGTCGATCGCGACATCGGCTCCGAGCGCGCCGGCCTTGCGGGCCTCGTCGTGGAGGGTGCGCACCGCGTCGATCTCGCGGTAGAGAGCCGATGCACGCTCATTCAGCCCGATGAGGGCGAAGGCCAGGTCGTCGATCGAGGCCGCCCCGACCGGCTTGACGGTCTCGTCGCGACGCTCGCCAAGGGCCGGCACCCGGATGGTCTCGGGCAGCTTGTCCAGCCCGTAATGGTGCTCGCGGAGCACCGTGAGCTTCTTCGTGATGCTCATGACGACACCTCGGTGTTCAGGGAAAGACGGAAGCTGGGCTTGCCGGTGCGGACGGTGCGCGCGTCCTCGAAGGCGGAGCGGATGTGGCTCGGCCAGGCCGCAAACTTGCGCTCGGGCACCTTGATCGCGACATCGACGTATTCGGCGGGATCGTCGCCCTCCGCCCGGATGCGTTCGACGAGAGCGGCGAGCTTGTCCTGGTCCCAGTCGACGCGCTTCGGCAGGTCGGCGATCACGGTGACCGCGCCGTCATCGAAGCGGACCGTGCCGGTGTCTTTGCCGGCAGTCTGGCGCGCTGCGTGGGCACGATCGCCGTACTTGAGCGCGACGGCCCCATCGAGCCAGTCGCAGACGGTCTTGGCGCGGCGCAGGGCGTCGGCGGCCTCGTCCTGCAAGAGGACGAGCTGTTCGGCGGGCAGAGCGGCGATGTCGCCGACGGCCATGCGCCGGAGCTCATCGAGGGAGATGCAGTTGGAGATCGTCATCACCACCCCCCTCATGCCGCAGGTTTGCTGGGGTGGTCGGCGGTGCTCGCCCGGATCTGCTCGCGCTCGTACTCCTCGACGTCTTCGAGGCGGTACACGACGCGACCGCCGAGCTTGACGAAGCGCGGGCCTTCGCCCGTCCAGCGCCAGTGCTCAAGCGTGCGGTGGCTGATGTTCCAGCGAGCGGCGAGCTCGATCTGGTTCAAATGCCTGAGTGACATAGGTGTAACTCCGTTGATGTGCCTTTCGCTTCATCCAGCCGCTCTGGAGCGCCTGGATATGCGAGCATTTTCAACGTGTTACCGAGGATTCGATATAATCAGACCCCGTCTTTCTCGTGACGTTCGCGCAAGAAAAAGCCCCGGAATCCGGGGCTTTCAGTGGGCGAGTTGTGACGTCGGGTAGGTCGGGCCGTGACGTAAGCGGCTCAGGCTTGTGACGTGACCTCGCCTTTGACCCGGATGTCCCCGACCGAGACCTCCCGCCATTCGGGGTTCAGGCGATAGCCAGCGCGTTCCTTCGTCTGGACAAAAGAATCTTGGTCCAGTGGGATGCCGAGCGTCACGGTCAGCGGTTCGATGGCCTTTCGCAATCGCCCAAGTTGCTGACGCATCGACTGATCGCTGACGCCAAGTCGGTCCGCCAAGTCGGTGGCGGGCAAGAACGGGACGTCTGCTCTTTGCCTCTTGGCTTCCCGAAAGTTCTCGATCAGCGCTTCGACTACGCGGAAATTCGCACCTTCAAGGTAATGGCTTCCCTGAAACAGAACGCGCTTGGCGTCCTGGTCGAAAGCGAATTCGAGGACAGGGGCGCCAAGGCGATCCATGAATGCCTTGGCCTGTACGTCGTAATCGGAAGGCGGCGGCGCTTCGATGTGGCCCCGGCTGAAACAGGTTGCCAGCAACGAGCCGGACGGCAACTCGCTCCGGTACAACGGACCTATATGCTCGGAAACCGCTGTGGTGATGACCTCCTCGACCGATTTCGCATGGCGCTGAAAGAGGTCGTAGACGTGGTCGCCCGCGTCTTGGGTGGACAGGCCGGGGAAACGGTCGAGCGCCGACACCACCTCAGGGAAGTCCACGAGAAACCGCTCCTTGGGGGTTGCCGCAACCCTTTGGAAGAACGAGACGTAGCTCAGGGCCATGCGCAGATCGTCATCGGCACTGCGATCGGCGAGGAGAAGGTCACGCATGTAGTTTTCGGCCGGCTCGTGGGCTCCCATGCCTGCAGCGAGCACGGCGAAGCGCCGGTCGATGCACTGCGAACAGACGCCACAATGTTTCTGCTTTTCGGTCCATTTTCGTGGACGGGTGCAACTGACAGTCTCGCCGAGCATGTCGGCCACGCCCGCTTCCTTGATTTTCTGTGTCACCTCCTTCTTGGTCAGCCACTGCAGCGGTGTTTGGATCTCGATCTGGCGGTCCAAGAGCAGTGAGAACAATGCCTCCAATCCGCGCAGCACCTTCGGGTGCGTGGTGCGCGTAGCACGGCCGCCGACGACATCGCCCGCCAATGGTGGATTGATGCTGACGACGCCGTTCTCATAGAAGCTGAACTTGTCCTTTCCGGACATCCTCGCGACCACGAGCCCAAGGCAGGCAAAAAGGAAGGACCGCGTTCGCTGTGTGAATTCGCGAGCCCGCTCATTTTCATTACTGACCCAAACCGGAATGTAGGAAACCCGTCGATCTAAGCCCCGCTGCTTCAGACCTTGAATCAGGTTCTCCTGGACCGCGCGGACCTTGGTGGAAGAGTAATGCCCGACAAGCGTGACCGATTTCCCGAGGGTGACAATGTCGTTGACCGCCCCTGCGAACGAATCCACGCCCCCGGAGAACAAGGCGACCTCGTCATGCTCCGCTGACGCATCAAGGAGTTCTGGAAAGTACAGCTCCCGTGGCTGGACTGGAGCCTCGGCTATTCGAAAATCAAACTCGTAGCTGTCGTCCGACAAGAAGCCGAGAGTGTCAGCCAAAATTTCCTGTACGTCAGGATCCTGCCATGCTTCTAACTGGCGCACGGGGATAGAGAAGCGAAGGCTGCGCCGCCAACTCTCGCCGAAGTTCCTCAGTTTGTCAGAGCCCCGAACAAGCCGCTGATCTGCGCAGTAGACGTAAGCTGCCACTTCGAGCAGGTCGATCAACAAGTCTGGGACGTTTCCAAGCATCGTCCGGCTGATATAGTCGATGCGCAGATTGACGTTCTTGGCTGCCCCTTGGACATCCATAGCGATCGCGTCTGCCGCCGAGGGTTGAGAAGCACCGCATTCGATCAAGTACCGTTTCACGGTGCCCCCTTTCTGATGTCGAGTTCGATCCGCATTTTCTCAGCTGCATGGGCGGAGAATCGACGAACGTCGTCTCGCGATATCTGTTTGCCATCCCTGTAGTGGTTCTTGCCCAACCAATCTTTGGCGAAAGCGCGCATGATGAGGGCCGACTCGTCACAGTGGCGTCGGATGGAATCATTGAATGCACGGAGATCGTGAACAGATCGCGCGACCCTGCCGGAACCCACCATGTTGTGGATGTTTCGATCCACATAGTAGTGGATCACGCGTTCGACGAAGTTTGCATAAAAACGATGAGCAAGAGCCGCAAATTGCTCTGTTCCCTTGAGAGCTGCGACCGACGCCTGCACATCAGTTGCTGTTGGAGCCCATAGGGTCGGCAACGCGCCTCGAACTGCTTCGCCCAAAGCCGAGAGGCCGGCACGGCGCGCTATTTCGCCAAGGTCTGTCGCCCCGGCGTGCAATCGCCTCTGAACCTTCTCAATAGCGCGATCATAGCTGACGAGCACATCTGATAGGGAAGCTGGCGCCATATCCGCCATGCCCAGATCATTGAGGTTGGCCGGGAAGTCTTTCGAAGCGGCCGCCTGGGGCGTCCTGATAAGAAGCCAAAGTGCTTCAATGAATACAGCATCTTTCAGGGCACGCTTCAGCGCGTCCCGGCCAACCTCGGTGACTTGGTCAACCAGATCCTCGGTAGGCGTGCCGCCAGCCACCAGGTACCTGACGATCTCAGGTAGCAGGCGGTGCGCGGGCAATTTTCCGAGGCGCTGATGACCCATAGCGTTTGCCTATAGGCCGCCAGGCTGTTGCGCCCTAGGTCGGGCGTGGGCCCCATGAATCCTCGACACCATGCAGAACCTTTCGTTAGGATCGGGACAAAGAAAGGATTTCATGTTATCCTTTCTTTTTCAGGATGCCAAGGAAAGGATCCTTTCTTAACCATGGCTGCAAAACAGGAGCCCTCGCGGCTTGGGCAGAAGGTGACCATCTCGACGGCCGGAGAGAAGGCGGAAGCGTTTGTGCCCCCGCGCTTGCCGCCGGCACCTGCCGTGCGAATGGATGGGCTCTTCCGTCGACTCGAGAGCGCGAACCGCGCACTTGGGCGGCTCGATGGGGTTACCTCGATCCTGCCCGACACACCGCTGTTCCTCTATATGTACGTGCGAAAAGAGGCTCTACTCTCGTCGCAGATCGAGGGCACGCAATCGTCGCTCTCCGATCTCCTGCTCTTCGAGAGCGAGGAGGCGCCCGGCGTGCCGCTCGACGACGTGCAGGAGGTGTCGAACTACGTCGCCGCGATGAACCATGGTCTCGCACGGATCCGAGAGGGCTTTCCGATCTCGCTCCGGCTCATTCGTGAAATCCACGATATCCTGTTGTCGAAGGGCCGGGGCAGCACCAAGCAGCCCGGCGAGTTTCGGCGATCCCAGAACTGGATCGGAGGGACCCGCCCCGGAAATGCGCTCTTCGTGCCGCCGCCCCCCGAAAACATCTTGGACCTGATGTCCGATCTTGAGGCGTTCATCCATGCCGAGACCGTCGAGATCCCGTCCCTCATCAAAGCGGGACTGGTCCACGTCCAGTTTGAAACCATTCACCCATTCCTCGATGGCAATGGGCGATTGGGGCGGCTCCTGATAACTTTTCTTCTCTGCACCCAGGGCATCCTCAAGGAGCCGATCCTTTACCTCAGCCTCTATTTCAAAACGCATCGTCGGCAGTACTACGATCTACTTCAGGGCGTGCGAGAGCGCGGCGATTGGGAAACCTGGCTCGAGTTCTTTCTGGATGGCATCACCGAAACGTCACTGCAGGCTGCCGAAGCTGCGCGCGAGATCTTGAGCTTGTTCGAAGCTGACCGGCAGCGGATCGAGAGCCTAGGCCGCCCAGCCGCGTCAGCGCTGCGTGTCCACCAGCTTCTCCAGCAGAAGCCGATTGTCGGGATCCCCGACGCCGCGCAGAAGCTAGGAATTTCAGCCCCGACGATCGCCAAGTCGATACAGCACTTGGAAAAGCTCGGAATCGTACGCGAGATAACAGGAAAGCAGCGGGGCCGGATGTTCGTCTACAGCGACTATCTGAGCATCCTCAGCCGCGGCACTGAACCACTCGGTTGATCATCTACAGGCGGACATGTGCATACGCCTGACTTCTAATGATTCCGCAGTAACGCGATAAGTCGTTGAATATGCTTGCGTATCATCGTTTTGCAACTACCGTTTTGCCCAGTCATCTTCTGTTGCGAACGGTCTCATGCAAGACGCCCGATCTGGCCCGAACCCGCTGCAGCCCGTCCGTCTGTCGACGGGCGAACGCCTCGATGAACTCGCGTTCATTCTTGCCGCGGGGCTGAGGCGTATACTGCCGGAACAGTCCAGTTCTTTATCTGCACCTGGCGAAGACAGTTCATTCGACATTCTCGCCCTCAAACGCCGTGTTGGTCGTCGCAAACCGAGCAACCGAGTTGGAGGGCAATAATGCCAGGAACGAAGAGAAAGACTGACGCTGCGCCATGGCAACCGGGCAACCGCGATGCGGCGGACGCGAGCGTGGTCACGCAGCTTGCAGCGCTGAAGCGAATGACGGTGGTCGAGCTGAAGGCGAAGTGGGAAAGCCTCTTCGGCACCCCCGCTCCGAACAACAGCCGCAGTTACCTCGAGCTGAGGCTCAGCTACCGGGTCCAGGAACTGACCCTCGGCGGCCTGTCCCGCGAGACGCGGCGGACGCTGGACCTGCTGGCCGACGAAATCGACGGTCGGGTCGGGCGCAAGACGATCATCGCCGATTCCCGCAACCCGGTGGTCGGCACCCGCCTCGTGCGCAAATGGGACGGGGTGGAGCACACCGTCACGGTGATGAAGGACGGCTTCGACTGGCAGGGGCGCAAGTTCAAGTCGCTGTCGGCGGTGGCGCGGGCGATTACCGGCACGCAGTGGAACGGCTATCGCTTCTTCGGCCTACGCGAGGCGCGGAGGGACGACCGATGAGCCGTCATCAGGAAGCCGTCGCGGTCGTTCCGCGCCGCCAGCGCTGCGCCATCTATACCCGCAAGTCGAGCGAGGAAGGGCTCGACATGGAGTTCAACAGCCTCGACGCCCAGCGCGAGGCTTGCGAGGCCTTTGTGACGAGCCAGAAGGCGGAAGGCTGGGCCACCATTCGCGAACGCTACGATGACGGCGGCTTCTCCGGTGGCACGCTGGAGCGCCCCGGCTTGAAGCGTCTCATTCAGGACGTCGAAGCCGGTCTGATCGATGTGATCGTGGTCTACAAGATCGACCGGCTGTCGCGCTCGCTGATGGATTTCGCCAAGCTGGTCGAGATCTTCGACCGCAATCAGGTGACCTTCGTTTCGATCACGCAGTCGTTCAACACCACGACCTCGATGGGCCGCCTGACCCTGAACATCCTCCTCAGCTTCGCACAGTTCGAGCGGGAGGTGATCGGCGAGCGCATCCGCGACAAGGTCGCGGCATCCCGCAAGCGCGGCATGTGGATGGGCGGTCACGTCCCGCTGGGCTACGACGTGCGCGACCGCAAGCTGGTCGTCAACGAAGCGGAAGCCGCGACGGTCCGGATGATCTTCGAGCGCTTCGTCGCCATCGGCTCCGCCACGACGCTGGCGAAAGCGCTCGCGGCCGAGGGCGTTCTGAACAAGCGCGGCAAGCCGATCGACAAGGGCTTCCTCTACAAACTGATCAACAACCGGGTCTATCTCGGCGAAGCCGTACACAAGGGCACGGCCTATCCCGGCGAGCACGAGGCCATCATTGATCAGGTCCTGTGGGACAAGGTGCATAGCATCCTACGCGAGAGCCCGCGCCTGCGGGCGAAGAACACCCGCCGCCAGACGCCGGCCCTGCTGAAAGGGATCATCTTCACCGAGACGGGCACAGCGATGACGCCGACGGCGACGAAGAAGGGCACGCGCCTCTACCGCTACTACGCGTCGATGGACCTGATCCGAAACCGCCCGACCGGCGACGCCTCGGGTCCGCTGCGCTTGCCCGCCGGCATGGTCGAGGATGCCGTCGTCGGCGAAATCCGCCGCATGATCCGCGCGCCCGAGATCGCGGCGCGAACCATAAAGGCTCTTCGCGACGAGAGCTCGACCATCGATCAGAAGGCGGTCGTCACGGCGCTCGGCGAGTTCGATCAGCTATGGGCGGCGCTCTATCCGGCGGAGCAGACCCGCATCGTCCAGCTTCTGGTCGAGCGGGTGACCGTCGGCGAAGACGGCATTGCCGTCGATCTGCGCCACGACGGGCTGGGCTCGGTTCTCCGGGACATGATGGCGCCCCGCCAGACGGAGGCCCACGCATGACCGACTCGACGAACACCATCCGGGTCGTCATCCCCCTGACGATCCGCAAACGCAATGGGCGGCCGAAGATCCTGCCGCCCGACGAGGTGACGGTTCGGAACGGCCGGTCACAAGACCCTCATGTGCTGCGCGCCATCGCCCGCGCCTGGAGCTGGCGGCGGCAGCTGGAAACGGGCGCCGCTTCCACGATCCAGGACATCGCGGCGGCCGAGAAGGTCTCCGACCGGTTTGTGAGCCGAATGATGCGGCTCGCCTATCTGTCACCCGAGGTGCTTGAACACCTCGTCATCAGGCGCGTCCCACCGGCGCTGTCATTGAACGACCTTGTTTCGGTCGCCGACCGGCCATGGGCGGAGCAGATGGGGATAGTGTTTGAGGGACTGGCTTAACCGGCACAGCAGGAGAGTTTTGCCACATCCTTGTCGAATGTCTGGGCGGCCAGCTTCAACCCTTCAACAGTGGTCAGGTAGGGGAAGATCATCTCTCCGAGTGCCTTCGTGGTCATGCCGAACTTGAGCGCCAGCGCCAGCGTCTGGATGCTGTCGGCGCCCTCGGGCGCCATGATGACGCCGCCCAACAGACGATCGGTATTTGCATCTGCAACCAGCTTGATGAGCCCCCGCGTGTCACGGGCGGCCAACGCGCGCGGCACCTGGTCGAGCGGAAGGACGGAGGTCTTGACCTCATGGCCGGCGGCTCTCGCCGCCGCCTCGCTCAGGCCCACGCCTGCCACCTGCGGGTCGGTGAACACCACCCAGGGCATGGCGCTGTTGTCGTAGGCGAGGCTGTCGCCGTTCAAGGCGTTGAGGGCAGCGAGCTTCGCCCCATAGGCGGCCATGTAGACGAACTGGTCGCGATCGGTTACGTCGCCGGCGGCATAGACGCCCGGTTTCGAGGTCCGCATGCGGTCATCGACGACGATCGCTCCGCGCGCGCCCTGTTCGATGCCGGCGTCGTTCAGGCCCAGCGTCTCGGTATTGGGCGTGCGTCCCGTCGCGACCAGCAGCCGCCCCGCCTTGAGCTCGATCAGCCTGCCGCCCTCCCTGACGCAGACGGTCACGCCCGTCTCGTCTTCACGGCAGGCATCATAGGCGATACCACAATGCAGCGTGATGCCCTCGGCGCGGAAGGCCGCCGCCAGGGCTTCGGAAGCCTCGGGCTCCACCTGCGGCAGGAGCCGCGACCGGCAGACGACGGTCACGGCGACGCCCATGCGCGCCATCATCTGCGCAAGCTCCGCGCCGATATAGCCGCCGCCGATGACGATCAGGCTCCTCGGCAGCTCTTCCAGCTTCAGTAGCGTCGTGCTGGTCAGGTAATGCACCTTTTGGATACCCGGGATCGGCGGCACGGACAGGCGCCCACCCGTGGCGATGATGGTCTTGCCGGCGGCGATGGCGTTGCCGTCAGCGATGACGCCCGTGCCGTTCAGCCGCGCCGCGCCTTCGATGTACGCGATGCCGTTATACGCGGCCAGCAGGTCGGCATACTTCTTCTGCCTCAACGTCGAGACAAGGTCGTCCTTGGCGGCGATCAGGCGCTGCCAGTCATCGACCCGTGCTTCCCCCGACAGGCCCGGAAACCGTCCCGCCGCCCGCGCGCCGTGCAGCGCTTCGGCCGCCCGGATCATGGTCTTGGACGGCACGCAGCCGACATTGACGCAGGTGCCACCGATGGTCCCATGGCCGATCAGCGCCACGTTGGCGCCCTGTTCGGCCGCCGTAATGGCGGCGGAGAAGCCCGCCGACCCCGCGCCGATGACGGCGAGGTCGTAGGTTGTCCGGGATCGTGCGTTGGGGGTGCAGCAGTGGCTTGGCTTGAGGCGTTCGTTCATGTCCGTCTTTCTTTCTGTTCTCAGACCATCGACCCGAGGTCCGAGGCGTAGCTGGGATAGGCGAAGATCGCCGCCTTGATCCGGTTGGCGGTCAGCCCCGCACCCATGGCCATCGCGAAAAGATTGATCTGTTCCTCCGTTCCCGGACCAATCAGATGCGCGCCGAGGATGTGGCCGGTCTCACGCTCCACCAAAACCTTGAAGCCGCTGGCCACGGCGCTTACACGTATCGAGGAATACCATCGCTCGGTCCGCTCGAAATGGACGTCGAAGTCGTGTCCCGCCTCCTTCGCTGCGGCCTCGGACAGGCCGACGCTGCCAAGCGGCGGCAGGGTGAAGACCGTGCTCGGGATCGGCGGATAGACGATCTTGCGTTCGTCCTGGTTCGCCAGCAGGTTCTTGGCCGCAATGCGCGCCTCGTTGGCCGAGACCGGCGTCAGGTTCGGCCCGCTGTCGGCGCAGTCGCCCGCGGCGAAGATCGCCGGGTTCGACGTGCGCATTGCGGGGCTGACCTTGATGCCGCGTTTCGTTGCATCCACCCCGGCGGCCTCGAGGTTCAGATCCTCGATGTTCGGCACCCGCCCGGCCGCATGAACCGCAACGTCGCAGACGACCTTCTTCGGCCCATCCGGCGTTTCGTACTGCACGGCAAAGGCGTTACCCTCGCGCGCGATGCCGCTGACCGCGGCCCCGGTGTGGACATCGACGCCCAGCGCCTCGGTCGCCTCGGCCAGGATCGCCGTCAGGTCGGGATCGAAGTTCGGCAGGATGCGGGGCCCGCGTTGCAGCACGGTGACCGTCTCGGCCCCGGCGCGCGCGGCGATATGCGCAAATTCCAACGCGATATAGCCGCCGCCGACGAAGACGATGCGCCGCGGGCATTCCGGCAGCTCCAGGAAGTCGGTGCTGGTGATCAGATGCTCCTCGCCGGGGATCCCCAGCGTGGCAGGCCGCGCGCCCGTGGCGATGTGGAAATGCCGCGCTCGCCAGGCCCTGCCGTCGATCTCGACCGTGTCGGGCGCGGTGAAACGCGCCGATCCGTGGAGCGTGGCGATGCCGGCCCTGTCGTGTCCGGCCTCGATCCGGCCCGGCATGGCGTCGGTGAAGGTCCGCTTGAAGGCCATCATCTCGGCCCAGTCGATCCGGGGCTCGGCGATCAGCCCCTTGCCGTCCATCGCCCGCGCCCGTTCGACGCCTTCGGTCACGCCGACCAGCATCTTCTTGGGATCGCACCCCCTGAGCGCGCAGGTGCCGCCGTAGGGAAGCCGGTCGACGATGGCGACCTTCCAGCCCTCGGCGGCGGCCATGCGCGCCACGCCGTTGCCGCCCGTTCCCGCGCCGATGACGATGAGGTCGAACTCAAATCCGTCGGACATGAAGGTTATTTATCTCTCTGAAAATTAATCGTCTGGACATCGTCCGTATCGCAGCAAGCCGCCGCGCGGCTCTGCCGCCACAGGCCGTAGGCCGCCACGCCGAGGAAGAGGACGAGCGCGGGCAGCAGCACATAGTCGAGACCGCCAATCCACGCCGAAAGGCCGACCGCGCCGAGGGCAATGACAAGCACCGGCGTGGCGCAGCAGATCGCGGCGATCGCGGCCCCGATGATACCGGTCTTGAGGATTGTTGCGTCCTTCATCGGCCTCAGCCTCGGACCGAGGCCGGATAGCCCGCGTTGGTCGAGGCCGCGGCGATGGCGTCTGCGTTCGTCACCGATGGGTCGAAGACCACGGTTGCTGTCTTGGCATCGAAGTCGATATTGACCGAGCGAACGCCCTCTACGCCTTCCATGGCGCGTTTCACGGTCACTGGGCAGAGCGCGCAGGTCATGTTCTGGATGGCGAAGGTCCGGGTCTGGGCGGCCGCCACCTGTTGGGAGGCGGACTGGGCGGCGGCCGGGGCCACGGCCGTTCCGATGGTCCAGCCGAGTCCGCCGAGGGCCAGCAAGGCAGCAGCGAGGATAAGGGGGCGTCTCATGGCGGTTACTCCTATGTTTGGTCTCAGTAGAAGAGCGGCGCCCACCAATTGATGGTCAGCGCGAGCAAGATCACCACGGTGGAGAGCCAAAGCGCAGTCTTGGTGATGACGGCCGACTGCGGCTTGGCGCAATAGGAACCGTCCACACAAGCGGGCTTGGCTTTGAAATAGACCTGCCGGAAGCCGAGGCCGATGAAGACAAGCGCAATGCCTGCGAAATACGGCTTGTAGGGCTCAAGCGCGGTAAGGTTGCCGATCCAGGCCCCGGAGATGCCGAGCATTACGAACAGCAGCGGCACCACGCAGCAGGTCGAGGCCAGAATGGCGCCGATCACACCGCCCGCCGCAAAGATGTTCCGCTTCCGATCGTCTGCATCTTCAGCGGCTTGTACCGTCTGGATTCCTGCTTCGGGTGTGCTCATGCGTCATCGTCCTCGCCTTGGTTCTGATTTTAAGATAAGGTCTGTAGTGACTACAGACTCAAGGGGGTTTTTGACAGAATGGGAGATCACGTTTCCGGGAAGGGACTGAAGCGCGCGGACCTTGCGCGGCGCACGGGCTGCAATCTGGAGACCATCCGTTATTACGAGAAGATCAGCATGATGCCCGATCCACCGCGCACCGCATCCGGCTACCGCGTCTATGACGAGACCCATGTTGGGCGTTTGCGCTTCATCCTGCGCGGCCGGGAGCTGGGCTTCTCCATCGAGGAGTTGCGCGGGCTCTTGCAGCTCGTAGATCGAGGGACTCAGACCTGCGCCGAGGTGAAGGCGCTGACGGAGCAACATCTTGCGGACGTGCGCGCCAAGATCGCTGACCTCAGGCGCATAGAGAAGGTGCTCGCCGCCACGGCTGCGCAGTGCTCGGGCGAAGAGGTGCCGGAGTGCCCCGTGCTGGAGGCGCTGGCATCGTGATCAAACGGATCCACAAGTGTGCGCATCTGCGCGATTGATTTGGCATTTGATGGTTCGTGTGAATACGTCGCACAACGCCTATCGCGCGTTCTCAGGATGGCGACGCCAGCCGGGATAACTGCCGCAGAAAATGCCCTGGTGCGATGGGCGGAACTACCTGAAAACGTAGACTTTCACGAAGCCGAACCGCTCGGCATGAGGTTCGGTCGGTTAGAGACGGAGGGCCGTTTAGAGACGGAAACTGGACCCGGCGTCAGTCTCCGAGGTTCGGATGCCTCGGCTAAACGCCTTTGAAACAAAAAGAAAAAGGCCCGCGGGTGGGGCCTCATCTCGGGTTCGCTACAAGATAATGGCGGACAGGGTGGGATTCGAACCCACGGTGAGCTTGCACCCACGGCGGTTTTCAAGACCGCTGCCTTAAACCACTCGGCCACCTGTCCTACGCTGCCCCCCATAGCGTTCGTCCGCGTGGCGGCAAGTCCAAAGCGGAGGTACTTTCCGACCGACGCGCAATTGACTCGGCCTGTCGCCCGCCGGGATAGTCAGGCTGCGGCCTGATGTGTCACTCTTTGCTTGGAGCCTCGCGACAAGAGGCTTTAAAGGGTGGATATGACGCACAGCAACCGTTTCAGAATCGCGCGGCCTTTCCACATGGCGGGGGTATTGCTCTCGGCCTGGATGCTCAGTGCCTCAAGCCCGCTGCAGGCCCAAGCGAGCGGCGACGCGGGCTTTGACGCTTATGTCCAGTCGCTTTGGCCAAAAGCAGAGGCTCGCGGCGTTTCCCGCGCGACCTTCGACCGGGTGACCACAGGGCTGCGCTACAATGCGCGCGTTGTCGCGCTCGATCGAGAAAATCTGGGCGCGCCGCCGAGTCCCAACACGCCGATCCCGCCCTTCGCACCCTATAAGGCGAAACATGTTGACGCGGCGCGCATCAACGGTGGCCGCCGCGTCCACGACCGGCTGCTGCCACTGCTGTCGCGTATCGAGCAGCGCACCGGTGTTCCCACGAGCATCATGATCGCGATCTTCGGGCACGAGACCGCCTACGGCGCGGTGACAGGCAATTTCGATCTCCCCGAGGCGCTCGCGACGCTCGCTTATGAAGGCCGCCGGCGCAGCCTCTTTGAGCCGGAATTCCTCGCGACGCTCGAAATGGTGCAAAAGGGGGTGCCCCGCGAGGTGCTGAAGGGAAGTTGGGCAGGGGCTTTCGGCTACCCGCAATTTCTTCCCTCGGTTTACCTGCAGGTGGCCGAGGATGGGGATGGCGACGGGGTCGCGCGCATCTGGTCGAGCGAGGCCGATGCAATCGAATCCATCGGCGCTTATCTCCGCCGCGCAGGCTGGCGCGCTGGCCAGCCATGGGGCATCGCGGTCCGCGTCCCGGCTGGATATGACCGGACGCGCAATGCGACCCGCCTCCAGCCGACGCGCTGCCCGCGGGTTTTTGCGCGATACAGCCGCTGGCGCAGCATGGCAGAATGGCGCGCGGACGGATTTCAGCCGGTGGGGGGGCGCTGGCCCGACGGAGATATCCAGGCGACACTTCTCGAACCCGACGGCCCCGGGAATACCGCCTATTTGCTGACCGGCAATTATCGTGCGATACTCGACTATAATTGTTCTAATTTTTACGCGCTTTCTGTGGGGTTGCTGGCGGATGAGATCGATCGTTAGGGGCGGTGTCCTGGTCAGCACCGCGTTGATCCTCGCGGGGTGTGGAAGTTTCGGTGGCAGCGGCGGGGGCAGCCCGGAGGCGAGCTCGGCACCCGCGGCGGAGGAAGCGCTTGCACCGGACACGCCCATTCACCTCGGGGAGCCCTACATCATCGACGGCGTCACCTACACGCCCGCCGATATCGCCGACTATGACGAGGTCGGGTATGCGAGCCGCTATGATGACGAACAGGCGGGAAAATCTACGGCAAACGGTGAGATTTTGAACCCGGGCGCAATCAGCGCTGCGCACAAGACGCTGCCACTCCCCAGCTATGTCGAAGTCACCGCGCTCGAAACGGGGCGGACAATAGTTGTCCGCGTCAATGATCGGGGGCCGATGGCGAACGACCGGTTGATCGAGCTATCGCGGGGCGCCGCCGACCAGCTCGGACTCGAGCCTGGAGTCGCGGGCGTTCGCGTCCGCCGCACCAGTCCGCCTGCAGCCGAGCGAGCGCAGCTGCGCGCGGGCAGGGCGGTTCCCGAGCGGCTTCCGACACCTGACTCGCTGCTCGCAATCCTGCGCAGCAAGCTGACCGGCAAGCCTTCACCGGCGGCCATTGCTGCCGGCGTTGCTCAGCCCGCGACCTCAGCCGATCCGTCGCCGCGCACCAAGCCCGGTGACGATCGCCTTGTCATTGGAGGTCCAGGCAGCGAGGCACCGCCCACCGCCTCGGCATCGCCGAAGCCAATTCCTGCCGCCGCGGCTTCCTACGCTGTGCAGGTCGCAGCATTCAGCACCGAGGCGCGCGCCAATGCAACGGCCACGTCGATTGGGGGGAACGTTTCTCAGGCAGGCAATCTATGGCGTGTGCGCATGGGTCCGTTCGCGACCGAAGCTGAGGCAAAGGCCGCGCTTGGCCAGGCCCACGCAAAGGGTTTTCGCGACGCCGTGGTCGTTCGCGACCGCTGACGGCCTTTGATGCGGCGTCGAACCATCCTCCAACGCAGCGCAGCGGCGCTCGGGGTCGCCGCCATGGCGCTCGCTCTCGCGCCGTCCGGCGCGCCTGCCGACGCGGCACTTGCAGAGGCGCCTGTCAGCCGCCCGCTTTACACGACCGAGGCCCCGATCGTGATGCTCAAGGATCTCGATTCGGGCGCCATCCTCTTTGAGCGCGGGGCCGAGAAGCGCTTCGCCCCGGCCTCGATGGCCAAGGTGATGACCGCTTATGTCGTGCTCGACCTCATCGACCAGGGTCAATTGTCGCGGGACAAGCTCTTCACGGTGAGCGAGGCGACGTGGAAGAAGTGGAACGGCAGTAACGGCGGCTCGACCATGTTCTTGCGTGCGGGCGAGAAAGTGTCAGTCGATGAGTTACTCAAGGGTTTGATCACCGTTTCGGGAAATGACGCTGCAGCCGTCCTCGCGGTCGGGATCGACGGCAGCGAAGAGGCATTTGTACGCCGGATGAATGACGTGGCGGCCGCAATTGGAATGAGTTCTAGCAGGTTCGGGACGCCAAGTGGCTGGCCCGACGGCGGTGTGACCCAGGTCAGCGCTGCGGACCTTGTCACGCTGGCCGACCGGCTCATTCGCGATTATCCTGCGGGCTACGCCCGCTATTTCTCCATTCCGAAGTTCCAGCACGGCAAGGCGCCCGACGGGACGCCGATCGTCCAGACGAACCGCAACCCGATCCTGGGCCGTTTTGACGGCGCCGATGGGCTAAAGACCGGCCATACCGCCGAAGCGGGATATTGCTTTCTCGGTTCCGCGAAGCGCGGCGGGAGGCGGCTGATCATGGTGGTCGCAGGGATGAAAAGCGAAAAAGCCCGTCGCGATGAGGCCGAGCGGCTGATGACCTGGGGGTTTGAGGCGTGGGAGGGGCGTGAGATCGTCCCGGCAGGCGCCAAGGTCGGGCGCCTCGACATCGGGCAAGGGGACAAGCCCTTTGTCGATGCCGAGGCCGCTATTCCCGTGCGCGTTACGGTTCCCAAGGGCTTTCGGGGCGGTTTCCGCGCGACGATGCGCGCGCGGGCCCCGCTTGACGCGCCCATTGCGAGCGGAAGCCGCATCGCCGAGCTCGTGGTCGCCCCCGACGGCCTGCCTCCGCAGGTGACACCGCTCCTCGCTGCAAATGATGTTGCAATGGGCGGCTGGTTCGATCGCGCACGTACCGGCCTTTATCGGCTGACCGGCTGGTGAGCGGGCGCTTCATCACCCTCGAGGGCGGGGAGGGGAGCGGCAAGTCGACGCAGCTTCGCGCCCTCGCCGAGGCCCTTGGCGCGCGCGGGGTCGAGGTCGTCACGACGCGCGAGCCCGGCGGGAGCGCCGGCGCCGAGGCAATCCGCACGCTATTGATGGAAGGCGCCGACGACCGCTGGGATACGCGTGCCGAGGCACTGTTATTCGCCGCTGCACGCGCCGACCATGTAGCACACACGATCCGCCCTGCAATCGCTCGGGGGAGTTGGGTCATATGCGACCGTTTCATCGACTCCAGCCGCGCTTACCAGGGCGGCGGTGGCGGGCTTACCGACGCTGATATTCTCGCGCTCCACCGCGTCGGGTCGGAAGGCCTGCTTCCCGACCGCACCTTTCTCCTTGCGGTTAGCGCGGGGGAGGCGGCACGTCGGCTATCGCTCCGCGACGCTGGGGGCGCCGACCGCATGGGAAGCAAGCCCCCCGACTATCAAGCGCGCCTCGCCGCGCGCTTTGCCGAGATGGCAGCGGCCGAGCCCGAGCGCTGGCGCGTGGTCGACGCCGATGGTCCGGCAGAAGCCGTGACCGCCGCGATCCTCGCCGACCTTGCGGACTTGCTCTCATGATCGGCCACCGCGACGCAGAAAGCGCTTTTCTCGAGGCCTGGGGCGCCGGGCGCCTCCACCACGCCTGGCTGCTGGCGGGACCGCAAGGGATGGGCAAGGCCGCTTTCGCAGCGCGCGCCGCGCGCTTTCTCCTCACTCATGGGCAAGCCGGAGAGGGCGGGGCGCCGCTGGCCTTTGCCGACCCTGGCGATGCCGCCGCGGGCCGTCTTTTCGATGCCGGCAATCATCCCGAGATCCTTACTCTCTCGCGCGCGCCCAAGGAAAAGACGAAAGAACTCGCGCGCAACATTACCATCGACCAGGTGCGGCAAATGATCCGCCGCCTCCATTTGTCTCTGTCGCTCGGTCACTGGCGAGTGATCATTGTCGATGCTGTAGACGATCTTGAAACAGACGGCGCCAACGCGCTCTTGAAGACGCTCGAGGAGCCGCCGGCGCAGACGCTGTTCCTGCTTGTCAGCCACTCACCGGGCCGCCTGCTCCCGACGATCCGCTCGCGGTGCAGAATGCTGCGTTTCCAACCTGTTGGGCGTGACGTCATGCAGTCGTGGCTGCACGAAATGCGCCCAATGCTCGACCTTGCCGAGGTGCGCGCGATTGCGGGCGCATCCGGTGGGGTACCTGGCAAGGCGCTCGCGCTCATCGACAGCGACGTCGCCGCGATGGAAAAGAAGCTGCTCGCCATCGCGACCTCGGGCGATCCTGGAAACCGGTTGCGCGAGGCTCTCGCGCGTGAAGTTGGCGGGACGAGCAACCGCGAGCGGCTTGAACTCGTCATCGACATCGTGCCCGGACTGCTCACTCGCATCGCGCGCGAGCGCCCCCTTGCCGAAATCGCGCCGGTGCTCGCGCAGTGGGACCGGGTACAGCGAACCGCCCGGGATGCGATACGCGGTTCCTACGATGGCGCGATGGTCGGGTTCGAGATCGGCAACTGCCTCGCGGAGCTGGCACCGCGCGAGGGCGCTCGCTAATCTTTCTCTTGTCGCGAAGGGTCAGCGCCGCACTCCCGCCCTTTCCCTTCCATCCGCCACCCGCTAAGGCGCGGGCATGTCCGACGCCAAGCAACCTTTCTACATCACCACTGCGATCAGCTACCCCAATGGGCGCCCACACATCGGCCACGCCTATGAAGCGATCGCTACCGACGTCATGGCACGGTTTCAGCGCGCGCGCGGGCGCGACGTGCGCATGGTCACCGGCACCGACGAGCACGGCCTGAAAATGTTTCAAACCGCGCGCGACCAGGGGCGGCCGACCCTTGACCTCGCCGACGAAATGTCAGGGCATTTCCGTGCGATGTACGCAAAACTCAACATCAGTTATGATAATTTTATGCGCACCTCGGACCCGGCGCATCACGCGGCGTCGCAGGCGATCTGGCGTGCGATGGCGGCGAACGGCGACCTCTATCTCGACCGTTACGAGGGTTGGTATTCAGTCCGCGACGAGGCGTTCTATGACGAGAGCGAGCTCGTCGAGGGGGAAGGGGGCACGAAGCTCTCGCCTCAGAACACACCGGTTGAATGGACCGTCGAGGAAAGCTGGTTCTTCCGCCTTTCGGCTTACCAGGACCGGCTACTCGCACTCTATCGCGACAATCCGGACTTTATCCGCCCCGAAAGCCGCCGCAACGAGGTGCTGCGGTTTGTCGAGGGCGGGCTCAAGGATCTCAGCGTGTCGCGCACGAGCTTCGATTGGGGCGTGCCGGTACCGGACTCGCCAGGCCATGTGATGTACGTCTGGGTCGACGCGCTTACCACTTATCTATCGGGGCTAGGCTACCCCGAGGCCGACAGCGACTTTTCCCGATTCTGGCCCGCCGACATTCATATGATCGGCAAAGATATCGTACGTTTTCATACTGTATATTGGCCGGCCTTCCTGATGAGTGCCGGTCTGCCGCTGCCCAAGCAGGTGTTCGGTCACGGCTTTCTGCTGAACCGCGGCGAGAAAATGTCCAAGTCGCTCGGCAATGTCGTTGATCCGATGGACCTAGCCGAGCGGTTCGGCGTCGACGCGCTGCGTTATTATCTGCTCCGCGAGGTCAGCTTCGGCCAGGACGGGAGTTATTCGGCGGAGGCCATCGTTCGCACCGCCAACGCCGATCTCGCGAATAGCTTCGGCAATCTCGCGCAGCGAAGCTTGTCGATGATTTTCAAGAATTTGGGCGGGATTATTTCGGCAGATTATCACGCCGCTCCCGAGGATGAAGCGCTGCTCGCGGACCTCGGCGACATGGCCGAAAGGCGTCTACCGCGCGAATTTGATCAACTCGCTTTCTCGGTCGGGATCGAGGACTGGATCCGCGCTGTTTTTGCCTGTAACCAATATGTTGATGCGACCGCGCCCTGGGCGCTCCGCAAGAGCGATCCCGAACGCATGCGCGCCGTCCTGATGACCTTGTTCCGGGCGGTTCGAACCCTCGCGATCGCGATCCGCCCGGTTGTCCCCGGTTCAGCCGACAAGCTGCTCGACCAGATGGGCATCGGTGCCGATAGACGCGATTTCGCCGCGCTTGCTGATGCCGACTGGTTCGAAATACTCGCCCGCAGCGGCTTCACCGTCGGGCAGCCGGTGCCGATTTTCCCGAGGCTTGAACTGCCCGAAGGGGAAGGGGAGGACGCGGCCTGATGCTCGTCGATTCGCATTGCCACCTCAATTACAAGGGGCTTGCCGAGCAGCAGGGCGAGGTGCTGGCGCGTGCCCGCGCGCGCGGCGTTAGTGCGATGCTGAACATTGCGACACGCGAAAGCGAATGGAACGACGTGCTCGCCGCCGCCGAGGCGAATGACGATGTGTGGGCAAGTGTCGGCATCCATCCGCACGACGCCGACCAGCATCCAGAGGTCGACACCGCGAAGCTTGTGGCGCGAACAGTGCACCCGCGCGTGATCGGTATCGGCGAAACCGGGCTCGACTATTATTATGACAAGAGCGACCGGACGCGGCAGCAGGAGAGCTTTCGCCGCCATATCCACGCAGCGCAAGAGAGCGGCCTCCCCATCATCGTCCATACCCGCGAGGCAGAGGACGATACGCTGGCGCTCCTGGGCGAAGAGATGGGGAGAATGCCCTATAGCGGCGTCATCCACTGCTTCACTGCGAGCGACGATTTTGCGCGCAAGGCGCTTGAGCTCGGCCTCTATATCTCGATTTCAGGGATCGTGACCTTCAAGAACGCCGCCGACTTGCAGGCAACCGCGCGTTGGCTGCCCGAGGACCGGCTGCTCGTCGAAACCGACTCGCCCTTCCTTGCGCCCGTCCCGCATCGCGGAAAGACCGGCGAACCCGCCTTCGTCGCGGATACGCTGGCCTATCTCGCAAGCCTCCGCGGCGAGGACCCGGATCACCTGGCGCAGGTTACAAGCAAGAATTTCTACCGCCTTTTCAGTAAGGCAGCGGCGTGAGCTTAGAGGTCATAGAATTCCTTCATGCCGCTCATTTCGAGCTTGCCGACGTTTCACTCTCCTTCACCAAATCGCTTTTGGCCCTGAAATCATGAAGCTTCGTATCCTAGGATGCGGAACCTCGTCGGGCGTGCCGCGGATCGGGAACGACTGGGGCCAGTGCGATCCCGACAATCCGCGCAACCTTCGTAGCCGCGCGTCGATCCTGGTGTCGCTTGGAGGCTTTCGCATCCTCGTCGATACTAGCCCCGACATGCGGATGCAGCTCCTTGACGCCGGTGTAGGAGAGGTCGATGCGATCCTCTGGACCCATGAGCACGCGGACCACACCCACGGGCTCGATGATCTTCGGCAGATCATGCATTTGCGGGGTTCGCCTGTGCCCGCCTATGCGCGCGATCATGTGCTCGACATATTGAAGTGGCGCTTCACCTATGCCTTTGCCGGCAACGCGGGCTATCCCGCGTCGGTCGATCCGATTGAACTTCTCGACCATCAGTCGATCGGCCCGATCGAGGTATCCGCGCTCGAAATGCCGCATGGACCCATCAAGGCGACGGGACTGATCTTCAGTGATGGCGCCCACAAGATCGCCTACGCGACTGATTTCTCACGTTTTACGGACGAGATGGTCGAATTCTTCCAAGACGTCGATCTTTTCGTGATCGACGCGCTGAGGCGCTATCCGCATCCGACGCACCCGCATCTCGCCATGACGCTTGAAGGGCTCAAGAAGGTCGGCAATCCGCGCGCCATCATCACCCATATGGACAATACGATGGATTATGACGACCTTGCAGGCGAATTGCCGCCGGGCGTTGAGCCGGGCTATGACGGGCTGGAGGTGCAACTATGACAATGGAAACAGGCGCCGACATGCTGTGGTTTGCGATGGCGTTCACCTTGGTGGTCAGCGCACTCGTCGCGCGTCAGCTCAAGCTCGCCGACTGGCTGAAGATGGGGCTCGCTTGGGCGGCGATCTTCGGGCTCGTGTTCATCGCGATCCGGACATATCAGCTGGCCACCGGCTGAGAGGGCGCCGAGAGGGGCTTTCCCGTCCGGCCTCATGATAATTTAACATAATATATATTATCGGATAAATACATGCCTCGCGACGCATCCAATCCCCCGGGTTCCCCTATCGCTCGATTGCTGGCAATCATGCGCCAGTTGCGCAATCCCGACGGCGGCTGCGAATGGGATCTTGAACAGGATTTCGACACGATCGCGCCTTACACGATCGAAGAAGCCTATGAGGTCGCCGATGCGATCGCACTCGGCGATCCCGCCGCCATCTGCGACGAACTTGGTGACCTTTTGCTCCAGGTCGTCTTTCATGCCCAGATCGCCTCCGACAAGGGACTGTTCGGTTTCGACGATGTCGTGCGCGCAATTTCGGACAAGATGGAGCGCCGCCACCCACATATCTTCGGGGACGTCAAGTCGGCGGACGTCCGCGAGCAATGGGAAGCAATCAAGGCGGCCGAGCGCGGGGCAGATGGGCCCAAAGGCGCGCTTGCCGGAGTCGCGATCTCCTTGCCCGCGCTGCTTCGCGCGCAAAAGCTCCAGGCCCGCGCGGCGCGTGTCGGGTTCGACTGGCCCGATACGAAGGGTCCGCGCGACAAGATCGCCGAGGAACTCGCCGAGGTCGCGGCCGCGGGCAGCGACGCCGACCGGCACGAAGAGGTCGGCGACCTTCTATTCGCGGTCGTCAACTATGCCCGCAAGCTGGGGGTCGATGCCGAGAGCGCCTTGCGCGACGCCAACCTCAAGTTCGCGCGGCGCTTTGCCGCCATGGAAGACCGTGCAGGCGGCACCCTTGCTGGGCTCGCGCTCGATGCGCAGGAAGCACATTGGGCGGCGGTCAAGGAAACCGAACGGGGCTAAATCAGCAATGGTCCGGGGACCATAGCCGCTCGAACCGCGCCCGGTCGGCAGGGTCGAGCCGCACGGTCAGTCGGTGTCCGCCCTCCACCACCTCGTCTGCCAGCACGTCGCCGCGTGCATGAAGCCACGCCATCGCCTCGCCCTGGTCGAAGCGCAGGAACACACGAGTCAGTTCATGCCGCGCGGTAAGATGAGCTGCCATCAGGGCGCGCGCGCCCTCTATTCCTTCGCCGGTTTCGGCAGAGATAACCGCGACGTCACGCCGCCGCGCCGCCATTTCCTCGATCTGGGAGCGACGTTCCAGGGTCGCGGCGTCAATCTTGTTCCAGATTTCAATCTGCGCGAGGGCGCCCGCAGCGTCCCCTTCCCCGTCCTGCGGCCCGTTCACGCCCAGGGAGTCCAGAATGGCGACAACATCAGCATATTGCGCCTCGCTGTCGGGGTGCGTGATGTCGCGCACGTGGACAATGAGGTCAGCGGTCGTCACTTCCTCCAACGTCGCCCGGAACGCTGCGACAAGTTCGGTCGGAAGGTCGGAGACGAAGCCCACGGTGTCGGACAGGATTGCCTTGTCGATCCCCGGCAGGCGAATTTCGCGCATCGTCGGATCGAGCGTTGCGAACAACATGTTTTCCGCCATCACGTCACTTCCCGTCAGGCGATTGAAAAATGTAGACTTTCCTGCGTTGGTATAGCCCACGAGCGCGATCACCGGCCACGGCGCGCGCTGGCGCTTGGCGCGCTGCAGCTGCCGGGTACGGCGGGCATCCTCGAGGCTGCGACGGATACGCGCCATGCGGTTGCGGATCATCCGGCGGTCGGCCTCGATCTGCGTTTCGCCCGGACCACCCAGGAAGCCGAAGCCGCCGCGCTGGCGCTCAAGGTGCGTCCAGCTGCGCACCAGCCGCCCTGCCTGATAGTCAAGGTGAGCAAGCTCGACCTGCAGCCGCCCCTCGGCGGTCGCGGCGCGTTCGCCAAAGATCTCGAGGATCAATCCCGTTCGATCAATGACTTTCGCCCCGAACTCGGTTTCGAGATTGCGCTGCTGTATCGCCGTAAGTGCTGCATCGACAATCACAAGCTGCGCTGCATTTTCGCTGATATCAGGTCGGATCGCCTCGATCTGCCCGACGCCGATCAGCGTCGCCGCCCGCGTCTGGCGCAGCCTCAGCGGATGCACCGCGACGACCTCGATCCCGATCGCAACCGCAAGCCCCGTCGCCTCGGCCACACGAGCATCCAGATCGCGCGAAAGCCCCTGCCCGCGCCATTCGGGCACAACTAGCACGGCGCGCGCGCCGCGCGTCACCTCGACGTCATCGGGGCTCATGGCTTGGGTCAGGCGTCGGCGCCGTCGCCGTCGCCATTGTCGGTCAGATTGATCGGGCCGTTCGGCTGTACCGTCGAAATCGCATGCTTGTAGACGAGCTGGACCTGCCGCTCGCGCTCGAGGAGCATGCAGAAGAGGTCGAATGCGACGATATCGCCCTGAAGCATCACGCCGTTCACGAGGAACATCGTCACCGACTCGTCCGAGCGCCGCACCGCGTTGAGAAAGACATCCTGCAGCGCCTTGCCCTTGCTCGACGGGGCGTCACGCACGTCGTCGCCGAGCGAGCCGAGGTCGAAATCATGCGACGGCATGATCGTCGAGATGGCATGCTTGTAAACAAGCTGGGACTGGCCATCGCGGCGCAGCAGCAGCGAGAAATTGTCGAACCAGGTGATGATTCCCTGCAGCTTCACGCCCTTGACGAGAAACATTGTCACCGGCGTCTTGGAGCGGCGCAGGGCGTTAAGGAAGAGATCCTGAAGATTCTGGCTTTTATCGGACACATTGGCCTCCTGTTCTTGGCGGGGGATACCGCTGGGCGGGGCTTGGCACCCCGCTCCTGTTCATTTTGGCGACCCGCAATATGCGGCAAAGCGTGCAGCAGGTCTAGCGCAAAGCCATCAGCTTTCGCTTTCAGGATTTTCGGTTAATCCCAAAAGCTTCAGCTTGCGATGAAGGGCCGAGCGTTCCATGCCGATGAAGGCCGCGGTGCGCGAGATGTTGCCCGAAAAACGGTTGATCTGGATACGCAGATACTCGCGCTCGAAATTTTCGCGCGCCTCCTTCAACGGAATGGCCGTGATCGATTCGGTGCCGGGCAGAATGTCGGTACCACCGCGAACCAGTTCGCCCGGCAGCATGTCAACGTCGATGCGGCCCAGCCTGTCGCTCGGCGCGAGGATCATCACCCGCTCGATCACGTTGCGCAATTCGCGCACATTTCCCGGCCAGTCGTGCGCCTGAAGGGCTGCCATCGCCTCCGCACTGATCTCGGGGGGTGGCACGCGGCGATCAGCCGCATAGCGGCGGACGAAATGGTCGCAAAGGCTCGCGATGTCATCGCGCCGCTCGCGCAGCGGCGGGATATGAACGGGAACGACATTGAGCCGGTAATAAAGATCCTCGCGAAAGCGGCTTTCGGCGATTTCGGTCATGAGATCGCGCGCCGAGCCGGAAATGATGCGGACATCGACACGGATCATGGTGCGCCCGCCGACGCGGGTGAAGCTCTGGTCGGTCAGGACGCGCAGGATCTTGCCCTGAGTCGTGATGGGCATGTCGGCGACCTCATCGAGGAACAGCGTTCCACCATGCGCCTGCTCGAGCAGACCAACCCGTATCGCTCCATCGTCGGATTCGGTCCCGAATAATTCCGCCTCAACCGTTTCGGGATCCATTCGGGCCGATGATATGACGCGGAACGGCGCGTTCTGCCGTCCGCTCCAGCCGTGGAGCACGCGGGCCGCCACTTCCTTTCCGACGCCTGGCGCGCCGGTGATAAGCACCCGGCTTCCGGTCCCCGCAACACGCTTCAGCGTCGCGCGAACATTGTTGAGCGCGGCGCTCGTACCGGTGAGTTCGTCGGCCGGGCCAGCGCGCTCGCGCAGCTGTTCATATTCGAATTTGAGCCGTTCGCTCTCGGTCGCGCGCGCCACAAGGTGGAGCAGGCGCTCGGCTTCGAAGGGCTTTTCGATGAAATCGAAGGCGCCCCGGCGGATGGCCGCGACCGCCGTATCGAGCCCGCCGTGCCCCGATATGACTATGATTGGCAGCGTCGGATCGAATGCCTTGATCGCGTCAACCAGGCCGAGGCCATCGAGGCGCGAGCCCTGCAGCCAGACGTCGATCAGGGCGAGCGAGGGGCGGCGCTGACGAATCGCCTCAAGGGCTGCATCGCTGTCAGACGCGGTGCGCGCTTCATAGCCTTCGTCCTCCATGACGCCGGCCACCAATTCGCAAATGTCGCGTTCGTCGTCGACGATCAAAATATCAAGCGCCATGGTCGTCCCTGTCCTGTCGATTCCTGATCCTGCCGGGGACCGATTCTCCCTGGCCCGCGCTGGCCTCTCCCCCCTTCCCTGCCAGATGTCGCAGCCGGTCGGGGTGGAGGACCAGCGTCACGCATGTCCCCTGCCCCGCCGGGTTGTCCGAGAATTCCAGTTCGCCGAAATGTTGCTCGACGATCTTCTTCACGATCGCAAGGCCGAGACCCGTGCCGCCCTGGCGCGTCGTCATATAGGGTTCGGCGATCGCGTCCCGGGCGTCCGGAAGACCGATCCCGTCGTCCACGACGCGGATACGGATGGTGTTCTGCTGATCGATGTCGAGCGATGCCAGGATATGGCCCGCTGGCGAGATTTCCGAGGATTTTGATTTCTCTTCAATCGCTTCGACAGCATTTTTAACGATATTGGTCAGCGCCTGTGACAGCAGGCGGCGATCGCAGACGAGCGGCTCGACCTCGTCCGGCATGGTCACGGCGAAGTCGATATCGGGCTTCGCGACTTCGAACAGGAACACGGTCTGCTTCAATATGTCGCGCACATCCTCGACCCCGAAGGTCGGCTTCGGCATGCGCGCGAAGCTCGAAAATTCGTCGACCATCCGGCGCATGTCGTGCACCTGGCGGATTACGGTGTCGGTCAGCCGGCGGAAGGTCGCCGCATCCCCCTCGACCTTGTCGCCGAACCGGCGCTGGAGCCGCTCCGCGGCCAGCTGGATGGGGGTCAGTGGGTTCTTGATCTCGTGAGCGATCCTCCGCGCGACATCGGACCAGGCCGCCCGGCGCTGGTCAGCGAGTTGCTGCGTGATGTCCTCGAAGCTGAGCACGAAACCATCGCCCTGCGCGACAGCCTTGGCGGCGAAGGTCGCGGGCTCGGCATCCTTGCGTGCGAGCTGGACGATCGCTTCGCGCTCGTTGCTCGCCAGCAACTGCTCAAGCTCGGGTGCAACGTCTGCGAGCGATTTTCCGGTCAGGCTATCGCCTTCCCTGCCGATCAGCCGCTCGGCTGCGGCATTGGCGAGGAGGATATGGTGTTTCCGATCGACCGAGACAACCGCCGAGGTTACGCCGCTCAGCACCGCCTCAATGAAGACGCGCCGTGCCTCGAGCTGTTCGTTCACGTTGACGAGCGCGCTCGTTTGTCCCTGCAGCTGCTCGGTCATTCGGTTGAAGGCACGCGTGAGCACCGCGATCTCGTCGTTGCGCTCGGTCGGCGTTACGCGCACCGATAGGTCCCCGCCCGCCGCTGTTCGCGCCGCGCCCACGAGCGTTCCGAGCGGGCGGACAATGCGGTCGGCCACGACGATCGCGCCGATCACGGCGAGTGCGAGCAGCAGCAAGGAGCCAAGGTAGAGCGCGCCGTGAAATTGCAGCTGAAGGAGCTGCGACCGATCGAACAGCGCGTTGTAGTCGGCAAGCACAGTGCTCGCACGATCGAACTGCTGGAGACCGATGGTATTGGCGTTCCGCGCCGCATAGAGATAGGCGTTCTGCCGGCCCGGAATACGGGTCGCGGCTTCGATCCGGTCGGCCTGCCGCGTGATGACGACATCCTCGCCGCTGTTGAGCCTTTGAACGACCGCGGGGGTTATACGCCCTTCGGCCGCGCGATTATCCGGGTCGATCATCGTTGGCGTACGGGCAATCCCGTCGGCTCCGACTTCGATGATGGCCGATTCGCTCATCTCGCGAAGCACGACCTGCTGGAGGTAGCGATCGCTGAATGCCTCGCTGTCGACGGGGAAGCGTTGGAGATAGCCGGCGATATCCTTCGCCATCACGACCGTGTTGGCGCCGAGCGATTTCTGGCTGTCCTCATAGAAAGCCTTCGCGATGCCCGCGGCATTTTCGAACATGCCGCGCGAGCGGTCGGAATACCAGAAATCGACCCCGAACTGGAAAAGCAGCGAGGCAAAGATCACCACGAGCAGCGTCGGCGCCGCGGCGATCAGCGAGAAGAGCGCGACAAGACGCACGTGAAGCCGCCCGCTGCCGCCGGCCATGGAATGCACCGCCCGTGCGCGGGCGATGCGGCTTCCAATGAGAACGATCAAGGCCATCGCGGGCACGAGATTCGCGACCATGATCGCCGCGACGAGGGCCGGGGTGAGCAACCGCTCGCTCTGGGCATCTCCGGTCACGAAAATATAGGTGGCGACCCCGATGCTGATGATCAGTGCGAGGGTGTAATATTCGGGCGCGGCAAAGCGCCACACTCCCGAACGAGCGGTCTCGCCGTCTGAATCAATATCGAGCGCCAGGGGAGCCGACTTCGCCATTGTTGCGTCGATACGACAAACCTGTTGCATAGAAAACACACAATATCGTGCGCCTCCGCGTCTCAGCGCATTTTCCGCCACATTAGGCCTTGGGGGGAGGGCTCAGGGGTGAGCGGGGTCGATCTCGAGCTGCGCGAGCCGCTTGCGTAGCGTGTTGCGGTTGATGCCAAGGCGCCGGGCCGCCTCGAGCTGGTTCCCCCTCACCTCACGGAGAGTTCGGCGTAGCAGGGCGGCCTCGACGATCGCTTCGAGCCGTGCGTGAATTTCGCCATCAGCCCCGTTACCTCCAAGTTGTTCACGCGCCCAGTCGTCGACCGCGCGGGCGATGAGATCGGCAGGTTCAGCAGGACCCGCTTCGCCGCTCTCGTAGAGGACGCCCTCGACGTCGCGCGGGGTTACCACGGCATCGCGCGAGAGCACCGCCAGCCGCTGGACGACATTGCCAAGCTCACGCACATTGCCCGGCCAGTCGTGGCGTTCGAGCATCTGCATCGCGGCGGGCGAAAACTCGCGCACCGGCAGCCCGGAATGTCGGCCTTCCTCGATGAAGTGGCGCACGAGGGCAGGAATGTCGCTGCGCCGGTCCCGAAGCGGCGGCAGGGTAACCGGTATGACATTGAGACGGTAGAAGAGATCTTCGCGGAAGCGTCCATCTGCCACGAGCGTGCGCATGTCGCGGTGAGTAGCGGCAATGACGCGGACGTCGGCTTTCAGTGACTGACTGCCGCCAACGGTCGAATATTCCCCGACCTGCAGAACTCGCAGGAGACGTGTCTGCGCTTCGATCGGCATGTCACCGATCTCGTCGAGGAACAGCGTGCCTCCCGATGCCTGCTCGAACCGCCCGGCGCTGCGGCTGTGCGCACCGGTGAAGGCGCCCTTTTCATGTCCGAACAGTTCTGCCTCGATCAGCTCGCGCGGGATCGCGGCCATGTTGATTGCGACAAAGGGTCCTGTCCGCCGCAAGCCCGTCGCGTGGATGGCGCGCGCCACAACTTCCTTGCCCGTACCCGATTCTCCGAGAATCAATACCGCAAGGTCGTTCGACGCCAGCCGGGCGATGGTGCGATAAACCGCCTGCATCGCAGGCGCGCGGCCAACCAGTCCGTGACTGTCGGCCTGTGCGGGGCCGATGGCCGCGGCGGGTTCGTCGCGTCGTTCAAGCGCCGCGCGAACGCTGGCGATCAGTTCGTCGAGATCGAAAGGCTTGGGGAGATAGTCGTAGCTTCCTATGCCTGTCGCGCGGACCGCCGTGTCGAGCGTATTTTGCGCCGACAGCACGATCACAGGGACATTGGGGCCGACACCCGCGCCGGGCAGCGAGTCAATTCCGTCGCCATCGGGAAGGACGACGTCAGTGATGATGAGGTCCGCGCGGTTCTCCGAGAGCCAGGCGTTTCGCTCGGCGAGGCTCGTCACCGCGGCAAGACGACCGCATTCGGGCGCAAGGGTTTCGCGGATGATCAGCGCGATCGCCGGATCATCCTCCACGAGCAGGATGGTCTTGCCATCAGCCATGTTGCTCGCCTTTTGCCAAGGGCGCAGCGGGCAGATGAACGCGAAAGCGGGTCCAGTCACCGTCGCGGACGTGCTGCACCGTGCCGCCCATGTCGCGGGCGAGTTTGGCGACCAGCGCGAGGCCGAGCCCACGACCGTCGCGCTTGGTGGTGACAAAGGGATCGAAAAGGTCGCCGCGGATATCGGCGGGAACCCCGGGACCATTGTCACTGACGCTGACCTCGATCGGAAGCGCGATCCTCCCGCGACCGTCGCCCTTGTCGATCGACAGGCCGTGGCGGTAGGCGGTCGCGATGCGAACGATCCCGTCATCCTGCCCGGCCAGGGCTTCGCAGGCGTTGGTTATGAGGTTGAGCAATATCTGCACCATGGCGTCATGATTGCCGTGCACGAGCGGCAGCGAGGGATCGAAGTCTTCCGCAAAGCTGACGCCGCGGTGCTGGCGGGCACGCGTCGCCTCTATCGCCTGGTGAATGGGTTGGTAGAGGTTGATCGCGTCGCAGGCGATCGGCTGGCCACGTGAAAAATGCTCCATCTGGTCGATGAGCGTCGTGATACGATCAACCTCGGCGCAGATGAGGTTGGTGAAGCGTTCACCGTCCGCGTCGACCTTGCGCGCGAGCAACTGAGCGGCGCCCTTGATTCCGGCGAGCGGGTTCTTGATCTCATGTGCGAGCATCGAGGCCGCCGCCCCGGCGGCGCGGCCGGAGCGCCCGATGACTCCGCCCATCAGTTCGGACTCGCTCTGCGCCGGGATGAGCGCGAGAATGCGGTGGCCGCTGGCGCCATAGGGCACCATTTGAAGGTCGGCGAAGACCGACTTGCGATCCCCCACCGAAATTTCGGCCCGGTGCGCGAAGAGAGCCGAAGTCGCAGGGTCGCTCATCCGCTGCCGGTAACTGCGGTCCATGCGGATGACGTCATAGACGACCCGCCCTACCATCGCTGAACGGCTCATGTTGCAAAGCTGTTCGGTGGCAGCGTTGACGAAGAGGATCACCCCGCCACGGTCGACCAATAGCGTCGCAACGGGATGCGACTGGATGAGTTCATAATGGTCGAAGGCCGGAATGCTCGATGAGGGCGCGTTCACGCCGCGGCCCTGCTGAGGAAGGGGGCGTAAAAGCGCTCGAGCGCATCGAGAACGTCCTTGCTGTTCGGGATCTGGTTCACCTTGTTGCGAAACTCGGCCGAACCCGGCAACCCCTTGACGTACCAGCCAAGATGCTTGCGCGCCATGTTTACCCCGGTCATTTCACCATAATGATCGAGCATCGCCCGATAATGGGTTGTAATAATGTCATATTGCTCGTCGATGCCCGGATCTGGCCGTTCCCCCTCGCCGCGGAGCGCGGCCATCACCTGGGCGAGGAGCCACGGCCGCCCGTAAGCGCCGCGACCGATCATGACGCCGTCGGCACCGCTCTGCGTCAGTGCGGCGCGCGCGTCGCCGATCGAGCAGATGTCGCCGTTCACGATCACCGGGATCGAAACCGCCTCCTTGATCCGGCGTACGAACGCCCAGTCGGCGTTGCCGCGGTACATCTGGTTGCGCGTCCGGCCATGCACCGTGACCAGCTTCGCGCCGAGGTCCTCCGCGATATGGGCAAGTTCTGGCGCATTCAGACTGTCGTGATCCCAGCCCATGCGCATCTTGACCGTGACCGGCACCGACACCGCCTTGACGCAGGCATCGATCAGTGCGGCCGCGAGGGTCAGATCGCGCATCAGCGCCGATCCCGCGTCGCCGTTGGTGACCTTGCGGACGGGGCAGCCCATGTTGATGTCGATGATCGCCGCGCCCCGATCTTCGTTGAGTTTTGCCGCTTCACCCATTTCATAGGGGGTGCAGCCGACGAGCTGCATCGACACCGGCTCCTCCACAGGATCCCAGGCGGCTTTCTGGATCGATTGGCGCGTTTCGCGGATGGCCGCCTGGCTCGCAATCATCTCGGTCACGTTGAGGCCCGAGCCAAAGCGGCGAACCATCTTGCGGAACGGCAGATCGGTGACGCCCGTCATGGGCGCAAGGATCACGGGATCCGCGATGGTGATATTGCCGATCTGGATGGGCGGCAGCGGCGCCATGGGAGAGCTTTCGTCGAACGTGCCTAAAATTTGAGCACGCCCGTACACGTTAAGGCGCTTCCCCGCAAGCCGATGCTGCGCTAACCGGCGCGGCTTATGTCCGACTCCGCGCCTGTCCCTGCTCCGCGCGTTGCCGCGATTCTCCTCGCGGGGGGACGTGGCTCGCGTGCGGGTTTTGCTCAGCCCAAGCAGCTTCAATCCCTCGGCGGCAAGCCGCTCCTCTGCTGGAGCCTCGATGCACTCGCCGGCCACCCTCGCGTGTCGCGCGGCGTCCTGATCGCGAGTCATGACGTCATGGCGGTCATGCCCGAACTCCCCGAAGGCTGGATTTGCGCGCCGGCTGGACCTGAACGCCAGCAATCGGTGGCAAATGGCCTCGCCGCGCTCGCCGATTGCGAAGACGAAGCTCTTGTGCTCGTCCACGACGCGGCCCGGCCCGGAATTGAGGCGAGCGTGATCAACCGACTGCTCGCTGCGCTCGAAACTGCCGAGGCCGTCATTCCAACCCTTCCTGTTCCCGATACGCTGGTCCAGCAGGCGGGCGCGGAAGCGGGCGAGGTCGTCGACCGGAGCGCACTGGCGCGCGTCCAGACGCCGCAAGCCTTTCGCCTTGGCACGCTACGCCGCGCCCATGCGGCAGCCGCGGGAGAGACCGCAACCGACGATGCACAACTCGTTCGCAGCCTGGGCGTGCCGGTCGCGGCCGTCACGGGCGATGCACGGCTTCACAAATTGACCTATGCCGAGGACCGGGCAATCCTCGAAGGTCTGCTGGAGGCAAGGGCGATGAAGCGAACAGCGGTCGGTATGGGCTATGACGTCCACCGCCTCGTCGCGGCCAAGCCGCTATGGCTAGGGGGAATAAAAATCGAACATAGTCATGGGCTTGACGGGCATAGTGATGCAGACGTCGCACTTCATGCCCTGACCGACGCGATCCTCGGCGCACTTGGCGACGGCGACATCGGCTCCCATTTCCCGCCGAGCGATCCCGAGTGGCGCGGCGCGGCGTCATGGCGTTTCCTGGATTTTGCCGCCTGCCAGGTGGTGAAGGCGGGGGGACGGATCGAGCATGCGGATCTGACCATCATCGCAGAAGCGCCGAAAATTGGCCCGCATCGTGAGCGGATCCGCGAGCGCATCGCCGAAATCCTTGCGATTCCAACGGCGCGCATTAGTGTTAAAGCGACTACGACAGAGCGACTGGGCTTCACCGGTCGCCAGGAAGGGATCGCCGCACAGGCCGTGGTTACCTTGCAACTTCCGGAGACATGAGTTTGCCATCCAACGTCGAATCGCGCCTCGCCGCGCGCGAAGCCGCTGCCACGGCCGTCCTTGACGCCAACCGCGCGGCCGAACGCCGCGTCGCCGTGGCCGAGAGCTGCACTGGCGGCATGGTTTGTGCCGCGCTCACGGACATCGCGGGAAGCAGTGATGTATTTTCCTCCGGCTTCATCACCTATTCGGCCGACGCCAAGAGAGCGCAGCTCGAGGTGAGCGGCGAAATTCTTGAAACCTTCGGCGAAGTCTCGCTTGCAACTGCCTGGGCCATGGCGGCCGGTGCGCTTGCGAAGAGTGATGCCGATGTCGCGGTGGCGATCACCGGTATAGCGGGTCCCGGCGGCGGGTCGGAGAAAAAGCCGGTTGGACAGGTCGTCTTCGCACGCGCGCTGCGCGGACAGGACCCTGACGATTATTTCACCCAGCGCGTGCAATTCCAGTCAACCGACCGCGCGGCGATCCGCCACGCCGCGACGCTCTTCGCGCTTGACCTGCTTCTGCCCGAGAAGGATGGGCTGCGTCCTTCGGAGGATATAGAGCTTCCGGCCTGACCCTCAGGCGGGTTTCCAGCTCTTTCGTTCTTCCGCCTGTTTCAGCACTTCGAACGCAGCCTGGCCTGCGGCAAAACGTTTGGCGGCCTCGGCATCGCCCGGCTTTACGTCGGGGTGGCATTCCTTGGCGAGACCACGCCACGCCTTTTTCGCCGCCTCGAAATCGGCATCGGGCTCGAGATCCAGCACCTCAAGCGCGCGCATTTCATCGGCGCTGCGGCTACCGTCACCCGATCCACCCCAGCCATAATGCTGTGCGCGAGCATAACTACGCGTCCCGCGGGCTTCCTCGGCGGCGCGGTCGGCGGCCTCCTCGGCGCTGAGCCCCGCGAAATAGTCCCAGCCGCGATTATATTCGGCAGCGTGCGCTTCGCAGAAAAGCCAGCGCTCCCGGCTGTTCGGGGCCTTTGGAGCGGGGCAGTTGCCCGGTTCGGTGCACCCATGACGGTCGCAGAGCCGCACCTGTTGCGCCTCGCGGCCCTGCCCATAGGCGCGCCAGCGGGGAAAGCCCCAGTCGTCGGATCTCTTGGCGCGGCTCATCCGGCCCATGTAGCGATTGAGGCCGCCGATGGCTAGACGAGCATCCCCCCACGGACCGAAATAATCGCTGAAACGGCACTATTCCGCCGTCTCTCGCGCTCATCCACCCTGGCCTATGCCCCCTGCTTCACCCTTCGGTTCATAGCCGTACGCTTTCTGCGCCAATTCGACCACCGCCGGATCACGGGGCGGTGGCGTCATCGGCACCGCGGCTTCGAGTGCCTCGGCGATATGGGTCAGCGCCGCGATCCGCGCAGCCTTTTTATGATTGCCGTCGATCACCTTCCAGGGCGCCCAGCGCGTATCGGTCTGCTCGAACATCTCGTGCATCGCAGCCAGATACTCGCGGCGCCTTGCGCGGTTACGATAATCCTCCGCGCCGGTCTTCCAGCGTTTCCATGGATCGTCGAGCCGGTCGGCAAAGCGGCGGTCTTGCTCCTCCTGCGTGACGTGAATGAACAGTTTGACGAGGTTCGTGCCCGAACCCGTCAATTGCGCCTCAAACTCGTTGATCTCGTCGTAGCCCTTGCGCCATTCGGTTTCGGTCGCGAGACCTTCCACGCGCTCGACAAGGACGCGGCCATACCAGCTGCGGTCGAAGATCGAAATTTCGCGATTGCCGGGGAGCCGTCTCCAGAACCGCCAGAGGAAATGGCGCGCCTTTTCCTCCTCACTCGGGGCGCCTATGGGCCAAACCTCGAAATAACGGGGATCGAGCTGCGCAGTCAGACGCTGGATAATGCCGCCTTTTCCTGCCGCGTCCCATCCCTCGAACATGATGACGCTGCGCTGACCGTGGGTGATGTGCGCGGCCTGGATACGCTCCAGACGCTCCTGCAGCGCCGCCAGATCGCTGCCATATTGGCCATCATATTTCGCGCCGGCTTCATAGTCGGCGAGGTCGATCGTCATCGCTGCATTCCCTCGGCTTCTCCCGCCGCAGCTATCACAGCGGCCCCGGGGATGCGATGCGATTAACCGTGATTTTCCATCAAGCCGGCGAGCAACGATGCGACGCGCGCGGGCTTCTCCATCGGGATGAAGTGGCTATGATCGCTCCACAGCTCGTCACGTACCGCGCCGATCCGCGCCCCCAGTCCGGGCCAGGTGGGGCTTTGCGAAAAATCCATCGGATCGGCGCGCGTTCCATAGGGTGCGCGGATCAGCGTGACCGGGGCGCCGAGCGCGTCCAGCCATCGATAGGGGTCGGTGCGCAAGGCGCTCTGGTACATCGAGGCTTCGAGCGCGGGGGGACAGGCAAGTTCATATCCCTCGCCCGACGCTGCCGGCACAAGCCCATAGTTGCAATAATCGCTCAGCACCTCGGGCATCCAGCGACTGTAAGGCGGCCGCTCGGCGAAGCGCGCGCGCATCTCCTCGGCGCTCCTCCACTGGTTGCGGCGGCGTGCGACGGGGTGCTCGGCAGGATCCGGAACGGGCGCCTCGCCTTGCCCAGCATAAAAGCCAGGGTCCATGATGACGGGGTCGATCAGCACGAGATGCGCAAAGGCGCCGCGGCGCACGGCGTCGAGCCGGGTCAGCACGTGGCCGCCCATGCTGTGCCCGCAGCCGATAAACGACCGCTCGGCAAATCGATCGACCAGCGGCAACAGGGCATCCGCACTGGCAGCCCAGTCAGCAAGCGTATCCGGCTTGTAGCTGCGTCCATGCCCGCGCTGGTCGGGTGCAACGACGTGCGTGCCGGCTGGCAAGGCGGCGACGACCTCGTCCCATAGCCGCGCGTGAAAGCCGGTCGCATGGAGAAGCAGCAGCGACGCCCCAGCGCCCGCTTCTCCCCACTCGAACCAGCAGATGTCACCCTCCGACGTTGGGAGTCGGTGTTCCCGCGGCGCGGCGCGCACGTTCAGCTCTTCGGGCCGTCGACCAACCGGATGCTGAGTTCCTTGAGCTGCTTCTCGCTCACCGGCGCCGGAGCCCCCATCATCAGGTCCTCGGCCTTCTGGTTCATCGGGAACACGACGACTTCGCGAATATTGGGCTCGTCGGCAAGGAGCATCACGATGCGGTCAACCCCCGGCGCCGAACCGCCGTGCGGCGGCGCGCCGAACTTGAACGCATTGATCATGCCGCTGAAATTGGCATCGACCTCGGCCTGGCTGTAGCCAGCAATCTCGAACGCTTTGTACATGATGTCCGGGCGATGGTTCCGGATCGCACCCGATGAGAGTTCGACACCGTTGCACACGATGTCATACTGCCACGCAAGGATATCGAGCGGGTCCTTGGTTTCGAGCGCCTCGAGCTCGCCCTGCGGCATACTGAACGGGTTGTGGCTGAAGTCGATCTTGCCCGTTTCCTCGTCAGCCTCGAACATGGGGAAATCGACGATCCAGCACATTGCAAAATGGTTTGTATCGATCAGATCGAGCTGTTCGGCGACGCGTGTACGCGCCAGCCCTGCAAGCTTCGCCGCGACTGCCTCTTTGCCCGCGGCAAAGAACAGGCCATCGTCGGGACCAAGGCCGAGCGCTGCAGCGAGCGCGTCCATCTTTTCCGGCCCGTGGTTCTTGGCGATCGGGCCGCCCCACTCGCCGCCCTTGCGGGTGGCATAGCCAAGTCCGGCAAAGCCCTCGCCCTGCGCCCAGCTGTTCATGTCGTCGAAGAATTTGCGGCTCTTTTCTGCCGTTCCGGGCGCCGGGATGGCCCGTACCACGTCGCCCGCGGCGACGATATCGGCAAAGCGGCCGAAACCCGACCCTTCGAAATGCGCCGACACGTCGCTGATGATCAGCGGATTGCGCAGGTCCGGCTTGTCATTGCCATATTTCAGCATCGATTCGCGGTACGGAATGCGCGGGAAGGAGCCCGCGGGCGTCACCGACTTGCCGTTCGCAAATTCCTCAAATACGCCCGCAAGCACCGGCTCGATCGCGTTGAAGACATCGTCCTGCGTGACGAAGCTCATCTCGAAGTCGAGCTGGTAAAATTCGCCAGGGCTCCGGTCAGCGCGCGCATCCTCATCGCGAAAGCAGGGTGCGATCTGGAAATAGCGGTCGAAGCCAGCGACCATCAGCAGCTGCTTGAACATTTGTGGCGCCTGCGGCAGCGCATAGAATTTGCCAGGGTGAACGCGGCTGGGCACGAGATAGTCACGTGCCCCCTCGGGCGACGAGGCCGTCAGGATCGGCGTCTGATACTCGGTAAATCCCTGCTCCACCATACGTCTGCGCAAACTCGCAATCACGTTCGAGCGGAGTAGAATATTCTTGTGCAGGCGCTCGCGCCGCAGGTCGAGGAAGCGATATTTAAGCCGGATATCCTCCGGATAGTCCTGCTCGCTTGCGACAGGGAGCGGCAGTTCGGCCGCCGCAGACTGTACCGAGACTTCGCGGGCGCGTACCTCGATCTCGCCGGTAGGCAGGTTCGCATTCACCGTTTCCTGCGAGCGCGCGACGACTTCGCCGGTGATCGTAACGACGCTTTCGGCGCGCAGCCCATCGAGGGTGGCAAATGCCGCATCACTCGAGTCCGCGACGATCTGGGTCAGGCCATAATGGTCCCGCAGATCGACGAAAAGCAATCCGCCATGGTCGCGCTTCCGGTGTACCCAACCCGACAGGCGGACGGTCTGCCCGACGTCCTGGCTACGAAGCTGGCCGCAATGATGGGTCCGATAGGCGTGCATTGTCTCGTCTTTCGATGAATTGGGAAGAACACGTTTCACGTGATTTATGGCCGCGCCTAAGGCAGCCCGCCGGGTCATTTGTCAAGCTTCTCGCCCTCCTATCCGGCTTTGAAGCTTCACCCCCTGCCCGGCAAAGTCAATTTTTCCTGCCCGTCTTTCGCATCTCGCTGTATAGGCCCGACATGCAAATCCATCCGTTAATCGAGTCCAACGCCGCACTCCTCACATTCTGCGACCTCATCAAGAACAGTGATTTCATCGCGGTCGATACCGAGTTCATGCGCGAGAATACTTTCTGGCCCGAACTCTGCCTGATCCAGGTCGCGAACAGCGAACATGCCGCCGCTATCGACCCGATTGCCCCCGGGATCGACCTTCAGCCCCTGCTCGACCTGTTCGTCAACAATCAGGAGGTGTTGAAGGTATTCCACGCGGGCGGGCAGGATGTCGAAATCATCTTCAACCTGACGGGCAAGACACCGCACCCCATCTTCGACACCCAGATTGGCCAGATGGCGCTCGGTCAGGCCGAACAGGTCGGGTACTCGAACCTCGTCGAAGCCTGGCTCGGGATCATGCTCGACAAGGGCGCCCGCTTCACCGACTGGAGCCGCCGACCGCTCGACAAGCGGCAGATCGATTACGCGATTGGCGACGTAACCCACCTTGCCAAAATCTTTCCAATGATGCTGCAAAAGCTGATCAAGACGGGCCGCGGCCACTGGCTCGACGAGGAAATGGACAAACTCGCCGACCCGACCAACTACAGCATCGATCCCGAAAAGGCGTGGCTCCGGATCAAGGTTCCCTCGCGAAAGCCCGAGGTGCTCGGGCGCCTGCAAGCCCTTGCCGCATGGCGCGAACGGGAAGCGCGCTCCAAGAACTTGCCGCGTGGTCGCATCGTCAAGGATGAGACGCTTGCGGATCTTGCAGCGCATCCACCCAAGGACCAGGAGGGCCTCGGGCGCGTCCGCGGGCTCTCGGCAACGTGGAAGAGCAATGACATCGGTAGTCGGCTCATGGATGCCCTCGCCGGCGCAACGCCGCTCTCCAAGGACGAGATGCCCGATCGCGCGCCGCGCGGTCCCGGGCTCGGCAAGGAGGGCGCGCTCGTCGCAGACCTTCTGAAGCTGCTCCTGAAGATTCGCGCGCGAGAGCTCAACGTTGCAGCGCGGCTCATTGCGCGCAGCGACGAACTTGAAGCCCTGGCGGCGGGGCGCCGCGAGGACATCGCGATGCTAAAGGGATGGCGCGAGGAAGTCTTCGGCCATGCCGCGCTCGACCTGGTCGAAGGGCGAATGGGGTTCGCGGTCAAGAACGGCAAGCTGGTGATGAGCAGCATCGACACGGCCGAACCAGCCGACGCCGCCGCGTGAAACGAGCGGCCTAGATCAGCATCAACGTCGGCTTTGTACCCAGCGCCTGCGCCAGCGAGCGCAGGCGCCGCTCCACCGGCTCACCGGCTAGGTGGTGCCAGCCCGGTTTCAGCCGCAGGACGAGCTGATCCCCGGAGCGTTCGAGCGCGCTTCCCTTCAGCGGCGCCTCGATCCCGCCCGTCAGGCGCTGCGCCAGCCGGATTGCAAGCCCCCATTGGCGCGCGCGTGCGCACCGCTCGTGGCTGACGAGCGCGCCCATTAGAGGAAAATCACTATCATTGCCGCCGAATCCGGCATGAAGTGCACGCGCGAGCAGAATGCGCCCTGGAATGTCGATGCCGCGCCAGTTGCCGTGGAGGCCGATCTCGGTGCCGCGCTCGGCGCGAAAATCGGGGTTCGCGGACCATGCGACGTCGCTGAGGAGGCATGCGGCAAGGCGGATACGGCGGTCCTCCTCGGCTTCGTGGGCAAATAAGGGCGCGATCCAGTCGGCTATGGCCCGCCCATGTTGCGCAAAACGGGCGAGGCGGCGGCCTTCGAACTCGGCGGCGACGATGAGGGGGTCCTGCGCCTGTGTCTCGGCGTCGAGCGCCTGATAGAGCAGCCCTTCGCGCAGCCCCGAGGAGGAGACCGTCATTTCGCTCGCGTCGATAATCGACACGAGCGCTGCGAGAAGCGCCGCCGCATCGGGGAGCGTCACCGCCCGGTTCGAAGCCATGCCGGGGATCGCTTTCAATTCCTCGAGACTGAGCCGCCGGGTCGCGCGCAGGAGGCGGCGGAGCGCGGTGCGCGGCAATATATGTTGGTCCAGTACCGCGAGCGGCGCCTTGGTGAGTTCAAGATCAAGGCGCGACAGCGCGCGCCACGAACCCCCGACGAGGTAAAGCGGCAGCCCTTCAAGCTCACCGGGCCATCCTGCACCCCTAAGCATCTTGCGGACTGTGCGCTCGAAGCTTTGCGGACCATCCTTGCGAAGAGCGGGCAGACGCAATACGCCCAGCGGGAAGGAGGCGCGCCGCCCGACGCGGCCCTGCCCCACCTCGGCAAGTTCAAGGCTTCCGCCGCCAAGATCGACCGCGATACCATGCGCATCGGGGATCGCCGAGAGCACTCCGGAACCTGCCGCAAGGGCCTCCTCTTCGCCCGAGAGCAGCCGGATCGACAGCCCGGCCTCGGCAGCACCGGCCATGAAGTCGGCGCCGTTAGTGGCATCCCGGACCGCAGCCGTCGCCACGCACTGCAGGGTCTCAACCTTCATATGGTGCGCGAGCAACGCATAGCGGCGGAGTGCGGCCAGGCCGCGCTCGGCGTCTTCAGGCGCGATCCGTCCGTCGATGGCAAGTCCGCGGCCCAGCCCCGCGGGTACTTTTTCGTTGAAGATGACCGCGGGCGCACGCCGCGGCCCCTCGTAGACGACCAGCCGCACCGAGTTGGAACCGATGTCGATCACGGCCGAACGGTGAATGGCAAGTTCGGGGGCGCGGTGACGCAAGGGATCAGTCTTTGCGGACATGAAAGGCGAGCGTCGGCACGTCATGGCGCTTGTGAAGCGCTGTCCCCCGCCCCGATAAAGAAGGATTGTTCATGAAATAATGATGGAGGTTGAAAGGTTTATCGCCCGGACTCGTGCGCTGGTACGTGCCATCGGGACTCAATATCCAGCTTTGTTCATTGTCGATAAGATTGGCGACGAGCACCTGGTCCAAAATCTGGTCGTGGACGGTCGGATTCTCAATCGGAATCATATATTCGACGCGGCGGTCAAAGTTGCGGGGCATCCAGTCGGCGCTTGAAATATAGAGTTTCGCGCCGCTGTGGGGCAGCGACGCGCCGTTCGCAAACGCCCAGATGCGGCTGTGCTCGAGAAACCGACCGACGACCGACTTGACGCGTATCGTCCCGGAGAGGCCCGGAACCCCCGGGCGCAGGCAGCAGATCCCGCGCACGACGAGTTCGATGGGAACGCCGGCAGCACTCGCCTGGTATAGCTTGTCGATGATGTCAGGATCCACGAGGCTGTTCATTTTCGCCCAGAGGCCCGAGGGGCGGCCAGCGCGCGCTGCCGCGATCTCGTCGTCAATGAGCTTGGACAGATTATAGCGCATGTTGAGGGGTGACATGGTGATCATCTCGAGCCGATCCGGCTCGACATAACCCGTGATATAGTTGAACAGCTGCGCCGCATCGCGCCCCGCGCGCGGATCGGCTGTAAAGAAACTGAGGTCGGTGTAGATGCGCGCCGTCACCGGATGGTAATTGCCGGTGCCGAAGTGGCAATAGGTTCGATAGCCCTGCCCTTCGCGGCGCACGACCATCGAAATCTTGGCGTGCGTCTTCCATTCGATGAAGCCGTAAACGACTTGCACGCCCGCACGCTCGAGCTGATTGGCCCAGAGGAGGTTCTGTTCCTCGTCAAAGCGCGCCTTGAGCTCAACCACGGCCGTCACCGACTTGCCGGCCTCCGCCGCCTCGATCAGCGCGCGGATCACCGGCGACTGATTACCCGCGCGGTATAGTGTCTGCTTGATGGCGACGACGTCGGGGTCGGCGGCCGCCTGGCGCAGGAAGGAGAGAACGACGTCGAAGCTCTCGTAGGGATGGTGGACGACGATGTCCTTCGACCGGATCGCCGCGAAGCAATCGCCGCCATGTTCGCGAATGCGCTCGGGAAACCGCGGCGAATAGGCGGGAAACTTAAGGTCGGGGCGGTCGATGTCGACAATGGCGGCCAGGGCCGCAAGCCCGACAAAACCGGCGATCCTGGCGACAATCGCTTCATGCCCCTGAATGTCCTCGCCGAGAACCGCTGCGAGCTCCTCCGGGATGTCGGCACCCAGCTCCAAGAGAATGACGCGGCCCCGGCGCCGTCGGCGGATCGCAGTACGGAAGAGCCGCACGAGGTCCTCTGCCTCTTCCTCGATTTCGATATCGCTGTCGCGGATGACGCGAAAAACGCCGCGTGATCGGATGGAGAAACCGGGAAAAAGAAGGTCGGCGAAAATCTCGATCAGATACTCGATTGGCACGAACGCCGTCACCTCGCCTGGCACCGGTACGAAGCGGGGAAGGGACGCGGGGATCATGACCAGCTCGCGTACCGTATCGCCCGTTGCCTTGCGCTTCAGATCGAAGATCAGGCCGAGCCCGCGATTGGGGATGAAGGGAAAGGGGTGCGCGGGGTCGAGAACCTGCGGGGTCAGGATGGGAAAAATCTGGTCCACGAAATACTGGCGAAGCGCGCTGCGCAGAGCGGCCGCGTCCGATCCTGCATCATGAACGATGACGCCCTGCTCGGCGAGCAGGCGATGGAGCCGCTGCCATTCGGACTGCTGCTGCTCGACGAGGCGGTTCACTTCGGCCTCGATCTCAGCGAGCTGTTGTCCCGGCGAACGGCCGTCGGCAGAAACATCGTCGATGCCCTGAAGCTGCTGCCCCTTCAGGCCTGCGACGCGCACCATGAAAAACTCGTCGAGATTGCTTCCCGAGATCGACAGGAAGCGGAGGCGTTCGAGGAGGGGATGCGCGGGATTGAGCGCCTCCTCCATTACCCGCCGGTTGAAGGCGAGCCACGACAGCTCGCGATTAAAGAAGCGGTCGGGACCAAAGTCGGGCGGTGACGCATTCGCGTCATTATCGGCGCGCAGGGGGCGTCCGGCTAAGGACATTGAACCTTGTCCTGTCGCTCGAGCAAATCAGGGTCGATCAGCCCCTGTGACAGCAGGATTTCACGCGCAAGACGGATTCCGACACGCCTCCCCTGTTCGAGCGAGGCCGCATCGAGGGCCGAAACGATGCGATGGATCATCGCATAGCTGCGTTCCATCCTCGGAACGATGTAGGAAGGAACCTCGGGTGCGATCGCCATTCCCCGCTGCGCGAACAGCGCCTCGATGAGATCGCGCGCGAGGCAGTCGTCGGGCTCGCCGATCGCCAGGACCGGCACCGCCCGCAGCCGCGAGGCGAGGTCGGGCAACGCGATCTGCCATTGTGCAGGCGGCGCATCGGCGATGATCAGGAGCGGGACGCCGCTTGCCTGCGCAGCGTTCCAGGCATGGAACATCGCCTCTTCCGATACGCTTTCGGGCCCGTCGATCACGCGCCCACCGGTTTCGCGGGTGAATATCCGTCCGATCAGGCTCCGCCCCGACCCGCGCGGCCCCGTGAGCACTGCCGTTCGTACGGGCCAGGTCGAGACGTGATGCAGATAACGTATCGCGTCGGCATTGCTGCTGCCGACGATCAGCGGGCCATCGTTTGCCCCGCCTGCGCTCCAGTCGAGCGGAAGCGCAAACTGCCCGGGAGCGCGTGCCATCAGCGGCTGATCCGCAGGGTGCTGCCGCCTTGTTGCACCGTATAACCTCGCGCCTCGAGCGCCGCCTTGAGCGCCGCGATATCGCCGCGGAATGTCACGCGCATAACGGAGGTTCCACCGAGCGCAAGGCTCGTCGTCGACGCCGACTGGACCCCCGCAATCGCCGCGACATTGCGCTCGGTCGCCGAAACCGATTCGACGTCGGGCGACGCATATTGGACGTTGAAGGTCGCAGCGCCGGCGGGCGCTGTCGTCGGAACACTCGCGTCGACTTCGCCCGGAAGTGCCGTGCTTTCGGAAGGCTGCGCTTCCTTCGGCAAGTCCTCCTTCTCAACGGGCTTTTCAAGGACAAGATAGCGGTCGGTCTTGAGAATTCCAGCCGCCAGAGCCTCGGTGTAGATGCTGTCCATGCGCGCAACGGCCTTTTCCATCATGTCGGGCAGCGCCTTCGTGCTCGGCCCGGTCATGGTGAAAGTCTGGATCAGCGTGTTGTCGGGCCCAAACCGCGCTGCAAAATGACCGGTAATCGGCCCGCCGGGATAGCTGTATTCGATGCGCGCGGTCGGCATCAGCACGTCGGCAGCCCCATATTGATCAAGGATCACGCGCCACCACACGCGGCTGCGCCGGCCCGTCTGCCCCGCATTGAGGAGTAGCGTATCGGCACCCGTCCCCGCCGTGCGCACATAATCGACCGCGCTCTGGCCAGTGTTATATTCGGCCCAGGCGCGCTGCCACTCGCTCCGCTGCTCAAACACCTGCGGAATGCCGTCGATAGAAAAGACGGGAATGACGAGCAGCGGGGGCGAGCGCAGGGTGCGGCCGCTAACGCCCAGGATCTGCCCCGCGCGGACGCGGTCGAACTGGACGCCCAGCGTCGCCACATAGCGGCGCGGGCCGATCTGCTCGTTTTCGACGACGATCGCGGTGACAATACCGTCGAGCACCGAGTCGCTGAGCGCCGGGCCATCGCTCCCGTTCGTCTTGCGATAAAGCTGCGCCCAGCCCTTGCGCTGCGCCTCGCGCCATCCCTTTTCGCGGGCATCCTCGGCATTGTCGCCCGTCACGTCGACCTTGATCCCGCTGGTCAGAAAGTCGCCGCTGCTGTTGATCGGGGTGATACCCCGGTCGCCACGTGCAATCTGCCCTTCAACGATTCCGGCGGCAAGAAGCGCAAGAAGAAGGCCGACGAGAGCAAACCAGCGCCAATCGCGTGAGGGCGCCGCGGGTTCCAAGGGACGGGCGAGCGGAAGGGAAGAGGCCGAAATCATCACGTCTTTCATGCTCTGCCCAAAAGCGCGGGCCCCGACAAGGAAATCATGGCATTTACTCGCCGGAACCGTTAGTCGCGCGTGCCATGGATTCCAAGCACAACCAACGAGACGGCGAGCCCGCCTCCTACACATATGCGAAGGCCGGGGTATCGATCGAGACCGGCAACGCGCTGGTCCGTGCGATCGCACCGCTGGCCCGAGCGACGCGCCGCCCCGGCGCCGCTGCCGATCTCGGCGGTTTCGGCGGATTCTTTGATCTGAAAGCGGCCGGCTTCAGTGATCCCTTGCTCGTGGCTGCCAATGATGGCGTCGGCACCAAGCTCAAGCTTGCCATCGATTCGGGACGCCATGAGGGAGTCGGCATCGACCTCGTCGCGATGTGCGCGAACGACCTGATCGTCCAGGGCGCCGAGCCGCTCTTCTTTCTCGACTATTATGCCACCGGCAAGCTCGACAACGACGTCGCGACTGCGGTGGTCGCGAGCATTGCCGAGGGCTGCAAACAGGCAGGCTGCGCACTCATCGGCGGTGAGACCGCCGAGATGCCGGGCATGTATGAGGAAGGCGACTATGACCTTGCCGGTTTCTGCGTCGGCGCGGTCGAGCGCGATGAGGTGCTCACCGCCGACAAGGTTGCGGCGGGCGACGTCATCCTCGGCCTTGCATCGTCGGGGGTCCACTCAAACGGCTTTTCACTCGTTCGCCGGCTTGCAGCCGACAAAGGGTGGAGGCTCGATCGCCCTGCCCTCTTTGACCAGAATGTCCTCCTGATCGAGGCGCTGATGGCGCCGACGCGCATATATGTGAAGAGCCTGCTGCCACTAGTGAAGAGCGGCCAGATCCACGCTCTCGCGCACATTACCGGCGGGGGCCTGCTCGAGAATATTCCGCGGGTCCTGCCAACGACGCTGCACGCATACATCGACGCTGATGCATGGGAGCAGCCCCGGCTGATGGCCTTCTTGCAGGCACAGGGGAATATCGAGCCCGAAGAAATGGCACGCACGTTCAACTGCGGGATTGGAATGGCCGTTCTGGTCGCTGAAAATGACGTCGCGTCCGTCACCGCATCGCTTGAGAAAGCGGGCGAGACGGTCCACCGGATAGGACATATCGCCGAGGGTGAAAAAGGCTGCACCGTATCGGGGTCAGCCGGGACCTGGAGCGCGATGGGCGACTGGAACGCGGTGCATAAATCCTGAGCTCTTTCGCGGCTGCCCCGAGCTTCCCAATGGGCGGTTCTTCCTTTTGAGAGGGAATAGTGCTTCGACAATCCAAGCACGAACGGAATGATAGGATCGCGCTGTGACCAGAGCCAAAGTCGCCGTCCTGATCTCGGGGACGGGCACGAACATGGCGGCGCTCGTCTATGCCGCGAAGGCGGAGGATTGCCCCTTTGAGATCGTCCTTGTCGCGAGCAATAATCCCGACGCCCCAGGACTGAAGCTTGCCGCCGCCGAGGGCATCGCGACGTGGAGCTTGTCCCACAAAGGCATGAACCGCGACGCTTTCGACGCCCTTGTCGATGAGCAGCTGCGCGAAGCGGGGGCCGAGTATGTCGCACTCGCTGGATATATGCGCATCCTCTCCCAAGGCTTCGTTGCGGCGTGGGATGGACGGATGCTCAACATTCACCCGAGCCTGCTGCCGCTCTATAAGGGGCTGGACACGCACCAGAAGGCCATCGACGCCGGCGACAAATTCGCCGGCTGCAGCGTCCATATCGTGACCGCGACGCTCGACGATGGACCGGTTCTTGCACAAACGCGTGTCGCCGTCCTCCCCGATGATACTGCCGAGAGTCTCGCCGCGCGCGTGCTCATCGCCGAGCACCAGCTCTATCCGCCCACCCTCGCCGCCTTCGTGACGCGCGAGCGCGATCCCGCCCATCTCCTCGAAAGGGTTCGCGGCCTCGCCCTGGCGTTGCCTGAGGCCGACGAGGTGACGTCACACGGCATGCCTTGCTTCGGTATCATCAAGGGCAAGAAATTCGCCTATTTCACCCATGATCACCACGGCGATGGCCGCACTGCGCTGCTCGTCAAGATCAGCGGTGCCGACGAGCAGGCGCAGCTTATCGAGATGGACGCCGACCGCTATTTCCGCCCTGCCTATTTCGGCGACGGCTGGGTCGGCATCCGGCTCGACCTCGGCGACAATGACTGGGACGCGATCGCCGATTGGTTGCGCAAGAGCTGGCTCGCGGTAGCGCCGAGAAAGCTTTCCGGGCTGATGAGCGCGGCGGAAGAATTTTGACAATGCGGTGTGCCGCCGGCCTGCTCCTCGCCCTTCTCGGCGGCTGCAGAATGGCGGTTTCCGACAAGGCATTGGCCGGCCTGCGCCATCTGGCTCATCCATAGCAAGGGACAATGGTTTGCCCGCGAGGATGACGCGGGGATCGAAATTCGATCGCTGGCGGGGTTGCTCACGGTCTCGGGCGGCGACATGGCGATCGTCCAGGTGCAGAATGCTGTCCTTGACGACAGGCCCCCTGATACCGCGCCCGATCCACTGCCTTATTTCATTCTCGCATTCGATCAAAAGCCGGTCGCCGGCGAGCGGTTGAGGGCAGTTGATCTATGGCTGGTAATGTGCGGAAAATTTTCCGCGCGGGGGAGACGCAGCGAAGAAGAAGCGGGAAAAGAGTTTTTTCCCTATCCCGGCTTCGACAAGCAGTGCCGCCCTAATTCGATCGGCGCGCTCCGCGCGGCGGCCGCAGCGAGCCGAACGCCCGAGAGGCAAAGACTGCAGATCCGGTGGGTGCGTGCCGCCCTCGACTAGGGTGTCGCTCAGGAGACATGCTCTCGTTCGGTGGCCATCGCGCGACCGGCGCAGCGATAAGGACTGGCTTTTCCGATCAAAGCCGGGTGAAAGAACGCGATGACAGCGGATATCACCCTCTTTCTGTCGATCCTGTTCATCGCGGCGCATATCCTGGTGATTGGTCGCATTCTCTTGCGCCCGCAGCGCGAGCCCGCGTCACGTATCGCCTGGCTGATCGCAGCGCTTACCGCGCCGGTCGTTGGGGTGGTGGCTTATCTCCTCCTCGGCGAGGCACGCATCAGCGCCAAACGACGCGCACGCTATCGCCAGATTGAAGCCCATTTGCCGCATCCATCGGAGAAGGACGACGTCCGGCGCGAGCTTTCGGCGACGCCCTATGCCGCCCCCTTCGCGCTCGCAGAGACGGTAAATCGCTTGCCGCCAACCGCGGGGAACCGCGCAACACTCGCGCCAGACGGGAATGCTGCGATACGCATGATGGTCGACGATATCGACACGGCAAAGGCGTGCGTCCACCTGTGCTTCTACATCTGGCTTGCCGATGACAATGGCGTCCGCATCAAGGACGCACTGGTCCGCGCAGCCGAGCGGGGCGTCAAGGTCCGTCTTCTCGCCGATGCGCTGGGATCGCGCGGCTTCATTCGCTCGGCGCATTGGGCCGATATGCGCCAGGCGGGGATCGACGCGCGCGTCGCGCTCCCCATCGGCGGGCTCATCTGGACGCTGATCCGCGGCCGCTTCGACCTGCGCAACCATCGCAAACAGCTCATCATCGACAACGCGATTGCCTGGTGCGGAAGCCAGAACCTTGCCGACCCCGAATTCCGGATCAAACCAAGATACGCGCCGTGGGTGGACATCATGACGCGCTGGGAGGGGCCGGTGGTCCAGGCGTGCCAGTTTGTCTTCGCCGCGGACTGGGAAAGCGAGCATGGCGACGATATCAGCGACTGGCTCGCCGTGGCAGCCGAACCGCACGCAGTCGCCGCCCCCGGCATCGCGGCCCAGGTGATCGGGACCGGGCCGAATCTTTCCTACCCCGCGATGCCCGCCTGCTTTACCGCGCTCATACACGCAGCGCGGCGGGAGTTGGTCGTCACGACCCCCTATTTCGTGCCTGACGAACAGCTCCTTTTCGCATTGCTCGACGCCGCGCGCCGCGGGGTCGCGACAACGATGATCCTTCCCCGGCGCAACGACAGCCGCGTCGTCGCCGCGGCGAGCCGAAGCTATTATGGCGACCTGATCGCGGCGGGTGTGCGCCTTTACGAGTATCGCCCGGGACTGCTGCACGCGAAGACGATTACCGTCGATGGCACGGTGGGGCTGATAGGTTCCGCGAACCTTGACCGGCGCAGCTTCGAGCTCAATTTCGAGAATAATATCCTGTTCGCCGACGCTGGTTTCACTGCCGAAGTCCGCGCACGGCAATTTGCCTATCTCGCCGATGCAGAGCCCGTCACCGCCGAGCGAATTGCAGAAATGAGGATAACCGCGCGCCTCTGGCAGAACTTGCTCGCGATGCTCAGCCCCGTGCTCTGAACGACAGTGAAAAGGCCGCCGGATCGCTCCGGCGGCCTTTGATCGTCATTCGTCCCCGCAAACTGCGGCGATGCGGCCGTTTAGCCAACGATTTCTTCGGGCTTGAAGAAATAGGCGATCTCGATCGCGGCATTTTCTTCGCTGTCGCTGCCGTGGACGCTGTTCGCCTCGATGCTCTCCGCAAATTCCTTGCGGATCGTGCCGGGCGCCGCGTCCTTGGGGTTGGTCGCACCCATGACGTCGCGGTTGCGCTGCATGGCGTTCTCGCCCTCGAGAACCTGGACCACGACGGGGCCCGACGTCATGAATTCTACCAGCTCGCCGAAAAAGGGGCGATCCTTGTGGACCGCGTAGAAGCCCTCGGCCTGCTCGCGGGTCATGCGGATGCGCTTCGAGGCGACGACGCGCAGGCCCGCGTCCTCCAACATCTTGGTAACGGCGCCGGTCAGGTTGCGGCGCGTCGCGTCGGGCTTGATGATCGAAAAGGTGCGGGTGACCGCCATGGGAAAGCTCCTGCGTGGGTGTGTTTTATGATGCGCGCGCCTCTAGCCGCGCTTTGGCCGCACCGCAAGCGGAGAGCGAAGGCTGGGCACTCCGGTCAGTTGTGGCTCCCATAGGTGACGCTGCCGCTAACCTTGTCCCCGTCTTGCGTCGCGGTGAACTGCATCCCCGACTTCTCATCCCCCGGCTTTTGCGCGGCAAACATCATCGTCTGGTCGGCCTTGATCTCGGAGGTGACCTGCATTCCCTGCGCCTCGACCTGCTTGCGGAAATGAGCGATCACGTCCGCCGCCTTGCCCTTCGCCTCGAAACTGGCCATTCCGGTGATCCCGTCCTTGCCGGTCGAAGAGAAGCCACCCGTCATCTTGGCGCCGGGATAGGGCGCGATCCCGGAAGGAAGCTTGGCATGGGCAGCGCCGCCCCCGAAGCTCACCTCCCCGTCGGCGGTCTTGATGGTGACGTTGCCGGCCTCGCCGTCATCGCTGCTCGTGATCTTGTAGTCCGCCGTCTCTCCGGTTTCGGGATCGGTATAGGTGCCGCTCGCCACCTCCTTCTCCGACTTGGAACTGCAGCCTGCTGCGAGCAGCGCAGCCGCTGCGACGAAGGCGTTGAAGAAGGCTGTTGATGCGCGCGTGGTCATGGTCACTCTCCCCGTTTTCGCTGTCGATTTCTCTCTTTTGCGCGATGCCGCGTTGCTGGTCGGTGACCGCCGTCACACGATCGTCATGGCCCTTCGGACCAACGGCCGCGCTCGTCTTGCTTCCAGAAATGGATTTCCGCCGTCTTGGCGGCGCTTAGCATGCGCCAGGTTGCCCGGGCATCGTCGATGCGGCTGTTATCGAAGAACAGGAATACCCGGTCGAATGCGAGCGCCTCCTCGCGCCAGACGCCATCGGCCAGCGCAAGGTGACGGGCGCCATTGGGAGCGGGCGGCGCGAGCATACCCGCGATCAATATCGGCTCGATCGCCTCGTCTGGGCTCCCCGCGGCGCCGTGGGGCAGGAAGCTAGCCGGCTGCAGCGTCCAGAGCGCCTCGTCGATCGCGTGGCGCTGCATGGCCGGCTCGGCGACGACGAGCAGCCGATCGTCCTCGGCGAGGACCCGCGCGGCGACCGCGGGAAGCACGCGCTCCACGGGGTCGCGGGTCAGGAGGTAGAAGTCGACGCGCGGCATATCCCCCGCCCTCTAGCTCAGCCCTCGTAGTTTTCGGCAATGAAACGATCGAGCAGGCGCACGCCATAACCGGTCGCACCCTTGGCATAGGTCGGACCGTCCTTATCGTGCCACGCCATGCCCGCGATATCGAGATGGGCCCATTGGACGCCCTCGTTCACGAAGCGCTTGAGGAATTGCGCTGCGGTGATCGATCCGCCTTCGCGCGGACCGATATTCTTCATGTCGGCGATATTGCTGTCGATCAGCTTGTCATAAGAAGGCGACAACGGGAAGCGCCACAGCCTGTTCGCACTCGCCTCGCCCGCGCTGAGCAGCTTGGCGGCAAGATCATCATCATTGGCGAACATGCCGGCATATTCATGCCCGAGCGATATCACCATCGCGCCCGTCAGCGTTGCAAGGTCGACGATCACTTTCGGTGCGTAATTTTTCTGTGCCCAGGCGATGCAATCGCAAAGCACGAGCCGGCCCTCGGCGTCCGTGTTGAGCACCTCGACCGTCTGACCCGACATTGTCGATACGATATCGCCCGGACGCATCGCATTGCCGTCGGGCATATTCTCGACGAGGCCGACGACGCCAACGACGTTGGCCTTTGCCTTGCGCCCGGCAAGCGCCTTGATCGCGCCCGCGACAGCGCCCGCGCCGCCCATGTCCCATTTCATCATGTCCATGCCCGGCCCGGGTTTCAGACTGATGCCGCCGGTGTCGAAAGTGACGCCCTTGCCGATAAACACCACCGGCGCCTCGTCTTCCCGGCCGCCATTCCAGCGCATCGCGAGCAGGCGCGGGGGGCGCACCGAGCCCTGCGCGACACCGAGGAGCGCCCCCATGCCGAGCGCCTTCATCTGGCGTTCGTCGACGATCTCAAGTTCGACGCCGAGATCCGCAAGATGCTGGCAGCGCTCGACAAAGGTTTCGGGATAGAGGAGATTTGGCGGCTCGGCGACCAGCGTCTGAGTCAGCGCAACGCCGTCGGCGATCGCCTCCGAGGCTGCCCAGCGGCCGGAGAGGTCGCCCTGAGGTGATGCGATAAGGAGCGTCTTCAGGCTGGGCTTCGCCGTGTCGGCAAGCCGCGTGCGATAGGTATCGAGGCGCCAGTTGCGAAGACGCGCGCCCATTGCAAAGGCGAGCACATCCTCATCGGCCGCGCCGACGCTGGTGAAATCGACCGCGACCCGGCTCGCGCCGCTCGTCTGAAGCCGCGCGACGAGCCCCGCGCCGCCGCGTTCGAGATCGTGAATGCTGCCCTCCCCGATGCCGACAAGCAGAAGCCGCTGCGCGCGGTCGCCGTCGATCGCGGCCGTTTCCGCGACTGCACCCGCCGCGCCCTCGAACCGTGCCTGCGCCGCGGCGGCGGCGAGCAGGGCCGCGTTCGGTCCGGCGATCGCGTCGACGCCGCCCTTGCGTACCGGGATGGCAACCGTGTCGGCGGATGCGTCGATTTGCGCGACAAACTGAATGTCCATGCCTTAACTCTCTTATGCGATGATTGATTGCAACGTGCCGGACCGATAGGGGTTTCGCTTGCGAGTTGCAAAAACAAAGCTGCCGGTTCACCCGGGCACGGACGCAAAGAGGGACAACCACTTTTCATGACATGGGCTTTGTTCCGGCAGGCGACGGGCGCACGATATCTGTGGCTGACCACCGCCAGCGGTCTGGCCATGATCGCGAATCCGGCGCTCGCACAGGCCGATGAGGCGGCCCCGCAGGGTGTCGCCCCGCCGCGCGTGGTCTCGACGCTCCCCGAAACGGCCGCGGCGCCGGGAGACCCCAATCTTCAGACGCCCGACGTCTCACCGGTCCCCATCGACGCACCGAGGAGCCAGCGCGAGGATGAGGTCGGCTTTGCAGCCGATGCCCTGAACTACGACAGCGAAACCGAGATTGTGGTTGCCGAGGGCAATGTCGAAATGAATCGCGACGCGATTTCGATGCGCGCGGACAAGGTCACATGGAACCGCAAGACGGGCGAGGTGGTCGCCGAGGGCGATGTGGCGATCCGGAATCCGGAAGGGGACACGGCCTATGGCGACCGCATCGAACTCACCGATACGCTGCGCGACGGGGTGGTGGAGAATTTGCTCGTCGTACTCGATGATGGTTCGCGCCTGGCAGCGATACGCGGGACGCGATTCGACAATGGCAATATCGAGCTCGAAAACGCTGCCTATACTCCCTGCCCGGTCGAGGACGAGAATGGCTGCCCCAAGAAGCCGAGCTGGCAGATTCGCGCGGTGCGCGTGATATATGACCACGCGAAGAACAAGGTGAAATACAAGGGCGCACGGGTCGAGATCTTTGGCCTCCCGCTCATTCCATTGCCGGGGCTGAGCCATCCTGCAAATAGCGAGGCAGGAAGCGGCATATTGGTGCCCAACGTCCGCCTCGACCGTACCAATGGCTTCGAAATCGCAGTGCCCTATTATCTCCGCTTGGCGCCCAACCGCGACCTGACGTTGACGCCGCACCTTTATACGGACGCAGCGCCGATGCTGGAGGGCGGGTTCCGGGCTCTTACCGATTTCGGCTCGTTCCGCATCAACGGTTTCGCGACATACAGCTCGGTCGTGCCCCTCGTGGGCACCCCGACAACCTCGACCAACGAGTTTCGCGGGTATCTCGAAAGCGCCGGCAAGTTCCAGATCGACCCGCGCTGGAGCGTGAGCTACTCGGGGCGCATCGCGACCGACCGCACCTTCATGCGTCGCTACGACATCAGCCGCGATGATCGGCTGCGCTCGACCTTCGAGGTCGAAAGGATCGGCGGCCAAAGCTATTTGTCGATCGCGGGATGGGCGACGCAGACGCTGCGGTTCAACGACGAGCAGGGACAACAGCCGATCGCGCTGCCCATCATCGACTTTCGCCAGCGTCTCGACGATCCCTGGCTCGGCGGCCAGTTCGAGCTGCAGCTCAACACGGTCGCAATCGGGCGAACCGCAGGGCAGGATACGCAGCGCGCCTTTGCAGGGGCGCGCTGGGACCTGCGGCGGCTGACTCAGCTTGGCCAGGAGGTCACGCTGACCGCGCTGGTGCGCGGCGACGTCTATCATAGCGATGAGAATCTCCTGACGGCCATCCCCGGCTACCGCGGGAAATCAGGATGGCAGGCGCGCGGTATCGCAGCCGTTGCCGCCGACATGCGATGGCCCTTCATCGGCGAATTCCTGGGGGGGACGCAGACGCTGACCCCGCGAGTGCAGTTCGTCGCAACGCCGCCGATCGACAATATCGAGATTCCGAACGAGGATTCGCGCGCCTTCGACCTTGAGGACAGCAACCTCTTCGCGATCAACCGGTTCAATGGCTACGACCGCTTCGAGGATGGCGCGCGCGTCACCTACGGCGTCGAGTGGAACTACAGCCGCCCCGGCTTCAATATCAGCTCGGTTGTCGGGCAGAGCTATCGTTTGTCAAACAAGCCGACGCTTTTCCCCGACGGTACCGGCCTCACTGACCGCACCTCGGACATCGTCGGGCGGACCACCATCGCCTATAAGGATTTTCTGCGCCTCACCCACCGCTTCCGCCTCGACAAGGACGATCTCGCGGTGCGCCGCAACGAGTTTGATGCGACGATCGGCGGTCGATCGACCTATGCTGTCCTTGGCTATTCGCGGCTTAATCGAGACATCACCAGCCTCGCCGAAGATCTGCAGGACCGGGAAGAAGTGCGCGCCGGCGGCCGCGTCGCGGTGGCACGCAACTGGTCGGTCTTTGGCTCGGCGATCATCGACCTGACCGGCAAGAATGATGATCCGATGAGCACCTCGGACGGATTTGAGCCGATTCGCCACCGGCTCGGGATTGCCTATGACGACGACTGCCTGTCGATCGCGCTCACCTGGCGCCGCGACTATATCGACACCGGCGACGCCCGACGCGGGAACAGCTTTTCCTTCCGCATCGCCTTCCGCAACCTTGGCTTCTGATCTTTCGGTCTCGCGGCGAAGGGGCCGTCCGCTCAGCCTGCGTTCAGCGTCCCGGCGCTATTCGCGCGGCAAAGCGGTCGGTAAAAGCGATTGCGCTGGACCACCGGGCGTTTCCGCTGATACGGAGCGTGCCAACAAATCTCGAATAGGGTGAAGATGACGAAAATTTCGACCATGATCGGCTTGCTCGCCGTGGCGGCCGCCGGGATCACTCCGGTCGTCGCGCAGACCGTTGCCGACAGCGAAGTTCCGACGACCAGCCTAGACATCCCGGGCAATGTGAAGCTCTACGGGGACGCGAAGGCAAATGTCTATCGTCCTTCGGCAACCGTGAATGGCGAGATTATAACCTCGACCGACATCGAAGAGCGCATGGCGCTGATCCGCATCGCAAACGCCAATCTGACGCTGAGCGCGGAAGAGGAACAGCGACTGCGCCAGCAGGTGTTCAGCAATCTGATCGACGAAAAATTGCAGATCCAGGCCGCGAGACAGGCCGAGATCACGATCGATGAGAATCTGATCAATCAGCAGTTCGCCTCGCTCGCGGCGCGATTCAAACAGACGCCAGAGGAATTCACCAACTATCTGAAGTCAAAGGGGTCCTCGGCAGCGGCGGTCAAGCAGCAGATCCGCGGCGAATTTGCGTGGGACCGCCTGCTCTCGCGCAATATCCAGTCGACGACCAACGTCTCGACCGAAGAGGTGGACGCGGTGCTCAAGCGGCTCGAGGCCGCGAAGGGTCAGGACGAGTTCCATCTCGGCGAAATCTATCTCGAGGCGACGTCGGAAAACGCGGCTGAAGTCGCCGAGAATGCGCGCAAGATCATGGAAGCGCTGCAGGCAGGCGGCTCGTTTGCCGCATATGCCCGCCAGTTCTCCGACGCCTCGACCGCGGTGGTTGGCGGAGACCTGGGTTGGGTGCGCGCGGGCCAGCTGCCCGACTCGATGGCTGAAGCGGCGGCACAGATGCAGCCAGGTCAGCTTGTGGGGCCCATAGAGGTCCCCGGCGGTATGTCGATCATGCTGCTGGTCGACCGTCGTCAGGTCCTGACCGCCGACCCGCGCGACGCGTTGCTCAGCCTCAAGCAAATCTCGCTCGACTTCCCTCCCGGGACGACCGAGGCGCAGGCGTCCGTGCTCGCCAGCAAGTTCACCGAAGCGACGAGCGCAATCTCGGGCTGCGGCGCTGCCGATACCGTGGCGCAGAGCCTTGGCGCAGCGGTCGTCTCGCGCGACAATCTGTCGATGCGGCAGCTGCCCCCGCAGTTGCAGCAGACGCTGATGGACCTTCAGATTGGTCAAACGACCCAGCCGTTCGGATCGGCAGCCGACGGTATCAGCGTTCTTGTTCTTTGCGGACGTGACATGCCGCAAGCTGCAGGTGCGCCAAGCGCTGAGCAGATTGAGCAGCGTTTGCTTGATGAAAAGGTCAACAGGCGCGCCCAGCGCTATCTGCGCGACCTGCGCCGGGATGCCGTGATCGAATATAGCTGATGAGTGATTATACCAACCCGCGCCCGATCGCGGTCACCATGGGTGACCCCGCCGGCGTGGGGCCAGAAGTCGCGGCGCGGGCCTGGGGAGCGCGCCGCGAGCATAAGCTGCCCCCGTTCGTGACAATCGGCGACGTCGCCGCGATAGAGGCCGTCTGGGACGGCCCCATCGCGCGCGTGGGGGGCATCGACGAAGCGGCGCGCATATTTGCTGACGCGCTGCCCGTCTGGCATCTGGAAGACAGCGGCGCGCTGACGCCGGGAGCACCTACCCCGGCGGGCGCGACCTGCGCGCTTCACGCACTCGAAACTGGGATTGGGCTGACACGCAATGGCGCTTGCGCAGCGCTCGTCACGGGCCCGGTATCAAAACACGCCCTCCACGGCATCGGCTACACGCACCCGGGTCAGACCGAATTCATCGCCGAGCGCTGCGGCGTCACCGCCACGAACGCTGTGATGATGCTGGCGGGCCCCCAACTGCGCGTCGTGCCGCTGACCGTGCACATCCCGCTCGCACAGGTGCCAGAGCGGCTAACCGCCGAACTGATTATCGCCCAAGCGCACATCGTCGCGCGGGGACTGCAGCGCGATTTCGGCATCGAGCGGCCCCGGATCGCCGTCGCTGGCCTCAATCCGCATGCCGGCGAGAGCGGCCAGCTTGGTGAGGAAGAATTGCAGATCATTGCCCCCGCTGTGGCCCAGCTTGCGGACGAGGGGCTGGTCGTCGAAGGACCGCTTGCAGCCGACGCGCTCTTCGCGCCCACAATCCGAACGCAATATGACGCGCTGCTCTGCGCCTACCACGACCAGGCGCTCGCCCCGTTCAAGGCGCTGCACTTCCACGACGGGGTCAATCTGACCCTCGGCCTGCCCATTGTACGCACGTCCCCCGACCATGGGACCGCGTTCAATATCGCGGGAACCGGAAAGGCCGACGCTGGCCCCACGATCGCGGCGATTGCGATGGCCTCGCGGATGGCCGATGCGCGCGAACGCAGCGGCGCGCCTGCCAAGTGACCGTCGCGCCGACGCGCCCCCTCCCGCCGCTGCGCGAGGCGGTGCGCGCGCACGACCTCTCGGCAAGCAAGGCGCTCGGGCAGAATTTCCTGTTCGACGAGCAACTGCTCGATCGCATCGCGGCGCTGCCCGGCGATTTGGGCGGCGAACTGGTTTTCGAAGTCGGCCCCGGCCCCGGCGGCCTGACACGCGCGCTTCTGCGCGCGGGGGCTGAGGTCATCGCCGTCGAGCGCGACGAACGCTGCCTGCCCCTGCTCGGCGAGCTTTCGGATGCATTTGAAGGCCGGCTGCGCGTGATCGCAGGCGATGCGATGGCGATCGACCCGGACGCGCTGGCGGACCGTCCCTATCATATCGTCGCCAATCTCCCCTATAATGTCGGGACCGCGCTCTTCACGCGCTGGCTTGAGCCACCAGCCTGGCCGCCGGGGTGGCGTTCGCTAACCCTCATGTTCCAGCAGGAGGTGGCTGAGCGAATTGTCGCCAAGGTGGGCACGCCCGCCTATGGGCGCCTCAGTGTTCTTGCCCAGTGGCGCTCCAGCGCCCGCATCGCGATGAAGGTCCATCGCTCCGCCTTCACCCCGCCCCCCAAGGTCATGTCGGCGATTGTCCAGCTCGTTCCCGCCGACCAGCCGCGCGACGTGGCGCCGGAGCTCCTCTCGCGCCTCACCGAAAAAGGTTTCGGTCAGCGGCGCAAGATGCTGCGCCAGAGCCTGAAGGGTGTTGCGGGCGCGGTCGAGACGCTCGAGGCGATCGGCATTGATCCGACGCGGCGCGCCGAGACGGTGAGCGTCGCAGAGTGGGTCGCGCTGGCGCGGGCGCTCGGGGCCTGACCGAGCGGCCCTGAACCTAAAGCCCTACTCCATTTCCAGAATGACCGCGTCGACCGCCAGGCTATCACCCTGCGCCGCGTTGACGCTCTTCACCGTGCCCGCCTTTTCCGCTCTGAGGATATTCTCCATCTTCATCGCCTCGACCGTCGCGAGTGGCTGACCCGCTTCGACTGCATCGCCCTCGCTCACGTGCAGCGCCACGAGCAGACCGGGCATCGGGCAGATGAGGAATTTCGAAAGATCGGGCGGAATTTTCTCGATCATGTGCGAGGCGAGCGGCGCGACATACCAGGGAAGAACGCGCACCTCGTGGATATGGCCGCGCGTGGTCATCCGCCAGCCGCCGCGTGTTCTTGAAACCTTCACGGCCAGTTCGCGATCGTCGATCTCGGCGACGACGAGCCTGTCACCTGGGGTGTATTTGAGCGCGATATCGATCTTGTCGCCATCGACCTTGATATGCTTGCGGCCGATTTTCACCTTGTGGCTCTCGCCCCCGATCGTCACATGCCACTTGGCGGGTGGGTCGAGCCGCTCCCCGAGCTGGCCGTCGGTGCGCCGCGCCCGGTCAGCCTGTGCGCTAGCCATGAAGCCCGCGATGGCCGCGAGCGCTCGCCGCACATCTTCGTCGGTCGGGGCGCCCGTGAAGCCTTCGGGATATTCCTCGGCGATGAAACCCGTCGTCAGCTCACCCGAGCGGAAGCGCGGATGCTGCATGATTGCCGAGACGAAGTCGATATTGTGCCCAAGCCCTTCAAGTTCGAAGCGGTCGAGCGCTGCGACCTGCAGGTCGGCTGCCTCGTCGCGCGTCTTGCCCCAGGTGATCAGCTTGGCAATCATGGGGTCATAGAAGATTGATACCTCGCCGCCGTCGTAGACACCGTCATCGACGCGCACGCCATCGATCCCGCGGCGGCCGTTCGCCGCGCCATCATCGGCCCAGCCGGGAACCGGCGGACGATAGCGCGTGAGCCGCCCCGTCGAGGGCAGGAAGCCGCGATAGGGGTCTTCGGCATAGACGCGGTTCTCGATCGACCAGCCGTCGATCCTGATGTCATCCTGCGTCATGTCCAGCTTCTCGCCCGCCGCGACACGGATCATCTGCTCGACCAGGTCGATGCCGGTGATCGCCTCGGTCACCGGGTGCTCGACCTGCAGACGCGTGTTCATTTCGAGAAAGTAGAAGCTCTCGCCCGACGGGTCGGCGCCAGACACGATGAGTTCAACCGTGCCCGCGCTGTAATAACCAACGGCCTTCGCCAGCGCGACGCACTGTTCGCCCATTGCTTTGCGCATTTTCTCGGTGACGAAGGGTGACGGCGCCTCCTCGACGACCTTCTGATGCCGGCGCTGGATCGAGCATTCGCGCTCGTTCAGATAGAGGATATTACCATGCTGGTCGCCGAGAATCTGGATCTCGATGTGGCGCGGGTTGAGAATGAATTTCTCGATAAAGACGCGGTCATCGCCGAAGCTGTTGAGCCCCTCGCGCTTGACGCTCTCGAAGCCCTCGCGAACATCCTTCTCGTCATAGGCCAGGCGCATGCCCTTGCCGCCGCCGCCGGCGCTGGCCTTCATCATGACCGGATAGCCGATCTCGTTTGCGATCTCGACCGCGTGCTCGGTGTCGCGGATCTCGCCGACGAAGCCCGGGACGACGTTGACGCCCGCTTCCTTTGCGAGCTTCTTCGATTCGATCTTGTCGCCCATTGCCGCGATCGCGTTTACCGGCGGGCCGATAAAGGCGATATTTTCCTTCGCCAGCGCCTCGGCGAAGCTGGTGCGCTCGGACAGGAAGCCGTAGCCCGGATGCACGGCCTCGGCCCCGGTCGCCTTGCACGCTTCGATGATCTTGTCGGCGATGAGGTAGGATTCAGACGCCGGCGACGGTCCGATGTGGACGGCCTCATCGGCCATCCGCACGAAGGGCGCGCGCGCGTCGGCGTCCGAGTAGACGGCGACGGTTTGAATGCCCATGCGCCGCGCGGTCTTGATGACGCGGCAGGCAATTTCGCCGCGATTGGCGATCAGGATTTTCTTAAACATGGGCCTCAATATTCCTCGATCAGGGCTTTGAGTTGCTGGGTTCGCGCGTCAGTGAGCTGTGCCTGACAGCCACTGACCACCATCGGTTCCGCCGACCCGCCGCGCATCGAGTAACCCTCGCTGGCGCAATGCTTGTCGCGGTAGTCGAGCCACGCGCGCTGCGCGGCTAGCAAAGTGTCGAAATAGCCGGGCCGATCATCCTGCGCGCGATCGAAATCGGCATCGGCTTGCTTCATTCGCGCAGCGGTGATCTTCCACTGCGCGTTCATCGCCTTGTCGGCGCGCTCATAGTCCTTGTAGGCGCACGCGTTGAGCTCGAATTGCGTCCCCGCATTGTCGCAATCGATCTCGGGCTCCTGAACTGCGGACGCCAGGACCAGGAGGGTGGTGAGGATCACTCCGCTGCCTCCATCCGCATCGGTTCCTCGGCCTCCATCGGCACGATTCCGAGCTTTGCGAACAGCGCCGCGTCGGCGCTGTCACCCCGGTTGCCGGTGGTGAGCAGCTTGTCGCCGGTGAAGATGCTGTTCGCCCCCGCCATGAAGCAGAGCGCCTGGCACGCCTCGGACATGCTCTCGCGCCCCGCCGACAGGCGGACCATGGACTTGGGCATCGTGATGCGTGCAACAGCCACGGTGCGGACGAATTCGATGTCGTCGATCTCGGCGAGCGGCGTATCTGCCAGCATGTCCCCCAGCACGGTGCCCTTGACGGGCACCAGGGCGTTCACCGGCACGCTTTCGGGATGGCGCGGCAGCGTCGCGAGCGCGTGGATGAAGCCAACGCGATCCGCCCGGGTTTCGCCCATGCCGACGATCCCGCCCGAGCAGACGTTGATCCCCGCCGCGCGGACCTCTTCGAGCGTGTCGAGCCGGTCCTGGAATGTCCGCGTCGTGATGATGTTGCTGTAATTCTCCGGGCTCGTGTCCACATTGTGGTTATAATAATCGAGCCCTGCAACGGCGAGCGTCTGCGCCTGCTCCCTGGTCAGCATCCCAAGCGTCATGCAGGTTTCAAGGCCCATAGCGCGCACGCCCTCGATCATCTCGACGATCGCGGGCATGTCACGGTCCTTGGGGTTGCGCCATGCAGCGCCCATGCAGAAACGCTGCGACCCCGCATCCTTCGCCTCAGCCGCCGCCTGCAGCACGGCGCGCACGTCCATCAGCTTGGTCGCCTTCAGGCCCGTCTCGGCGTGCGCCGACTGCGAACAATAGCCGCAATCCTCGGCGCAGCCGCCGGTCTTGATCGACAGCAGGGTACAAAGCTGCACTTGTCCGCGCGCGTGGTGTCGGCGGTGGACGCCCTGTGCCTCCCACATGAGCTCGTCGAACGGCAGGTCGAAGAGTTCGGCGATTTCCTCGCGGGTCCAGTCGGTCCGCGGCTGATCGTCCGATTGTGCGGTTGGGGACAGCTTCATGGAAATTCGACCCTTTTCCTTAGTCGCAAAAGCGCGCGAGCGCGGCGCCAAAAAATTCGAACGGTGGAGTCTCGCCTGCCAGCGCGTCATGGCTCCCATCGGCCCAGGCGCGGCGATCGGCATAGGGCACCGCCACCTCGCGGCGGTCGGCGTTGCTGCCATAGTCCCCGGTGCCGTAGAGGGCGAGACAGACGTCGGCCTCGGGATCTGCGCAATTCAGGCGGATCATCCCCTTGTTCACGAACTTGTCACTCGTCTCGAAATAGACCTCGAGCCAGGCTCCCTCCACGCTTTCGAGGCGACCGAACCAGTCGGTAAAATAGACATCGCTGACCTGTTGGCGATAAACATGTTCGACCGCGACACCGGGACGAAAGGCGCTCTCGCGGCCTTCTTCGTGCGCTGCGCTCGGGGGAGCTGCAGCAGCGGCCAGCGCGGCCAGTGGAAGGAAAGCGAGCGTCCGCGTCATGCGAGCGCCTGCAGCGCCTGCGAAAGATCCGCAATGATGTCGTCGATATGTTCAATCCCGACCGAGACGCGGACGACCTCGGGCCCGGCGCCCGACAGCACCAGCTCTTCCTCCGACAACTGGCTGTGCGTCGTCGACGCGGGGTGGATGATCAGCGAGCGCGTATCGCCAAGGTTCGCCAAGTGGCTGAAGAGCTTCACCGATGACACAAGCTTGACGCCGGCGTCGTAGCCCCCCTTTAGGCCGAAGGTGAATACCGCGCCGCCTCGGCCGCCGAGATACTTGTTCGCCAGCGCGTGATACGGGCTGTTGCCAAGCCCCGCGTAGGAGACCCAGCTCACTGCCGGATGCGCCTCAAGCCATTTGGCGAGCGCGAGCGCATTGCTGCAATGCCGCTCCATGCGGAGCGCGAGCGTCTCCATCCCCGTCAATGCGAGGAAGGCGTTCATCGGCGCCAGCGCCGGGCCAAGATCCCTCAGTCCCAGCGTGCGCGCGGCGAGGATGAAAGCCAGGTTGCCGAACGCCTCGGTGAATTTCAGGCCGTGATAGGAGGCGTTGGGTTCGCTGAGCGTCGGATATTTTCCGCCCTTCGCCCAGTCGAAGCTGCCCGCATCGACGATCACGCCGCCTATGGCATTGCCATGGCCGTTCAGGAACTTGGTGGTGGAGTGAACGACGATGTCTGCGCCATGATCGATTGGACGGCACAGCATCGGCGTCGCCATCGTATTGTCCACGATCAGCGGCACGCCGGCCTCGTGCGTGACCTTCGCGATCGCCTCTATGTCCTGGACGACGCCCCCCGGGTTGGCGAGGCTTTCGATGAAGACCGCGCGGGTGTTCTCGTTGATCGCAGAGGCGACGTTGGCCGGGTCGTCGGCGTCGACGAAATGCGTCGCCCACGCCATTTTGCGGAAGCTTTGACCGAGCTGGTTCTGCGAGCCTCCATAGAGCTTTCGCGCCGCGACAATCTCGCAGCCGGGCTCCATCAGCGTATGGAAAGCAAGGAACTGCGCTGCGTGGCCCGACGCCACTGCGAGCGCCGCCTGCCCCCCTTCGAGGGCCGCGATCTTGCCCTCGAGCGCGCCATTGGTCGGGTTCATGATCCGGGTGTAGATGTTCCCGAATTCCTCAAGGTTGAACAGGCGCGCAGCATGTTCGGGGCTGTCGAAGACATAGGAAGATGTCTGGTAGATCGGCGTGATCCGGGCCTTGGTCGTCGGATCGGGCGCCGTCCCGGCGTGAACGGTGAGCGTTTCGGGTTTGTGATCGGTCATGCGGCATCCTCCAGAGGGGGCATATTATGGCCGAGGAGGCGCAGCACATCGGCTGCACATTCGACGACATTCGATCCCGGACCGTATATCCCCTGCACGCCCGCTTCGCGAAGATAGTCATAGTCCTGCGGCGGAATGACCCCGCCCGCGATCACCTTGATGTCGCCGCGCCCGGCCTCTTTAAGACCCTTGATCAGCTCGGGTATCAGCGTCTTGTGCCCCGCGGCAAGGCTCGACGCACCGATCGCGTCGACCCCGCTTTCGAGCGCAAGAACCACCGTCTCCTCAGGCGTCTGAAAGAGCGGGCCCGACACCACGTCGAAGCCCAGGTCGCCAAAGGCAGAGGCGATGACGTTGGCACCCCGGTCGTGCCCATCCTGCCCCATCTTGGCGACAAGCAGTTTCGGTGCGCGCCCCAGCCGGCGCTCGACCGCCTTCACCCCGTCAACGACCTGCTGCCAGCGACTATCTTCCTTGTAGGGCGCCGAATATACGCCCTTCACCGGCGCCGGGACCGTCGCGTAGCGACCGAACGCCTCTTCCATCGCGGAGGAAATCTCGCCGAGAGTCGCGCGCGCGCGCGCCGCCTCGACCGCGTGGGCAAGCAAGTTAGTCTCGATCGACTGCGGGGCGGCGGCGGCCTTGCGGAGCGCTTCGAGCGCTGCCTGGCATGCCGCCTCGTCGCGGCTCGCCTTGACCTGGTTGATCCGCGCCACCTGCGCCTCGCGGACCTTGCTATTGTCGACTTCGAGCGTTTCGAGCAGGTCCTCGTTCTTCAGACGGTATTTGTTCACCCCGACGATGACGTCATCGCCGCGATCGACCCGCGCCTGGCGCGCTGCCGCCGCCTCCTCGATCATGGCCTTCGGCCAGCCCGCCGCAACAGCCTTTGCCATGCCGCCCTCGGCCTCGACGCGATCGATGATCGCCTGCGCGGCGTCGACCAGTTCCTGCGTCAGCGCCTCGACATAATAGGACCCACCCAGGGGGTCGACGACATTGCACATGCCGGTCTCTTCCTGGATGATGATCTGGGTGTTACGGGCAATACGCGCCGAGAAATCGGTCGGCAGCGCGATCGCCTCGTCGAGCGCGTTGGTGTGAAGGCTCTGCGTGCCGCCAAGCATCGCCGCCATGGCCTCGATCGTCGTCCGGATGACATTGTTATAAGGGTCTTGCTCGGTCAGCGAAACGCCGCTGGTCTGGCAATGGGTACGCAGCATCTTCGATCGCTCGGACTGCGCGCCGAGCTTCGTCATCGCGCGGTGCCACAGGACGCGCGCGGCGCGCAGCTTTGCTGCCTCCATGAAAAAATTCATGCCGATCGCGAAAAAGAAGGACAAGCGGCCGGCGAACTTGTCGATGTCGAGGCCGCTCGCGACGCCATATTTCACATATTCGATACCGTCGGCGATGGTGAAGGCGAGCTCCTGCACCTGCGTCGCCCCCGCTTCCTGCATATGATAGCCGGAAATGGAGATGCTGTTGAACTTCGGCATTTCGCGGCTGGTGTAGCCGAAGATGTCCGAAATGATCCGCATCGAGGGTTCGGGGGGATAGATATAGGTGTTGCGGACCATGAACTCCTTCAGAATGTCGTTCTGGATGGTCCCGTCGAGCAGCTTGCGCTCGACCCCCTGCTCCTCACCCGCGACGATGAAGAAAGCGAGGATCGGGATCACGGCACCATTCATGGTCATGCTGACCGACATCTGGTCGAGCGGAATCCCGTCGAACAGGATCTTCATATCCTCGACCGTGTCGATCGCGACGCCCGCCTTGCCGACATCACCAACGACGCGCGGATGGTCGCTGTCGTAGCCGCGGTGGGTCGCGAGGTCGAAAGCGACGCTCAGCCCCTTCTGCCCCGCCGCGAGATTACGGCGATAAAAGGCATTCGATTCCTCCGCGGTCGAAAAGCCCGCATACTGCCGGATCGTCCAGGGCCGCCCCGTGTACATGGACGCGCGCACCCCGCGGGTGAAAGGCGCAAAGCCTGGAAGCCCGGGGTCGGTCTTAACATCTTCAGCGGTATAAAGCGGCTTGACCACAATCCCCTCGGGGGTGTGCCAGGTTAGGTCCTTGCCCTTCACTTCCTTGGCGGCGGCTTCAGCCCATTGATCGAGCGTGGGTTTGTCGGTCATATTGCGCATCTACTCTTTTTTCGTCGTCGGCGGACTTGGTCCTGCACCAGGCAAGGCCGGCCCGGCAAATCCGGGTAACGATCAATTGAAGGTCAATGATCGCCCTTCGGCGTCTCCATAATCTCGGTCAGCACCCCGCCCATGTCGCGCGGGTGAACAAAGAAGATCAGCGTTCCATGCGCCCCGATCCGGGGCTCGCCGAGCACGCGTTTGCCCAGCCGCTCGAACCATGCCTTCGCCGCATGAATGTCGGGCACTTCATAGCACATATGATGCTGTCCGCCCGCGGGGTTCTTTTCGAGGAAGCTCGCAATCGAGGTGTTTCCAGGGAGCGGCTCGATCAGCTCGATCTGCGTGCCATCAAGGGCACCCGCCGCTCCCGGTGTATCGACAAAGCACACCTTCACTCCCTGGTCAGGAAGGTCGAACGGCTCATGTATCTTCGTCGCGCCCATCACGTCGCGGTAAAAGACAATGCTGTCGGCGATCGACGGCGTCGCAACGCCGACATGGTTCAGGCGGCCCAGTTTCATATCGCTCTCGCAATCCATCCCATCGTTACTGCAATTCCTATCAGCACGAACAACACCCCCAACAAGGCCACGAAACGACTGAAGTTACATGCAAGGGCAAAGAGAAACGGTCTCTCCTCGCGCCGAACTATGAAGCTCATGCCATTGTCGATTATGCCAGCTTCGGCCCAACTCTTTGCCAACAGCCACCCGCTCTTCGCGATGAACGACGCGCCAAGCGTCCAAGCTACGGAGATGGCAGCCCACATCCACTCCATCATCCCATCCTAAAGCGGAATGTTATCATGCTTCTTCCACGGGTTTTCGAGCTGCTTGTTGCGCAGCTTGCGTAGCCCCAGCGCGATCCGCTTGCGCGTGTTGTGCGGGTGAATGACCTCGTCGATATAGCCGCGCGACGCCGCGACGAAGGGATTAGCGAAGCGGTCTTCATATTCCTTCGTGCGCTGCGCGATCTTCTCGGGATCGCCGATGTCGGCGCGGAAGATAATCTCGACCGCGCCCTTAGCGCCCATCACCGCGATCTCGGCGGTTGGCCAGGCATAGTTCAAGTCGCCGCGCAAATGCTTTGACGCCATCACGTCATAGGCACCGCCATAGGCCTTGCGCGTAATGACCGTGATCTTGGGTACTGTCGCCTCGGCATAGGCGAAGAGCAGCTTTGCACCATGCTTGATGATACCATTATATTCCTGCGCGGTACCGGGCAGGAAGCCCGGGACGTCGACGAATGTGATGATCGGAATCTCGAAGGCGTCACAGAAGCGGACGAAGCGCGCCGCCTTCTTGGACGAGTTGATGTCGAGCACGCCGGCAAGTACCATCGGCTGGTTCGCGACGATGCCGATCGTTCGCCCCTCGATGCGACCGAAACCGCAGATGATATTTGCGGCGTGCGCCGGCTGGACCTCGAAAAAATCACCTTCGTCAACCGTTTTGCGAATAAGCTCATGCATGTCGTAGGGCTGGTTGGCATTGGGCGGGATCAACGTGTCGAGGCTTTCCTCCGCGCGATCATAGGGGTCGCTGGTTGGTCGCACCGGCACGCCACTGCGGTTGTTTTCGGGCAGATAGTCGAAAAAGTCGCGAACACTGAGCAACGCCTCGATATCGTTCTCGAATGCAAGATCGGCGACCGAGCTCTTCGTCGTATGGGTGATGGCGCCGCCGAGTTCTTCCTGCGTCACCACCTCGTTCGTTACCGTTTTGACGACATCGGGGCCGGTAACGAACATATAGCTTGAATCCTTCACCATGAAGATGAAGTCGGTCATTGCGGGGCTGTACACGGCGCCGCCCGCGCACGGACCCATGATGAGGCTGATCTGCGGCACCACGCCTGATGCGAGCACATTCTTCTGGAACACGTCGGCATAGCCACCAAGCGATGCAACGCCCTCCTGGATGCGCGCACCGCCGCTGTCGTTGAGCCCGATGACCGGCGCCCCGACCAGCATCGCCTTTTCCATCACCTTGCAGATCTTCTCGGCGTGACGCTTCGACAGCGAGCCGCCAAAAACCGTAAAGTCCTGGCTGAATACGTAGACGAGGCGGCCGTTGATCGTGCCGGAGCCGGTGACGACGCCGTCGCCCGGAATCTTCTGTTCCTGCATCCCGAAATCGATGCAGTCATGCTCGACATAGGTATCGAGCTCCTCGAACGAACCCTCGTCGAGCAGAACATCGAGCCGTTCGCGCGCGGTGAGCTTGCCCTTGGCATGCTGCGCGTCGATACGCTTCTGCCCGCCCCCGAGGGCAGCGGCGGCGCGGCGACGTTCCATTTCGGCGATATTGGCGGACATGCGGGCTCTCCACGAAATTGAAGGCCCGCCCTTGCCCGCTTCGTCGCGCCAGGGCAAATGCGAATTTGCAAAGTTGCAAAGTGTCACTTTGCAAATTAGTCAGATCTCAATGCTTCCTGCCCGCCTTTACGCTGGACGTCAGCTTCGCGAACTGCGCGCTGCCCGCGCGATCCGACAGGCCGACTTCGCCGCCAAGCTTGGTATCTCGGCCTCCTACCTCAGCCAGATCGAGCACGACGACCGCCCGCTCACCCCTGCGCTGCTCGATCGCCTCCAGGGGCTTTTCCCCCTCGAGTGGGAAGAGGTCGCCGCCGAGGCCGGCGACCGCCGCGCCGCAGCGCTGCGCGAAGCCGCCGCCGACCCCCTCTTCGCTGCCGCGCCGATGGCGCCTGAGCAGCTCGAACGCGCCGCGCTCCAGCAACCGCAGCTCGCTGACCAGTTTGTCGCGCTCCACGCCGCTTACCGCCGCGCGGGACAGCGCCTCCAGATGATCGACGAAGCGCTGACCGGCGGAACCGCAGAGGGCAGCCGCCTGCCGTGGGAGGAAGTACGGGACTGGTTTCACGATGCAGGCAATTACGTCGATTCTATCGATCGCGCGGCCGAGGAGCTGGCAAGAGGCCTGCGCGGTCCCGCCCCCTCCCCTCCAATCGAGGCGATCGAGCGGCGCCTGCGTGACGCGCTCGGCATCTCGATCGTCTATCAACAGTCGCAAAGCCTGCGCGATTTCGATGCGACGATGCGCCATCTGGTGATCGACCCTTCGCAGCCGCCCGAAACCCGCCGGTTTCAACTCGCCCACCAGCTCGCCGCCCTCGCGCTCGCGCGCGAGATTGCCGCGGTGGTCGAGGCCTCCCCGCTGCGCACCGCCGCGGCGCGCCAGCTCCTCCACGTCGGGCTTGCAAATTATGCCGCGGGAGCGGTGCTGATGCCCTACGCGCCCTTCCGCTCGAGCGCACGCGCCGTGCGCCATGACATCGACCGTCTACGGCTCGAATATGGGGTCAGCTTCGAGCAGGCATGCCACCGCCTCTCGACGCTCCAGCGCCCCGGGGCGCGCGGCATTCCAATGTTCTTCTGCCGCGTCGACATGGCAGGCAACATCACCAAGCGGCACAGCGCAACACGGCTCCAGTTCGCCCGCTTTGGGGGCGCCTGTCCCTTGTGGATTGTCCACGAGGCCGCGGCGATTCCCGACCGCATCCTGTTCCAGCTTGCCGAAACCCCCGACGGACTACGCTATGTGTCGATGGCAAAGGGCCTTGTGAAGCCCTCGGGCAGCTACGCCCGCAGTCCGCGCCGCTATGCTGTCGCACTGGGGTGTGAGGCCCAATATGCTGCCGAGTTCGTCTACGCCGACGGTGTCGACGTCGATGCCCCGCTCGCCGCGGCGCGCATCGGCCCCTCGTGCCGCATCTGTCCGCGCGATGACTGCGACCAGCGCGCCTTTCCGCCGAGCGATCGGCCGATATTGGTCGACCCCGACCGCCGCGATGTCGTGCCTTACCGGATCGGCTAGCCGGCGATCAGCAGGTCGTCCTCGAGGAAAATGTGCAACGCGGATGCGCGAGGGGAAATGCGCTCGCTGGTGCGCACCTGGGCTTGGAAAGCCGCGATCCACTCCGAACAAGGCACGGTTCGTGAAATCGCACGCACACGGGGGCTCCCGGTGGGCCATGGGCGAGGCTTTTAGACCTTCACAATAGCGCGGCCGATCAGGTCATGCGCCGCCGCGAGAATCGCCTCCTCCGGCGGCCGCATGGTCCATCCGAGGCGCTCCATCGCATGGCGACTGTCGCCCCCGCGCACATTTCCAAGCTCGGCAACAAGTTGCTTGAGTTCGGACCGCACCAGGGCGAACAGCTTGAGCAGCCAGTCGGGCATCTTCCTTGCAGGAACCCTCCTCGCCTGGTCGCCAAGATTGGCCCGCAGGAGGTTCGCGATGTCGATCATCTTGAGAAATGGTCCCGAGCAGACAAATCGATCGTCGCGGATCCCGGGCGCGGTCAGCGCGCGATAGTGAAGATCAGCCACGTCGCGAACATCGATGATGCCGAATCCGATGTCGGGGCACATGGGCACCTTGCCTTCGAGAAGCTGTTTTACGACTTCGATCGAAGTCGACAGATCATCCGACAGCAGAGGCCCGAATACCGCAGCCGGATTCACCGAGGCAAATTCGATTTCGGGAGCCTCGGCCCTCGCCCACTCTCGGGCGGATCGTTCAGCAGCGGTCTTTGATCGCGGATAAGGCATCACCGTGGGATTATCGAGATTGGTCCAGTCCGCCTCGTCATAAAGATCGCGGCCCTTGCCATGACCATAAGCGATCGCCGCCATCGACGAAGTGAGGACGAAGCGCTGCACCCCCGCCGCCTTCGCAAAGCGCAGCGCACGCAGAGCCCCTTCGCGCGCCGGGACCACCAACGCGTCAGCATCACTCGGCACATCGATCGGAAAGGGCGACGCAACGTGCGCTACATGGCTGCACCCCGACATCGCCTCGGCCCACCCCGCATCATTTTCCAGGTCGGCAGCGAAGAAGCGTAGCCGGCTGGCGTCGACTTGCAACCAGCCCCGCACCTCGGCCTCGCGCGCCAGGCTGCGAAGCGTGGTGTGGACCTGCCATCCATTCTCGATCAGCTGTCGAATGAGGAAGCCGGCGATATAGCCGCTGCCCCCCGTGACCAGAACCGTGCCCGCCATACGCCCTCCCCCGATTGCATCGTGGGAATCTAGCAGGCCCGCTTGGCTTGCGATAGCCAGGGATCGCGAACAAGACACCCCGGCCGGGCGCCTCTTTATTTCAGCAGCACGAGCTCCTCGGCCATGCTGGGGTGAAGCGCGACGGTCGCGTCAAAATCGGCCTTGGTCAGTCCCGCCTTCACCGCGACCGCCGCCGCCTGGAGGATTTCCGGCGCCTCGGGGCCGATCATGTGGAGGCCGACAACCTGGTCGGTCGCCTCGTTGACCACCATCTTGTAGAGAGCGCGCTCGTTGCGGCCCGCAAGGACATTTTTCATCGCCCGAAAATCGCTCGTATAGACGCGGATCGACCCCAGCTTATTGCGCGCTTCGGCCTCGGTCATTCCAACCGCGCCGATCGGCGGATGGCTGAACACCGCGCTCGGTACATTGGCATAGTCGACGATCGTCGGCTTGCCGCCAAAGACGCTGTCGGCAAAGGCCTGCCCCTCGCGGATCGCAACGGGGGTCAGCTGGATGCGGTTGGTTACGTCGCCCACCGCATAAATGCTCGCGACCGACGACTGGTTGGCCTCGTTGACCTTCACCGCGCCGTGCCCGTCGAGCTCCACTCCCACTTCTTCAAGGCCCAGTCCCTGGGTGTTGGGCACGCGCCCTGTCGCTACGAGGACCGCATCGGCGGGGATCGGCTCGCAATTATCAAGATGGACGAGCAGCGAGCCGTCACCCTGTTTCTCGATCGACTGGAAGGGCGCATTGAAACGGAATTCGATGCCCTTCGTCATGGAAATCTGGAGCAGGCGGTCACGGATCTGCTCGTCATAGCCGCGCAAGATCGCATCGCCGCGGTTGACGATCGTCACTTTGCTGCCGAACTCGTTGAAGATGCCGGCAAATTCATTAGCGATATAGCCGCCGCCCGCGATGACAATGCGCTTGGGCAATTCGTGCAAATGGAATACCTCGTTTGAGGTGATCGCATGCTCGCTGCCGGGGAAATCCGGCACGAAAGGCCAGCCCCCCGTTGCGATCAATATGCGCTCTGCGGTCACTTCCTGGCCATCGGCGAGGCGAAGCTTCTGCGGGCCGACGAGGGTGGCGCGGGTCTTGAAGAGTGTGACCTGGTGATTTTCCAGCGTCTGGCCATAAAGGCCCTCAAGCCGGCTTACCTCGGCGAGCACGTTATCGCGCAGCCTGGCCCAGTCGAAGCGGCAGTCGGGCACGTCCCAGCCGAACTGGCGGGCGTCGTGGAGATCCTCTGCGAAGTGCGCACCGTATACGAGCAGCTTCTTGGGCACGCAGCCGCGAATGACGCAGGTTCCGCCGACTCGATGCTCCTCCGCCACCGCAACGCGCGCACCGTGCGAAGCGGCGACACGCGAAGCGCGCACACCGCCCGAACCGGCACCGATGACGAAGAGATCATAGTCGAAATTGGACATGAGGAACCCCTAGAGCTGGCGGGCAGTCGTTCGCCGCCGCGGCCTATTTGGTTACGCAGCGACGCAATGCCAATCGATTTTTGCGCTCAGATTTATAGACGAACTTCAATCGCCGAGCGCGGCCTGCATCAGCGCTCGGGTCGCAGGGTCGAACTCCATCGATCCCTCGGCGAGGCCCTTTGCCATTTCCTTGCCAAGCTCGACCCCGAACTGGTCGAACGGGTTGATCCCGAGCAGTACCGCGTTTGAGAAGACGCGGTGCTCGTAGAAAGCAATCAACGCACCGAGACTGCGCGGGCTGACCTGATCAAGCAGGATAGTCGTCGAAGGGCGGTTACCCGGGTAATTGCGCGCACCGTCCTTGCTCGCCCGCCCCGCCATGAGCGCGGCGCCCTGCGCGATGCAGTTGCCCACCAATGTTTCGTGATGCGCGTCATCGAGCAGATGGTCAGGCTCACGCGCCACGACAAACTCAACCGGGACAAGATGCGTACCTTGATGGAGGAGCTGGAACACCGCGTGCTGGGCATCGGTTCCGACCCCGCCCCACGTAACAGGTGCGCTCTTTTGCCCGAGCGGAGCGCCAGCGAGCGTCACCGACTTGCCGTTCGATTCCATCTCAAGTTGCTGGAGATAATCGGGGAGCAGCCGCAGCCGCTCGTCATAGGCGAAAACCGCGCGCGTCTGGCAACCAAGGCGGTTGGCGTAGATCTGGTCGACGAACGCCGCGAGCAGGCAGATATTGTCCGCGCCTTCGGCAAGGCGGAAATGCCGGTCCATCTCGGCCGCGCCTTCGAGCAGATCAGCAAAGGCATCCCAGCCGAGCGCGAGCGCAGCGGGAAAGCCGATCGACGACCAGAGCGAATAGCGCCCCCCAACCGTCTCGCTGAACGGGAGGATGCGTGTCTCGTCGATCCCCCACTCTATCGCCTTGTCCGGATTTGCGGTCAGCGCGATGAAGCGGCCGAGCGCGTCATCGACTCCGGCTTCTTCCAGCCATTGTAGCGCCGAGGCGGCATTGAGAAGCGTTTCGGTCGTGGTGAAGGTTTTCGACGCGACGGCAACAAGCGTGTGCTCAGCACTGAACTTCGCAAAAGCCTCGCTGAGCGCTGCACCATCGACATTCGAAACAACGGCGACGTCATAGCGGCCACCGTGGCGGCCAAGCGCGTCAACGAGAAGATCAGGACCGAGCGCCGATCCGCCGATGCCGATGTGGAGAAGGTGGCGGATCTCCCCAAAGGCGCCCGCCTCGATCGCGTCGACGAGCATCCGCATACGCTGGTGAAGGACCTGCGCGCGGTGGACAGATTCGGGCGCCCCTTCGCCGCGCTCCGCGCTATGTTCAGCGGCGCGCCCCTCGGACAGGTTCGCGATTCCTCCCGAGAACAGGATCTTGCGCCTGGCCGCAAAATCCTGCGCCTCGGCAAGAGCTGACAGCGCGGTGATCGCCGGATCGTCGAGATGGGTCTTGGCGAAATCGAAACGGATATCGGCAACGCTGCGCACGAGCTGCTGGAGCCGTGCTTCGGGATCAGCCGCAATGAGGTCGGCGAGCGTCCGCGGTTGCCAATCGGCAAGCGCCTTCCAGGCGTCTTCGGCGGTGGTCATCGAATTTCCTCTGATCTGTCCTCGTGGCGAGCGAAGGGGTTAAATTGGGGTTCTTCCATAGGCCCGCGGCAAGCGCGGCGCCAGCGTCATCCGCCGATATTCGCTTGACGTGAAGACCTATTCGTCGCCAATGCGCGGGCATGACCGACGCCAGCGTTACCGCCGATAACTCGCCCGCCACCGATCCCAAGCCGGCACCGCCGATGTCGGCAAAGGAAGAGGCCGTCGACACGGTTCGCTTCCTCGCCCTGCTCGCAGTAGCAGTCCTGATCTTTCGCAGCTTTTTCCTGTCGCCCTTCAGTATTCCCTCGGAATCGATGCAGCCGCGGTTGCTGATCGGCGACTATCTGCTCGTCAACAAGATGGCCTATGGCTATTCGAAATACAGCCTGCCTTTCAGCATTCCGCTTATCCCGGGGCATGTCTTCGCTCGCACCCCCGAACGCGGCGACGTCGTCGTGTTCAAGGCGCCGCCGCAGAACAGGGACGACTGGATCAAGCGCGTCATCGGACTGCCGGGCGACACGGTCCAGGTGCGCGACGGTGTCGTGTGGATCAATGGCAAGGCGTTGAAACGCGAGCCGATGGCGGATTTCGTCATTCCGGTGACCCGGAACATGATCGAGGCGGCGCGCGCGAACAACTCGCTCCCCTGCTACGAAATGCGGTTCGAGGAGGTCGGCCCGGGCGGCGAGCGCCAGTGCCGCTACAAGCAATTCAAGGAAACGATGCCGAACGGCAAGAGCTACGCGGTCCTCGACATCGTCGACGACCTTCCCGTGGACAATACGACGCCCTACACCGTTCCCGAAGGCAGCGTCTTCCTCATGGGTGACAACCGCGATCGCAGCGCCGACAGCCGGGTCCCGATGGAGGAAGGCGGGCTTGGCGGCGCCGTTCCGCTGAAGAACCTGGTCGGTCACGCGCTTGTCGGCATGTTTTCAACCGATGGGTCGGCAAGCTGGATCAACCCGGTCAGCTGGTTAACCGCCGCGCGGTGGGACCGTATCGGGGATGGCTTTTGAGCGGCGGCGCGCCGGCCGAGACTATCGCCGCCATTACCGGCGCTACCCCGCGCGACCTCGCGCTTTATCACGAGGCCCTCACCCACGGCAGCACGGGTGCCGCCGATTATCAGCGGCTCGAATTTCTTGGTGACCGGGTGCTCGGCCTCGTAATTGCGTCGGAACTCTTCCGCCGCTTTCCAAGGGCGACCGAAGGCGAGCTCTCCTCCCGCCTCCATGCGCTCGCCTCGGGCGAAACCTGCGCGCGGATCGCCCAGAGCCTCGACCTTAGCGCCCATGTCCGTTTCGGCGCGCAAGCGATCGGAGACGGGGGGCGACAGAGCGACAATATTGCTGCCGACGTGGTCGAAGCGCTGATCGGCGCGCTATGGCTCGACCTCGGCGAGGAGCCGGCGCGCGCCTTCATTCTTCGCCACTGGGGCGCGATGATCGAGGGACAGGTCGCGGCGCCCAAGCATCCCAAGGCCGCGCTTCAGGAATGGGCACTCGCGCGCAAGCGCCGTCCGCCCGAGTATCGGCTCGTGAGGCGCGAAGGCCCGGACCATGCCCCCCGGTTCCACGTCGCGGTCAGCATCGGCAAGCTCGCCGAAGCGGAAGGTGAAGGCGCCTCGAAGCAGGCGGCCGAGAAAAATGCTGCAGCGGCGCTGCTCGCGCAGCTTGCAAAGGTAGACGCGAAATGACCCAGCGCTGTGGCTTCGTCGCCGTGGTCGGCGCTCCCAATGCCGGGAAATCGACCCTCGTCAACGCGCTCGTCGGCCAGAAAGTCGCGATCGTCAGCCCCAAGGCGCAGACGACGCGCACACGGCTGATGGGCGTGGCGATGGAAGGCGAGGCGCAGATCATCCTGATCGATACGCCGGGCATCTTCGCGCCCACCCGCCGGCTCGATCGCGCCATGGTCGCAGCCGCCTGGGGCAGCCTCGATGAGGCCGAGGCGATCCTCGTGATGGTGGATGCCGCCGCCAAGCTGACGGGACGCGTGGAGCGCGTGCTCGAGGGCGTCGCGAACCGGCCCGAGAAAAAATATCTCGTTCTCAACAAGGTCGATCTGACAAAGAAGGACAAGCTCCTTGCCGTTGCGACCGAACTCAATGCGAAGGTTTCGTTCGACGAAACCTTCTTCATTGCGGCGAGCAGCGGCGACGGCGTTCCCGAACTGAAGGCGCACCTTGCCAAACTCATGCCCGAAGGTCCTTGGCATTTTCCGGAGGACGAGGTGAGTGACGCGCCCGAGAGGATGCTGGCCGCCGAAATCACCCGCGAGCAGCTTTTCCGCCAACTCCATGAGGAACTCCCCTACCAATCGACGGTCGAGACCGAGCTTTTCAAGACGCGCCCCGATGGCAGCGCCGAAATCCATCAACAAATCTTTGTGGCGCGCGATAACCAGCGCGCGATCGTGCTCGGCAAGGGCGGCAGCCGCATCAAGGAAATCGGCGCGCGGGCCCGCGCCGAACTCGGCGAGTTGATGGGCCGCAAGGTTCACCTGTTCTTGCATGTCAAGGTCAAGGAGAACTGGGACGAAGACCGAAGCGTCTATCGTGACATGGGCCTCGACTGGGTCGATTGACCGCAGGCATGGCGCGCGCGAACCGTGACGGTCCTGCTCACCGCACTTGCGTGGCGCTCCGGCAACGGGGGCCTATTTCGTCGTCGGAGGAGCGCTCTTGCTTTCGGCGCTCTGGGGACTCTTCGTGACGACGGGTGAGGATCACCGGATCATGGGAACCGTGGTTCGCATCGAACAGACCGGCACCAGAGATCTGAGCACCCGGGCCGTGGTGCGCCTCGATGACGGCCAGGTCACGGTCGCGCTGCCATCAAGAACCAGCTGCCGCACCGGCTCGGCGATCGAGCTCATACGCCGCGACAATAAGGCCGGCAGGAGCTTCCGCGCCGCTCTTGCGGCCTGCCGGGAACAGGTCCGCGGCCAGCCATTGGGCGGCAAATGAGCGGCCAAGTGAGCGGGCGAGCACGGCACCCGCCCCGCCGATGCCGCTGGCGATAGACAGAACCCCTGCGCGCGCAGCATCGAGGGCGCTCCGCCGCGCCTCTGCTGGGGTGGCGCGAAAAACGCGCCCGCGGCGCTTTACCCCGTCACTTTTCCTTCGCTGCTGCCTTTTTCTTCGCGGGCGCCTTTTTGGCCGCCGCCTTCTTTTTCGGCGCCGCCTTCTTCTTGCCCTTCGCTGGCCCCTTGGCCGCGCGGGCATCGATCAGCGCGGTGGCCTCCTCGGCGGTCAATGTTGCCGGGTCCGCCGTCTTGGGCAGCGTCGCGTTGGTCGTCCCGTCGGTCACATAGGGACCAAACCGCCCCTCCATCAGTTTCATCTCGCCGCCGCTTGTGGGATGCGGGCCGAAGGTCTGGAGCGGCTCCGCCTTCACGCGCCCACGGCCCCCGCCATTGGCAGCGTCGGCGATACGCGCGACCGCGGCATTCATTCCGATTTCGAAGATTTCGGCTGTACCGCTCAATTTCGCATATTTGCCATCGTGCAGCAGATAAGGGCCGTAACGCCCGAGGCCTGCCATGATCGGCTTGCCGCTTTCGGGGTGAATGCCGACCTCGCGCGGCAGGCTTAAGAGCCGTAGCGCATAGTCGAGGTCGAAATCTTCGCCCGGAATGTCCTTCGGAATCGACGAGCGCTTTGCCTCCTTACCCTCCCCGAGCTGGATATAAGGACCGAAGCGTCCGCTCCGTCTCGTCACCTCGAGCCCGGTTTCAGGATCCGTGCCGAGCGTTTCCGGGCCGGTGTCGCCGCCATTTTCTGACCCGCCCGGCTGCGCAAATTTACGGGTGAACTTGCAATCGGGATAATTGCTGCACGCGATGAAGGGCCCAAAGCGCCCGCCACGCAGCGCCAGGCGCCCGCTGCCGCAATTGGGGCAGAGGCGCGGGTCGCTGCCGTCACCCTTGTCAGGAAAGAGATAGGGACCGAGAAATTCGTCCAGCGCTGCGGTGATCTCCGAAGGCTTCTGCTCCATCACCTCGCCCGTGCGCGGCTTGAAGTCGCGCCAGAAGCGGTCAAGCACTGCCTGCCACTGCGCACGTCCCCCCGAGACGTCGTCAAGCTCTTCCTCAAGCTCCGCGGTGAAATCATAGCCGACGTAGCGGGTGAAGAAGCGTTCGAGGAATGCCGTCAGAAGTCGGCCGCTTTCCTCGGGAATAAAACGGTTCTTCTCAACCGTTACATAGTTTCGGTCCTTGAGCACCTGGAGAATTGAGGCATAGGTCGAGGGACGCCCGATGCCGAGTTCCTCCATTTTCTTGACGAGGCTCGCCTCCGAATAGCGCGGCGGCGGCTGCGTCTCGTGGCTCTCGACCTCGACCCCCGTCCTGGCGGGCGCATCGCCCTTTGTCATCGCAGGGAGCAGGCGCGCATCATCCTCGTCGCTGCTGTCGTCGCGGCCTTCGTCGTAAAGCGCGAGGAAGCCCGGAAATTTGACCACTTGCCCGGTTGCGCGCAGCATCGTCTTGCCGGTGCCATCGGAAAGGTCAACGCTCGTCCGCTCAAGCCGCGCCGAAGCCATCTGGCTTGCGAGCGCGCGCTTCCAGATGAGTTCATAAAGGCGCGCATGGTCGCCGCTGCCGGCCTTGTCCTTGGCAAAATCCGTTGGGCGGATCGCCTCGTGGGCCTCCTGCGCATTCTTCGCCTTGGTCTGATACTGGCGCGGCTTGTCAGGCACATAGCCCCCGTCGTAGCGGTCGGCGATCGCCCGGCGCGCTGCACTGATTGCGCTGCCATCCATCTGGACCCCGTCGGTTCGCATGTAGGTGATCGCGCCGTCCTCGTAGAGATTCTGGGCAATCCGCATCGTATGGCTCGCCGAAAAGCCGAGTTTGCGCGCCGCCTCCTGCTGGAGAGTGGAGGTGGTGAAGGGCGGTGGCGGGTTGCGGGTCAGCGGCTTGGTCTCGACCGCATCGACGGTAAAATGGCCCGCCTTCACATCGGCTTCGGCGGCCCGCGCGTCGGCTTCGGTCCCGATCGAGAGCCGCTCGATCTTCTCGCCGCGCCAGCGCGCGAGGCGCGCCTTGAAGGGCGTGCCGTCCATTTCGAAGAGACCGGTGACCGACCAATATTGCTGCGCGACAAAAGCCTCGATCTCGCGTTCGCGCTCGACAACCAGCCGTAGTGCAACCGACTGGACACGCCCTGCCGACTTCGCGCCGGGCAGTTTGCGCCAAAGCACGGGCGACAGGGTGAAACCCACCAGATAATCCAGCGCGCGGCGGGCGCGATAGGCGTCGATCAGGTCATCGTCGAGCCCGCGCGGATGCGCCATGGCGTCGGTTACTGCCTGCTTGGTGATCGCGTTGAAGGTAACGCGGTCGACGGCGGCGGGCAGCGCCTTTTTCTGACGCAGCAGCTCTTGAACATGCCAGCTGATCGCCTCGCCCTCTCGATCAGGGTCGGTTGCGAGGATCAGGCGCTCGGCCTGCTTTGCGGCATCCGAAATCTCCTTCAGCCGCTTCGCCTTGTCGGGATAGAGCTGCCACTGCATGGCAAAGCCGTCATCGGGGTCAACCGAGCCGTCCTTGGGCGGCAAATCGCGCACGTGGCCATAGGAGGCCAGCACCTTGAAATCGCGACCCAGATACTTCTCGATCGTCTTCGCCTTCGCAGGCGACTCCACAATCACCAATTGCATGGAAAATTCGTTCCCCGAAAACTCTTACGTACGTACGCGCGAGGGTGGCGGGCGCTCCCGCCCTCCGTCAAGCGGATTTAGGGAGCGCCCGCGCCGGGGTCAACGCAGCGCGCTCAATCGGTCGAGCAGCATCTCGCTTGCAAGGCTCGCCGCTTTCGCCGCTCCCTCCTCGTAGTTGCCGGTCTTGGCCGTAAAGGCGAACTTGCGCGTCTTTCCGAAGCGCAGGCCGCCGAAGCCCATCACCGCGGCGACACCGCCCGCGACATTCGCTCCTGATTGCAGCGCCTTGTCGGTCCCGCTCGTCGCATCGCTCTTTTCGATGAACTCGCCCTCGACCGCGACGGGGGCCTTGACGGTGATCACCGACTGCTTGCCACTCGGCGCGATCAGGGTCAGTCGCGAATAGTCGGCGCTTACCGACAGCGCGCTGTTCACCTGCAGCCCCCCGAAGCTGAAGGCGCCTGGGCGCTTCTGCTGTGAAAAGTCGATCAGGTAGACAACGTCGATGACCCCAACCCCGGCCTCCCTTGCATAGTTGGCGAGCGCCATGCTCGCCTGTCCGGCGGACATGTTGATCCCCATGCTGCTCATTCCCGATCCCATGAAATCTCCCGGAATCATCAGCAGGGACGGCAGCGCCGAGGGTTTGAAATAGGTGGCTTTGCCCTTGCTGCCCTTTTCGAGCGCGATATTGATGTCGAGCGGGACCTCCTGGGACTTGGTCTTGGCGAGCGCAGCGTGACCAAAGAGCTGGTCAGCGGGATGGACTTCATATCCGCCCGCCGTCAGCTGGTTCACAAAATCGGTATAAGCCGCGTCGGTCACCGCCTGCATCATCTCGGGTGTGACGCCCACGAGTTCGCTCTTCGCCTTCGTGGTTCCACCGAACGCCCCCATCAAACCGCCGCTGGTCGCGGTGCGGTCGATCGATTCAAAGATGAAACCGACATTGAAAGCGCCGATGGCAACAGCGGTGACGCCCTTCGCATTGACGGCCCCCGATATCTTGACGGGTTCCTGGTCCTTCGCGACGACAGCAACGGGTTGAGCCAGCAACGCCGCGATCGCGGCTGCCGACAGCAATGTCTTCATACTATTACCCTCCGACCCCTCCCCCCGCCAGTCGACCCCACCGACCGGAGAGAAAGGCTAATCGAAGCAACCCACAGCCTGCGCATCGGGCAGATGCAAAGGCAAGTCAATCCTTACTGATTGTCCCAGCGAAAGCCCGCGGGCAGGATGCACCTTCCGGCGTCATACTCGCCGACACGCCGGATAACTTCCTGATCCTCGGGCTCGATCCGTCGACCGCTGATCTGGCTGTCGATGACGCGGCGAACAAGGGCGTCGAGACGAGTGACGAGGTAGCAATCGATGGCGGGCGCCGCGTGCGGATTGCCAACGCCGCTGTCGTCGGTGAGGAAGAGATAGCGCGACTGGGTCACCGCCGCCATCGCGCGCATGGCATATTCGGCCTCGTCAGCAACGCCCGACGCTGCAACGGGCGTGATGTGGATACGCCTCGCACGTGCGGCCTCGGCCGCGGCCCAGGTCCGGGCGAAGAGATCGTCGTGCGGCGGGGCATCGGCGACGAGGAGCAGCGACTTCACGGCATCTGGCCGCCAATTCTGGCCCACGGCACGGATCAGCGCTTGGTCCATAGCCTCCGGATAATCGCCGCCGCCGCTGGCATATTGCTGGGCGAGCACGCCCTGCGCGCGTCCGATGTCCCGATCGAAAGCGATCGTCCGCGTGACATAGTCATCACCAAGATCGCGGTAGAAGACGAAGCCGATGCGGATATCGAGATCGCGGTGCTTCGCAGTAATTGCAGCGATGATCGATCGGAGTTCGGCCTGCAGATAGGCGATCTCGTCTCCCATGCTCCCCGTCGTATCGATGACCAGCATCAGGTCGAGCTTCGTTACGCGGGTTGCCATCTGGTTGGCGGTCAGCCCGACGAGCTGCCCGCCCGGGGCATCTGATACAAAGACGGGGCGCGCCTCTGCGATCGTCCGTCCTCCCCGCCGCGCGGACACGGTAATCCTCTCGCTCAGCCGGTCGAGCCCCGGGAAGAAGACGACGCTACCATCGGTGTGCGTCGCAAGCGAAAGGCTGTTGCCATCGCTGCACGTCACGGTCACCTCGGCAAAGGGGATCGGCTGACCATTGCGGTCGCTCACCTTCACCCTCACCACCCGCGTCGTGTCGACGCGCGGCAGCGCGCGAATTTTCTGGCCAAGGTCGCTGCGGTTGACATAAGCGGCATAGAGCACGGGATTGAGCAGATCGTCATGCTCCCCCGCGGTGAGAATACCGGATTGCGGCTGCGGCTGAGGCCGCGGCCCCGGCGAGGGGCGCAGCCTGCTGTCAGGATCGGAATACCCTCCGGGCGATCCCGCATCGGCCGACGCTGACGCTGCCTCCATGGTTTCGGCCACGGGCGTTCCGCCGGCCCCTGCCCCCTTGGCTGGCGCTGAGGATGTCGCGGGGACGGGCGCCGGGGGCGGCGGCGGCGCGGGCGGCGGCGGAGCCGCATCGTACCGCACGTCGCGGGAGCGGCCTGCGCTCTCTTGTTGCCGCCGAGGCGCTTCTGGTCCAAGTTTGGGCAGAGGAGCAGCGGTGCGGCAATAACCGTCCCGGCTCACGGTGGTTTGCGCCTGCGCCATGGCCTGGGGAAGCGGTGCGGGAGCGCTCGCCACCAGCGCAGTCATCATTACCCCCGTCAGAAACCGGCTTCGCATCGACAATCTCCCCGCATGTGATACAATATCATTAGCCTGTCGCTCGGACGCTGAACCGTGGCTGAACCGCGACGAATGCGGTGATAGCCACGCGAAGACGCCGCCCATGCGATCCCTTGTTTCCACGGGAGCGGCAGGGCTTGCGGCCGCAGGCTCGGCTGCATCCCGCTATTATCTTTGCCTCACAGACGAGATCGCGGCGAGCAGACCGAGGCGCGCACCCCGCCATGCGGCAATAAGCCTGCCGGCCTCATGACGGCCGCCCGGGACCGAAGGCCGCGCTATGCGGCGCCGGTCTTCCCGCCCACGCGCGGCTCGGTCCCAGCGCGTAGCCGGGCGATATTCTCACGGTGACGCCACAGCACGATGATGGAGAGGCCCACAAGACCGATCGCATAGACCGGCAAACCGAGCGCGAACGCTGCAATTGGCGCCGACACGGCGGCTGCCATACCTCCAAGCGATGAAATGCGCGCGAGCAGGACGGCACCGAGCCAGACCACTGCGAAAACCGCTCCAATCGGCCACGCGAGTGCTAGCGACAGGCCGAGCATCGTCGCGACGCCCTTCCCGCCGCGGAATCGGAGCCAGACGGGATAGCAATGGCCAATCATGGCCGCTGCGCCCGCGACCATCGCGCCATGATCCTCGAGCTCGGGCAAGAAATGTCGCGCGAGCAACACCGCGATTGCGCCTTTTGCGCCGTCGAGGACCAGCGTCGCCGCGGCAAGGCTCTTTCGCCCGGTGCGCAGCACGTTCGTCGCACCGATATTGCCCGAACCAATCTGGCGCAGGTCGCCCGCCCCAAAAGCCTGGGTCAGCAGAACGCCAAAGGGAATAGAACCGAGCAGATAGCTCGCCGCCGCCAGCAATAATATCATCATCATCTTTCCCCCGTCGGCATCGAGCCGCAATGTGGAGGTATTCAACGCCGCAATCAACGGGTTCGCACCCGACAGGTGCCGAAATTGTCGAACCGATTGAGCGGCGACGCCGGGCCTGCTACGCGATGGCCATGCACGCGCCCGCCTCCGACGCCCCGATCCTCTTTTTCGACAGCGGCCTCGGCGGGCTCACCGTGCTCGGGCCCACACGCGCGCTGCTCCCGACAGCCCCGATCGTCTACGCCGCCGATTATGCTGGGCTCCCCTATGGCAAGAAAAGCAACGAGGAACTCGCCGCGCGCGTCCCGGCGCTGCTCGGACGGCTGGTCGAGCGCTATCAGCCCCGGCTCGCCGTGATCGCCTGCAACACCGCCTCGACGATCGCGCTTCCCCACGTTCGCGCGGCGCTCGATCTGCCCATTGTCGGCACGGTGCCCGCAATCAAGCCCGCGGCGGAAATGACGCAAACCGGTGTGATCGGTGTCCTTGGCACCGAGGCCACCGTACGCCAGCCCTATGTCGACGATCTGAGCGCGCGGTTCGCCGCCGGCAAGACGGTGCTTCGTCACGGGAGCCCCGGCCTCGTCACGGCCGCCGAGGCGAAGCTCCACGGCGACGCCGTCGATCCGGACGCCGTTCGCGCTGCCATTGCGGGGCTTCGCGACCAGCCCGGCGGCGATGCCATGGACGTCATTGTGCTTGCGTGCACCCATTTTCCCTTGCTGCGAGACGAATTGCAGGCGCTTGCCGGCCCTAATGTCACGCTGATCGACGGCTCTGCAGGCATTGCGCGGCGCATTGCCTATCTGACGGACGGCCAGCGCTGGCCGGCCGAGGCGCGGCCGGGCATCGCTGCGTTCACCCGGGGCGACGCCTATCCGCCGCCCTTGCCTGCAACGCTCGCGCCCTATGGTGTCGGGCATATTGAGACAATTTGACCTACCCATTGCGAATCATTCGCACTGGATTCCGGCGGATTTTGGCGTTATCGCCCGGCCGAACATCGTCGCCGGAGGGGGCGGCGCACGCCGACCAACCCGCGGGGCTATACCAGTGAACTACGACGACATTTTCGCCCGGGCCATCGACCGCCTCCACGAAGAAGGCCGCTACCGCGTCTTCATCGACATCCTGCGCAACAAGGGCGCCTTTCCCAACGCGCGCTGTTTTGCGGGGCATAATGGACCCAAGCCGATCACCGTCTGGTGCTCGAACGACTATCTTTCGATGGGTCAGCACCCGAAGGTCGTTGCGGCGATGGAAGAGGCTCTTCACGACGTTGGCGCAGGCGCCGGCGGCACGCGCAATATCGCGGGCAACACCCATTATCACGTCGACCTCGAGGCCGAGCTCGCCGATCTTCACGGCAAGGAGGGCGCGCTCCTCTTCACATCGGGCTATATTTCGAATGAGGCCACGCTCGGTACGCTCGGCAAGCTGCTGCCAAACTGCATCATCTATTCAGACGAGCTCAATCACGCGTCGATGATCGCGGGCATTCGCAATTCGGGCTGCGAAAAACGCGTGTGGCGCCACAATGATCTCGCCCACCTTGAGGAACTGCTCGCGGCCGACGATCCGCAGGCGGCGAAGGTCATCGCGTTCGAGAGCGTCTATTCGATGGACGGAGATATCGCGCCCATCCACGCGATCTGCGATCTTGCGGAAAAATATAACGCTCTCACCTATTGCGACGAGGTTCACGCGGTCGGCATGTACGGGCCGCGCGGAGGCGGCATCACCGACCGCGACGAGGCCGCGCACCGTGTCGACATCATCGAGGGAACGCTCGGCAAGGCCTTCGGCGTCATGGGCGGCTACATCGCTGCGGACAAGAATATCATCGACGTTATCCGGAGCTACGCGCCGGGCTTTATTTTCACCACCAGCCTGTCGCCGGTGCTCGTCGCGGGCGTGCTCGCGAGCGTGCGCCACCTCAAGCAGTCGAGCGTGGAGCGCGACGCGCAGCAGGCCGCGGCCGCTTTTCTCAAGCAGAGCTTTCGCGACGCGGGGCTACCCGTGATGAATTCGACCACGCACATCGTCCCCCTGATGGTGGGCGACCCGGTGCGCGCGAAAAAGATCAGCGATATCCTCCTCGCCGAATATGGCGTCTACGTGCAGCCGATCAATTTCCCGACCGTCCCGCGCGGTACCGAACGCCTTCGCTTCACGCCCGGACCCACGCATGACGAAGCGATGATGCGCGACCTTACCGCCGCGCTGGTCGAGATCTGGGACCGTCTCGACCTCGAACTTCAAAAAGCGGCTTAAGCGCTGGCCCTTGGACGATCCGGGCACCACCGTGGTGCACGGACGACCCGGGCTGGCCGCCGCTCATTCTGCGTCGTCGGCCTCCTCCTTCGGGCCTGCCGCGTCCATCGCCTTCAGTATATCATCAGGCGCTGCCTTCGCCTCGAACAGCGCGGCGATTTTCGACAGCCTTTCGTTTCGCGAGGCGTGCGGGTTGAAGAGGACGGGGGCGAGAACCTTCTGCGCCAGCGCAATATCCTTTTCGATCACCAGCTGGCGCCCTACCCGCATGCGGATCTCTGAGGATTGGGGAACCAGTTCGATCGCGCGCATGATCGCGGTGACCGCGTCCTTGCGCGGCGCCTCCCCGGCCTGCGTGAAACTATCATAGTATAAGACGAGCGGCAGGGCAAAATCGGGATCGGCATGGTTTGCCTTGATGAACCAGGATCGCGCCGCTGCCCAATCCTTCGCCTCCTTGCTTTTCGCTGTGCGCCGCGCAAGGACACGCCCTTTGTAGATCATCGCCGGCACCATCGCGGGGTCGAGCGCGAGCGCGCGATCGGCGGCGGCCTCGGCTTCAACGTCATTTTTGGCGTCGAACTCAATCTCGGCCATGGCGCGCTGCACGAAGGCGTCGTCCGGGTAGAGGGCCGCGACGGGCCGCGCTTCGGCCACCAGGGCGGCCGCCATCGTCTCGGTCACACCGCGCTCCGAGCGAATGTGATAGGGCATGATCGCCGCTGCGCCAGGGGAAAGCTCGGTTATCTCGATCTTGCCCGTGCTGAGCTTGTCGGCAGGGATGGTGAACACTTTCATCCCGCGCGTGCGGCGATAGCGTTCAAGGTCCTGATCAAGCTTGCCCAAGTCTCCGAAAGCCGCCTTTGCAGCCTCGGCCCATGGCTCACCCTTGTTGATCCGCGCTATATATTGGACCAATTGACCGTCGCGTTCGCCGCCGAGCAAAAGATAGTGGGTCATCAGCCAGCCGGACGCATAAAGCTGGCTTTCGTCGAATACCGAAAGCTTCTTCGTGTCCGAGGCCAGCAATTCCGACGCGCGCATGCGGCTAAAGGCGGTCAAGGCGTAGGAGCGGTCCTCGTTCGGCATGCCGATGGTGATGCTGCCGTCGCGATTGAGGCGGCTCACCATGAAAAATTCGGCCATCCCTTCGGAGAGCCAGCGCGGATAATATTCGGTCGCGCTGCTCAACAACAGGTGATGGGCATATTCGTGAAACATCACAGCCTGCGCTGAGAGATCGTCGCTCGACATGTTGACGGGCATGAAGGCACGCGATCCTTCATAGGAGGCGAGATAAAAGCCCCCGGCCCTGGAAACGCCTCGACCGCCCGTATGAAGCCGGCGCAGATCGCTGAGACTCGGCAAGAGATAGACGGCGACCCGGTTCCGGCTCGAAGCGCTCGTTCCGGCCTGCCCCGTGATGAGGCGCAGGGCGCTGTCATAATGTTCAAGACGCTCCGCGTATTCGCGCAGCTTGCTGGCGCTGACGTCGCCATAAACGAGGAAATGCGCGCTGGTTGCCACGCGCCATTCCGCCTGTGCCGGCGCCGTCATACCGAGTGAAACGGCCAGCAAGAAGATATTGAAAAGACGGTGTAGACGCATGATTTCCCCGCGATAATAACAGGGAGTCAGTCTAACGCGGGTGCCGACGATTTCCACCCGTGATCAAGGCGCGGAGGCAAAGATCAGGGGCGCAGGGGCTCACGCACCATCCCCCAGAAATGCGGGCCGCCGCCCTTCACGTCCCATTCGACCATGGTCGAGAAACCAAGCCTCTCGTAGAGCGAAACATTCTCGCGTGTTGCGGTTTCGAGCCAGCAAGGGAGCGCCTGCGCATCGGCGATCGTAGTCTGGGCGCGGATAATCCGTCCGCCGTGTCCCCTGCCCTGCTGCACGGGCCGGACGCCGACATAGTGAAGATACCAGAAGCGCCCCTCTAGCCGGTTCGCATCAATGCTCGCCTGAACGTGGAGTCCGCGCGGCAGGGCGGTGCCGAAAGCGGAAAGGAGCGGAAGCAAGGTGCGCAGGAATTCCATGGCACCGCTGTGCGCGTGACCCGGGGAGCGCCATAATGCAGCAGCCTCATCGCCGGCAGCGCGCAAAACGACGCCGGAGCGGGCGTCGGCAGGCACGAGGACCCGAAACAGTGCGCGCAAAGCCCTCGCGCGGTGATCGGGGTCGGGCAATATCCACGATAGGGCAGGATCGCTCTGGAACGCTTGCGCGAGCGTCTCGGATACAGCCGGGTAATCGGCTCGCGCGGCCGCAACAATCTCGGTCATTCCCCCTCCTCAAGACCTCGCCCTTAGTCTCGGCAATAGCCCTCGCCCTCCTTGACGATCAGGCACTCCTTCTTGCCTGCAAGATATTTGAGCCCGGTATCCTCGCCATTGCCGCGATGAAGCGAGAAGGCTTCGCCGCCGCGCTCGAACTTGATACCATGTTCGCTGTCGCGCCCCACATAGGTTCCCATGGTGTCGAGGTCGGATTGCATCTCGAGCGAGTAGCGCTCGGGTTCGGTCGGGGTAATGGTGACGTACATGCCTTCCACCCCCGTCCATTTGCCCGCCCAGCTTGCAAAGCGGTGCGGCGCGGTTGCGGGATCGCTTTCCGCCTCCGACGCTGTCTCGCGGGGCGTGGCTTCGGCTTGCACGTCGGCGGAGATTGCCGTGGTTTCAGATGGCGCCGGCGCTTCCGCCTTCTCGCAGCCGGCGAGGAGCCCCATCAGGCTCGAAGCCGCAAGGATCATGCTCAATTTCATCATGCCTCTCCTTTCATCGGCGAGAACGCGCGCGGAGCCATAAATATCCCTTATTCGGCGAGGATCCTTGCAAAGTGCTGCGGGTCGACATTACCTCCCGACAAGGTGACGAGCGTCACGCGCCCCGGCGATACCTTGCCGGCGAGAATGGCGGCGAGAGCCACCGCGCCGCCGGGTTCGACGACCAGGTGAAGCTTTTCGAACGCAACGCGCATTGCGACGCGCACTTCCTCCCGCGATACCGCGACCCCGCGCACGCCGCGCGCCTGAAGCACCGCAAAATTGATCGGCCAGGTTTGCGGCGTCTGCAGCGCATCGCATTCGGTGGGATAGGATAGATCATCGACGGGAAGGATCGTGCCGGCCTCGAGGCTCCGGCGGACATCGTCCCACCCTTCAGGTTCGACCGCAATGATCTCGGCATTGGGGCAGGCTAGCGCGAGCCCCGCGGAGAGTCCCCCGCCTCCGCAACAGGCGACCACCTTGTCGGGTCCCCCGAGGCCTTGCGCCTCAAGCTGGGCGCGTGCCTCGATGCCCACCGTGCCCTGGCCCTCGATGATCCAGGGGTCGCCATAGGCGTGAACCAGCGTTCCGCCGCGCTCCTCGAGCAATTTGGCCGCGACCGCATCGCGCGATTCCCGGGCGCGGTCATAGAGAACCACCTCGGCCCCGAGCGCGCGGGTTGCGTCGAGCTTCGTGCGCGGGGCGTTGCTGGGCATTATGATCGCCGCGCGGATGCCGAGCCGCTTTGCTGCCCATGCGACGCCCTGCGCGTGATTGCCGCTCGACACACCAACGACCCCCGCCGCGGCCTCCTCGGGTGTGAGGTCGGTTAAGCGGTGCCACGCGCCGCGTATTTTGAACGCGCCAACCGGTTGTAGGCACTCGGCCTTGCACCAGAGGGTCGCGCCGTCGATCTCGAGCGGCAGAAGCGGCGTCGGCGGGAGCAGTGCAGCGACTTTGGCCGCCGCGCGTTCGACCCCTGCCAGGGTCGGCGCGCGAGCCGGATCGCGCAGGGGATCGGGGCTTTGCTGTGTCATGGCTTCGTCCTATAGGGCAGCGCATACAAGGCAAGCCGCATAGGTTCGCGGACAGGAGATTTTCGTGATGAGCAAGGTTCTGGTGATCGGCGCGGGCGGCGTCGGTTCGGTCGCGGTGCACAAGATGGCGATGAACGCCGATATATTTCCCGACATCACCCTCGCAAGCCGCCGCAAGTTCAAATGCGACGCGATCGCCGAATCGGTCAAGGAGCGGACAGGAATCACGATCAAGACGGCCGAAGTGGACGCCGACCATATCGAGGCGACCGCAGCGCTGATCCGCTCGATCGGCGCAACGCATGTCGTCAATCTTGCGCTCCCATATCAGGACCTCACAATCATGGAGGCATGCCTGTCGACGGGCGCGCATTATCTCGATACGGCTAACTATGAACCGCGCGACGAGGCGAAGTTCGAATATCATTGGCAATGGGCCTATCACGACCGCTTCAAGGACGCGGGCCTGATGGCATTGCTGGGGTCGGGCTTCGACCCCGGGGTGACCAGCGTCTTCACGACCTGGCTGAAAAAGCATCATTTCGAGCGTATCGACACACTCGATATCCTCGACTGCAACGGCGGTGATCATGGCCAGCATTTCGCGACGAACTTCAACCCCGAGATCAATATCCGGGAGGTGACCGCGGTCGCGCGTCACTGGGAAAATGGTGCATGGGTCGAAACGCCCGCGATGTCGGTGAAGCAGACTTTCGATTTTGAGGAGGTCGGACCGAAAAATATGTACCTCATGTATCATGAGGAAATCGAAAGTCTGAAAACCCACCTTCCCGAGATCCAGCGCATCCGCTTCTGGATGACCTTCGGCGACGCTTATATCCAGCACCTCACCGTGCTTCAGAATGTTGGCATGACGCGGATTGACCCCGTCATTTATGAAGGCCGCGAAATCATTCCGCTGCAGTTCTTGAAAGCCGTCCTCCCCGAACCCTCGAGCCTCGGCGAAACGACCAAGGGCAAAACCAACATCGGCGTGATTGCGACCGGTCTTGGCAGGGATGGCCAGGAAAAGACGCTGTACCTCTACAATATCTGCGATCATGAGGACGCCTATGCCGAAACCGGTAACCAGGCGGTCAGCTATACAACCGGTGTGCCCGCGATGATCGGCACCGCCATGATGGTAACCGGCACGTGGAGCGGAAGCGGCGTCTTCAACATGGAGCAGATGGATCCCGACCCTTTCATGGACATGCTGATGAAGCACGGTTTGCCGTGGCAGGTGAAGGAACTGGAAGCGCCGCTGAATTTCTAGAGGAAGCACCCGCCCCGGCGAAAGTCGGGGCGGCTATCGATCACCAACACCGCCGGCCATGTCTCCTGGCTGGCATGACGCGGGGGCACCATGACCGCCTATCTCCTGCCGATCGGCCTGCTCTTCGTCTCCAACATCTTCATGACCTTCGCCTGGTACGGTCATCTCGGGGACCTTTCACGCCCGATGTGGCTGGCGATCGTCATGGCGTGGGGGATCGCCTTCTTCGAATATTGCCTTGCAGTGCCCGCGAACCGCATCGGCCATACCGTCTATTCGACCGCCGAATTGAAGACGATGCAGGAAGTGATTACCTTGCTCGTCTTCGCAGGCTTCGCGGTGTTCTGGCTTGGCGAGCGATTGACGGTCAACCACCTCGTCGGCTTCGCCCTGATCGCGGCGGGAGCCTTTTTCATCTTCAAGGGGCCGCTTCCGGCCTGACAGGAAACTCCCATGGAAACCCGTGCCGGCGACCCCGGAGCCTTCGCCCGCTTCGACCTGAGCCGCGTCCCCTCGCCCGCCTTCGTCGTCGATGCGGCGAAGGTTCGCGCCAATCTTGCTGTCTTGCGCCAGATTGGCGACGCGTCGGGCGCCCGCGTGCTCGCGGCGCTCAAGGCCTTCTCGATGTGGTCTCTCGGGCCGACGGTGGCGCGTTACCTCGACGGCGTGTGCGCGTCGGGTCTTTACGAGGCGAAACTCGGCCGCGAGGAATATGGCGGCGAAGTCGCGACCTATTGCGCGGGCTACAAGGAAGCCGACCTGCCCGAGATTGCGGCGCTATCCGACCATCTGATCTTCAATTCACCTGGCCAGATCGCCCGCTTCCGGCCGCTTCTCAATACGCTTCGGGCCAGAGGCGAGAGGTTCGACATCGGCCTGCGCATCAATCCGATGCACAGCGAAGGGGAGGTCGCGAAATATGATCCCGCTGCGCCATGCAGCCGCTTGGGCTTCCCTGTCACCCAATTGCTGGCGGAGCATCTCGAGGGTGTCGACGGCGTCCACATGCACAGCCTTTGCGAACAGGACTTCCCGCCCCTTGCGCGCACGTGGAACGCGGTGCAGCCGATGCTCCGGCCATTCTTCGGGCAGCTCAAGTGGATCAACTTCGGCGGCGGACACCATGTGACGCGCGCCGATTACCAGGTCGATGACCTGATCGGCTTCCTGAAGCAGGTGCGCGCCGCGACCGGCTGTGACGTCATGATCGAGCCGGGTGAAGCGGTGGCGCTCGACGCCGGCATCCTCGTCGGCGAGATCCTCGATCTGTTCGACAACGGCATGCCCATCGGAATCACCGACATCAGCGCGACCTGCCATATGCCCGACGTGATCGAGGCGCCCTATCGTCCCGCGATGCTCGGCGAGCAGGATAGCGGAACCGCGACGCGACTCGGAGGACCCTCGTGCCTCGCGGGCGATGTAATCGGCGACTACCGCCTGCCGGGCGGCGCCCGCGTGGGACAACGTTTCGCCTTTCTCGACCAGGCGCATTATTCGATGGTCAAGACCAACACATTCAACGGCGTGCCGCTTCCGTCGATCTGGCTGTGGGATAGCGAAGGCGACGAAATCACGGAAATTCGTCGCTTCGGCTACGAGGATTTCAAGTCGCGTCTGAGCTGAGGGGCAGCATCCTCGTTCGCGATTTTTGCGATGCAAAGGGTCTTTACAGCCCGCCCCCCCAACCATATATGCGCCCCTCGCTGCCCCAGGGGGACTTCCAATAACCGCAAGGCAGCCCTTGTCGTTTAACTTATTTTTTGGGGGTCCCTTGAGTTGCACCAGCACCATAGCGCCCACGGGCTGATTCAGGCACTTTCGCCGGTCGAACCTGTTACGCTTGTCCGCCCGCATGCCGCGCGGCGCGCAGCGCGTTTCTTCATCGAGCGATTTCCCGGCACGACCATGTACGCGGTCAAGGCGAATCCGTCGCCCGACCTCCTGCGCGTGCTGTGGGATTCCGGGGTGACCCATTATGACGTCGCATCGATCGCCGAAGTGCGGTTGGTAGCGCGCACCTTGCCGCAAGCAACGCTCTGCTTCATGCATCCGGTAAAAGCCGAGGAAGCGATTGCCGAAGCCTATTGGAAGCACGGGGTGCGCACCTTCTCGCTCGACACGATGGACGAGCTGCAGAAGATCGTCCGCGCGACCGAGGGGGCCGCAGACCTTAACCTGCTCGTACGCCTGCGGGTCTCGTCCGATCATTCGAAACTCAGCCTTGCCGCCAAGTTCGGTGCTGAGCCCGACGAAGTTGCCGAACTTCTGATGGCAACCCGTCAGGCGGCCGACGCGCTCGGCATCTGTTTCCATGTCGGTAGCCAGGCGATGACGCCGCACGCCTATGCGCAGGCGATGGAGCGCGTTCGCGCCGCGATCGTGGCCGCATCGGTAACGGTGGACATCGTCGACGTGGGCGGCGGCTTCCCCTCGTCCTACCCCGGCATGGAGCCCCCGCCGCTCGACGCGTATTTCGACACGATTCACCGCAGTTTCGAGAGCCTTCCGATCAGCTACTCCGCCGAGCTTTGGTGCGAGCCGGGCCGCGCGCTGTCGGCTGAATATAGCTCGCTCATCGTGCGCGTCGAAAAGCGCCGCGGCGAGGAGCTCTACATCAACGACGGTGCCTATGGCGCGCTGTTCGACGCCGCGCATGTCGGCTGGCGTTTTCCGGTAACCCTCCTTCGCGAGAAGGAGAGCGATGGCGAGTTGCTGCCCTTCAGCTTTTACGGCCCGACCTGTGATGATCTCGACCATATGGCGGGCCCCTTCTTCCTTCCAGCCGACGTCAAGGCAGGCGACTTCATCGAGATCGGAATGTTGGGAGCCTATGGCTGCGCCATGCGCACCAGGTTCAACGGCTTCGGCGCCGAGGAGATCCACGTTGTCAGCGACGAGCCGATGGCGAGCCTTTACACCGGCGAGGTTGAGGAGGAACGGCGCACCGCGACGGTGACCAAGCTCTTCTGAGCCGGGATCAAGGGGAATTTCAGGGGGCGGTTGACCCGGCGGGTCACCGCCCCTAATTTTTTGCCGCAATGCACAAAAGCATCGACCTTCCCCCGCCCCCGCCCTTCGCCGGGCTCGTCGCTGACAATTCGCTTGCGCTCTTTCTCGATTTCGACGGCACGCTCGTCGAGATCGCCGACACGCCCGATGGCATCCATGTTCCCGACGGCGTGCCCGCCCAGCTTGCGGCCCTCGACCGCGCGCTTGGTGGCCGCATCGCCATCGTCAGCGGCCGCGGCATCGCCGACATCCGGGCCTATCTTGGCCCCATCGACTTGCTGATGGTCGGATCCCATGGCGCCGAAATGGGCGAGGCGGCCGAAGGCTCTCCTTCGCTCTCCGACGCGAGCCGCGCCGCTCTCGCCGCGCTGACCGCTGCTTGGCCGCATCTTCTCGTCGAAATCAAACCCCACGGCATCGCGGTGCATTACCGGCAGGAACCCGAAGCCGCCCCAGCCGTCTATACGGTCATGGATGACATGGCAGCCCGAGAAAACCTTGCCGCCCGGCGCGGCAAGATGGTGGTGGAACTGGGCCCGAAAAGCGCCAACAAGGGGGTTGCAGTCGCGCGGCTGATGGCCGCCCCACCCTTCGCGGGCGCCATGCCGATTTTCATCGGCGACGACGTCACGGACGAGGACGGGTTCACCGCCGTCGCCGCGGCTGGCGGGCACGGCATCCTCGTCGGTGCCCCGCGGCCGACTGCGGCCCATTACCGCCTCGCCGACCCTGAAATGGTGCATCAATGGCTCAACCTTTGAGCTCGCTTGCTCTCTGGCCTATCGGCAATTGCCAAGTCAGCGCCCTGGTCGACGGGGAGGGAGGATTCGTCTGGGGCTGCGTTCCCCGGGTCGACGGTGACCCTGTTTTCTGCGCGCTTCTCGGGGGCGACAGGCAGGATGCGGGTGTCTGGCGATTCCGCCTCGCAGGGCAGGTCAAGGCAACCCCCCGCTATCGCCGCAATACCCCTATCCTCGTCACCCGCCTTGAGGCCGAGGATGGGAGCGCCGTCGACGTCATCGATTTCTGCCCGCGGTTCGAGCGCTCGGGCCGAATGTTTCGCCCCGTCGCCTTCGCCCGCATCGTCCGCCCCGTTTCAGGAAGCCCGCGGATCGAGATGGAATTGGTACCGATGCGCGATTACGGCGCCGCGATCGCCGAGACGACGCGTGGGACCAATCATATTCGCTACCTGATCGGTCCCCAGCCGCTGCGGCTGACGACCGACGCGCCAGTAGGCTACCTCATGGAAAGCCGTTCATTTCGCGTCGAGCAGGACCTCCATTTCTTCCTCGGGCCCGACGAGCCCTTCACCGGCAATGTGTCGCAGGCGCTCCGCGCCATGGAAGAGGCGACAGATCTCTACTGGCGAAGCTGGGTGCGCGGCCTCGCAACGCCGATGGACTGGCAGGACGCGGTCATCCGCGCCGCCATAACGCTCAAGCTTTGCCAGCATGGGGAAACGGGCGCAATCGTGGCCGCGCTCACCACTTCGATCCCCGAGGCGCCAAACAGCGGACGCAACTGGGACTATCGCTTCTGCTGGATCCGCGACGCCTATTATACCGTGCAGGCGCTCAATCGCCTTGGCGCGCTCGACGTCCTCGAAAAATATCTCGCCTATCTGCGCAACATCATCGACCGCGCCGCGGGAGGTCATATCCAGCCCCTTTACTCGGTGATGGGTGTCGCCGAGCTCGACGAAAGCGTGGCATCGGATCTCGCGGGCTATCGCGGCATGGGACCGGTGCGCATCGGCAATGCCGCCTGGACCCAGATCCAGCACGACGCCTACGGTCAGATCGTGCTGCCCACGGTACAGGGCTTCTTCGACCAGCGCCTCTTTCGCCTCGCCGACGAACGCGACTTTGAAAGCCTCGAGCGCGTGGGCGAGGTGGCGTGGGAAATGCACGACCAGCCCGACGCCGGCCTCTGGGAGTTTCGCACCCGCCAGCTCGTCCACACTTATTCGGCGGTGATGAGCTGGGCGGCGTGCGATCGGCTCGCCAATGTTGCAGCGCGTATAGGCAAACCCGAACGCGAAGCCTTCTGGAACGACCGCGCCGCGAAAATCCGGGCGACCATCGAGCGCGAAGCCTGGAGTGAAGCCGAGGGGCATTATGGCGCGGCCTTTGGCCACTCGCATCTCGACGCGAGCCTCCTCCAGATGGTCGAACTGCGCTTCATCCGTGCCGATGACCCGCGGTTTCAGGCGACCTTCGCCGCCGTCGAAAAGGCGCTGCGGCGCGGACGCAACATGCTGCGCTACGACAGCGAAGACGATTTCGGACAGCCGGAAACCGCCTTCAATATCTGTACCTTCTGGTTGATCGAGGCGCTGCACCTGTGCGGAAGATCGGACGAGGCGCGCGAACTGTTCGAGGCCATGCTCGCCCACCGGACGCCCTCGGGCCTCTTGTCCGAGGACATGGATTTCAACAATGGCGAATTATGGGGGAACTTCCCGCAGACCTATTCGCTGGTCGGCATCATCAATTGCGCGGGCTTGCTGTCGCGAAGCTGGGATACGGTGCGATGAGCAGGCTTATTGTTGTTTCCAATCGGGTGTCGGTCGACAAGGGGCGCGGCGCCGCGGGCGCGCAAGGCGGACTTGCCGTCGCGATGAATGGCGCACTGCGTCAGCATGGCGGTATCTGGTTCGGCTGGTCGGGCGAGGAGGTCAGCCAGTTCACGGGTCAGCTCACGATGATGCGTACCGACGGCTTCACCACCGCGACCATCGACCTTGAACCCCAGGACGTCGAGGAATATTATAACGGCTACGCCAACCGGACGATCTGGCCACTGTTTCATTATCGTATCGACCTTGCCGAATATGAGAATGAATTCGGGATGGGCTATGAGCGCGTCAACGAGCGCTTTGCGAACAGCCTGATCCCGCTGGTAGAGCCCGACGATCTCGTGTGGGTGCAGGATTATCATTTCCTGCCGCTCGGCGAACGTCTGCGGGCGCATGGCCTCAAGAACCGCATTGGCCTGTTTCTCCATATTCCCTGGCCGCCGACCCGCCTCCTTGTTTCGCTTCCATTTCACGAGCGCCTGGTCACGGCGATGCTCCATTATGACGTCATCGGCTTTCAATCGGTCGAGTGGCTCGAAAGCTTCCTCCACTATTGCCGCAAGGAACTGAACGCCGAGGTTGATGAAGAACAGGGCATCGTGACACTCGGCGGCCGCACCGTCACGGCGCGCGCCTTCCCGATCGGGATCGACCACAAGGAATTCATGGCGCTGGGCGAGACTGAAGTGGCACGGCGCGCGCAGGTCCGCCTCGTCGGCAGCGCGCGCAGCAGGACTGTCGTGATCGGCGTCGATCGGCTCGACTACAGCAAGGGCCTCCCCGAGCGCATCGACGCGATGGAGCGCCTGTTCGCCACCAAGGACGACATGGTGAACCGGCTGCTCTATATTCAGATCGCCCCCCCCTCGCGGGAGGATGTCCGCTCCTACCAGGAAATCCGGGCCACCCTCGAGCAGAAGACCGGTCAGTTCAATGGCGCCCATTCCGACGTCGACCTCGTTCCCATTCGGTATGTAAACCGTGGTTTTGGCCGCGCCGAGCTCTTCGGCTTCTACCGCGCCGCCAAAATTGGGCTGGTCACCCCCATTCGTGACGGCATGAACCTCGTCGCCAAGGAGTATGTCGCCGCGCAGGATCCGGAGGATCCAGGCGTCCTCATCCTCTCACGCTTTGCCGGCGCGGCCGAGCAGCTGACCGACGCGCTGCTCGTCAATCCGCTCAACCACGACGAGGTGACCCGCGCGCTATGGACCGCGATCCACATGCCGCTCGAGGAGCGCAAGGTGCGCTGGGAGGCGCTCAACGCTGTTGTGCGCGACCGCGACGTCATCGGCTGGGCGGAGGATTTCATTACAGCGTTGAAGGGCTGACGCGCCGCCTTGCATTGTCGCGGTTCGGCCCTAGCATTCCCCCGCACGCGGCCGGCATCCAAGCGCCGCGGTCGAAAGGGGGAAATATGTCACAAACCATTCTCGCGCCCGGCGCGGTGCTGGCCCTGTGGACGTTGATCATGCTGGCCTGGGTCGCGGCGACGCGGTTCCCGGCGATGGCCAAGGCCGGGATCGACTTAAAGGCCGCACCACCTGGCGGGCGGGGCGCCGACCTCGAAGCCGTGCTACCGGCCAGCGTCAACTGGAAATCACACAACTACACGCATCTGCTCGAACAGCCGACACTCTTTTACGCCGTGATCGTCTTTCTGCACCTCTCCGGGGGCGACGTTGGCTACACCCGCTGGATCGCCTGGGCTTATGTTGGCTTGCGCATCATTCACAGCCTGTGGCAGGCAACGGTGAACCGCGTCCCGGTACGCTTCGCCCTCTTTTCACTCTATACCTTGTGCTTGTTCGCGCTGTCGGTGCTCGCCGTCATCGCGACGCTGGGTTGAGGAGGGGATAATGACCGATACAACTGCGATACTGGGACCCGTCGCGACGCTCGCGCTCTGGTCCATGGTCATGTGGCTATGGATGTACGCAACGCGTCTTCCGGCGATGAGCCGCGCCAAGATCGATGCAGCGAAGCTCGTCGGGGGCACCGGAAAGAATCTCGACGATGTGTTGCCCCCCGAGGTACAGTGGAAGGCGCACAACTATAATCACCTGATGGAACAGCCGACGGTCTTCTACGCCGTCGCCATCGCGCTCGCGATCGGGGGCGCGGGCGGCGGGCTTAACGCCCAGATCGCCTGGGCCTATGTGGGCCTTCGCATCCTTCACAGCCTGATTCAGGCAACGGTCAACCGGGTGATGTGGCGCTTTGGGGTCTTCGCGCTCGCCAGCCTCGCTCTAATAGCCTTGTGCCTGCACGCCTTCATGGCCTTCGTCCTGCACTGAGGTCGTCCGGCGCCCTCCAGGCGTGGGGCGCCGGTTATTTCGAGAAACGGGCCGCCAGCTCGACATGCGTCGACCAGCGGAACTGACCCACCGGCTGCACCCAGTCGAGGCGATAGCCACCGGCAATCAAGAGCTTCGCGTCGCGCGCGAAGCTTGCAGGGTTGCAGCTTACATAGGCGATCGCGGGCACGTTCGATGCGGCGAGCTCTTTGACCTGTTCCTCCGCCCCAGCGCGTGGCGGGTCGAGGATCACCGCGCCAAAGCGGTTGAGTTCGCCGGGAACGAGGGGCCGCCGGAACAGGTCGCGGTGCTCGGTCGCTACCAGCGCCCGGGCGCGGTTCGCGGCGCCGGTCAGCGCCAGCAGAGCATCGCGCGCGCCCTCGGCGGCGTAGACTTTGCGTCCCTCGTGAACCGAGAGCGCAAAGGTCCCGACTCCAGCGAACAGGTCGGCCACGGCCGCGGCGACGCCGATCGCCTCGCGCACCGCCTCGACCAGCGCTGTCTCACCCGAGGATGTCGCCTGGAGAAAGGCAAAGGGCGGCACCTCGACCGAGATATCGGCAAAGTGCACCGTCGGCGGCTCGGGCTGCCAGATGGTTTCCAGCCCGTCACCCTGGTCGATTACCAGCCGCGCAAGGCGGTGGACGCCCGCGAAATCCTGCAGCGCCATCGCCGCCTCCAGCCCTTCGGCGCGTACACCCTCGAGCACCAGGTCGACGCCTTGGTCGAGCAACTGGAGCTTGACCTTCACCGGCCGGCGCTGGGGAGCAATCAGGCCCAGCAGCCTGCGCACCGGCTCGATTAGCGCGAAGAGCTCGGGCATCAGTAGCGGACATTCGCGCATGTCGACGATCTGGTTGGTCTGCGCGGCGTTGAAGCCGACGGCGACCTGTTTCCCCGCCCGAAGGGCTGTCAACGCCGCGCGCCGCCGACTTTGAGGTGGCGACAGAAGCGCAGGGCGTATGACCTGTGCGCTGAGATGCTGTCCTGCAAGCGCGCCCGCGACCCGGTCGCGGACGAAATCCCCGAGCGCTGTCTCCGCAACGTGCTGGAGCTGACATCCCCCGCATCGCCCGAAATGGCGGCAAAGCGGCTGGGCGCGGATGGGACCCGGCATCAGCGTTCCATCGGCTGCTACGAGGTCGCCCGGCGCGCCTCCGGGCACGTGGCGCCCGTCCGCGGTCACGCCGTCGCCCCGGGCGGCGATGCGCTCAATCAAAACTCCGTCTGTCATGCTTTTACCAGATCATCCGCTACAAGGCCGGGGCCGATAGCGCGGGCGCGCGATATATGCCAGCCCACCGCGGCAACGGCTGCGTCGAAGGGGTCACCGCCGCGGGCCAGCATTGCACCGCACGCTCCTGCGAGCACGTCGCCGGTCCCCGCGGTTGCGAGCCAGGAGCACCCCGGCCATGCCGCGGCGATGCGCCCGTCGGGCGCCGCGATTACCGTGTCCGCACCCTTGTAGACCACCACCGCGCCGCTCAGCTCCGCCGCAGCCCGGGCTCGATCGATCTTGCTACCATCAACATCTGGAAAGGCGCGCGCGAATTCGCCCGCGTGCGGCGTTAAAATCGCGGGAGCCCCGCGCAGCCCGGGCAGCGCGGAGAGGATCGCGGCCGCGTCGAGGACGAGAGGTCTGCCGCTTTCCAAGGCAGCGGCCACATCGCGATCGAGCGCATCGCTCATCGGATAGCCCGGCCCGATCACAACGGCACCCAGACGTTCATCGGCAAGTCTTGCAGCAAAATTCTCGCCGCTTTCGGCGATTACGGCCGCAAGGGGCACGGCGGAAGCGCCGCTCAGTACCGCGTAGCCCGCCCCGGCGCGCAGCACCGCCGCAGCTGTTAGCCCCGCTGCGCCCGGCATGGGGCCTGCGCGGACAAGTACCATGCCCCGGGTGAATTTGTGCGCCGCTACCGCGGGCGTTTCGCTTTCAAATCGAGGCAGGGTGCGCACCGCCGACTGCGCGTCGATCCCGATGGGCGCCAGCAGGACCCGGCCGCAACAGGCAGCCGCAGGGAGCAGCACATGAGCAGGTTTGAGTGCGCCCAGTGCCATCGTGACATCGGCAGGTAACGGGGGGCCCCAATGCTCCGTCCCCTCGGCATCGATCCCGCTTGGCACATCGACCGCGAGGATGCGTCCGCCTGCAAGGCGGCGCAAATTTGCAGCGAGATCGTCCGCAAGCGGCCGGGACAGGCCCACACCGAACAGCGCATCGATGACGAGCGGCGCGGGCGCAAGGTCTGGACCGAGCGCCTCGAGTGATCCTCCCCATTCCCGCCGCGCCGCGCGCGCGAGGTCGGTAGCCGGTTCCGCGAGGGCTGCGACGCGGACCTGCACCCCGCGGCGGCTGAGCAGGCGCGCAGCCACATAGCCATCGCCGCCATTGTTGCCGGGTCCGCAGAGGACGAGCACCGGGGCCCCCGCCGCCATCCGCCACGCAGCGTCCGCGACCGCAGCGCCAGCGCGCTCCATCAGCTCGGCCAGCGAAGTCCCTGACGCAGCGGACGCCGCCTCGGCGGCACGCATCGCCTCGCTGGTGAGGATGGGGGCATCGGCAAGCTCGAACATGGGTTTCGCTTACGACATCGCACCGATCATGGGAATCGCCATTGCGCGCCGATTATCTGGTCCCGCCCGTGTTTGCCGGCAATCGGTAGCGGTCGCCGCCAATCGCGACTTCGATCAAACCGTCTTTGACGATCGTCACATTTGCAGCCTCTGCCCCGTCGGCCGATACCAGGCCGCGCCCGCCGGGCGCTATCGCGAGACGCCGGTATCCGGTGTCGGCCCGGCCCACGATGAGGATGGTCCCCTCAGCGCTGCTCATTTCCTCGATCGTGCAGGTGCGGCCGAACGCTCTCGCGCCTTCGAGCGCGCAATCGATGCGGCCGTTGACCGCGGCCGCCCTGGCTTGCCGCGTTTCGGCCTCGGCGAGCGATCCATTGCCCGGGGCTGCGTTACAGCCGCCGAGCAGGAACAGCGGCAGGAAGACTAGCCCCCTCGTCCTCGGCATTCACCCCCCGGCTTTCTTGAGCTGCGACAAATCCCGCACCGCGCCGCGCGCGGCGCTGGTCGTCATCGCAGCATAGGCCTGGAGTGCTACTGAAACCTTGCGCGGGCGAGGATTGGCAGGCTGCCAGGCCGCCTCGCCCTTTGCTTCCATCGCCGCGCGCCGCGCCGCCAGTTCCTCGTCGGAAATTATGAGGTCGATCGTGCGGCCGGGTATGTCGATCTTGATCAGGTCGCCATTCTCGACGAGCCCGATAGCCCCCCCTTCGGCCGCCTCGGGCGATACATGACCGATCGACAGGCCCGAGGTGCCCCCCGAGAAGCGCCCGTCGGTGATCAATGCGCAGGCAGCGCCCAGCCCCTTCGATTTCAAATAGCTCGTGGGGTAAAGCATTTCCTGCATCCCGGGACCGCCCTTTGGCCCTTCGTAGCGAATGACGACAACGTCGCCCGCCTCGACCTGTCCGGTCAGAATCCCGGCGACCGCCGCATCCTGGCTTTCATAGACCTTCGCAGGACCGGTGAACTCGAGGATCGAATCATCGACCCCCGCGGTCTTCACGATGCAGCCGTCGCGCGCAATGTTACCCGATAGCACCGCGAGCCCGCCATCCTTGCTGAACGCATGCTCGGCTGAGCGGATCACGCCAGCTTCGCGGTCGAGGTCAAGCGACGACCAGCGCCGATCCTGGCTGAAGGCGGTTTGCGTCGGCACCCCGCCCGGGGCCGCCATGAAAAATTTCTGGACTGCTGGATCATTGGTTCGGCCAATGTCCCATTTATTGAGTGCATCGCCGAGCGTCGCGCTGTGCACGGTCGGCAGATGCGCGTGGATCAGCCCCGCGCGTTCGAGCTCGCCGAGGATCGCCATGATCCCGCCAGCGCGGTGGACATCCTCCATGTGCACGTCGCTCTTCGCGGGGGCGACCTTCGAGAGACACGGCACCCGGCGCGAAAGCCGGTCGATGTCCGCCATCGTGAAGTCAACCCCGGCCTCGTGCGCCGCGGCAAGGAGATGGAGCACGGTGTTCGTCGATCCACCCATCGCGATGTCGAGACTCATGGCATTCTCGAATGCCTCGAAACTCGCGATCGTGCGGGGCAATACGCTTTCATCGCCTTCCTCGTAATGGCGGCGGCACATGTCCACGATCATATGACCCGCCCGAAGGAACAGCGCCCTGCGGTCAGCGTGCGTCGCCAGCGTCGATCCATTGCCGGGCAAAGAGAGGCCGAGGGCCTCGGTCAGGCAGTTCATCGAGTTGGCGGTGAACATGCCGGAGCAGGAACCGCAGGTCGGACACGCCGATCGCTCGACCGCCGCAACCTCTTCATCGGTATAATGTTCGTCGGCTGCGGCGACCATTGCATCGACAAGGTCGAGGGCGATTTCCTTGCCCTTGAGCACGACCTTGCCCGCCTCCATCGGCCCGCCCGAGACGAAAATCGTCGGGATGTTGATGCGCAGCGCCGCCATCAACATCCCCGGCGTGATCTTGTCGCAGTTGGAGATACAGACCATTGCGTCGGCGCAATGCGCATTGACCATATATTCGACGCTGTCGGCAATGAGGTCGCGGCTCGGCAAGGAATAGAGCATGCCGTCATGTCCCATCGCGATTCCGTCGTCGACCGCAATGGTGTTGAATTCCTTGGCAACCCCGCCCGCCGCCTCGATCTCGCGCGCCACCATCTGGCCCAGGTCCTTCAGATGGACGTGACCCGGGACGAACTGGGTGAAACTGTTAACGACGGCGATGATCGGCTTGCCGAAGTCGCTGTCCTTCATTCCCGTCGCGCGCCACAATCCGCGTGCTCCGGCCATGTTGCGGCCGTGGGTCGTCGTGCGTGAACGATAAGAAGGCATTGAGAGGAGTCCTGATAATATTATTTCATGAAATAGGGGTTCGGAGGGCCTCTACACGCCTAAGCGCGTAGTTTCAACGCCGCTTTCCTCAGCATGCGTGCCAGGAGATCGGCAAAGCGCGCCTGCCCCGCCGCGTCGCCGACGAGGTCCTGGCGCATTTCGATCCCTACATAGGGAATATCATTCGCCTCGGCGTGGCGATTCATCGTCGCGTTGAGAAGCTTGCCCGAATAAGGTTGCTGGTCTCCGACAATCAGTCCATCGGCGGCGAGCGCCGCGATTGCTGGCCCTGCGAGCCGGTCGTCGGCGTTATAGAGAACTCCGATCTCCCAGGGCCGCTTCTGCCCCGGATCGCTCGCAAGCTGCGGCGTGAAACTATGGAGCGACAGGATCATCGCGGGCGGCGCTGCTGCGATGACCGCCGCCAGATGGTCATGATAAGGCCGAAAGATGCGCGCAAGCCGCGCTTCGCGGCCCAGATGGTCAAGCGCGTTGCCCGGGATGGCATGGCCGTCGCTCGCGATCGGAATGACGGCAGGCGCCTCCTCGTCGCGATTGCAATCGACCACCAGCCGCGACACCCCGCCAAGAACCGCCGCATCGACCGCGCCGCTTTCGACGAGAAGCATCGCCACGGGAGCGACCCCAATGTCGACCGCGATGTGAGTTTCGAAGAGGACCGGATCGATACCAAGGTCGATGTCGGGTGGAACATGGTTCGACGCATGGTCGCCAACGAGCAGGACGCCGCCTGCGCGCGGACTCCCGAGATCGCACCAGGCCTCGCTCATCGAAGCGCTCCGGTCATCTGCCACCAATCGGGTCGTCGTTCCTTCAGATAAAGCGCCGCGGCATCCCGCTCGGCGGGCGCGTCGAAGAGCGCGAAACAGGTCGCACCCGACCCCGACATGCGCGCAAGCCACGTCCGCTGCCCACCGAGTTCGGTCAATATCTCGGCAATCGCGGCGCACTGCGCGATCGCCGGGCGCTGGAGATCGTTGCGTGCAGCGAAAAGCTGTGCGCGAAGGTCCGCGCCGGTGAAGAGGGGACCGCGGTCGGTACCGTCCCACGCGGCGAACACAGGTCCGGTGGCGACAGGTTGCCGCGGGTTGACCAGGAGCACCGGGGTCCCTCCCAGCGCGAGTTCCGGCGCGGGAGCGAGTTCGGCCCCCGTCCCTGTGCCAAGGCAGGTCTCGCTCGCGATACAGGCGGCGACATCGGCGCCGAGCGGCGACACCAGGCGCGCCAGCGCCGCTTCTCCGAGTTCGGGGAGGAAATGCCGCCGCACGAGCCGGGCCATTGCCGCCGCGTCTGCCGAACCGCCCCCGATCCCCGCGGCAACAGGCAATGCTTTCGTGAGCCGCACCGAAAGCGGCGGCACGCGGTCCCCGCCGTAGCGCTCGCGCAGCAAGCCAACCGCCCGCAGCACCAGATTGTCGTCGCCCGTGCTCAGTCCAGCCGCGAACTCGCCATCAACGGCGAGCGAATCGATGCTGGAAACCGCCGCCTCCAGCCTGTCGCCGCCGTCGACGAATGCGAACAATGTCTCGATCTCGTGATAATTGTCGTGTCGCCTCGAGCGCACATGCAGCGCCAGATTAATCTTCGCCCAGCCCGTTTCGGTGAAGATCGTCACGGGGCGACAGTCGCGGGAGTGAGCCCGTCGCGCAGCTTCGCCGCGATCCGCGTCGCCATGTCCGCCTCTGCGGTCAACGACGCGGCACGCCAGGCATAGCGCGCCGAAAAGCGGCGCCCCGCCTTCCAATAGGCGTCGCCCAGATGCTCGACGATCACGGCATTTCCAGGATCGCCGCGTTGCGCCTTTTCGAGCAGCGGCACCGCATCGTCGATCCGCCCCGTCAGGAAATAAGCCCAGCCGAGCGAATCGATGATGCTCGGGTCTTGCGGCTCCTTCCGCCAGGCCGCTTCGATCCGCTGCAGCGATCGCTCGACATTCTTGCGCCGCTCGATCGCGGAATATCCGGCAAAATTGAGCACCGTCGCATCGTCGGGGCGAAGCGCGACAGCCTGCTCTATCAGCGAATCCGCGCCCTCCCAGTCGTCCGCCTTGAGGAGGAGGTCCGCGCGCGAGATCAGGAGCAGCGCGCGAAGCGCGCTGTCTTCCTCACCGTCACCGAGCCCCGCTTCCAATCGCGCATAAGCGCGCATCGCCGCATCGCTGTCACCCGATCGGCGCGCGAGGTCGGCAAGACGCAGGAGCAGGCTGCGGGGCTGGTCATCTCCTGCTACGACGGCTTCGACGGCCAACAGCGCGCGCGTCATGTCGCCGCCATCGGCGAGCAACTCGGCGCGTCGCATTTCAAGCACGGGGGGCAGCGGTGCGCCTTCTCGCGCGAGCAGGGCGAGCGCCTTCTCGCGTTGCCCGTTACGCTCGAGCGCCTCGACGAGCGTCGCGCGGACCTGCAGGTCGCCCTCGTTCAGCCAATGGGCCGAGCGCGCAAAGAGGAGCGGCACGGTGGGTCGGCCATGGGGCGAGCGCGAAAGCCCATCGGCGAGCAGCCCGAGCCAGTGCGCGACACCTGCGCGGGGTGTCGAAACGGGCTGATCCGGCAGCAGTAGAAGCGGGTCGTCCCGCTCCCCCGCCGCGAGCGCGATACGTCCGCGCAGTCCCTTGGCGGCCGCCGCCTCCCCCGCCCGGTCGAGCGAGGCTGCGACGCGCAGCGCGACGAGCTGGCTCGACCGGTCACTCAGCGTAATCGTGTCGACCTTGGCTACGGCGTTGGCAGGGCGCCGCGCCGCAAGTTCGACGAGCACCGCCTCGAGCAGCAGCGCGGGTTCGGGGCGTGTAGCCGGGCTGGCGGCGATCAGATGCCGCTCCGGATGCGCCTCGCGCGCGCCCACGTCGATCCAGGCGTTGATCGCAGGGGTGATCAGCGTTGCGACAGCATCGGCCCCGGCCTTGTCGGGACGGCCGGCCATGACCGCGCGTGCGCCCTTCCAGTCGGACCGTTTGAGCGCGTCGACAAGAAGCACCAGCTGTGCATCGAAACGGCGCTCGCCGCTCTTCCAAAGCGCGGTAGCGGCGCTGCGCGCGGAGGCAAAGTCACCGGCCTGGATCGCCTGTTCCAGAATCCGGCCTCGCACGCCCGGAAGATCGGGGGCAAGGCTTGCCACCGTCTTCAGCTCGAGCAGTGCCCCAGCGGGCTCACCCGCTTCCTCGGCAAGCCGTGCGCGAACAAACGCGTTCAGCGCCTCCTCACCCGGATCAGTCGCCGCATGCCCCGGGACCGCCGCGAGCGCGGCCGCAAAAATCGTCAGGATCGCGAAGGAACGAGGATGCTTACATATTCGGGTAATTGGGGCCTCCGCCGCCTTCAGGAGTGACCCAGTTGATGTTCTGGGTGGGGTCCTTGATGTCGCACGTCTTGCAATGGACGCAATTCTGGGCGTTGATAACGAACTTAGGGTCACCCTCTTCGGCACCGACGATCTCGTAAACCCCGGCCGGACAATAGCGCTGCGCGGGCTCGTCATAGAGCGGGAGATTATATTCGACGGGGATCGACGGGTCTTTCAACTGCAGGTGGACCGGCTGATCCTCCTCGTGATTTGTATTCGACAGAAATACCGAGGACAGCCGGTCGAAGGTCAAGACGCCATCGGGCTTTGGATAGTCGGGCTTGGGCATCATGTCGGCCCGATAAAGCGTCGTATTGTCGGGGTGATGCTTCATCGTGAAGGGCATGCGAAGGCCGAAGCTTTCGAGCCACATCGTCATGCCCGACAGGATCGTCCCTGCAAGATCGCCATATTTTTCAACAAGCGGGAGGACGTTGCGGACGATGCTCAGCTCTTTCTTGACCCAGCTTTCGTCATACGCCGCCTGATATGCATCGAGCGTGTCGCCGGTGCGGCCCTCGGCCACCGCGGCGAACGCAGCCTCGGCTGCCATCATCCCCGATTTCATCGAGGTATGCGTCCCCTTGATGCGCGGTACGTTCAGAAAGCCCGCACTGTCGCCGATCAGCGCGCCGCCCGGAAATGCGAGCTTTGGCACCGACTGATAACCACCGTCACTGATCGCACGCGCGCCGTAGGAAACGCGCTTGCCGCCCTTCAATATCTTCGCGATCTCGGGATGCGTCTTCCACTTCTGCATTTCCTGGAAAGGCGAGGTGTGCGGATTGCGATAATTGAGCCAGGTGACAAAGCCCAATGCGACCTGGCCGTTTGCCTGGTGATAGAGGAAGCCGCCGCCATTCGTATTGGTATCAAGCGGCCAGCCTTGCGTGTGGATCACCCGGCCGGGCGCATGGTTCGCTGGGTCAACGTCCCACAATTCCTTGACGCCCAGGCCATAGACCTGCGGCTCGCATTCGGCGTCGAGGCCGAATTGGGGCTTCAGCATCTTGGTAAGGTGCCCGCGCACGCCTTCGGCGAAGAAGGTGTACCTGGCGTGGAGTTCGAGGCCGGGCGCATAGTCGGGCTTGTGGCTTCCATCGCGCGCGACGCCCATGTCGCCCGTTGCGACGCCCTTGACCGACCCATCCTCGTTGTAGAGGATTTCGGCGGCCGGAAATCCGGGAAAGATTTCAACCCCGAGGCCCTCGGCCTGCTCCGCGAGCCAGCGGCAGAGGTTACCCAGGCTGCCCGTGTAGGTGCCCTTATTGTGCATGAAGCCGGGCGAGATGAATTCGGGCAGCGCGAACTTCTTCTTTTTCGTCAATACCCAATGCTGGTTGTCGTTGACCGGCACCTCGGCGAGCGGACAGCCCATGTCGCGCCAATCCGGGATCAGTTCGTCTAGCGACCTCGGGTCGATGACAGCGCCGGAGAGGATGTGCGCTCCGACCTCGGACCCCTTCTCGAGGATGCAGACCGACAGTTCGCTGCCCGCCTCATTCGCCAGTTGCTTGAGGCGGATCGCCGCTGAAAGCCCCGCCGGACCTGCGCCGACGATGACCACGTCATAGGGCATCGATTCCCGTTCGCTCACCGATAATACCTTTCTGCCGTCCCCGCGCCGATCATTCATCGTGTCCGGCGCTCACTTTGTCACGAATTGCGATGCCCGCCAATTGACGCGTCCGTCAACTGCCTGTTTGAAACTATTTCATGGGTGGGCAAAAATCGGCATTGCTGGCGGAAAGCATCTGCGACTGGTGGTCGCTTGCGGGGGTAGACGCGCTCGTCGGCGAGATGCCGGCGGGCTGGCTCGTCGCCCCGCCCGCGAATGATCCGGCGCCAAGGTCGCGCCCACCTGTCGCCGTGCAGGCGGAGCCTCCCGCCCTGCCCGCCGCTCTTCAGCGCCGCGCCGCGGACGAGAGCAGCATTCGCCCGAAGGGTCCCGTTACTTTTCCCGACGACTGGAACAGCTTTCAGTCCTGGCTGGCCGATCACCCCGATGTACCAGGCAGCCAGTGGGACGCTCGCCGGGTGCTGCCGGTGGGCGCTCAGCGCGCGCCCCTGATGCTGTTTACCGCCTGGCCCGAGGTCGAGGACCAGCGCGAGGCGGAATTGTTCACTGGTGCAGCGGGAAGACTCCTGGACGCGGCGCTGCAGGCGATCGGCGCGAGGCGCGCCGACTGCTACCTCGCCAGTCTCGCCGTAACCCGGCCCCCGGGCGGTCGCTGTGACGCGCGCGATCTCGCGGAACTCGAGCGGCTTCTGTTGCACCACCTGGCGCTCGCTGATCCCGAGAGACTCCTGCTGATCGGCGGCGACATCGTGCGGATGGCCGCCGGCCTTGCCCTTCCCGATGCGCGCGGAAGGTTACTCGATATTAACCATTCTGGCGGAAGGGTGACGGCAGCGGCCATCGCGCATCCAGCGATGCTGCTGACCCGCCCGGCCCACAAGGCGGCCGCCTGGGATAGCCTCAAACTGTTCAACCGGGGACGTTGACAGATGAAGACCTCGATCGCGGCCATGACCGCTCCGTTCTTACTTGCCGCCGCGGCGGCGGCTTCACCCGCGATGGCGACCGATGCCGGTGATCCCGGCCTGATCGGCGCGCCGCAGACGGTGCCCGACATCCTTTCCTCAAAGCAGCGGCAATTTTATACCCAGGTGCTCGCAGCGATCCGCGGCGAGCGCTGGGCCGATGCGAAATCGATGCTCGCCGAGGCGAAGGATGGTCCGCTCGACGATTTTCTTCGCGCCGAGTTCTGGCTCGCGGCAAACAGCCCGCGCGCCGAGGTCGCTGACATCATGCCCATCCTCTCGCGCTCGCCCTGGCTGCCGCAAGCGGCCCAGCTCGGGCGGCTTGCCACGCGGCGCGGCGCGACGGACCTACCGACCCTTCATGCAGAAACGGCGCTTTCGTGGGCGGGAAGCGCCCCGCGGCGCCGCGGCGCCGACACCGTGAGCGACCCGTTCGCGGCTGGCCTTGCGAAGAGCATTCCTGAACGCATCAAGAATGATGACCCCGCGGGCGCCGAGGCACTGCTCAACGCCGTTATCGACAAGCTCAGCCCCGAAGCACGCGATGAATGGCGCCAGAAGGTCGCATGGTCTTATTATATCGAAAATGATGACGCCAACGCGTTGCGGCTCGCAACCGACTGCACCAGCGGGCAAAGCGCCTGGGCGACGCAGGGCGCCTGGGTGCGCGGCCTCGCTGCCTGGCGTATGCGCGATTACGCGGCCGCGCTGACCTCTTTCGACCGCGTTGCAAAAGAGGCCCCCGACAGCGAATTGCGCGCCGCGGGCTATTATTGGTCGGCACGCGCTGCCATCGCCTCGGCCCGTCCCGAGCTCGTCCAGTCACGACTGCGCGCCGCCGCTGCGAACCCCGAAACCTTCTATGGCCTGCTGGCGAGCGAAACACTGGGACAGGAAGCTGCGAGCCAGCGGGAGAACCTCCGAGCGGATCGCAGCGCATGGCGCGCGCTCGAAAAGCAGCCGAATGTTCGCGCCGCCATCGCCCTCGTCGAGATTGGCGAAGACAATTATGCAGGCGAAGCACTCCGCCGCCAGGCGCAGATCGGGGATCCACGCCAGCACGAGCAGCTTATCGGCATGGCCGAAGCCTTGAGCCTTCCCGAAACCCAGCTCTGGCTTGCGCATAACACGCCGCAAGGCCGCAAGCTTGCAGCCTCAGCGCGCTATCCGCAGCCCAAATGGGAGCCCAATGGCGGCTGGAAGGTCGACCCAGCGCTGGTTTTTGCGCACACGCTCCAGGAATCGCGCTTTCGCCGCGCTGCTGTCAGCCCGGCCGGGGCCTACGGCTTGATGCAGGTGCGTCCGGGCACCGCGGGCGATATCGCTCGCTGGGACGGCGACAAGATCAAGGCGGCGCTCGAGGATCTGAAAACCCCGTCGGTGAACATGGATCTTGGCCAACGCTATCTGCAATATCTGAGCCGCGATGCCTCGACCGGCGGGCTGCTCCCCAAGGTCATCGCCGCCTATAATGCCGGCCCCGCCCCCGTTGCGCGCTGGCAAACCGAAATCCGCGACCAGGGAGATCCGCTGCTGTACATGGAGTCGATCCCTTATTGGGAAACCCGCGGCTATGTCGGCACGGTGCTTCGCAACTACTGGATGTACGAGGCTCAGCAGGGCAAGCCGTCGGTCAGCCGCGCCGCGCTGGCACAGGGCAAATGGCCACGTTTCCCGGACAGCAAGGATCGCGTCCGCCTGACCTGGGCAGGCGGCCTTGGCAATGCCGATTGATCCTTCCCTGCCCTTCAAGCCGGTCCGCATCGCGATACTGACGATTTCCGACAGTCGCACCGCAGCCGAAGACCGATCAGGCGACACGCTTGCGCAATTGGTGACCGGCGCCGGCCATGTCCTTGCGGCGCGCGCGATCATCCAGGACGAGGCCGACCTTATCGTCTCGCGCCTTCACAACTGGATCGATGATCCCGAGGTCGACGTCGTGATCACCACCGGCGGCACGGGGATCACCGGGCGTGATGTGACGCCCGAGGCGCTGCACCGTCTCGATGGAAAGGACATCCCCGGCTTTGGTGAACTCTTTCGTTGGCTGAGCTATCAGACGATCGGCACATCGACAATCCAGTCTCGCGCCTGCGCCGTCGTGGCGCGTGGGACCTATATCTTCGCCCTTCCAGGCTCGACCGGTGCAGTGAAGGATGCGTGGGAGGGGATCTTGTCGGCGCAGCTCGATAGCCGGCACAAGCCGTGCAACTTCGTGGATCTGATGCCCCGGCTGACGGAGTAACGCCGGGCCGCTGCCCGGCGCGGCGACAATGTTCTTTATTTGTTCTCGTAAATGAGATAGTTTTGAGGGGTGTCTAAGCCCCTCCCTCCGATTGCCGGCCGCGGCGCACCCCAGAACCCGTGCCCCGTTCGCACGGGCTCCCTGGACCGCGAAGTCGACGGGGACTGGCTCGATGCGGCGGGCGAAATCGATGGCACGCCGCCCCGATTGCGCACGACGGTGACGGTCGAACATCCGAAGACGATCATCGCGCGCAACACTTCCCCCGACATTGGCTTCGACCGCTCGATCAATCCCTATCGCGGCTGCGAACATGGCTGCATCTACTGCTTCGCGCGGCCGACCCATGCCTTCCACGACCTTTCTCCCGGGCTCGACTTCGAAAGCAGGCTGTTCGCCAAACCAGACGCTGCGAAGCTGCTGCGGCAGGAGTTGGCAAAGCGCAGTTACAAGGTCGCGCCGCTCGCCATCGGAACTAACACCGACGGCTATCAGCCAATCGAACGCGAGTGGCGCATTACCCGGTCGGTGGTCGAAGTGCTTGCCGAGACGCGGCATCCGCTCCTCATTACAACCAAGTCCGACCGGCTGCTTCGCGACATTGACCTTCTCGCGCAGATGGCAAGGGAGAATCTCGTCGGCGTCGCTATCTCGGTGACGACACTCGACGCCAAGCTGGCCCGCACCCTGGAGCCGCGGGCGCCGCATCCAAAGCGCCGTCTTGCGGCGATCCGCGCGCTGATCGATGCCGGCGTACCCACTCAGGTCAATATCTCGCCGATCATCCCCGCGATTACCGACCACGAGATCGAGTCCATCATGGCAGCGGCTGCCGAAGCCGGAGCGATCCGCGCTTCTTACATATTGATGCGCCTTCCCTTCGAGGTCGCACCGCTCTTTCGCGCGTGGCTCGCCGCGCATTATCCTGACCGCGCCGACAAGGTGATGCACATGGTCCAGGATATTCGCGGCGGACGCGACAATGATCCGAGCTTCTTCAGCCGCATGAAAGGCAAGGGCATCTGGCCGCAGCTTATCCGCCAGCGGGTAAAGCGCGCAGCGCGGGCGCACGGCATGGATCAGGGCTTTCCTCCGATCCGCTGCGACCTGTTCCGTCCCCCCGAACGCGGCGGGCAGATGGAATTATTCTGACCACACGAAAGAAAGTCATCGCGACGCAGCGGTGCCGATCGTTCGTCGTCGAGAGCGCGCAAGGCAAGAGACAAGCGATTGCGTCGTCGCCCGGCCCCATGAACCGGTCGCGAAGACTAGGCCTCCGCCAGCGACTTCAGTCTGTAATCCTTATATTCGTCGCGAAGCTGGCGCTTCAGTATCTTGCCTGTCGCGGTGTGGGGCAATTCGTCGACGAAGACGATTTCGTCGGGGAGCCACCATTTGGCGACCTTGTCCTTCAGATAATCGGTTATGTCTGAGGCGCTTACGTCCGCCCCGGGCTTGCGCACGATAAGCAAAATGGGGCGTTCGTCCCACTTCGGATGGTAGACGCCGACAGCAGCGGCTTCTTGAACGCCCGGCGCCCCGACAGCGGCGTTTTCAAGTTCGATCGAACTGATCCATTCCCCCCCGGACTTGATCACGTCCTTCGCCCGGTCGGTGATCTGCATGACCCCGTCGGGATGAATCACCGCGACATCGCCGGTGTCGAACCAACCGTCCGCGTCGGCAGCGTCGGTCTCAGCCTTGAAATAGCGCTGGATGATCCACGGCCCGCGGATTTGAAGCCGCCCGCTGGTCTGCCCGTCACGCGGCAGGACATGACCTTCGTCGTCGACGATGCGCAGTTCGACGCCGAACGGCGGGCAGCCCTGGCGGCAAATGACGTTGACCTGCTCGTCAAAGCTCAACTCGTCCCAATTCCACGGGCGCCGGCCCATCGTGCCGATCGGACTCGTTTCGGTCATTCCCCACGCGTGCCCGACGTAGACTCCTGCCTTCATGAAGCGCTCTATCATCGCGCGCGGCGCAGCCGACCCCCCGATAATGACATGCTGGAGCGCGCCATAATCGATCCCCGTCGCGTCCATATGCGCAAACATGGCAAGCCAGACAGTGGGCACCCCCGCGCTGTGGGTGACACCCTCTGCATGCATCAACTCACACAGCAATTGCGCGTCGTTCGTCGCAGAGAATACCATTTTGGCGCCTACGGTCGCCGCTGCAAAGGGAATGCCCCAGCTATTGGCGTGGAACATCGGCACGATTGGCAGGATCACACTTCGGTTCGACAGGTTGAACGCGTCGGGTTGAATCTCGGTGACCGCGTGAATGACGTTCGATCGGTGCTCGTAAAGGACGCCCTTGGGATTGCCCGTGGTGCCGCTCGTGTAGCAGAGGCCTACCGGATCGCGCTCATCAAGATCGACCCAGGCGAAAGCGGCATCCCCCCCCGCGATCAGATCGCGGTAGGACAGATAGCCCTCCTGCGCAGGCGCGTCGAACAGAACGAAATGCTCGACGCTGGCGAGCGAGGGACGTAGCCGATCAACGATCGGCAGGAAGGCCGCGTCGAGAAACAGCATCCGGTCCTCGGCGTGGTTGATGATATAGACGAGCTGCTCGTCGAACAGCCGCGGGTTCACCGTGTGGAGCACCCCGCCCATTCCTGCCGTGCCGTACCAGCTCACGAGATGGTGACCATGATTCATGGCGAGCGTGGCAATACGGTCACCCTTTGTCATGCCGAGCTTGGTCAATGCCGAGGCGAATCGGCGCGCATCTCTCCCCGCCTCACCCCAGTTCGAGCGCGTGATACTGCCGTCGGCCCAGCGCGAAACAATCTCGCGGTCTGCATGCTCGCGCGCGGCATGGTCGATCAGGCTGGTGACGAGAAGCGGCTGGCCTTGCATTCCCATATCGGCATCCTCTCTTGGTTATAGCCTATGGGATAATCGCGATTGCGCGCCGTGCAAGCGTCAAGCGCGCCTCCAGGGCTCGTTGAGGAGACTCGAGGCGCTGCGGATCAGCCGCGCGCCCGAAAGTCGCGCGGGGTATAGAGGGACAGCGTGGGCGCGGCGATCCCCGCGACAAGTTCGAGCCGCGCCGCCACGTCCGGACCAAGGGCGAAGTTGCGGCCAAGACTGATCCGTACCGGCTCGCCGGTAGCCGGATCGTCGGTGGTGATGACGATGCGCCCCCGCGCGTCGTCGCGCCGCTCGCAAATCCGCACCATCTCGTCGATGGCGCTCGCCAGCTCGACGCGGCAGGTGAGTTGCAGCGCGGCGGTCGCGGCCATGTCGGCCAGCGACTGGGCACCGCGCACCGTGACCCGCGGCGTCTCCTCGCCTTCGAGCAGGTCCAGTTCGACCGACAACAGGGCGCAGCCTCCGTCTGCGGCCAGCGATTCGAGGATCTTACCGGCCTGTTCGTCGAAACAGCTCGACTGGAACTGCCCGCTTCGATCCGAGAGGGTCAGGTTGAGGAAGCGGTTGCCGCGCTGTGACACGCGCGGGCGCGCGCTCTCGACCATCGCGGCCATGGTCATCGGAATCCGCGTACCTGGCGTCATTTCGACATTATCGCAGATATCGCCATAGGTCCGCGCCCCGCGTGCTGCGAGGATCGCTTCATATTGCTCGACCGGATGCGCAGAGAAATAAAAACCGAAAGCGTCCTTTTCCTTGCTCATCCGCTCGGCAAGCGTCCATGGCTCTGCTGCGGGAAGCTGGAGGACGGGCGCAAGGTCGACGTCGCCGCCGAACAGGCCGCCTTGCCCCGTCGAGCGTTCGTGCGCCGACGCATTGGCGCAGGCGAGGAGCGCCTCGGCGCCCGCGAAGACGCGGGGCCGGTCGGACTCGAGGCCGTCGAACGCGCCCGCCCCCGCCAGCGCCTCGATCTGCCGCCGATTGAGCAACTTGGGATCGATCCGGTTCGCAAAGTCATCAAGGCTCGCAAAATCCCCCCGCGCGCGCCGCTCGGCAACCAGTTCCTCCATCGCGCGCTCACCCACCCCCTTGAGCGCGCCGAGCGCATAACGCACCACGAGCCCTTCGTCGGTACGCCCAACCGAAAAATCGGCCTCGCTCTCATTCACCGACGGGGGCGCGACGGCGATATCCAGCCGGCGCATATCGTCGATAAAGACCGACAATTTGTCGGTCTGGTGACTGTCGAAAGACATCGACGCGGCAAAGAACTCGTGCGGATAATGGGCCTTTAGCCAGGCGGTCTGATACGCGAGCAGGGCGTAGGCGGCCGCATGGCTCTTGTTGAAGCCATAGCCCGCAAACTTGTCGATCAAGTCGAAAAGCTCGTTCGCCTTTTTCGCATCGATTCCATTATGTTCAGCGCAACCCTTCACAAAGGTTTCGCGTTGGGCGTCCATCTCGGCCTGGATCTTCTTGCCCATCGCGCGGCGAAGGAGGTCGGCACCGCCAAGGCTGTAGCCCGCGAGGATCTGCGCGGCCTGCATCACCTGTTCCTGGTAGACGAAGATACCGTAGGTCTCCTCAAGGATCTCCTTGAGCAGCGGGTGGGGATAGGCAATCGCCTCGCGCCCGTTCTTGCGCGCGCCAAAGAGAGGGATATTGTCCATCGGTCCCGGCCGATAGAGCGCGACGAGCGCGATGATATCGCCGAAATTCGTCGGCTTCACCGCCGACAACGTGCGGCGCATCCCTTCGGATTCCAGCTGGAACACCCCGACGGTGTCGCCGCGCTGGAGGAGCTCATAGACGGCGGGATCATCCCAGCCGAGCTGACCGAGATCGACATCGATCCCGCGCAGCGCGAGCAGGCGCCCCGCCTCCTTGAGCACCGACAGCGTCTTGAGCCCGAGGAAGTCGAACTTCACCAGCCCTGCGCTTTCGACATATTTCATGTCGAATTGCGTCACCGGCATATCCGAGCGCGGGTCGCGATAGAGAGGAACGAGCTGGTCGAGCGGGCGGTCGCCGATGACCACCCCGGCGGCATGGGTCGAGCTGTGTCTCGGCAGACCCTCCAGTTGACGGGCCATATCGAACAGGCGGCGTACCCCGTCGTCCTGCTTATATTCCGTCATCAGCTCGGACACGCCGTTCAGCGCGCGTTCGAGCGTCCAGGGATCGGTCGGGTGGTTCGGAACCAGCTTTGCCAGGCGGTCGACCTGCCCGTAGCTCATCTGGAGCACGCGACCGGTGTCCTTGAGGACAGCGCGGGCCTTCAGCTTACCGAAGGTGATGATTTGCGCGACCGTGTCCCGGCCGTATTTCTCCTGCACATAGCGGATCACCTCGCCGCGCCGCGTTTCGCAAAAGTCGATATCGAAGTCGGGCATCGACACGCGTTCAGGGTTGAGGAATCGCTCGAACAGCAGGCCGAGTTTGAGCGGATCAAGGTCGGTGATGGTCAGTGCCCAGGCGACCACCGACCCTGCACCCGAACCGCGCCCCGGCCCGACCGGGATATCATGAGCCTTGGCCCATTTGATGAAATCCGCGACGATCAGAAAATAGCCCGGAAACCCCATCTGCGTAATGACGCCGATCTCATAATCGAGCCGTTCGACGTAGGCCTGCCGCTCGTCATCGCCAAGATCGGGATAGTGCGAAAGACGCGCGGCAAGACCCGCGTGGGCATCAGCCTTGAGCTGCGCTGCCTCGCCCTCGCGGTCGCCGGCGAGACTGGGAAGGATCGGTGCCCGCTTTGGTGCCATGAAAGCACAGCGCTGGGCGACGACGAGCGTGTTTCGGAGCGCCTCGGGCAGGTCAGAAAAAGCGTCCTCCATCGCCTCGGCGGGCTTCAGCCATGCCTCGGGGCTCGACACGCGGCGATCTTCGCTCTCGACATATGCCGATTGCGCAATGCACAGCATGGCATCGTGCGCCGGGTGAAACTGGGGCTCGATAAAGTTGGCCGGGTTGGTCGCGACGAGCGGTAACGCCCGCGCATAGGCCATGTCGATCAGCGCCGTCTCCGCGGCGGCCTCGACCGGATCGCCGCGCCGCGAGAGCTCGATATAGAGGCGGCCACCGAACAGTGCCTCGAGCTGTTCGAAATATTCCTCTGCCGCCGTCTTCTGTTCGCCTGCCAGCAGCCGTGCAACTGCCCCTTCACCGCCCCCTGTCAGGCAGATGAGCCCGTCGGTCCGGCCAGCAAGCGCCGAAAGCGGGACATGCGGATCCTGCTCGACGGGGCGATCAAGGTGGGCGGCCGAAACGAGCGCGCAAAGATTGTCATACCCCTTCGCGTCCTGGGCGTAGAGCGCCACCCAATCGATCAGCGGCGCGCCATTTGCCGTCCGCTGGCCGGGCCGCGCAATGCTGAGGAGCGCGCCGATAATCGGCTGCACTCCCGCCGCCTTGCACGCATCGCCGAACGCCATGACGCCGTAGAGACCGTTGCGGTCGGCCACCGCAATCGCCGGGAAACCGCGGTCGCGCGCGGCTTTGGCAATCGCCTTCGGCTCGATCGCTCCCTCCAGCATGGTGAAACTGGAAAAGACGCGCAGGGGAACAAAGGGGCTGTAGGCCATGCAGGCGACGCTAGGCGGGCGGGACGATTCGGGGAAGGCCCATCTACCCTCTCAATGCGGCTTATCGGGGCCCCGCGTCAGCGACCTTTTCAAAGCCAGCGGGTCAGAGGCCGGCGCCTTTGATTGACATTCGTCCCCTATCGACAGGCCGCGCGCGCCGCGCTCAGCCGAGCAACGCCTCGATCTCGGCTCGAAGCTGCTCGGGCTTCGTCGTTGGAGCATGGCGCGAGACGACTTTCCCGTCACGATCGACCAGGAATTTGGTAAAATTCCACTTGATCCCGCTGCCCAGGAGGCCCGTCTTCTCCCGCTTGAGATGCTTGAATATGGGGTCAGCGCCGCTGCCATTCACATCGATCTTCGCCATCACCGGGAAGGTCACGTCATAGGTCAGCGAGCAGAAGTTGGCGATCTCGTCGGCGTCGCCCGGCTCCTGGGCGCCAAACTGGTTGCACGGAAAGGCCAGCACCTCGAGTCCGCGGTCCTTATAGTCGCGGTAGAGGGCTTCAAGTTCGGCATATTGGGGCGTGAAACCGCATTTCGACGCGGTGTTGACGATCAGGAGCACCTTGCCGCGATAGTCAGCCATCGACTTCTTGCCTCCGCCCGGCAGCGGTGCGGAAAGATCGTAAAGCGCCATGGTCACCCCCTTTTGCCAATGCCAGACTAGGCCTCGATGTGCCCCTCGTGCAAGCGCAGCACACGGTCCATCTTCGCAGCGAGCCTTTCGTTGTGGGTCGCAACGAGCGCCGCCGAGCCGTGATCACGAACCAGCTTTACGAACTGATCGAACACCCGGTCGGCGGTCGCCTCATCGAGATTGCCGGTGGGTTCATCGGCGAGCACCAGCAGCGGGCGGTTCGCCAACGCGCGCGCCACCGCAACGCGTTGCTGCTCGCCGCCCGACAATTTGCTCGGCTTGTGGTGCAGACGTTCAGCAAGGCCGAGGCGTCCGAGCAGATCGGCGGCACGTTCCTCGGCCTCGTGCTGCCCCGCTCCGCGGATCAGCTGGGGCAGGACGACATTCTCGAGCGCGTTGAAATCGGGGAGCAGGTGATGGAACTGATAGACGAAGCCGATCTTTTCGCGCCGCGTCCTGGTGCGATCGCCCTGGCTGAGGCGCGTGACATCCTCTCCATCGATACGGATCGTCCCGCCAAAGCCCCCTTCCAAGAGCCCTACCGCCTGGAGCATCGTCGACTTGCCCGAGCCCGATGGCCCGAGCAGCGCGACAATTTCACCGCGCATCAGATGGGCATCAACGCCGCGCAGCACGTCGATCGTCACCTCGCCCTGGATGAAGCTGCGCTTGAGGCCGACAAGTTCGAGCACCACGTCACTCATAGCGCAGCACCTGCACAGGGTCGGTATTTGCGGCCTTGAACGCGGGATAGAGCGTTGCGAGGAAGCTGAACACGATCGCCATCACGGCGATGCCGACGATCTCGAACGGGTCGGGTTTCGAGGGCAATTCGGACAGGAAACGGATCGAGGGGTCCCAGAGCGGCTGCCCGGTGAGGAATTCGGCGCCGCGCAGCACGCCCTGGCGGAAATAAAGGAGACTGAATCCGATCACCATGCCGAAGACCGTGCCCGCGATGCCGATCGACAGACCGATCGCCATGAAGATACGCAGCACCGCGTCGCGCGGGGCACCCATGGTGCGCAAAATCGCCATGTCGCGGGTCTTCGCGCGCACCAACATGATCAGTGAGGAAACAATATTGAACGCCGCAACGAGCACGATCAGCGACAGGATCACGAACATCGCGACGCGTTCGATCGACAGCGCCTCGAACAGGCTCGAATTCATCGAGCGCCAGTCGGAGATCACCGCTTGCGAGGCGAGTTTTTCGGCGAGAGGCTGCAGGATCGTGCCGACCTTGTCGGGATCGGTGGTCTTGATCTCGATCATCCCCACCTGGTCGCCCGTAAGCAGAAGGAGCTGCGCATCCTCCATCGGCATGACGACATAGGCCTTGTCGAAATCATAGACCCCGATCTCGAACACGGCCGAAACCCTGTAGCCTATCTCGCGCGGTACGGTACCAAAAGGCGTCGAGCGGCCCGCCGGATTGATGATCGTCAGCGTCGATCCCACCTGCGCGCCGAGGTTGCGCGCGAGCTCGCTGCCGATCGCGACATTGCCCGATCCGGGGGTCAGCGTATCGAGACCGCCTTGCAGCACCTTGGCGTTAAGCGTCTCGTTGCGGCGAATGTCGGAAACAAGCATCCCGCGCGCCAAAATGCCTTCCACGCGGCCGTTGGAAGTTGCAAGCAACGGCTGCTCGATCAGCGGCGTCGCCGATACCACCCCCGGCGTCTCGCGGGCCTGTTTCAGCACGTCCTGCCAGTCGTTAAGGCGCCCGCCAAAGCCCTGCACGACCGCATGGCCGTTCAGTCCGACGATCTTGTCGAACAAGTCAGCGCGCACCCCGTTCATCACGCTCATGACGATCACGAGCGCCGCGACGCCTAGCGTGACCGCGATGAAGCTGAACGCCGCGGCGACGAAGATAAACCCCTCGCCCCGCTGCGGCAGCATGTAACGCTTGAAGATGGTGCGCTCGTACGGACGCAGGATCATCGGTCGAAAGGTCCTTCAGAACGCATGTGTAGCGATACACATGAGAGCCGCTTTAAGGGCGCTCCGCGCCGCTGGCAATGGCCGCCGGCGCCGGCTCTATTGCGAGCGGCTCGCGGCAACCTGTTGCCTATAGGCCACAGGACGAAGCAAAAGCAGCGGGCGAACGCTCGCCGAGGGTGACAAAGCCCGGAGATCGACGTAGCCCATCATCTTCTGGTTCAAGCGGCGAAAGGCCCGGTGCCAGGGAGTGCAGGCCATTCGCCTGGCCTGCGCAAAAGGGGGATGGCGAGTGTTCGTCACAGGCGCCCGGGTCTCGCACGAGGCCCGGGCGTTGTGATTCATGGGCCTGGGCCTCAGGCGCGCCCGCTCAGCACGTCGGGATCGACCCAGCCCCGGACATAGGCGACGTAATAGATCAGGAAGCTGATCGTCGCGACAATCGTCATTTGGACGAGGATGCGGAGCGGCCGCACCGTGGCGGGCGCGCCGGGTTCCTGCCCCTTCACCAGCGGCACTGCATCATCATCGGGCTTGCGACCGTGAAAGGGCAGGACAAAAAAGGCGCTGAACGCCCAGAAGAGCAGATAGATGGCAAGCGCCGAGGTCCATTTCATCTTGATACCCTGCCTGGTCAGATATCGACGAGCATGACGTCAACGACAGGCTTCTTGCCCGTCCAGTCCGTCGCGATCCGCCGCACGCCGAGTCGAATCGCCTCGCGCAGCTTTTCGCGGTCGCGCGCCGGCGCCGTCGCGGCGAGTTCGGCGGCCTCGCGCATTTCATCGATAAAGGCTTCGCGATCATCTTCGACGGGGACGCCGCGATAGCTGATCGCGCTCTCGACAAAGCGGGAAGCTGAAAAAATTGCCGCCACCGAAATATGACCATGGATCGCGAGCTTGCGCCGTTCGGTGATCGTCTCGCCATCTGCAGGAAGGATCACGTCGCCATCGAGGATGAGCCGGCCCGCGCGCACGCGCTCGACAATCTTTGCGGGCCCGGGGGCGAGGCGGACGAGATCGCCATTTTCCTGCACCAGCGCGCCCGGAACGCCGCGCTCGAGTGCGAAGCGCGCCTGTTCGTGCATGTGACGGATTTCGCCGTGAACGGGCAGGATCAGCTTTGGTCGCAGCCACCCATAAAGCGCCGCCAGTTCGGGCTTTCCAGGGTGTCCGCTGACATGGATATGCGCCTGCTTTTCGGTCACTGTGAGCACGTCGCGGGCCGCGAGTTGGTTCATGATGCGCCCGATCGCGACCTCGTTACCGGGGATCTGCTTCGAGGAGAAGACGACCGTGTCTCCGGCCTCGAGCTTGATCTGGTGAATGTCGCTTGCAATGCGCGCGAGCGCCGCGCGCGGTTCGCCCTGCCCCCCCGTTGCGATGACCATCAGCTTGTCGCGCGGGAGCCGCATTGCCTCGTCGAAATCGACGGTCGGCGGGAAATCCTCAAGATAGCCAACCGAGCGCGCGACGCCGAGGATGCGGTCGAGCGACCGTCCCGCAACGCAGAGGCTGCGGCCCGTGGCCTTCGCAACAGCGCCTAGGGTCGCGAGCCGCGCCGCGTTTGAGGCGAAGGTCGTGACAACGACCCGGCCTCTTGCCGCGCCAACGGCCGCCTCGAGCCCCTTGCGCAATGCGCCCTCGCTCCCCGATGCCTCGACATTGAACGCGTTGGTCGAGTCGCAGACAAGGCAGTCGACCCCTTCGTCACCGATCGCGCTCAGCGCAGCAGCGGTCGCGGGGACGCCGAGGATCGGCTCCTCGTCGAGCTTCCAGTCACCGGTGTGGAAAATGCGCCCATAGGGCGTGTCGAGTACCACTGCGCTCATTTCGAGGATCGAATGCGCGAGGGGAACGAGCCGAATGCCAAAAGGGCCGAGCTGGAAACTGTCGTCGATATCGACGACCTTGATTTCGACCTCTTTCTCAAGCCCCTCCTCGGCGAGCTTGTGCGCGATCAGCCCCGCGGTGAAGCGGTTCGCATAGAGCGGCACGCCAAGGTCGGCGGCGAGATAGGGAATGGCGCCGATATGATCCTCATGCCCGTGCGTGAGCACGATGCCGATCAGATCCTCCTTGCGATCCTCGATGAACTCGAGGTCAGGCATCACGATGTCGATGCCGGGATAATCCTGGCTGCCGAAGGTCACACCGAGGTCGAGCATGATCCATTTGCCGTCGCAGCCATAAAGATTGGCGTTCATGCCGATCTCGCCCGACCCGCCGAGGGCGAGAAAGAGCAGTTCCTTGCCGGGTGTCGTCATGCGCCTGCGCTCCGCTGGTTATAAAGGTGCATCAGGCCGTTCAGCGTCAAATCGGGTTCGATGCGGTCGAACAAATGAGCATGTTCTTCGAAGAGCGTCGCAAGACCGCCAGTCGCAATGACGGTCATCGGCCTCGCGACCTCGGCCTTCATCCGCGCGATGAGTCCTTCGATCATCGCGACATAGCCCCAGTAAACGCCGATCAACATCTGGCTTTCGGTCGTGCGGCCAATGACACTCGAGTTCGTCGGCGCCTCGATCGCGATACGCGGCAGCTTCGCTGCCGCGGCCACCAGGGCCTCGAGGGAAAGATTGACCCCCGGAGCGATGATCCCCCCGAGATAGCCGCCCTCGGGTCCGACATGATCGAAGGTGGTCGCGGTACCAAAGCTGATGACGAGCTTGTCAACGCCGGGAGCAATCGCCTGCGCTGAAATCGCGTTACACGCGCGATCTGCGCCAACCGACTGGGGTTCGTCGACCTTGAGGGCAATGCCCCAGCTCACCGGATCGCGGCCAGCGACAAGTGCCTCGACCCCAAAATATTTGTCGGCGAGCAAGCGCAGATTGTGGAGCGCGCGGGGCACCACGGTGGAAATGATGACCGCGTCGACATCGCCGCGGTCGTGACCTTCGATGCTGAGGAGCTGGTCAAGCCAGACCATATACTCGTCCGCGGTGCGGCGATCATCGGTCGCGATCCGCCAGCGTGCGAGCAGCTCGGTGCCGCGAAAGAGCGCGAATTTGGCGTTGGTGTTGCCGACATCAATCGCGAGCAGCACGGTTATTCCCCTTTATCGGACGGGCGAAGCTCGACGTCGCCCGCATGGATCAGCATGACCTTCCCGCTTGCAACGCGCAAGCGCAGCGCACCGTCGGGTGCGAGGCCGTCGAATGTGCCGGCCAAACCCTGTTCGGACACGCGAAGCGGCGTTCCAACCGGGTGCCCGAGCGGCAGCCAGGCGCGCACGATGCTCTCGACGCCTTCCTGCCGCCAGCTTCGGAGCGCGTCGACGAGCGCAATCGCCAGCGCCTCGGCAAAGCGGTCGCGGTCGATCGCCACCCCTGCGCTCGTGAAAGCGAAGGTGGGCCGGTCCGAAAGTCGGGGTGCCGAAACGAGATTGACCCCGACGCCCACCACCACCGTGTCGCCGCTCCTTTCGAGCAGGATGCCCGAACATTTCGCGCCCTCGACGAGGAGATCGTTCGGCCATTTAAGCTGCAGGGGAACCGCCGGGGCAAAGGCCTTGACCGCCCTAGCCAGCGCAACCGCGGCGACCAGGGCCAGCGTCGCAGGCGGTGGATCGCCTGCCGAAAGCTGCACGATGGTCGAACCCATGAAATTGCCCTCGCCGTCGCCCCAGGCGCGGCCAAGCCTTCCGCGTCCCGCGGTCTGCCGGTCGGCGACGAGCCAATGCCCCTCGCCGACATGCTCGCCGCGCGCAAGCCGCGCCAGCAGGTCGGCGTTGGTCGAACCGGTCTCGGCGATGCGCTCGATCGGGGCGATCAGAACAGCACCGACGCGGCGCTTGCAGCAGCCACCGCCAGCATCGGGATGAAGAGGAAGCCGACCAGCGACAGCCACAGGGCGCTCGCCGCAATCACCGTGCCCTCGACGCGCGAGCCGTCGCTGCGGATCACCGTCTCGGCTTCATCGTCAAAGAACATCGTCTTGACGATGGCGATATAATAGAAAGCGCCGATCACCGAAACCACGACCCCCGCGACCGCGAGCGGCACGAGCCCCGCATTCACCGCGGCCTCGAAAATCAGGTACTTCGGCCAGAAACCGAACAGTGGGGGGATCGCAGCGAGACTGAAGAGGAACACCGCCATCGCCGCGGCGAGCCCAGGCTGGCGCTTCGAAAGGCCGGCATAGGCAGGGATGCTCTCGACCAGCCGGCCATCGGCATCGCGAAGCTGCATGACGAAGAGAAAGGCGCCGACCGTCGTGACAACATAGACGAGCAGATAGGTCAGCACCGCCTCTACCCCCTGCTGCGTTCCCGCCGCGAGACCGATCAGCATGAACCCGACGTTGTTGATCGACGAATAGGCGAGAAGGCGCTTGATATTCTTCTGTCCGATCGCGCCGACCGCGCCGAGAATGATCGAGGCAAGCGACAGGAAGATGATGATCTGCTGCCACGCTGCAAGCGCGGGACCCGCCGTGCCCATCGCGTCGATCAGAACGCGCGTCAGAAGCACCATCGCGGCGACCTTCGGCGCGCTGGCGAAGAAGGTCGTTACCGGCGTCGGCGCGCCCTCGTAGACGTCCGGGGTCCACATATGGAACGGGACCGCGCTGATCTTGAAGGCGAGACCGGCAATGACGAAGACCAGGCCGAACAGCAGGCCGATATCGATGCCGCCGCCCATCGCGGCTGCGACGCCAGCAAAATCGGTCGTCCCCGAAAAGCCGTAGAGCAGCGAGATGCCGAAGAGGAGGATGCCCGAAGCGAGCGCGCCGAGAACAAAATATTTGAGGCCCGCCTCGCTCGACCGATCATCGCCGCGCATGAAGCTGGCGAGCACATAGGAGGCGAGACTGTTGAGCTCGAGCCCGACATAGAGGGTCATGAGGTCGCGCGACGACGCCATGATTCCCATGCCGAGCGCTGCGAAGAGGATGAGCACAGAATATTCAGCGCGCATCGCGTCGCGGAAATAGCGTGGCGCAATCGCGATGCAGACAAAACTCGCCGCGTAGATGATGAGCTTTGCAAAAGCGCCGAAGTCGTCAACCGCGAGCGTGCCGGAAAAGACCGCCGCATTGGTGCCGAGGAGCGCTACCACCGCGGCCTCCGCGGCCGCAAGCGTCACCAGCGCGGCAAGCTGATAAAGCCCAACTTGCCGATCGCCCGCGAAGGCACCGAGCATCAGGGTGACAAGCCCGCCGATCGTCAGGATCAATTCGGGCCAGATGAGCGCGAGATCGGCGGTCATTGGACGCCTCCCGCATGATGCGCGTCGCCGTGCGTGGCCGCCTTTGGCTTGCCTGCCGTGAGCTGCGCGTCACCTTGAGGCTTCGCGGGGGCGAGCCGCGCGACGACGGTGGTCACATCGCCGCGCATCGGCGCGAGGAAGCTTTCAGGATAGATACCCATCCACAGTGCGACCGCAGCGAGCGGCACGAAAATCGCCCATTCGCGGGGCTTGATGTCCGGCATGGCCTTCACATCGTCCTTGGTCAGTTCGCCGAACACGATGCGGCGATAGAGATAGAGCATATAGGCGGCACCGAGGATGATGCCCGTTGTGCAAACAAAGGCGGTCCAGCTCGACGCTTCGTAAATGCCCGCGAGACTGAGGAATTCGCCGACGAAGCCGCTCGTACCCGGCAGGCCGATCGAGGCCATGGTGAAGAGCATGAAGAAGAGCGAGTAGGCCGGCATATTAACCGCAAGTCCGCCGTAACGGCTGATCTCGCGCGTGTGCAACCGGTCGTAGATCACCCCGACACAGAAGAAGAGCGCAGCCGAGACGACGCCGTGACTGAGCATGACGATCAGGGCGCCCTCGATCCCCTGCTGGTTAAAGGCGTAGAGACCTGCCGTCACGATCGCCATGTGGGCAACCGACGAATAGGCGATGAGCTTCTTCATGTCGCTCTGCACCAGGGCAACGAGGCTGGTGTAGACCACCGCCACCATCGACAAGGCAAAGACGAGCCACATGAACTGCGCCGATGCGTCAGGGAACATAGGCATCATGAAGCGCAGGAAGCCGTACGACCCCATTTTCAAGAGCACGCCGGCAAGGATCATCGAGCCCGCGGTCGGGGCCTGCACGTGCGCATCGGGAAGCCATGTGTGGACGGGCCACATCGGCATCTTGACTGCCATGCTCGCAAAGAAGGCAAGCCACAGCCAGGTCTGCATCTCGGGCGGGAAATCATAGCTGAGAAGGACCGGGATTTCGGTCGTGCCCGCCTCGCGGATCATCGCGATCATCGCAAGGAGCATCAGCACCGAGCCCAAGAGCGTGTAGAGGAAGAATTTGAACGCTGCATAAATGCGGTTCTGTCCGCCCCAGATACCGATGATCAGATACATCGGGATCAGCACGCCTTCGAAGAAGATGTAGAACAGCAGGAGGTCCTGCGCGGCGAATACACCGATCATGATGACTTCCATGATCAGGAACATCGCCATGTACAGGCCGACGCGCTGCTTGATCGATTCCCAGCTGGCGAGGATGCAGAGCGGCATCAGGAAGGTGCTGAGGACGATGAGCATCATCGCGACGCCATCGACGCCAAGCGCCCACTGGAAACGGCCGAACAAATCGGCGCGCTCGACGAACTGCCACTGGGCCCCGCCGATGTCGAAATTTGCCCAAAGCGCGATGCCGAGAGCAAGGTCGACGAGCGTCGCCGCAAGCGCCACCTGGCGCGCGGGCTTCGCCTCGAGGAACAGACAGGCGATGGCGGCGACCGCAGGGATCGCCAGCATCAGCGAAAGAATGGGAAGCCCGCTCACAGGAACTTCACCATCGCCCAGCTTGCGAGGCCGACAAGACCAAGCAGCATCACGAACGCATATCCATAAACATAACCCGATTGCAGCCGGACCGCGAGCCGGGTCCCCCCTTGAACGAGCGCTGCGACGCCATCGGGACCGAAGCGGTCGATGGTGCCTTCATCCCCGCGTTTCCAGAAGAAACGGCCGATCGCAAAGGCGGGCTTCACGAACAGGATATTGTAGAGCTCGTCGAAATACCATTTGTTGAACAGGAATTTGTGGAGCAGCCCGAACTGGGACACGAACCGCGCGGGCAGCGCCGGATTGCGGATGTAACTGTTCCACGCGATCACCAGCCCGATCGCCATCGCTGCAAAGGGCATCCATTTGATGATCGTCGGCACCTCGTGCGCCGCGTGCATCAGATGCTCGTCGAACGCGAGGCTTCCCTTCCAGAACGCCATCCCTTCTTCGGGATAGATGAACTGGTGGTTGAAGATGAAACCTGCGCCCACCGCGCCGACCGACAACACAGCGAGCGGGATCAGCATCGGTAGCGGGCTTTCGTGCGGATGATAGCCCGCTGTCCCCTCGTGCGCGTCGGCCGCATGGGCATGGTGGACGTCGCCGCCCGCATGTTCGTCCGCGGGATGATCGTGGTGATCACCGTGAACGGCGTGCTGGATATGCTCGCTCGCCGCCCAGCGCGGCTTGCCAAAGAAGGTAAGGAAAACGAGGCGCCACGAATAGAAGCTCGTCAGGAGCGCGGCGAAAGTTCCGACCCAGAAGGCAACCTGGCCGCCTCCGCCCGACGCATAGGCTGCCTCGAGAATGCCGTCTTTGGAATAAAAGCCGGCGAAGCCGAATACCCCCGCGATACCGACGCCCGTGATCGCGAGCGTCCCTGCCATCATCGCCCAATAGGTGAGCGGGATGTGCCGGCGAAGCCCCCCATAATAGCGCATGTCCTGCTCGTGATGCATCGCGTGGATCACCGAGCCCGCGCCGAGGAATAGCAGCGCCTTGAAGAAGGCATGGGTAAAGAGGTGGAACATCGCGGCGCCATAGGCGCCGACACCCGCCGCGAAGAACATGTAGCCGAGCTGCGAACAGGTCGAATAGGCAATGACGCGCTTGATGTCCCACTGCGTGGTGCCGACCGTCGCGGCGAACAGGCAGGTCGCGGCTCCGACGAAGGTAACGACGCCGAGCGCGATCGGGGCGGCCTCGAACATCGGCGACAGCCGGCAGACCATGAAGACACCCGCGGTGACCATTGTCGCGGCATGGATCAGCGCGCTGACCGGGGTCGGGCCTTCCATAGCATCGGGAAGCCAGGTGTGCAGCCCGAGCTGCGCGGACTTGCCCATCGCGCCAATGAACAGCAGGAGGCAAAGTACGGTCATCGTGTCGAACCGCTGGCCGAGGAAGCCGATCGTCGAGCCTTCCATGCCCGGCGCAGCGGCCAGTATCTCGGGGATCGACACGGTATTGAACACGAGGAACGTGCCAAAGATGCCGAGCATGAAGCCGAGATCGCCGACGCGGTTGACGACAAATGCCTTGATCGCTGCCGCATTGGCGCTTGGCTTCTTGTACCAGAATCCGATCAGGAGATAGGAGGCCAGACCGACGCCTTCCCAGCCGAAGAACATCTGGACGAGGTTATTCGCCGTCACCAGCATCAGCATGGCGAAGGTGAAGAGCGACAGATAGGCGAAGAAGCGCGGCTGGTCCGGGTCCTCCTCCATATAGCCCCAGCTATAGAGGTGGACGAGCGCCGACACGGTCGTGATCACGACGAGCATCACCGCGGTCAGCGTGTCGACCCGCAGCTCCCAGTTGAACTGCAAGGCCCCCGAGGAGACCCAGTGGAGTACCGGCGTCACGCTCGCCTCGGCATCTCCGCCGAGGAAGGAGAGAAAGATCGGCCAGCTCAGGGCGCAGCTCGCAAAGAGCGCACCCGTGGTCACGACCTTCGACGCCGCGGTGCCGATGAAACGCTGGCCGAGGCCTGCCACGAGAGCCGCAAGTAGCGGCAGGAAAACGATCGCCTGGATCACCGGTTTACCCCTTCATCCGGTTGGCATCGTCGACGGCAATGGTGCCGCGGCCGCGGAAATAGATGACGAGAATAGCAAGTCCGATCGCCGCTTCGCCGGCAGCGACCGTCAAGACGAACATCGCGAACACTTGCCCGACGAGATCGCCGAGTGCGGCGCTGAACGCGACGAGGTTGATGTTCACCGCGAGGAGAATGAGCTCGATCGCCATGAGAATGACGATGATATTCTTGCGGTTGATGAAGATGCCGAGCACGCCCAGCGTGAACAGCACCGCCGAAACGGCGAGATAATGGCCGACCGAAATCACAGTTCCATCCCCTGCCCGACGCCCGGATCGACCAGCCGCGTCGCTTCGTGTGGACGTCGGCGGTTCTGCGCCGCAATATTTTGAATGCGGGTTCCGCCGCGCTGACGGTGCGTCAATGCGATCGCCCCGATCATGGCAACGAGCAGGACGATGCCCGCCGCTTCGAAGAGGAAGATGTAGCGCGTATAGAGCAGTTCGCCGATCTGCTGGATGTTGCTCTTGTCCGCCACCGCGGGGGCTGCGCGCGCAGCAAGGTCAACACCGCCAGCACTCCATGCGCCGAGCGCGAAGACAAGTTCCGCTGCGAGGATGATCGCGACGAGCGCGCCAAGCGGCAAATAGCGGACAAAACCGGCGCGAAGCTCGGCAAAATCGATATCGAGCATCATCACGACGAACAGGAACAGCACCGCGACGGCGCCGACATAGACGATGACGAGCAGCATGGCGATGAACTCGGCCCCCGCGAGCAGCATCAGCCCTGCCGCGTTGAAGAAGGCAAGGATCAGCCACATGACACTGTGGACCGGGTTGCGCGCGAAAATCACCATCGCAGCAGAGGCGATGACGACGAACGCGAAGAGATAGAAGGCGATGAGCTGAATCATGTGCGCGCGCCCTTACCGATAGGGCGCGTCGGCGGCAAGGTTGGCCGCGATCGCGCGTTCCCATTTGTCGCCGTTGGCGAGCAGCTTGGCCTTGTCATAGAGCAATTCCTCGCGCGTTTCGGTCGCGAATTCGAAGTTGGGCCCCTCGACAATCGCGTCGACCGGGCAGGCTTCCTGGCAGAAACCGCAATAGATGCACTTGGTCATGTCGATGTCGTAGCGCGTCGTGCGGCGCGACCCGTCGTCACGCGGTTCAGCCTCGATCGTGATCGCCTGTGCGGGACAGATTGCCTCGCACAGCTTGCACGCGATGCAGCGCTCCTCGCCGTTCGGATAACGGCGCAACGCATGTTCGCCCCGGAATCGCGGGCTCAGCGGGTTCTTCTCGAAGGGATAGTTGATCGTCGCCTTCGGCTTGAAGAAATATTTGAGCGTGAGCCAGTGCGCCTGCACGAATTCCCACAGGGTAAAGCTTTTGACGAAGTGGGCGATGGAACTCATGAATACCTCGTCAGCATCAGATAACCCGAGATCAGGAACACCCAGATCAGCGAGATCGGCAGAAAGACCTTCCAGCCCAAGCGCATGAGCTGGTCGTAGCGGTAGCGGGGCACGGTCGCCTTCACCCAGCTGAAGACGAAGAAGAAGAAGAGGATCTTCGCGAACAGCCAGATGATGCCCGGAACCGCGTAGAGCGGTGCCCAGTCGATCGGGGGCAGCCAGCCGCCCCAGAAGAGCAAGGCGTTGAGCGTGCACATCAGGAGCACGTTCGCATATTCGCCGAGCCAGAAGAGCGCGAAGCTCATCGACGAATATTCGGTCTGATAGCCCGCCACGAGCTCGCTCTCGGCCTCGGTCAGGTCAAAGGGCGCGCGCGCCGTCTCGGCAAGCGACGAGATGAAGAAGAGCACCGCGAGCGGAAAGAGGAAAAGGTTGAAGCCGAAGGCGTTAACGAGCCCGAGACCGTGCCCGAGCTGCGCCTTGACGATCTCGTTGAGGTTGAAGCTGTCGGCAAACAGCACGACCCCGATCAGGATGAAGCCGATCGAGACTTCATAGCTGATCATCTGCGCCGAGGCGCGCATCGCGGAGAAGAAGGGATATTTGGAGTTCGACGACCAGCCCGACAGGATGACGCCGTAGACACCGAGTGAACTCACCGCGAGGATGTAGAGCAGACCGACATTGATGTCGGCGAGTACCGCGCCCGAATTGAACGGGATCACGGCCCACGCCATCAGCGCGACGGTGAAGGTGATGATCGGCGCGATGAGGAAGAGGCCACGGTTCGCCGAGCTCGGGATGATCGTTTCCTGCAGGAACACCTTCAGCCCGTCGGCGAAGCTCTGGAGCAGGCCGAAGGGCCCGACCACGTTGGGCCCGCGCCGCAGCGCCATCGCCGCCCAGATCTTGCGGTCGGCGTAGATGATCATCGCGACCGCGAGCATGAGCGGCAGCGCGATCAAGAGGATGCCGCAAATGGTGGCAACGCCCCACGCCCACTCATAGGACATGCCAAGGGATTGGAAAAACGCGGTCATTCCGCCGCCTCCGCATAGTCGACGCCGTGGAGCAATTCCTCCGAGCAGCGCTGCATCGTCGGCGAGGCGCGGCAGATGGCGTTGGTGAGGTAGAAGTCCTTGATCGGCGACGGGATCGCGCGGGCCTCGGGCTTGTCGGGCAGGCTCGGCACATTCCAGCCGTAGCTCGCAAGGCCTTCGATCCCGAGCGCCGGGACGGCAGCAATCATCGCTTGGCGGCATTCGGCAAAGCTGTCGAAGCCGACATGGACACCGAGCGCATCAGCGAGCGCGCGGAAGATGCTCCAGTCCTCGCGGGCGTCACCCGGCGGGAACACCGCCTTCTCGCTGCGCTGGACGCGGCCTTCGGTGTTGACCGTGGTGAAATCCTTCTCGGTCCAGGCGGCCGCGGGCAGGATGACGTCGGCAGCATGCGCGCCCTTGTCGCCGTGATGGCCGACATAGACCTTGAACGTATCCGCAAAGGCCGAGAAATCGACCTCGTCGGCGCCGAGGAAGAAGGCGAGCTTCGGCTTCGCGGCAATGATGTCGCGAATTCCGCCCGGCTGCGAATAGCCGAGCATGAGCGCGCCCATGCGCGCGGCCGAAAAATGGACGACGTTGAAACCGTTCCACCCCTCCTTGACCGCATTCACCGCCTTGGCCAGCGCGAGACCCGCGCCGTGGACGCCCGGTACCGAGAGCGCGCCGCCGCCAAAGACCAGCATCGGCCGCTCGGCGCCCTTCAGCGCATCGGTTACGTGGGCCGGCAGCTTTGCAACCAGCGAGGCATCGTCGCCGAGCCATTCGACCTTGTAGGTAAGGTCTGTTTCGGGGCCGATACCGAATATTTTTGCGCCCTTCTTCCACACCGCCTTGCGCACGCGCGTGTTGATGAGCGGCGCTTCCCAGCGCAGGTTGGTGCCGACAAGCAGGATCACGTCGGCATTCTCTGCCTCGGCGATCGTGGTGTTGAAGTTGACCGCCGACAGGCGCGTGACGTCATAGTCGAGCCCGGTCTGGCGCCCCTCGAGCAGGTTGCCGCCGAGCGCGGTCACCAGCGCCTTGGCCGCGAACATCGTTTCGCAGTCCACCATGTCTCCCGCGATCGCGGCGACCGACGAGCCGGCGTTCGCGGCTCGGATTGCCTCGAAGGCCTCCGCCCAGCTCGCTTCGACAAGCCGGCCGTCCTTGCGCACGAACGGACGGTCGAGGCGCCGGCGGATGAGGCCGTCGACATGATGGCGCGTCTTGTCGCTCGCCCATTCCTCGTTCACGTCATCGTTGACGCGCGGCAGGACGCGCAGGACCTGGCGCCCGCGGCTGTCGATGCGAACATTGGTCCCGACTGCGTCCGTCATGTCGATGCCGAGCGTCTTGGTGAGTTCCCAGGGGCGGGCCTCGAACGCATAGGGCTTCGACGTCAGCGCGCCCACCGGGCAGAGGTCGACAACATTGCCCGAAAGCTCGCTCGCGACTGCGCGCTCGAGATAGGAGGTGATCTGCATATTCTCGCCGCGATAAATGGCGCCGATATCCTCGACCCCCGCGACCTCCTCGGCAAAACGGACGCAGCGTGTGCACTGGATGCACCGCGTCATCACCGTCTTGACAATCGGACCCATGTATTTCTCGGTCACCGCGCGCTTATTCTCGTCGAAGCGCGAGGCGCCGCGGCCATAAGCGATCGATTGGTCCTGCAGGTCGCACTCGCCGCCCTGGTCGCAGATCGGGCAATCGAGCGGATGGTTGATGAGGAGGAACTCCATCACCCCTTCGCGCGCCTTCTTGACCATGGGGCTGTCGGTCTTGATGACCTGCCCCTCGGCGGCGGGCAGCGCACAGGAGGCCTGCGGCTTCGGCGGCCCGGGCGACACCTCGACGAGGCACATGCGGCAATTGCCGGCGATCGACAGGCGCTCATGATAGCAGAAGCGCGGGATTTCCTTCCCCGCCATCTCGCACGCCTGCAGGACGGTCGCGCCCTGCGGGACGTCGATTTCCAAGCCATCTACGATTACTTTAGGCATTATTCGGCGGCCTCCAACGCGCCGCCATTTTCGCGGATGCGGCGTTCAAGTTCGGGGCGGAAGTGGCGGATCAGGCCCTGGATGGGCCAGGCGGCGGCGTCGCCGAGCGCGCAAATGGTATGGCCTTCGACCTGCTTGGTCACGTCGAACAGCGTGTCGATCTCGCTGATGTCAGCCTCCCCGGTGCGCAGCCGCTCCATCACGCGCCACATCCAGCCGGTGCCTTCGCGGCACGGCGTACACTGGCCGCAGCTTTCGTGCTTGTAGAAGTAGCTGATCCGGCTGATCGCCTGGACGACGTCGGTCGACTTGTCCATCACGATAGCGGCCGCGGTCCCGAGGCCCGAGCCCAATTCCTTGAGCCCGTCGAAATCCATCGGCGCGTCCATGATCTGCGCCGCCGGGACGAGCGGCACCGACGAGCCGCCAGGGATCACGGCGAGCAGATTGTCCCAGCCCCCGCGGATACCGCCACAATGCGTGTCAATGAGCTCGCGGAAGGTGATGCCCATCTCCTCCTCGACGACGCACGGCTTGTTCACATGGCCGCTGATCTGGAAGAGCTTGGTGCCCTTGTTGTTCTCGCGCCCGAAGCTCGAGAACCACGCTGCTCCGCGCCTGAGGATCGTCGGGACAACCGCGATGCTCTCGACATTGTTGACCGTCGTGGGACAACCATAAAGGCCCGCACCTGCCGGGAACGGCGGCTTGAGGCGCGGCTGGCCCTTCTTCCCCTCGAGGCTTTCGATCATCGCCGTTTCTTCACCGCAAATATAGGCGCCGGCGCCGCGGTGGACGAAAACGTCGAAATCATAGCCCGATTTCGCTGCATTCCTGCCAAGCAGGCCCGCATCATAGGCCTCCTGCACCGCTGCGAACAACGTCTCCGCCTCGCGGATAAACTCCCCGCGAATATAGATGTAGGCAGCGCGGGCGCGCATGGCATAGCCTGCGATCAGCGCGCCTTCGATGAGCTTGTGCGGATCGTGACGGATAATCTCGCGGTCCTTGCACGAACCCGGCTCGGATTCGTCGGCATTGATCACGAGGAAGCTCGGGCGGTCGGGGCGCGGCTCCTTAGGCATGAACGACCATTTGAGTCCGGTCGGAAAGCCTGCGCCGCCGCGGCCGCGCAGGCCCGACGCCTTGATTTCCTCGATGATCGCGTCCTGGCCGCGGCTCATCAGGTCCCTGGTCTGGTCCCAGTCTCCGCGCGCCTGCGCCGATACGAGGTTCCACGGCTGGAACCCGTAGAGATTGGTGAAAATGCGGTCCTTGTCGGCGAGCATCAGCGACCCCCACCCTTCTTGAACATCGTATAAGCGATATAGCCGAGTGCGAGGATCAGCAGCGGCCCTAAGAGCGCAAAGGTCACGCGCAGCACGAAACCGAGCACGACGAGCGCACCGATGATCGCAAGGATCGTGATGATATCCTTTTGGCTCATCACCATTCCTTCCGATAATCATGGTTGGCGTCGACCATGGCTTTAAGCGTCGTCGGGCCGCCCTCGGGCTCGCTCGTGTGACGCTGCGGGTTCTGGGTGCCCGTCTTCGGCTGCTTGCCCGCGGCCAGGTCGTCGAGAATTCGCGTCATGCTGTCATAGTCGAGATCTTCGTAATTATCGTCGTTGATCTGGACCATCGGTGCATTCGCGCAATTGCCCATGCACTCGACCTCGGTCAGCGTGAACAGCCCGTCGGGGGTCGTCCGGCCCTTCACCATGCCGCGGTTCTTGCAGGCCGCCATCACGTCGTCTGAACCGCGCAGCAGGCATGGTGTCGTCCCGCACACCTGGACATGAAAGCGGCCGACCGGCGCGAGATTGTACATCGTGTAGAAGGTCGCGACCTCGTAGGCGCGCATGTAGGGCATGTCGAGCTGCGCCGCGACATATTCGATCACCGGCACCGGCAGCCAGCCCTGCGTTTTCGTCTCGGCGCCGACCTGGCGCTGCGCCAGATCGAGAAGCGGCATTACCGCCGAGCGCTGACGCCCCACGGGATAGCGCGCGATGATCTCTTTCGCCTTCTCGGCATTTTCAGTGGTCCACGCAAAAGCGCCCCAGCGCGCGCGGACTTCGGCCTCGTCGGGGATTTGAGGTGCGTCAGCCATTATTATCATTCCATTCGGGAGCGACCGCCTTGGCATAGTCCACGATCAGCGAGCAGAAGCCCAAGGCTCCGGTCGCCGAGGATCCGGCGAGCAGGAGCCACGCAAAGGCTGAAAGGGCCGCTTTGTCGCCGAAATAGTCCATGGCGCCGAGCAAGGCGATTGCGACGACCCCGGCGAACATCAGCAGCGAAAGCGCAAGATTGATGCGCGTGAACTTGCTCACCGGTCACACTCCCCGAACACGACGTCGATGGCGCCAATGATCGCAGTGGTGTCGGCGAGCATGTGGCCCTTCGCCATCATGTCCATTGCCTGGAGGTGACTGAACGCCGTCGGCCGGATCTTGCAGCGGTAAGGCTTGTTGGTACCGTCGCTGACGAGATAGACGCCGAACTCGCCCTTCGGGCTCTCGGTCGCGACATAGACTTCGCCCGCGGGGACGTGGAAACCCTCGGTGTAGAGCTTGAAGTGATGGATCAACGATTCCATCGATTGCTTCATCTCGCCGCGCTTCGGCGGCACGACCTTGCGGTCGAGGCTGGCGACGGGGCCCGAGGGCATGTCGCGCAGGCACTGCTTGATGATACGCGCCGACTGGTAGACTTCCTGCACGCGGACCATGAAACGGTCGTAGCAGTCGCCCTTGGTTCCGACGGGAATGTCGAACTCCATTGCCGCATAAGCGTCATAGGGCTGCGCCTTGCGGATATCCCAGGGGATGCCGCTGCCGCGGATCATCGGGCCGGAAAAGCCCCATGCCAGCGCATCTTCCTTGCTCACCGTGGCGATGTCGACGTTGCGCTGCTTGAAGATGCGGTTGTCGATGACAAGGCTCATCGCGTCGCCAAAAAGCTTCGGCAGCCGCGTCTCGACCCATTCGCCGATATCGACGAGCAGCTTTTCAGGCACGTCCTGGTGCACGCCGCCCGGACGGAACCACGCATGGTGCATCCGCGCGCCCGACATGCGCTCGAAAAAGTTGAGGCAATCCTCGCGCAGCTCGAACACCCAGAGGTTCGGGGTCATCGCACCGACGTCCATGACGTGCGATCCGATGTTGAGCATGTGATTGCATATGCGCGTCAGCTCGGCGAACAGCGTGCGCAGATATTGCGCGCGCGCCGGCACCTCGAGATCGAGCAACTTCTCGATCGCGAGGACGTAGCTGTGCTCCATGCCGAGCGGCGAGCAATAGTCGAGCCGGTCGAAATAGGGCAGAGCCTGCAGGTAGGTCTTGTACTCGATAAGCTTTTCCGTGCCGCGGTGAAGCAGGCCGACGTGCGGGTCCACGCGCTCGATGATCTCGCCGTCGAGCTCCATCACCATGCGCAGCACGCCGTGCGCCGCGGGGTGCTGCGGTCCGAAGTTGATCGTGTAATTGGTAACGACCTGGTCGCCGACGGTGTCGGCGGTGTCGACGGGATAACCCTCGAACATGTCGCTGCCATGATGCCTGACCTCGGGGGAGTCGGTCATGCGTCGCCTCCTTTAGGCTTGCGCGGCTTCGCGGGCGCCTTGCCCGGCCCCTTTTCAGCCTTTGCGGTGGCCGGTGTCTTGGCCTTCGCCGCGGGCTTTGCTTTCGCGCCGTCCTTGCTTGTCTTGGCGGCCGCCTTGTTCGCAACCTTGCCCGCACCGGTTTGCGCTTCGCGGTCGGTGGTCTTCGGAGTGGGCGGCGGCGGCGCCTTCGCCTCGTCCGCCTTCTTGACCGCATCTGCTGTCATCGGGCTCGGCGCGCCCTTGCCCGGCGCTTCGCCGGTCCCGCCGGCCTTTTCGTCGCCCGGCAGGACATAATCCGCCCCTTCCCATGGCGAGAGGAAGTCGAAATTGCGGAAATCCTGCGCCAGCCGCACGGGCTCGTAGACGACGCGCTTGTCCTCCTCGGAATAACGCAGCTCGGTATAGCCAGTGAGCGGGAAATCCTTGCGCTGCGGATGACCCTCAAAGCCATAATCGGTGAGAATGCGGCGAAGGTCGGGGTTGCCGCTGAACAGCACCCCGTACATGTCGAACACCTCGCGCTCGAGCCAGCCGGCGTTCGGCCACACCGGCACCACCGACGGCACCGGCGTCGCCTCATCGGTCGACACGCGCACGCGCAGTCGGTGATTTCTCGTGACGCTCAGCAGGTGGTAGACAACCTCGAAGCGCTCGGGCCGATCGGGATAATCGACCCCGGCGATTTCCATGAGCTGCTGATATTCGAGCGCGTCGCGAAGCTGCACCATCACGCCAGCGATCGCCTCGCGCGTCACGGTGATGCTGTCTTCGTCGACCGCCCGCACGTGCGCGAGCAGATCCTTGCCGAGCAGTTTCTCGAGCGCGGCAGCGAGACCTTCGCGCGGCGCGACCAGAGGGGCGGGATGTGTCATCAGCGTTCAATCGTCCCGACGCGGCGGATCTTCCGCTGCAATTGCATCACGCCGTAGAGCAATGCCTCGGCGGTCGGCGGACAGCCAGGGACATAAATATCCACCGGCACGATGCGGTCGCAGCCCCGCACCACCGAATAGCTATAGTGGTAATAGCCACCACCATTGGCGCAGCTGCCCATCGAAATGACATATTTGGGGTTCGACATCTGGTCATAAACCCGGCGCAGCGCGGGGGCCATCTTGTTACAGAGCGTACCTGCGACAATCATCACGTCCGACTGGCGCGGGGATGCGCGCGGCGCGGCGCCGAAGCGCTCCATGTCGTACCGCGGCATGTTGACGTGGATCATCTCGACCGCGCAGCAGGCAAGGCCGAAGGTCATCCACCACAGCGAGCCGGTGCGCGCCCAGTTGAACAGATCCTCGGCCGAGGTGACAAGGAAGCCCTTGTCGCCGACCTCGGCGTTGAGATCGTCGAAAAAGCCCTGATCGGGGTTCGTTCCCGGGGCGACCGGCATCTGGCCGGGGGTCAGGATCGTAGCGTTGTTCATTCCCAATCCAACGCGCCTTTTTTCCACGCGTAAACAAGGCCGATCGCAAGCTCGGCGAGAAAGACCATCATCGTCGCCCAGCCGGCCCAGCCAATTTCCTTCAGGCTGACGGCCCAGGGGAAGAGGAATGCGGCCTCAAGGTCGAAGATGATGAACAAAATGGCGACCAGATAGAATCGCACGTCGAACTGACTGCGGGCGTCTTCAAAGGCCGGAAAGCCGCATTCATACTCGGACAGCTTGGCGGGGTCGGGCTTGTGCGCGCCCGTCAGGCGGGCAACACCCATCGGCAAGAATACGAAGGCCGCAGACAATCCCAGCGCGATGGCGAGGAAAATCAGAATCGGCAGATATTGCGTCAGGTCGACCATGGGAGCTCGCAGTCATGATTTCGGGTGTTGGTCACCCATTTGTGCGGGCGCTTTAGGCCAGCACGTCGCGGCTCGCAAGCATTGCGGGCAGGAAAATGCGGGCTTGGCCGACAAAAGCGCAAGAGCGGCTGGCGGCGAGTGTTGCCGCTGTGTTACGCGGTTGGCCGGGGTCGACTTGCCGGGCAGCCAGCGCCCGACTGTGAATGGGGAATTTCCATGTCCAAATATATGCTCCGGGTGGCTCTCGCCCTTACCGCCGCGGCCGGATTCGCCGCGACTCCAGCGCGGGCGGAACTCGTCAACGCCCAGGACCCCACGGTTATCAAGACGATCCTCGAGTCGCGCGGCTGGCCTGCAACGCTGGTCCAGGAGAGGGGCAAGGACCCCTATATCGAAAGCACGCGGAATAATGTGCAGTTTCTCGTCATCTTCATGAACTGCACCGACAATCGCAGGTGCAAGACTCTGCAATATTACATGGGATTCAGCGACGCGAAGAACCTCGAGCTGGAACGGTTCAACGAGTGGAACAAGAACAAGCGCTTCGCCCGTGCCTATAAGGACGACGAGGGCGACCCGGTGCTCGAAATGGACGTCGACCTCGATTTCGCAGGCATCCCGCGCGAGAATGTCGGCGAAACGCTCAATACATGGGCTTCGCTCATGGACTCGTTCCGCGAGCACATTTTCGAGAAGTGAAACGCCCTTGGCCTTGACGGCCAAGGGCGCGCTCCGTTTCGGCTCAGGCGCTGCGCAGAGCGCCGGCGACCAGCTTTTGAAGCTTTGAATGAACCGCGCCGCTACCCGCGATGAATTCGCGGCGCTCGACTGCGCGGTCGCCGCCGCGAAAGTCGCTGACGAAGCCGCCGGCCTCGCGCACGAGCAGCATGCCCGCCGCGACGTCCCAGACGTTGAGATCGCTTTCCCAGAAACCGTCGAAGCGGCCGGCGGCGACCCAGGCGAGGTCGAGGCTCGCGGCTCCGAAACGACGAATGCCGGCGACTTCGGGCGCGACCGCCCCGAAAATCCGGCTCCACTGCGCCATGTCGCCGTGCCCCATGAAGGGGATGCCGGTCGCGATCAGGCATTCATTGAGGTTGCGGCGCGAGGCGACGCGCAGGCGGCGGTCATGGAGCCATGCGCCGCGGCCGCGCTCGGCCCAATAGCTTTCGTCGGTCACCGGCTGATAAACGAGCGCAGCGGTGATATCACCCCAGCCGCCGCCGAGCTTGGGCTCCTGGACCGCGATCGAGATCGCGAATTGCGGAATCGCGTGAAGGAAGTTCGACGTGCCATCGAGCGGATCGATGATGAAGCGCGGCTTGCCCTCTTCGCCCGCGATCTCGCCAGCCTCTTCCATCAGGAATCCCCAGCCAGGTCGAGCGTGGCTGAGTTCGTCATAGAGAGTGCGCTCGGCCGCCTGGTCGGCCTTCGACACGAAGTCGGCCGGTCCTTTTTGCGATACCTGAAGATGCTCGATCTCGCCAAAATCGCGGCGAAGCTTGGTGCCCGCCTTGCGCGCGGCGCGCTCCATGACGGTGATGATGCCGGAAATGGCCATTGCTCTTCCCTCCAACATGTCGTCCCGGCGGAGGCCGGAATCGCAGTCGGCATTAAAAATCCTTGCGGCCCCAGCTTTCGCTGAGGCGACCTCATTCAGTCGGCGCGCCGCACATATTCACGGTCATAAACATTGACCACGATGCGGGTTCCGCTGGTGATGTGGGGCGGCACCATCACGCGCACACCATTGTCGAGAATGGCAGGCTTGTAGGACGACGAGGCTGTTTGCCCCTTCACCACCGCGTCGGCCTCTACGATCGTTGCTTCGATCTGTTCGGGAAGTTCGACCGAAATCGGGCGCTCTTCCCAAAGCTCGAGCACGACATCCATGCCATCCTGCAGGAACTCGTGCGCGTCGCCGACGACTTCCTTTGCGATGTTGATCTGCTCGAACGTGTCCTTGTCCATGAAGACAAGATCGTCACCTTCGGCATAGAGGAACTGGAAATCCTTGGTGTCGAGGCGGACCTTCTCGACCGTGTCGGCGCTGCGGAACCGGTTGTTGAGCTTGCGCCCGTCGATCAGGTTCTTCGCCTCGACCTGCATGTAGGCACCGCCCTTGCCCGGCTGAGTGTGCTGGATCTTGGTGACCTTCCAGATGCCGCCTTCATATTCGATAATATTGCCGGGACGGATTTCAACGCCGGTGATCTTCATCGCGCACACTCGCTTCAACAAGGATGGAAAGAGCCGCCGGCGCACGATCGCGCACCGGTCACAGGAGCGCGCCCTTAGCGGCGGACGCGCAGGAGAGCAAGCGGCGTGTGCGGGGTCAGGCTGCTGCGTCGACCATTCGGCGCGTTCGCGCATAGCTCAAGATGGCGAGCGCGACGAAGAGGCCAAGTCCGATCAGCACCGAGGGAAGCTGGAATTCATCTCCGACCACCGCGAGGGGGGCATCCTTGTCCGTCACGTAGACGGCCCCTGCATAGAAGACACCGAAGAGACTATCGCCGACGATCATGCCGGTTGCGGTCAATACACCCATGCGGTGCGCGAAGGCCGGGTTGGCGCGGCGCTGGGCCCAGCGGTCATAGAACCAGCCGCCAACCGCTCCGATGACCACCGGGAGGATGACTGCCATGGGCAAATAGACGCCAATTCCGATGGCAAGCGGCGGCAGGCGCAGATTGCCAGCGCGTCCAAGGCTTTCGTCGAGCAGGACAAAGAGAACGCCGGCGAGCGCGCCATAGCTCAGCATCGTCCAGTTGAGGTCGCCGCCCAGCACCCCCTTCGCCAGCGAGGAGATCAACCCGGCCTGGGGCGCCGCGAGCGCATTCGGCCCTGCTCCTGGAACGCCGACGAAACCGACGGTTTCATTAAGAACGTTGAGCACGGACGGGACGATGAGCGAACCGAAGACGACACCAATGATCAGCGCCACCTGCTGCTTCCAGGGCGTTGCCCCCACCAGCTGGCCCGTCTTGAGGTCCTGAAGATTGTCGTTCGAGATCGTCGCAATGCCGAAGACAAGACCCGTCACGATCAAGGCGTAAGCAACCATCGCCGCACTCGCCTCGGGTCCGCCACCGCGGCCCAGCAGCCCCACGAGCAGCAGCGATGACGCGATGATGGCGAGGATGCCGATGCCCGATACCGGCGAATTGGAGGCGCCAATGAGGCCCGCCATATAGCCGGTGACGGACGCTATCATCAAACCGATCACGACGATGAATAGCAGGGCGCCTGCCACGAGAATCGCCGCAGAGCCCGCAAGGGGGCCGCCAGTCAGCGTCGACCAGAGCAGCCAGGCGATCGGAAACAATATGAGGAGTGCGCCGCCGAAGACCCACCCGATCGAAATATCCTGCTCCTCGACCGCGAGGGCCGTTCCTGCATGACGCGCTTTGCTCGCTGCCATCGCCGAATTTATGCCGCCGATGACGGGGCCTGCGATCTTGAGAAGCGTCCAGAGCGCGGCGACGGCGATCACGCCGGCGCCGAAAAAGCGAACCTCGTCGCGAAATACGGTGGTGGCGATCGTCTCGACATCGGGCCCGGCGAAATTCTGCGTCAGGATCGGCAGCAAGATCCACCAGCCGGTGACCAGCCCGACGAGCTGCGCAAGCCCGACCGACAGGCCGACGAGATGCCCGACGCCGAATAGCGCAAAGCTGAGCCCGCCCGCGACGCCAGTCGCCCCTGCCCCGACCTTGAACCAGCGTGCAACCTCGCCAGCGGCGAGCTTCATTTGCGTGAGCAGCGCGAAGCCCGCCGCCATCACGCTGTTCCACATCAGCGCCGACAGGCCGGCCTGGTTTTCCGCAGCCCCCTCGGCGCCGCCCGCCCCGACGCGCAGGACCTCGGCGGCCGCGCGGCCTTCGGGATAGGGCAGGTCAGCATCGACGACCAGCGCCCGGCGCAGCGGTACCGAGAAAAGAACGCCCAAAATGCCGCCGAGCATGGTGATCGCAGTGGTTTCGAGCAGCGGGAACTCCTGCCAGTAACCCACCATCACCAGGCCGGGCAGCACGAAGATGATGGCAGCGAGTGTTCCAGCCGCGCTCGCAATCGTCTGAACGATGTTGTTTTCGAGGATCGTCGACCCGCTCATGTGCCGTAGCAGCGCCATCGAGATCACGGCCGCCGGGATCGAGGTTGCGAAGGTCAGGCCGACCTTGAGGCCGAGATAAACGTTCGCCGCGGTAAACAGCAGAGTGATCAGTCCCCCAAGGACAATCCCTCGAAGCGTCAGTTCGCGCATCCGTGTGGCCGATTGGGCGGTCGTTGTCATAAAATGTCTCCCCGGCGCCATGCTGTTGCGCGGTGCTGCGCATTGCGCAAGCGAAAAGGCGACGAGCCGAAGCTGATTTGTCGCTTCGATCCAATATCGCCGCGCACCAAGCTGAGATAAGGGCGGCCATGATGAGCATCGATCATGGCAATCAGCTCCGCTCGCCGCGCAGGCAAGCACCCCGAACGCCGCGACCCGCGACGCCCTGCGCAGGCCTCTTCGGCTGGCGCAAGGATGAGCCGCGCCGCGGCAAGGAGTGCGAGGAAGCCGAGCGCGATTATCCCGCCGACTGACCCTCCAGCACCGCTGCGAAAGCGCGCACGGCCGCTGCGGGCCCCTCCTGGGAGTTCCAGACCGCGCCCGAGACCGCGAGGAAGTCTGCGCCCGCGTCGATCAGCTCCCTCGCATTTTCAGGCGTGATTCCGCCGATCGCGACGCAGGGAAGTTCAAAAAGTCCCTGCCACCAGCTCAGGATTTCCGGATCGGCGTGATGCTCGACGGCCTTGGTCGTGGTGGGAAAGAAAGCACCGAAGGCGACATAGTCGGCGCCCGCCTCGCCCGCTTCCATTGCAAGGTGGCGGCTCGCGTGACAGGTCACCCCGATCTGGGCGTCGGGCCCGAGCAGGCGCCGCGCCTCCCTCGGATCGCCATCCCCCTGCCCCAGGTGGACGCCGTCGGCACGCAAACGCTTCGCAAGCGCCATGTCGTCATTCACGATGAAAGCGGTATCGTGCGCGGCGCAGACGGCCTGAAGCGGCGCGGCGAGCCGTGCCGCTTCATGCTGGTCGACCCCCTTTACGCGGAACTGGAAGGCCGCAACCGATGCTGCGGAGAGCGCCTCCTCGAGCCGCGCGGGAAAATCGCCCGCAACGTCGAGCGGTGAGATCAGGTAAAGCTGGCAATTCGGTCTGGTCATGGCGGGTTCATAGCCACGGCGGCATGCCCGGGCAAATGCAGAAAATCCTGCGCCTCGCCGGCCTGTCGCTCGCACTTCCGCTCGCCGTCTCGAGCTGCGCAGCAAGCCGGACCTCGCCCGCTGAGACGCGCCCGCTTCCCGACGCTTCAAGGGTCGCGCTCGGTCAAAGCGCTTATACAGATGGGCCCGTGATCAAGCCGGTTGAACTCCTCGAAGACAGCCGCTGCCCCGTCGGTGTTACATGCATATGGACGGGGCGGGTACGTCTCAACATGCTGTGGATCCGGGCCGGCGCTCCCCCGCAGGCGTTCGAGGCGATCCTCGGCGAACGCGTTCCTCTAGCCGACGGAACGCTCCTGCTCGAAAGCGTCACACCTGCAAAGAAGGTCGAGGGACGGATCAAGCCCGAGGATTATCGATTTTCCTTTCGCTTCGATGGCGGACTTTGAGGGGCGCGGCCCGCCGCGAAAAAGCAATGCGCCGGGGAGAGGGAGGAGCGCGAAAGCTAGCGCACCCGCGCCAGCACGAACCCGTCCCACTTTTTAGCGCCCACGATCTGCAGCGCGGTTGCGTCGAGGCGGGGTTCGGCGCTCAGCATGTCGAACAGCGCACGCGTACCGTCGATGCGCGGGTCGCCGCTATCTTGATCGAGCACCCCGCCCTCGCGCACGACATTGTCGACGACGACCATCGTGCCGCTTCGCCCGAGGCGGATCGCTTCGGCGACATAATGGGCGTTGCCTTGCTTGTCGGCGTCGATGAAAACGAAATCGAACGCGGCTTCACCCGTCATCGCAGCGAGGCTGTCACTGGCGGGTCCGACGCGGATTTCGACCTTGTCCGACACCCCCGCGCGCACCAGGTTTTCGCGCGCGACGCGGGCGTGCTTGCTATCGATCTCCAGCGTGACGAGCTCGCCGTCCTCGGGCAGCGCCCGTGCAAGCCAGATCGTCGAATAGCCGCCGAGCGTCCCGACCTCTAGAATTCGGCGCGCGCCGGTCGCCTGCGCGAGCAGGAAGAGCATTTTGCCTTGCGCTGCCGAGACGTCAATCGGCGGTAAGCCCTGCGCCTTGTTGTTGGCGAGCGCCGCGGACAGCGCCGCGTCGCCGCCGATGAGCTTTTCGGCGATATAATCGTCGACGGCCTTCCAGCCGTTCGACATCAGGCGACCGACGCGGCGTGAATCTCGTCGATCGCGCCGCCGAGCGAAGCGTTGAATTCCTCGTCGCTCATCGAAACCCGCAGATCCTCAAGCAGGGCGCGGCTGAAGCTCGCGATGATACCCGGGTTTTTCGCAAGTTCGGCGCACGCCTCAGGGCGCGAGAAGCCGCCGGACAGCGCAACCACGCGCAGCACCCTGGGATGGTCGACCAGCGGCTGGAATAGCCCCGCCTCGGTCGGTAACGACAACTTCAGCATCACCGGTGCGCCTTCCCAGGCGCCGAGCGCGGCGAGCGTTTCCTCCAGCAGCAGGCGGTCGGCAGCGTCGCGTTCGGGGCTCTTGATGTTGATCTCGGGCTCGATGATCGGAACAAGGCCGTGCGCCGCGATCCGCTTCGCTTCGGCAAACTGCTGCTCGACGATTGCCTTGACCCCGGCGGGATTGGCGAGATTGATGACGCTGCGCATCTTGGTGCCGAAGACGCCCTTCGCCACGGCGCGTTCGCAGAGCGCGTCGAGATCAGCCATCGGCTTCATCAGCTGAACACCCTCGGTCTCGGCCTCCAGCCCCTTGTCGACCTTGAGGAAGGGCACGACCCCGCGCTCCCAAAGGAGCGCCGGGACCGGCTTGCCTCCGGCTTCGCCGTCCATGGTGCGCTCGAAGAGAATTGCGCCGATGACCTTCTCGCCATTGAAGCAGGGCGCAGTGACGATGCGGCTACGCATCGCGTGGATCAGCCCGAACATCTCCTCGTCGCTTGAGAAGGCGTCCTCGCCGATGCCATAGCCTTTCAACGCCTTGGGCGTCGAACCCCCGCTCTGGTCGAGTGCGGCGATGAACCCCTGCCCCGATTTGATCTGGTCGAGCATAGCGGCATTGGCGGTGGTCATAAGATCTCCGGTTGTTTGCATACGTATGTTGCGGCGCGCATAGCTGTCCCGCACGCGGGATGCAATGGCGCGAAACCCTATCGTTTCAGCGCATCGACCCCCGGCAGCGGTTTGCCTTCCATCCATTCGAGGAAGGCCCCGCCCGCGGTCGAGACGAAGGTGAAATCTTGCCCTACGCCCGCGTGGTGGAGCGCGGCGACGGTATCACCGCCTCCCGCAACCGAGATGAGCGACCCCTCGCGGGTCAGCGCGGCGGCCGTCCTGGCGAGGGCGACGGTCGCCGTGTCGAACGGGGGCGTCTCGAACGCGCCGAGCGGCCCGTTCCACACCAATGTGCGGCAATTCTTGAGAACGTCGGCGAGCGCCTCGACAGCTGCCGGCCCCACGTCGAGGATCATCTCGTCGGCGGCGACCTCGTGGACGTTGACGGTGCGCGTCGGCGGGTTCGGAGCGAACTCCTTTGCGACCACCACGTCATAGGGAAGGTGGATCGTGCAGCCGGCCTTGTCGGCGGCGTCAAAAATCGCGTTCGCGGTCGCGACGAGGTCATGCTCGCACAGCGACTTGCCGACATCGACACCGCGGGCCGCGAGGAAGGTATTGGCCATTCCGCCACCAATAATCAGGTGGTCGACCTGGCCGACGAGATTTTGCAGCACGTCGATCTTGGTCGATACCTTGGCGCCTCCAACCACCGCGGCGACCGGGTGCGCGGGGTTGCCAAGCGCCGCATCGAGCGCCTTGAGCTCCGCTTCCATCGCGCGCCCGGCGTAGGCGGGCAGGCGGTGGGCGATGCCTTCGGTCGAGCCGTGGGCACGGTGCGCTGCCGAAAAGGCGTCGTTGACGTACAGGTCACCGACTTCGGCGAGCGCATCGGCGAACGCCGGGTCGTTCTTTTCCTCGCCTGCATGGAAACGCGTATTCTCGAGGACGGCAACGTCACCGGGCGCGAGGACCGCCACCCCCGCCCGGGCGCCCTCGCCTACGCAATCGGGGATGAACATTACCGAATGTCCGAGCACGTCGGCCACGCCGTCGATGACAAGGCTCAGGGACTGGGTGGGATTCTTCGCGCCCTTCGGCCGCCCGAAATGGGCGAGAAGCAGGACGATCGCGCCCTTGTCGGAGAGCTCGCGGATCGTCGGCAGCGCCGCGCGAATGCGCGTATCGTCCGCGACCGCGCCGTCGGCCATCGGGACGTTGAGATCGACGCGCACCAGCACGCGCTTTCCGGTGACGTCACCGATATCGTCGAGGGTCTTGAAACCACCCATTGCCATACTCCGCCCACTTTTTCGAACCTGCCGAAGTTTTGGCCCGCTCAGGCTTCGGCAAGCTCAGCCCGAGCGGGAAATATGATCAGAGCAGCCCTGCGATCACGCTTGCGGTGTCGACCATGCGGTTCGAGAAGCCCCATTCATTGTCGTACCAGCTGACCACACGCACCAGCTTTCCTTCAAGCACGGCGGTTTCGAGGCTGTCGACGGTCGAGCTCGCCGGGCAGTGGTTATAATCGATCGAGACGAGCGGCTCATCCGAATAGGCAAGGACGCCCTTCAGCGCACCCTCAGACGCATCCTTGAGGATCTTGTTCACTTCCTCGACACTCGTGTCGCGCCTCGGCGTGAAGGTGAGATCGACCAGGCTGACGTTCGGCGTGGGCACGCGGATCGCCGATCCGTCGAGTTTGCCTTTCAGTTCAGGCAGGACTTCGCCAACCGCGCGCGCTGCGCCCGTCGTGGTCGGAATGATCGACATGCCCGCCGCGCGCGCCCGGCGCATGTCGCTGTGGATCTGGTCGAGAATCTTCTGGTCGTTCGTGTAGGCATGTACGGTGGTCATGAGGCCGCGTTCGATCCCCAACGTGTCGTTGAGCACCTTGGCAACAGGCGCGAGGCAGTTGGTGGTGCAGCTCGCGTTCGAGACGATCTTGTGGTCAGCCGTCAGCTTGTCGTGATTGACGCCGTAGACGACGGTCTGGTCGACTCCCTTGGCGGGGGCCGAAATGAGGACGCGCTTCGCGCCCGCGGCAAGGTGCTTGCCCGCGCTTTCGGCGTCGGTGAAGAAACCCGTGCATTCGAGTGCGATATCGACGCCGAGCTCGCCATGTGGCAGGTTCGCAGGATCGCGTTCCTTGGTGACGCGGATCGCCTTTCCGTTGACGAACATCTGGTCGCCCTCGGCGCTCACCTCGCCCGGGAAGGCACCGTGGACGCTGTCGCGCTTGAACAGGAGGGCATTGGCCTTCGCGTCGGCAAGATCGTTGATCGCGACCAGTTCGAGCCCGCAATCGGGGCGCTCCAGAATGGCGCGCGCGACGAGGCGGCCGATGCGTCCGAAACCGTTGATTGCGACTTTCACTGCCATGACGAAATGTCCTTTCTGCGTGGGAGCGGCGGGGTCGTTATTGCCCCAGCCGGGTCAGGATTTGGGGAGCGATAGCATCGGCGGTAAGGCCGAAGTGTCTGAATAGGTCGTCAATTGGCGCCGAGGCCCCGAAACCGTCGATGCCAAAGCGAAGTCCGCTGCGGCCGGTGTAGCGCTCCCAGCCGAAGGTGGTGCCGGCCTCGATCGACACAATGAGCGCCTCGGCGGGGAGAATATTTGCCTGGTAGGCCGCATCCTGCTCGTCGAACAGCTCGGTCGACACCATCGAGACGACGTCGGCGCCCTGACCCGCCGCCTCAAGCTGGTCGGCGACGTCCATTGCGAGCGAAACCTCCGAGCCCGTCGCGACGAGGACGACCTTGCGCGCGGCCTTGGCATCGCGAAGTCGATATGCGCCCTTGGCGCAAAGATTTTCCGTGACGTCATGGCGCAGCGGCGGCAGGTTCTGGCGGGTGAGCGCGAGCAGCGTCGGGCGATCCTCCTGCGCGAGGGCCAGCGCCCAGCATTCGGCGGTTTCGACCGCGTCGGCGGGGCGCATGACGAGCAAGTTCGGCATCGCGCGCAGCGACTGTAGATGCTCGATCGGCTGGTGCGTCGGCCCGTCTTCGCCGAGCCCGATGCTGTCGTGCGTCATGACGTAGATGACGCGCTGACGCTGCAGCGCCGAGAGACGGATGGCGCCGCGGCAATAGTCCGAAAACACCAGGAATGTTCCGCCATAGGGAATGACGCCGCCGTGCAGGGCCATGCCGTTCATCGCCGCGGCCATGCCGAACTCGCGAATGCCATAATAAATGTATCGGCCGGAATAATCCTTCTTTGTTAACGGCTTGGTCGATGAGGTTTTGGTGTTGTTCGAACCCGTGAGGTCGGCGCTGCCCCCGACAAGCGCCGCGATGTCGGCAGTGAGCGCGCCCAGCGTATTCTCCGATGCCTTGCGGGTCGCAACCGTCGGAGGCGCCGCCACGAGCCCCTCAACATAGGTCTTGAAGGCTTCACCCGGGATCACACGGCCCACGATCCGAGCTTCGAAATCATCTTTCTTTTCGTGACTTGCAAGCCGATCCTTCCACTCGGCATGGAGCGCCTTGCCCTTGTTGCCGAACGCCCTCCAAGCACTCGAAATGTCCGCAGGAATGACGAAGGGCTCCGCAGTCCAGCCCAGCGTCTCGCGGGCCGCTGCGACTTCCTCGGCACCGAGCGCTGCGCCGTGAGTTGCCGATGTACCCTGCTTGTTCGGCGCGCCAAAGCCGATGATCGTCTTGCAGGCAATCAGCGATGGCCGGTCGTCGGAGAGGGCAGCGTCGATCGCCCGGCGAATATCGGCCGGGTCATGCCCATCGCACGCCTCGACATGCCACCCTGTGGCCGCGTAACGCGCCTTGACGTCCTCGCTCGTCGACAGGTCCGTCGATCCGTCGATCGTGATCCTGTTGTCGTCCCACAGCACGATCAGCCGCCCGAGCTTCAGATGCCCCGCAAGACCGATGGCTTCGTGGTTGATGCCTTCCATCAGGCAGCCATCGCCCGCGATCACGTAAGTGCGATGATCGACGAGCGCGTCGCCATAGACCGCGTTGAGGTGCCGCTCGGCAATCGCCATGCCGACCGCGGTCGCAAGCCCCTGCCCGAGGGGACCGGTGGTCGTTTCAACGCCGGCGAGCTCAAAATTCTCGGGGTGTCCTGCGCATGGGCTGCTGAGCTGACGAAAGCCGCGGATTTCGTCCATCGTGGGGTGTGCGTAGCCCGCGAGGTGCAGCGTTGCATAGGCCAGCATCGAGCCGTGCCCCGCCGACAATACGAATCGATCGCGATCGGGCCAGGCGGGGTCCGCGGGATCGAACTTCAGATAGTCGGCGTAGAGCACCGTTGCGACATCGGCCATGCCCATCGGCATCCCCGGATGGCCGCTGTTGGCGGCTTGTACGGCGTCCATAGCAAGCGCGCGAATGGCGTTGGCGAGCTGGCGTTCGGGCAGTGTCATTCGTCCCCCGGAAATGGCTGGGCTGGCGTGCGCGACTGCCCTTTGCGGCGCGGCGGGCAGGAGTCAACCGCCCAAGGCAAGAAATCCCGCAAAAAGCCGGTTTCACCCTTCGATCGGGCCTCGGCAATTGCGCCCACCGGGTGCCGCTGCTAGGTCTTTGTTCATGGAACTCGATCTCGACGAATCCAGCCTCGCCATCGGCCGCATCGAACGGGCGCTGAGCCGGATCGAGAAGGCGCTGGCCGAAAGAGCCCAGCGGCCTGCCCCCTCCCCGGCGGCTTCGCCCCCCGAATCCTCTGCATTGAAGGCCGAGGTCGCAGCGGTGATCGACGAACTCGACCGGCTGATCGCGGAGGCGAAGCATGGCTGATGTCCGTCTCAGCATCGCAGGGCGGGCCTATGATGTTCATTGCGCTGACGGCCAGGAGGATCGGCTTCGCCAACTCGCCGACGCCATCGACGCGAAGGCGCGCACTGTTCAGGGCGGGACCGAAGTACGCCAGCTTCTCTTCGCGGCGCTCATGCTCGCCGATGAAACGCAAGAGGCGCGCGGCAAGGTTGAAAAGGCGGCGCCCCAAGCCGATTCACTCCGCGCCGCGGTCGCTCTTGCCGAGAGCCGCGAGGCGGCGGCGAGAGACGAACTGCGGGCTGCCCAGGCACGCGAACGGGAAGCGCTCACCGAAGCGCGTGCTGCTACCGAGCGCGCCGCCGCCGCTCTCGCAGAACTTGAAATGCTGCGGCAGGGCGCACCCGTCGTTTCGGCGCCGCCCTCGGGCCGCCATGACCGCGCGCTGATGCAGATTGCGGAGCGGATCGAGACCCTTGCAACGAAAGTCGAGCAAATCCCTTGAGACCCCGCGCCGGCGTCCCTAAATAGAGGGAGGCGGGCACTGCCCGGCACGAGCCGCTGCGAATATCCCTGAGGCGATACATCATCCAAGGGAGCTGTCCCTGCCCGGGCCCTGGCCCGACGTACATGGCCCCCACCTGACGTTACTGGCGTCAGAGGATTTTCCGGCAAACGACCACGGCGGTCCCGCCAACCCGCCGATAGAAAGAGCCAGGAACGGCGATGACCGACATCTTTGCCGAACCGGTCCGGCAAAAGCAGGCTCTTCGCGAGCGGCTTCGCTTTCGCCGCAGGCACTTCACGGCAAATCTCGATGCCATGGCACGCCTTGCCGCCTTCCGCGCGCTTCCCCGGTCGCTCGCCGAGATGATCGAGGGATGCGGGCCGGTCGGGGCCTATATTGCCTGGGGTGACGAGCCTGATATTCTCCCGGCGCTGTCGGGCTACCCCATCGCCCTCCCCTTCCACCGCGACCGCAGCGAGACGATGGATTTCCGGCACTGGATGCCCGGCGGCGCGCTCGTAAAGGGGCCCTGGGGCCCGCGTCAGCCTGCTGAGGCGGGACCATCTGCCGAGCCGCGACTGGTCCTTTGTCCGCTCGTCGGTTTCGATCGAAACGGGGGGCGGCTTGGCCAGGGGGGCGGACATTATGACCGCTATTTCGCAGCGCATCCTCACGTCGTCCGGATCGGGGTTGGCTGGTCGGTGCAGGAAGTCGATGTCATACCCGCCGAATCGACCGACGCACGGCTCGACGCCGTGCTGACCGAGCAGGAGTTTATCGTCTGTGGAGACCGCGTGTGAGTGAAGAGCCTCGAGGGACCGAACAACCGAGCTGGCGCAAGCCGGCAGGAATTTTCCTGATCCTGCTGCTGATCGCGGTCTGGGCCGCCATCATCGTCAGCCTGTCGCCGTGGGTTGGCGCGTGGCCGATACTCATCCAGGCGATCTTCTACCTCGCGGCGGGTATCGTCTGGATACTGCCGCTGAAGCCGCTGCTGCGCTGGATGGAACTGGGGCGATGGCGCGGCTGAGCTGCACCCGCCCGGTTCTTGCCCACCGATGAAATGATTTCCCAAGCTGCGGTCACCATTTCGTCCAGAGGGACAAGAAATGGCGCGAGTGACGGGGCTCGAACCCGCGACCTCCGGCGTGACAGGCCGGCACTCTAACCAACTGAGCTACACCCGCGTGTGCTTGGGAGCCGCGCCAATATGCGCCGCGTCGCGGCCTGTCAACCGTCGCTTTCGGTCTTGTCGCGATTTAGGCGTGCGCGCATCTCGTCAACGGTGGTCAGCGTGCCTCGTTCGAACAGGAATCCCGCGAAATCGGGCGTCCCCGTCGAATGGAGGATCGTCTGGAGGATGAGCAGCAGCGGCACCGCAAGGAGCGCGCCGGGGGTTCCCCACACCCAGCCCCAGAAGCTCAGCGAGACGAGAATCAGCAGCGGATTGACGGTCAAGCGCCGACCGAGCACCAGCGGCGTGATCAGATTCGCCTCGACAAGGTGGACGCCGGTGAAGATCAAAGCGGGCAGCAGGGCAAAGCCTACCGCGTCAAAGGTCATCAGCCCGCCAAGCGCGAGCAGGATCGCGGCCACGATCGGCCCGAGATACGGCACGAAGTTGCAGATTGCGACGATACCGCCCCACATGAAGGGCGACGGCATGCCGAGCGCCCAGAGCAGCAGCGACACGACCAGCCCGAGAATCGCATTGATCATCGAGATGGTCGCCAGATAATCCGCCGTGGCATCGACAACATTCTGGATCACGCGCGCGGTCTGCATCGCGCCGTCGAAACTGCCACGGCGGCGAATCGTCCCCTTGCGTAGCCGCGTCCAGCCGGCGAGGAAGAAGAAGACCACCAGCACCGCGAAAAAGAGCTGGATCGCGGCCGAAGGCGCCGCCGAGATGAAATAATCCACCACCGAAGTCGGCGCGGTCGCCGCCATCGCCTGGGCAGTCGCCTCGCTTCCCGATGCCACCGAAGCCAGCGTCCGGTCGACGAACTTTTGCAGCGTGGAATAAAAGTCGATCAGCGGCGCAAGGTTGCTCTGGATTCGGGGGATCGATTCGGGAAGTCGGGTAAACCATCCGGTCGCGGGCACGACGATGATGGCGAGCGCTGCGTTGATGCCAAGGAGGAAGGCTGCAAGCGAGAGAAAGGATGCGAGCGCTGAGGGCACACCGCGTCGTTCGAGCCACTCGAGCACAGGGACGAGCGCGATCGCGATCACGATCGCCGCGGTCAAGGGCAGGAAGAACTCCGCCCCTGCCTGAAGCGCGAAGGGAAGGCCGAGGCAAAAGGCGGCGCCGATAATGAGGGTCAACGCCGCGAGCAGCCGATCGCGCCTGAGATCGTCGACCTCGATCTGATGCAGGGGATTGGCACGCGTTCCACGAGCCTCCCTTTTCCCCCCGTCGTCTGCCACCTTGCTTGTCTCCCGGTCAATCGCCTCTACTTACGCGAGCTTTGCCCGGCACGCCAGCCGGGCTACCTGCCCGCGGCATCGCAGCGGACCGGCTAGGTAAGCGCGATGTTAACCATAAATTTCCCTTTCGGTTCCAAGAGCCTGTCCCAAGACAGTTATTGGAGTTCGGATCATCCCTGCCTTCCTGCCCTTCGCTCGTCGCATCGGCGAGAGCCTGACACCTTCCCTCGCCCGTCCCGATCGAGCTGGACAGCTCGTCATGCAGACTGCCGCCTTGATGGCGCTCGCAGCGCTGCTCCCCTCGCATGCGCAGGCAGCCGACCAGATCGCACTCGACAACAATATATTCGTCGAACGCGTCAAGACCGACGGAGCCGGTCGCAAGCGCGTCCTTCTCGAAGAGCCAAAGGCCGTGGTGCCCGGCGACCGGCTTGTGTTCGTTCTCAACTACCGGAATGCGAGCCCGCGCACGGCGGACCGCTTCGTCATCACCAACCCGCTTCCCGCAGCGGTGCGATACGCAGACGCCGCCGACAGCGGCGCGCTCGTCTCGGTGGATGGCGGACGCGCCTGGGGCCGGCTTGCAGAGCTGAGCGTTGCCCTGCCCGACGGCACGCGCCGTCCTGCGCAGCCCGCGGACGTCACGCATATTCGCTGGGCAATCCAGAAGCCGGTCCCGGCCGGGGCCTCGGGCAAGCTGATATTCCGGGGCGTGGTCCGCTAGGCGGCAGGTCTGGCGAGCGCCCCTTCCCGCACTCAATCGGCGAACAGCAGGACCGGCGTTTCAATGAGCTTCTTGAGAGCCTGGACGTAGCTTGCAGCATCCCAGCCGTCGACCACGCGGTGATCGCAGCTGATCGAGAGGTTCATCAGCTTCGCCCGCCGGATGTCGTCGCCGTCGAAAACCGGGCGTTCCACGATCTTGTTCGGGCCGATTATCGCGACCTCGGGCCGGTTGATGACCGGCGTCGTTGCAATTCCTCCAAGCGGACCGAGCGATGTGACGGTCAGCGTCCCGCCCGTCAGTTCCGCGGGCTTGGCCTTGCCAGTGCGCGCGGCTTCCGCGAGGCGGCTGATCTCGGCCGCAAGTTGCCAGACATTCATGTCCTGGGCATCGCGGATTACCGGGACCATGAGGCCGGCATCTGTCTGCGTCGCCATGCCCAGGTGGACCGCGCCGTGCCGCGTCACCACGCCCGCCTCATCATCGTAGCGCGCGTTGATCATCGGGAACTGCGGGATCGTGCGGCAAATGGCGACAATCAGGAAGGGCAGCATCGTGAGCTTCGGGCGCTGGCCGCGATTGGCGTTGAGGTCGGCGCGCATCTCCTCGAGCGCGGTAACGTCCATTTCCTCGACATAGGTGAAATGCGGGATCGCGCGTTTCGATGCCGCCATGTTTTCGGCGATCTTGCGGCGCATCCCGATGACCTTGACCGCCTCGTCAGCCCGTGCACGGCTGGCGCCCGGCGCATGATAACCCTCACCGCTCTTGTACCGGAGGAATGCGTCGAGGTCCGAGTGCCGGATACGCTCGCCCTCGGCCTGGACCCGCGAGAGGTCGATGCCCAGATCCCTGGCGCGCGCGCGCACTGCGGGGGACGCCAGGACCGGCTTTCCCTCTCGCTCTCGCGCGGCGTCTCGAGGTCCGCTATCCTTCGCTTCGCTCACGGGTGACGGCTTTGCAGCAGGCTCGGCCCGGACGGGTTCCGCGTCAGCCTTTGCAATCCCGGCGTCGGACGCCTCTTCCGCCCCCGGCGTTTCCGCCGCAACGTCTTCGTCTTCCCTAGCGGGCGCATCTTCAACATCGCTGTCGGTTTCGATTACCGCGAGCGTCGATCCGATCGGAATGAGATCGCCTACCTCGCCCGCAATTTCCACCACGGTTCCCGAGACCGGCGATTCCATTTCGACGGTCGCCTTGTCGGTCATCATGTCGGCGAGCTGGGCATCTTCCTCGATGCGGTCACCGACACGCACGTGCCAGGCGACAATTTCGGCCTCGGCGATGCCTTCGCCGATGTCGGGCAGACGGAATGAGTAGCGGGCCATGGCGTCAGTCCTTCAAGATCTTGGTCAGCGCAGTCGCGATACGGACAGGGCCAGGGAAATAGGCCCACTCGAGGCTGTGCGGGTACGGCGTGTCGAAGCCGGTGACGCGCTCGACCGGCGCCTCGAGATGGTAGAAACAGCGCTCCTGCACCAATGCCGCAAGCTCCGCGCCAAAACCCGAGGTCCGCGTCGCTTCGTGAATGATCAGGCAGCGGCCGGTCTTCTTCACCGATGCCTCGACCGCCTCGATATCGAGCGGCAGCAGGGTACGCAGATCGAGAATTTCGGCATCGACGCCCATTTCCTCGATGATCGTCTTTGCCACGTGAACCATCGTACCATAAGCGAGCACGGTCACAGCCTCGCCCTCGCGCACCGTCGCGGCCTTGCCGAGATCGATGCGATAATAGCCCTCGGGAACCGCGCTGGCTTCATGCTTCGACCAGGGCTCGACCGGGCGGTCATAATAGCCGCTGAACGGGCCGTTGTAGATGCGCTTCGGTTCGAGAAACACGACCGGGTCATTGTCCTCGATCGCGGCGATCAGCAGTCCCTTGGCGTCGTACGGGTTGGACGGAATTACGGTCTTCACGCCGCAGATATGCGTCATGATGCTTTCGGGCGACTGGCTGTGGGTCTGGCCGCCGAAAATGCCGCCGCCGAACGGGGTGCGCACCGTCATCGGGCAGATATAGTCATTCGCCGAACGATAGCGTAGCCGGGCCGCCTCGCTCACAAGCTGGTCGAGGCCGGGGTAGATATAATCGGCAAACTGGATCTCGGGCACCGGGCGCAGTCCGTAGGCACCCATGCCGACCGCGACCCCGATGATACCGCATTCGTTGATCGGCGTATCGAAAACGCGCGTCTTGCCATGCTTCTTCTGCAACCCGGCCGTCGCGCGGAATACGCCGCCGAAATAGCCGACGTCCTCGCCCATCACGACAACCTTGTCGTCGCGCTCCAGCATGACGTCCATTGCGCTGTTGATCGCCTCGATCATGTTCATGGTCTTGGTGTCGTCTTGCATCATTCGGGCTTCCAGTCGGGACCGAACTTTGCTTCCTGTTCGGCGAGCATCTGCGCGCATTGTTCCTGGAGGTGCCATGGCATCTCCTCGAACACGTCCTCGAACATCGTTTCGAACGGCTGGTGCATGCCGTGACCCAAAATGCCGAGTTTTTCCGCTTGTTTCTGGGTCGCCTTCACGAGCTCATCGAGTTCTTTCGCCTGCGCCTCGTGGCGCTCGGCGTCCCACTCACCTTGCCGTTCAAGATGCTGGCGGAGCCGCGCGATCGGGTCCCCGAACGGCCACGCGTTCGCCTCCTGCGCCGCGCGGTAGGCACTTGGGTCGTCGGAGGTGCTGTGCCCTTCTCCGCGATAGGTAAAATGCTCGATCAAGGTCGGACCATTATTGGTCCGCGCCCGATCCGCCGCCCACAGGGTTGCCGCATAGACGGCCAGCGGATCGTTTCCATCGACGCGCAGGCCCGCGATGCCATAGCCGACTGCGCGCGCCGCAAAAGTGGTCCGCTCTCCTCCGGCGAAGCCCGAAAAACTGGAGATGGCCCATTGGTTGTTGACGACGTTGAAAATGACCGGCGCGTTATAGACGGTCGCGAAAGTGAGGGCCGAGTGGAAATCACCTTCAGCCGAAGATCCCTCGCCGCACCAGGCCGTCGCGATGCGGGTGTCGCCCTTCGATGCCGAGGCCATCGCCCAGCCCACGGCTTGCGGATACTGGGTGGCAAGATTTCCCGAAACACTGAAAAACCCGTGCTCGGGTGCCGAGTACATGATCGGCAATTGCCGCCCGAGCAGATGATCGCCGCGATTTGAGTAAATCTGGTTCATCATCTGGATCAGCGGATAGTCGCGCGCGATCAATATGCCCTGCTGGCGGTAGCTCGGGAACACCATGTCGGTCCGGTCGATCGCCATTGTCGAGGCGACCGAAGTCGCCTCTTCGCCGGTCGACTTCATGTAAAAGCTCGTCTTGCCCTGGCGCTGGGCACGGAACATTCGGTCGTCAAAGGCGCGCAGCAGCATCATCGTGCGCAGCATTGTCCGCAGGCGATCAGGCGCGAGGTGCGGATTCCAGGGCCCCTTCGCTTCGCCGTCGAAGTCGAGAACACGCACGAGCCCGTAACAAAGCTCGCGCATGGAATCGGGTTTGGTCGCTTCACCGGGCCGCGGGGTCGCCTCGACCGCGGGGATCTCGATGTCGCTGAAATCGGGCGTATCGCCTGGACGGTAGCGCGGCTCGGGAATGTGGAGCGACAATGGCGGCAAATTGCTCGCCGGCCGGCTCCCCTCTCTCCGCTCGGGGGGCGTTTCGGGCATATCTTCGTCCCTTCGTGGCGCGAATCGCCGCGCCGTTATATTTCAATTAGGCGACATATTATTGCTTTCTGCATGCCATTGCAATGGCCGCCCGTCAGACCGCCACGGGCGCCGGAATATGGGCTTGCGGCGCATAATTCTCGACCGTGAAGTCCTCGAACCGGTAATCGAAGATGCTCTCCGCCCGGCGCAGGATTCGCAATTTTGGGGCACCTTCAGGAACGCGCGAAAGCTGGGCCTCAACAAGGTCAGCGTGGTTCAGGTAGAGATGAACGTCGCCGCCCGTCCAAACCAGTTGGTGCGCGCGCAAATCGCATTGCTGGGCAATCATTCGAGTCAGCAGCGCCGCCTCGAAGACGTTGAAGGCGAAACCGAGGCCAAGGTCGCACGAGCGCTGGAACAGGAGGCACGAGAGCCCGCCATCGCTGCGGACGTGGAACTGATATGTCATGTGGCACGGGGGCAAGGCCATGCGGTCGAGATCGGCGACGTTCCACCCGGTGAAAATATGGCGGCGCGATCCCGGGTTGTTGCGCAGCCCCTCGATCAGCGTCGCAATCTGATTATGCCCATGTTCGGCGCGGCGATAGAGCCCGCCGTCCACCGGCTCATAGCGCGGCCAATCGACCCACTGATGGCCGTATACGGGTCCGAGGTCGCCCCAGGTCGCGGCGAAACTCTCATCGGCGAGAATACGCGCCTCAAAATCCGCCGCCTCGATCGCTTCTCCGGTCTCCCGGCGGTAGCGGTCGAGAGGCCAGTCGGTCCAGATGCGCACGCCCTGCGCCACGAGCGGACGTATGTTGGTATCCCCGGTGAGGAACCACAAAAGCTCGCGCAGCGCCGTTTTCCAATAGACACGCTTGGTGGTCAGCAGCGGGATTGCATCATCTTCCAGCGAAAATCGCATCGTTTCGCCAAACAGGGACCGCGTGCCAACCCCGGTGCGATCGACGCGCTCATCGCCCTCACTCCAGATGCGCCGCATCAGCTCGAGATATTGCAGCTCATAATGAATGGTATCAGGCAAGAATCGCTCCCTGGTTGCGGGTCATTGCTAATCTCCGCGAGGGTATGCGGCAAGCTCCCCCCCCGTTGGCGGCCCGCCGATGTTGAGCGACTGATGATGAACGTGCGGGCGGTGCTTCGCGGATAGCAGCGCCGCGCCGGGCCATTTGCCCGGCCGCGAGAGCCGCCCATGCGCGGGGCAACAGTCTCGCTCGGTCGGCCCTTACTGCCGCACTCCATTACCTCAGCCGGGGCAATCGCACATGATGTGCCGATTGACGCTTGAAGTTCGCGAAACGCGCGTCTAGAGGACCGCCCTGCCTTCGCGCTGGTCCGCCGGCGCAGCATCGGTCGGGGAGTAGCTCAGCCTGGTAGAGCACTGTCTTCGGGAGGCAGGGGCCGGAGGTTCGAAT